>NZ_JBHJXS010000005.1:0-575605 GCF_042269265.1 Nocardia sp. NPDC056000 | reverse complement strand
GCCGAGCCCCACGGATGCCCTTGGGGGGAGCGGAGGGGTCCGTGGGGTATTCGGGTGGTCGAAGGGGTTGGGGTGTAGCGGGATTCAGCGGGGTGGCGCGGTCCAGCGGGTGGTCTCGTCACCGGATTCGGCCGCGGAGCCGGTCCATTCACCGCCGCCGGTGCCGCCACTCCATTCGCCTCCCCCGGCATTGCCGGTCCATTCCCCCGCGTTATCGCCCCAAGAACCGTCCGCACCTTCGGGTTTGCGTGCGGGCAGGGCGAACACGAGCAGGAACGCCATGGTGACCAGGCCGAGTGAAACTCCGGTGCCGCCCATCAGGGCGGTGGTGAAGTTGCGTTTGACGGTGCGGTCGATGGCGCTGGCGAAGGCGGTTCCGACGGGGTCTTCGGTGGCCTGCAGTGGACAGCCGGGGACTTCGTCGGTCCAGTTCTTGGCGTGCGATCGCTTGTCATAGCAATCCACGAAGCGTTGCACTGCGGCGTCGACATCGGCATCGGTGCCGAGCATCTGGGTGGCGATCAGCTCCGAACGCAGTTGCGGCGCTTCATGTTCGGCCGAATCGACTGACGCGCTTTTGAGAATGCCGAAGAACGCGACCGCAGCCAGGGCGATGCCCAGCGCGCTGCCCAGGCGCTGCGCGACATTGAGGACACCGGCCGCCGAGCCCGCGTCGGACCAGCCGACACCGCTCATCACCACATCGACGTTCGGGGCGATCACCAGGCCCGAACCGATGCCGGCGATGAGCAGCCACGGGGTGAGTTCCCAGCCGGACATGGTGGGGCCCACCCAGATCGCGGTGCCGAGAATCCCTGCGAGACCGACCATTACGACGCCCAGCCCCATCGACATCACCCATTTGCCGAGCTTGGTGTGCGCCTTGTCCGAGAACATCGAGCCGAACAGCGTGCCCAGCGCGAACGGCAACAGGATCAAGCCCGCGGTCAATGCCGAACGCTGCAGACCTGATTGCAGATAGACCGACAGGATGAACCACAGGCTGATGAAACCGGCGAAATAGGCGAAGCCGATCCCCACGCCCGCGCTGAACGCGCGATTGCGGAACATGCCGATATCGATGAGCGGCTCATGCCCGGACTTACCGCGCCGCTGCTCCCACACCACGAACGCGATCAGCAGCGGCACCGCGGCCGCCAACATCACGAAGATCCAGACCGGCCAATCCTGGCTCTGACCCTCGATGAGTGGGAAGCCGATCAGGAAGACCGTCACAGCGATCATCACAATCCCCAGTGGGTCGAGCGAACCGCCACGACCCTTGGTGGGCCGCATGATTCGCGCCGCGGCCGCCAACGCCACGATCGCGATCGGCACGTTCACCAGGAAGATCGGCCGCCACTGGTAGTCGCCGATATTCCACTGGATGAGCAGGCCCGCCAGCAGCGGAGCGACCGCGGTCGCGAAACCGCTCACCGCGCCGTAGATGGCGTACGCCTTACCGCGTTCCTGCCATGGGAACGCGGTCTGAATGACCGCCAAAATCTGCGGATTCATCAACCCTGCCATCGCGCCGAGCACCACCTGCCAGGCGATCAGCTGGCCCACCGATTGCGCTGTGCCGCACAGGATCGAGGCGATCGCGAAGCCCGCGACAGAGATCATGAACAGGGTTTTGTGCCCGAAGCGGTCGCCGAGGCGGCCACCGGGAATCAGTAGTACGCCGTAGGCCAGCGCGTACGCGGTGACCACCCATTCCACGGCGCTGTACTCGCTGCCGAAATCGCGCTGGATGGACGGCACGGCGACATTGACGATCGTGCTGTCCAACAGGATCAGGAAGGCTCCGGCCATGGCGACCGCTAGTTGCCGCCATCGTGTTGCGTCGATCTCTTGTGTGCCGCCACCCGAGGTGGCGGACTCCTGCCAGGTCATCATGCCTCCGAAATTTAGTCTTGTACGACTACTCGCGTACGACTAGTACAGCACGAGTGAATGCCCGCGAACAACCCTCGCGGGGGTGAATTCAGGGAGTGACCTGGAAGTTGGCCATCATCATCATGTCCTCGTGCTCGAGGTTGTGGCAGTGGAAGACGTACTTACCGGGCCAGCCGTCGAACCTGGCCGCGACCCGCACGGTCTCCCCCGGCCGCACATGCACGGTGTCCTTCAGTCCCGCGTCGAACGGACCGAGCGCGGGATACGAGCGCGAGAGCACCGCGAAGTGCACGAGGTGCAGATGCATGGGATGCCTTACGTCACTGGTGAATTCCCAGATCTCGGTGGTACCCAGCTTGGGATCGGCACTGATCCGGTGCTCGTCGAACATATCGCCGTTGATCCCCCACATCCCGTCCGAACGGCGTTTGACCTCGAATTTGCGCGTTTTGACCGCAGCGTTCGGGTCGGGCATGTCCGGGGTGGACAGCACCGCGGGAACGCTGCTGCGCTCGGGTTCGGTGCGCACCACATCGAAGGCCATGACCTGATCGATGACGGGCTTGTCGGCCCAACTGTTGGCCATCACGACCCGGGTCCCCACCGGGTAGGCGGCGAAATCGATGATGACGTCGAATCTTTCGGCCGGGGAGATCACCAGCCGATCCTGCGATACCGGCCCGGCGAGCAGTCCGCCGTCACTGCCGACCTGCACGAAATGCACGCCGCCGGGGGGTGCGGGATCGAGTTTGAGCTCGTAGATCCTGGCATTGGAGGCATTGAGAATCCGGAACCGATACTTGGTCGCCGAGACCTGCAGCAGCGGCCACGGCACCCCGTTCACCAGCATGGTGTCACCGTAGAAACCGTTCATCGCCCATGGATAGATGCCCGGTTTGCTCAGGCTCGGATCCACCGACGGGTAGAACATCGCGCCATCGGCCTCGAAAAGCCGATCCGTGAGCAGGACGGGAATGTCCTTGTCTCCCTTGGGCAGTGGCAGTGCGTCATCGACATCGTCGCGAATGAGATGGAATCCGGCCAGGCCCATATGCACCTGCGGTGCGGTGAAGTCCACGCGGTGATCGTGATACCAGAGCGTGGCCGCGCGCTGGCCCTGCGGATAGGTGTATTCACGGCTGCCGCCGGGCGCGATGAGATCGGTCGGATACCCGTCCGAGGTAGCGGGGGTGCGCCCGCCGTGCAGATGCACCGACACCGGCACCCG
This sequence comes from Nocardia sp. NPDC056000, assembly GCF_042269265.1. Lineage (NCBI taxonomy): Bacteria > Bacillati > Actinomycetota > Actinomycetes > Mycobacteriales > Nocardiaceae > Nocardia > Nocardia sp. NPDC056000. Next base: position 572,478 of record NZ_JBHJXS010000005.1, on the reverse strand, counting down.
CAGCTCATTGCGATGGCGGATGATGACCGGTCGATCCGATCGCCCGATGACGGTGGGACCGGGAAAGGTGCCCCCGTATCCCCAAATCGGTGTGCGCAGACCGGGAATGATCTCCGCGGTGCCCGCCTGTTGCGCCAGGTCGTAGTAGGTGCCCGACGGGTCGTCGCGGGTGGGCCGCAGTTCCGGCGGACGCCTGAATGGCAGCGTAAATCGACTGACTCCGGGACTGGTCTTGGGTGGTGAACGCGGCGGCGTCCACTCTCCATCACCGACCCCCGCCTGCTGCACCGCCCTCTTGGGAGTGCCTGTACTGCAACTGGTGACAACGGCGTTCACGCCCAGCAGCACCCCCACCTCGGCCATGGCGGCCAATAGCTGTCTTCGAGTCGTCACGATGTCCTCCCTGGTGATCACCTGTCGATGTCACCTCAGACTACTCATACGCGAGTACTTGTGCAGATCTAGTCATCCGAGAGTGGCCGCATGCGAAATACGGGTCCGGCAACCTTTGCTCGCCTGCGGCTACTCATGCTTTACTAGTCGCGTGAACAGCGTTCGGATCTTCGTTCTCGGAGCTCTGGCCAAAGGCGGCCCGATGCACGGTCACCAGATCAGACGGGCCGCGGAACTCGACCGCATGGACCTCTGGAGTGACGTCAAACCGGGTTCGCTCTACGGCGCGCTGCACCGAATGGCCGCCGAGGATCTGATCGAGGCCGTCCGCACCGAGCAGGAGGGCAACTTCCCGGCACGGACCGTCTACCGAATCACCGATGCCGGCCGCAACGAGCTGATCGCCCACCGCGACGAGGCCCTGCGCACCGCACGCGTGCGACCCGACCCGGTCGACCTGGCCATGCAGAACACGTTCGATATGCCCGAAGAGGACCTGCGGGCCTACCTCGAGGAACGCAAACTCGCCTATGAGACGCTGCAGTCCTCGTGGCGGCAGCAGCAGCGGGTGGCTGAACCGCATATTCACGGTATGGAGCGAATGACGTTCCGGCACATCGAACTTCGGATCGAGGCCGAGCTGAAGTGGCATGCCGAACTGCTCGATCATCTGGACAAGCTGCTCGCGGACGAGGCCGAGCACAAGGACACCAAGGACGCCGCGGACGAGCACTGACCGTCCGCGGACATCGCCTGAATCTCAGCCCGGCAGTTTGGTTTCGATCAATCCGAACGGCATCGCGCCGCGCCGAACCCCGAGGAATTCCAGTCCGGCCTGCTGCGCCAGTTCGGCGAACTCCTCGGTCGTGCGCTCACGACCCGAACCGATCAACATCATCACCAGATCGATGAGGGTGCTGAACGGTGAATTCGGCTGGGGCCCATCGGAAAGCACGTGTTCGATCATGACCACGCGTGCGCCGGGCACCGCCCGATCGACGCAGTTGCGCAGAATGCGGACACAGGTTTCGTCATCCCAGATATGCATGACCTGCCGCAGCAGATACAGATCCGCGCTCGCAGGCACCTCGAGGCGGATATCGGCCGCGATCACCTGGGTGCGATCGGCGAGTTGCCCGGCCAAGAGCACCGGATCGGCTTGCGCCACAACCTGATCCCGGTCGATCAGCACCCCGCCCAGTAGCGGATTACGCTCGAGGACCGTGCGCAGCAGCCCGCCCTGACCACCGCCGACATCGGCGATGACGCGGACATCGGTGAGATCGAGCATGCGGGCGATGGGTATCGAGGACCATTTGCCCGCCTCGGACATCGATTCGTCGAAGACCGCGCCCGCGCCCGGATCGTCCTCGGCGAAGTAGCGATACAGATCCTTGCCGTAGTGTTCGGTGAACGCTGCGTTGCCGGTGGTGACGTTGCCCGGAAGGTTCTGCCACACCGCCCAATTCCACTCCGAGGCGGCCAGGAGCAGCAGGCTGCGGACGCTGTGCGGGTTGTCCACCCGCAGCGCGCGCGAGTACTCGGTGTGGCGGTAGCGTTGCCCGCCGACGTCGGCGAAGACCCCGTGCGCTGCCAGTGCCCGTAACAGGCGGATCAGCGCGTGTTCGTCCACCCCGGCTTTGGCCGCCAATTCCTCGACCGGCATCGGCTCATCCTCGATGCAGTCGGCAAGCCGTAATTGAGCCGCGGTTTGCAGGATGCTGCTGACCCAAATGCCCTGTCCGAGCCGGCGCACCTCGGCGGCCGCCTCCATCGGCGTCACCTCGGGTTCGGTTGTGGCGGTGGCGGGTTCGGCACGATCTGACTTCTCGGTGAGATTCGACATCATTCCCTCTTCCGTATCGGGTCGCCGACGCGTGGTCAGCGGGCGGTGGGCAGCGCTGCGGGGTGTCCGAGCAGGTGCGCGAGCGCGTCGCGCAGGGTTGCGTGGGGGTCGGTGACCGCCGTGGGCGAGCGCCATGCGATGAAGCCGTCCGGTCGCACCAGCAGCGCGCCCGCAGGTGTGATGCCGCAGGACGCGGGCCACTGCCCGCTCGGATCGGTCAGCTCACCATCGGCGCCGATGCCGAAGGCATGCAGGGGAATTCCGATATCGATCGCCGCGGCCAGCCAGGGTGCGCCGTCGGCCCCGGTCAGCAGGGTCATCGAATCGGTGCACAGATCGAGCGTGGAGATGCGGACGCCGCGTTGCTCGAGCCACAGGTGCGGAATCCGGGTGCCCGGGCGACCGGTAAGGTCTAGCTGCTCGGGCATGACCTCGGTCGCGGGACCGCCGTCGTCGATGACCGCCGCCGAGGTGTATCGGTAGCCGACGATCACGGTCGGGAAGTCACGAAAACCGTTCTGCTCATGTGCGGTTGCCCGGAATCGCTCGCGCAGCAGCGCCTGATCGGCGACCGCGTGATCGACCGGAAGTCGCTCGGCGGCATAGGTTTCCAGTAGCGACTCTCCCGCCCAGCCATGCAGGACTGCGGCCAGTTTCCAGGCCAGATTGTGTGCGTCCTGCATGCCGGCGTTGGCGCCGAACCCGCCGTGAGGCGGATGGGTATGTGCGGCGTCACCCGCCAAGAACACTCGCCCGGACCTGAACCGCTCCGCGATCAAATGCGCCGAATCCCAAGGAAATACGCCTTCGAGTTCGATCGGGACATCGTCGCGGCCGATGGCCTGGCGGACGAACTTCAGGGCGGTTTCGTCATCGATGACCACCGAGCCATTGCTGTCGACGAGTTCATCGAGTCCGGTCCAGAACATCCAGCGATCTCGCCCGTCCAGGCAAACCGCCACACCGGTAAGCGGTCCGACGATCAAGGCAAGAATGAATCGCCTGCCGCCGGTGACCTCGGTCAGATCGGCGTGGAACAGCACGCTCACCATGTGTTCGAGCAGCCCGTGTCCGGTGCGCTCGATCCCGAGGCGGTCGCGCAGGCCACTGCCGACCCCATCCGCGGCGATCAGATAGTCGGCCCGCACCCGATAGCTCTCGCCGGTGGCGCGATCGGCAACAATCGCGACGACCTCGTCGAGGCTCTGCTCGACCTCGAGGAGTTCGGCGGAGAACCGCACATCTGCGCCCGCGCTCTCCGCGCCCGCGCGCAGCACCGGTTCGAGCAGGTCCTGTCCACACCACACCGGATCGCAGGGACTCAGATCTGCCGCGAATTCGTCGCCACTCTCGGTGATGACCGCGTTGCCCAGATCCGCGAGCGAGCGCGTGCGCAGGATGATGCGCGGAATCTCGGGCCGGTCATCGGGCACCCCGGAGCGGCTCCCGTTCTTGCCGACCAGGCGCAGTCCAGCCGCCTGCACCGCCTCGGCTATCCCGGCGGACCGGAACAGTTCCATACTGCGGGCGTGCACGCCGGTGGCACGAGGCAGTGGCGAGGTGGTGGCCCGCCGTTCGACCAGCATGACCGGCACGTGCAGGCGGGCGAGAAATAGTGCGGCCGATAAACCGACCGGGCCGCCACCGGCGATCAGCACCGGTACTCTGACCTCGCGCATGGGTGTCTCCTTCCAGATCCGTTGCGGGGTGGTCAGTTCCGTGGTTCGTGCAGGACCTGGCAGAACATGATGGGGTTGCCGTCGGGATCGAAGAAGGTCTCCATCGCGACCAGTCCCTCGTACATCCACGCCGGTTGCCCGAACTCCACGCCGCGTGCCTGCAGCCTGGCCTTTTCTGCGATGAGGTCGCGTACGCCGAAGGTCAGCATGGCCCCGCCGCGCCCGAATCCGCTGTCGGCCTGCCATAGTCCGACGGCGACGTTCTCGGTATCGGTGGACAGTTCGCACCAGCCGATCTCGTCGGCGCGGAACAGCACCTCGAGGCCGAGGTTCGATTGGTACCACTCGATGGACCGCCGCAGGTCCGAGACGGTCAGCCAGGGGGTCACGATGCCGTCGTAGACGGGACGGGCCGCATGGGTCCGGTCGGGCATGATCTCGGTCATGGCCTTCTCGCTTTCTCGTTGATCACGCGGTGGCCGCGCATTCCAGGACGGCCCAGCCGGGTTTGCCGGGATGTTGAACCAGTTCGAAGCCTGCCGAGTTCAGTAGCCGATTCCATTCGCGCAACGTGCGTTCGCGTCCGCCGAACAGCACCAGCATGTCCACATCCAGGAATTTGGCGTGGTCCCAGCCGGGCGCCTCGCTCAGGACCTGCTCGCAGACGAAAAGCCGCCCGTTGCCTATGGATTCGCGCACTCGGCGCAGGACCGTAGCGGCATCGGGGTCGGACCAGTTGTGCAGGACGGTCCGCAGGACATAGGCGTCACAGCCGCGCGGGAGCTCGTCGGTCATGAAGTCCGCGGCAACACATTCGATGCGATCACTCATGCCGGCGGCGGCGATATACGGCGCGGCAGCAGCCAGTACGTGCGGACGTTCGACCAGTACACCCCGCGCCCCAGGGTTGCGTAGCAGTAGCGTGACCAGGAAATCGCCTGTCCCACCGCCGATATCGGCGATGGTGGGAAATCGCTCCGCTGCGATGCGGTCGGCGAACACTCTGCTGAGCCGCGCGCTCATGCCCGCCATATTGGTATCGAACAGCTCGGCGTCGGAAGGATTGGCCGCCAGATAATCCCAGAGCCCGGACCCCAGGGCCTGGGTGGTCGCGGGCTTACCGGTGCGGATGCTCTCTTGCAGCTGCTCGTACGGCCGGTGCACGAACCGCGCGCCGCTGTACTGGACGTAGGAAGCGATGCTCTGTGGCCCGTGCGAACGCAGGCCCTCTGCCAGTGGGGTGAGACCGACTCTGCCGCCGGGCAACTCGGCGAAGATGCCGACCGCGGCGGCCGCACGCAGCACCCGAGCCAAGGCGTCGGGATCGACATCCACCGCGGTCGCCAAGTCCACGACGGTGCGCGGGCCCTCGGCGAGCAGATCGGCCACGCCCAGACCGCCCAGCGCGCGTACGATCGCGGCCACTCGCGCCCCGCCACCGAGCAGTAGCAGTCGCTGCGCATGCGGGTCGTCGGGGAATCCCACCGAATCCGGCTCCGCCGCAGCGGCTTCGTTCTCCAAGGCGGCTTTCTCGACCAGTCCCTTGATCCGGGCCTGCTCCTTGCGGGTGGTGGTATTGAGGTGCTCGGTCATGCCCACGTCGTCGGTGTGCGCGCCGGACTTCATGGTGAAGTCCTGCACCCAGCGCATGCGCACGCCGTCGCTTTCCTGGGTGTAGGACCACGCGAGTTTCATGTACTCGAACGGCCCGGTCTCGATCCGGTGAGCGCGCACGGTGCGGGCCGCGGCGTCCAGGGTCCGTTCCGAGACCCAGGTCCACACGCGTCCCAGCTCATCGGGGTGCATGGTCAGTCGGAACACGAAGGTGTGCTCGTGCCGTTCGAGGACTTCCACGGCGGCGTATTCACTGAACAGCTGCGGCCAGGACGTCAGATCGTTGGTCATCTCCCAGACCAGATCCATTGGCGCGTCGATGATTACGGAGTTGTCGGTGTGCCCGGCCATCTCAGGCCTCCACCAGATACGAATTTGCCACCTGGACGGCGATGCGCGGGGTTTTCATCTCGATCAGCTCCGCGTCCGGGATCGTGATGCCGAACTCGGTTTTGAGCCGGCTCGCCAGTTCGAGTAAGGCGAGCGAGTCGTATCCCAGTTCGTCGAAGGGGGTGTCCAGCACGTCGCCATCGAGGTCGACCGCCTCGTCGACGCCCGCCCCCTGACGTAGCAGCCGATTGAGATCGGTTCGGGTGAATTCAGCCATCGGTTCCCTTTCCGGACTGTGCGGCCGTGAGCACCACGGCCGAATTGAAACCTCCGAAGCCGCGCGCGAGCACCAGGACCGTGCGGATTCGCGCTGGTCTGGGAGCTGCGGTGACGAGATCGAGTTCGATGCCGTCGGCGAGGTCGGTGACATTGACCGTCGGCGGGATCACCTGATCGCGGATGCTCAGCAGTGCGGCGGCCGTATCCAGCGGTGCGGCGCCCGAATACAGGCGTCCGGTACCGGATTTCGGCACCGTCACCGGGACGCCGTACGGCCCGAAGACTGCACGGATGGCCGCCGCCTCGGTGGCGTCCAGGTTCGGGATGCCCGCACCGTCGGCGAACACGACATCGACCGCGGTGGGGCCCACGTGTGCGTCGGCGAGCGCCAGATCGATTGCGCGGCGCAACCCACCCGGGCGATCCGAACCCGCCGGCGGATCGAATGTCGCAGCGTAGCCAGACAATTCGCCGTAGCTGCGCGCGCCGCGCGCCTGGGCCGCAGCTGCGGTCTCGAGCAGCAGGATCGCACCGCCCTCCCCCGGCAGGTAGCCGTTCGCGTCGGCATCGAACGGCAGATACGCTCGGGCGGGATCGTGCCGAACGCTCATCTTGCGGTTGGCGATCTGGGCGACCCACCCCCACGGGCACAGCGAACCGTCTGTGGCGCCGGTCAATACGATCCGCGAATCGCGGCGCAGCACGCGGCGGGCCTGTCCGAGCGCGTCCAGACCGCCTGCACCCTCGGTGACCACCACCCCGTTCTGTCCCCGCAGACCATGCCGGATCGATATCTGACCGGTGTTCACCGCGTAGAACCACGCGAACGACTGATAGGCGCTCACATGCGCGGGTCCGCGGCTCCACAGGTGTTCGAGCTCGCGCTGGCCGAATTCGAATCCGCCAGAATGGCTCGCGGTCACCACCGACATCTCGAAATCGGGCACCGCGGCGGGATCGAGCCGGGCATCGGCAAGGGCCTCCCCGGCGGCGACCAGGGCCATGCGGGTCATGCGATCGGTTTGCGGCAGTAGCCGATTCGGCAATCCCGAGGGATCGAAATCGGGAACCTCACCCGCCAGGACGGTTGGATACCGGGTGGCGTCGAAGGCCTTGATGGGTGCGAGGGCATTGCGCCCGGCCAGCGTCGAGGACCAGTACGACTCGATGTCGAGCCCGGTGGGCGCGACGATTCCCATTCCGGTGAATTGCGGTGCACCCGTGCGTTTTCCGGTGCTCATGATTGCCGCCCCGGTCGGGCCAGCAGAGCCGCGGATTGGAAACCGCCGAATCCGCTGCCCACACTGAGCACCACCTCGAGCGCGCTTTCTCGGGCCACGCACGGCACATAGTCCAGATCGCATTCGGGATCGGGAGTGTGCAGATTCGCGGTGGGCGGCACCAGACCGTGCTCGATCGCCAGCGCGCAGGCCGCCAGCTCGATCGAACCGATCGCGCCGAGGGAATGGCCCACCATCGATTTGAGAGAACTGATCGGTACCTGGTAGGCGTGCGCGCCCAAACTCCGTTTGAACGCCCCGGTTTCATGGCGATCGTTCTGCTTGGTGCTCGACCCGTGCGCGTTCACGTAGCTCACCTGCGACGGATCGATGCGCGCCTCGCGCATGGCCGCGTCGATCGCCTCGGACATTTCGCGCCCGTCGGCTTTGAGGCCGGTCATGTGATAGGCGTTGGCGCGCGAGGCGAATCCGATCAACTCCGCGTACATGTGCGCGCCACGTGCGTGCGCGGCCTCGAGTTCTTCCAGGATCAGCACCGCCGACCCCTCCCCAAGTACGAACCCGTCTCGTTCGGCATCGAAAGGGCGAGAGGCGATGTCGGGGTGCTCGTTATTTGGTGAGGTGGCGTGGATGGCGTCGAAGCAGGCCGAGGTGATCGGCGAGATCGGGGCATCGGTCGCGCCGGTGATGACGATGTCGGCGGATCCCTCACGAATGAGATCTGCGGCGTAGCCGACCGAATCCAAGCCCGAGGTGCAACCGGTGGAGATCAGCGCGACCGGACCTTCGGCCCCGACCGCCCAGGCGACTTCGGCCGCGAGGGTGCTGGGCACGAAATGTCCGAACAGGTGCGGGACCGCGTACGCGCCGTCGACCAGCCAGTCACGGCCCTCATTGCTGACCACCGCGTATTCCTGTTCGAGTCCCATGGTGGCCCCGACCGCGCTGCCCAGGGCCACAGCGGTGCGTTCGGGGGTGAATTCCGCGGCGACCAAGCCGGAATCGGCCAGCGCTTCGCGAGCGCACACCACCGCGAATTGCGTGGCGCGGTCCATGCGCCGGATCTCCCGCGCGGTGAGACCGTGATCCGCCGGGGTGAAATCACATTCGGCCGCGATCTGGGACCGGTAGGGACCGGGATCGAAGAACGTGATGCGCCGGATAGCGGATTGCCCCGAGGTCAGTACCCGCCACGCGTCCTTGGTGCCGATCCCGCCCGGCACGATCATGCCGATCCCGGTGATCACCACCCGCCTGGCCATTACCGCACTCCCGCATCGGGTGTCGCGGCTTTATCGCCGACATGGGGCAACGGTTCCGCCGGATGGGGAACCGGCTCGAGGTCCACATGCCCGAGCTCCGGGCTCGGTGCGAGCGGGGCGACCGAGAACACCGCCTGCGCCACCTCGGGACCGTGATTCACGAAGCGGTGGGCGGTATCGCGGGGTACGAACAGGGCCTGCCCAGGCAACAGCGGCACCGGCTCACCGTCGACGGTGAGCTCGAGTTTCCCGCTGATCAGGTAGATGAACTTGTCCGAGTAGGGGTGTCGCTGGGCGGCGACGAACTCGCCGGGCAGCAGCGTCAGGGTGCCGTTGAACCCCGAAGTGGAACCAACTGTGCGCGGGCTCAACAGGATTCGAATCTCCCCGCCCTGGCGGATGGTCGCCCGCACCTCGGTGCGATCGATCCGGTAGCGCGCCGCCCCGGTGACCTGATTGCTCATGCACCGATCGTCGAATGAGCTGCTTGAGCAGCCCTCGAGCGGTCAGCAAGGCACGGCTCGAGCGGTCGTGAACACCTGCTCGAGCCGCCTGCGCGAGGCTCGATCTCGCCCACCATCGCCCGAAGAACAGGAGCGCCAAGGTGTTTCGAGCTCTCTTTGTGCGCCGCATGGCCACCGCGCACATCCCCGATGTCACGGCGCTGTTCGATGCGCACGATCGCACCCGGTTGCCCGGGGCCATAGGCGTCACCAGGCGCACGCTGTTCCACTTCCACGACCTGTACTTCCATCTGGTGGAAGCCGACCGGGACATGGTGGCGAATGTGCGCGCCCACCGGGACGATCCGCGGCTGCGCATGCTGGACAGCGGGCTCGCCCGATATCTGGCGCCCTATGAGGCGAGCGCGCCGACCATGGGCGATTCCCAAGCCCGCGTCTTCTACTCGTGGTCTCCCACCGCCACCGCCGCCCCGGCCGGGTTCCGCAAGATCCTGCGTTTCGATGTCGCCCGCGACCAGCGTGCCGGATTCGAACGCGCCTGGGACGCCATGGGTGCGGCCGCGCGAGCGCATCCGGCCAATCTCGATCAGTGCCTGGCGTACGACGCCGAGATCGGGTGCTATCTGCTGATCACCGACTGGGTCGACGAGGAAGGCTACCTGGACTTCCAGCGCAGCGACGCCCATCGCAACGCCGGACCCGAGTTGAAGCAGTATCTGCGCGCGGTCGCGCGACCGGATATCGTGCGCCGGGTCGCGCCGTTGCCCATGCCGTTGGCGCCGGCGGAGACCGCGTGAACGCCGTGCTTACCCGGCCGCAGGAGCAGGATCTGTTGCGCATGTTGCTGATTCGGCATTTCGAATTGGCTTTGCTGGACCTGTTCGCCGCCGGTGCGCTGCACGGCACCACGCACACCTGCTTGGGCCAGGAATATGTGCCGGTGGCGGTTTCGGGGCTGTTGCACCCCGACGACGTGGTGCTGAGCAATCACCGCGGCCACGGCCACTATCTGGCCCGCTTCGATGATCCCGAAGGGCTGCTGGCCGAGATCATGGGGCGGGCCGGGGCGCTGTGCGGCGGGGTCGGCGGCAGTCAGCATCTGTACCGGCCGACCTTCCTGTCCACCGGGATACAGGGTGAAAACGTCACGCTCGCAACGGGAATCGCATTGCATATGCGGAACACGCCCGGACGGCGCATCGCCGTGGTGTACACCGGCGACGGCACCTGGGGGGAGGGCGCGGTCTATGAGGCGTTGAATATGGCCGCACTGTGGCAGGTGCCGTTGCTGATCGTGGTCGAGAACAACGGCATCGCCCAGAGCACACCGACCCGCGTGCATATGGCAGGCACCGTGGCTGCCCGCTCCGCCGCTTTCGGTGTGCCACACCGGAAAATCCACGGATGCGATGTCGAGGCCATCCGGGTCGAGCTCGCCTCGCTCGTCGATGCCGTGCGCGGCGGAGGTGGGCCCGCGGTGGTCGAATTCGACACCTTTCGACTCGGTCCGCACAGCAAGGGCGATGACACCCGCTCCCCCAGCGAGCTCGAAGCGCTGCTGGCCCGGGACTGGACCGTGCACTATCGCGACCGTCATGGCGCACAGTACGACGTCGCCGACACCTGCCAATCCGAGCGGATCGCATTGGTGGTCAAGGACATCGGCGCACGACCGCTCGCGAGCGGGGAGGCGATATGGACCGGGCACACCGCGTAATCGAGAACTTGAACGCCGCACTGCGGGCGTTGCTGGCCGTCGCCGGCGTCTATCTGCTCGGCGAGGACGTCAGCGACCCCTACGGTGGCGCGTTCAAGGCGACCAAGGGCCTGTCCTCCGCTTACCCGGAACGGGTGATCAGCACTCCCATCTCAGAGAACGCCCTGGTGGGGGTCGCGAATGGGCTGGCGCTGCAAGGCAATACGGTGATCGTGGAGATCATGTTCGCCGATTTCGCGGGCCTCGCCTTCGACCAGGTGCTCAATATGACGGCCAAATCAACCTCGATGTACGGTGCGCGCCTGCCCATGCGGGTGCTGATCCGGCTACCCGTCGGCGGCGGCCGAGGCTACGGACCGACGCACAGTCAGAGTCCGCAGAAGCATTTCCTGGGCATCCCGGATCTGAGAATCGTGGAGATCAACGCCTACCGGGACACCCTCGAGGTGCTGCGCGCGGTACTGGAGACCGGTGGACCCGCACTCGTGGTGGAGGACAAGGTCCTGTACACCCGGCGCATGGCCGGTCCCGGTCCGATCGATGAGCTCTTCCACGCCGAGTTGCTCGCGGGGCCCTTGGGGCACACCAGGATCACGATGAGCGATAACCCCGAAGAACTGGACTGCTTGCTCATCGCTGCGGGCGGGATGGCCGATCGAGCGGTCGAGGCCGCCCGGCGACTGGCCCTGGAATCGGATCTGCTGTGCCAGGTGATCGTGCCCACGCTGCTGCACCCATTCGATGTGGAACCCATTGCCGCGGCCTGTGATTCGGCGCGCATCATCTGCGTCGCAGAGGAGAGTACGGGCGGTGGCACCTGGGGCGCCGATATCGCACAGGCGATCTATCAACGCTGCTGGCCGAATCTACAGCGCCCGATCGTGCTGGCGCACTCCGATTCCGGGGTCATCCCCGCGGCTGTGCATCTCGAGCGCAACGTTCTCATTGACACCCAGCGCATCGTCGATGCGGTTCGAAAGGGCCTCGATGGCTGAGATCTTTGTCCCGGTACTCAATGCCAATGACGAATCCTGCACGCTCGTGGAATGGCTGTGCGAGGACGGTGATCTGGTGCGCGCCGGTGATCCGATCGCGGTCGCCGAAACCTCCAAGGCCAGTGTCGATATCGTCGCCGATGTCGACGGGATCTTGCAGCGAGCGGTCGCGGCGGCGAGCGAAATCACGTTCGGCGAGCCGATCGGGCACCTGTTCGACTCCGAGGAGCAGCGTCTGGACCAACTCGCGGCTGCGAGTGAAACAGTCGGTGCTGCAGCAGAACCCGCTGCGAAAGCGAGCTATGTGCTCACCGACGCCGCGCGAGCGCTGGTGGAGCAGCACGGTATCACCGACGAGCAGTTGCGTGGCCTCGGCAAACGCGTGATCCGCGGCGGCGATGTGGAGAATTTGACCTCGACCACGATCGAACTGAGCCTGAACCAGCGTCAGGTCGCTCGGTCGGTCTCGCGGTCGTGGCAGAGCATCCCGGCCGCCTATAACGTGACCCGGCTGCTTGTGGCGAACGCCCTGGCCTTGCGGCAGGAGCTGCGCGCCGAGCGCGGCATCGATATCGGGCTGCCCGTCCTGCTGATTCGCGCGATCGCCCGGCTGCACAACGACTTTCCGTTGCTGTTCGCCAGTATCGGGCACGATGGCCGTACCGCGACCATCACGGGCGCCGATATCGGGGTGACCGTGGACGCGGGTGCGGGGCTGTTCGTTCCGGTGCTCCGTGATCCCGCCGGGCGTCCGATCGAGGAACTCGCCGCCGATCTGGCCCGCCTGCAAAAGTGCGCGGTGCAGGGGAGATTCAGTTCCGCTGATCTCGTGGGTGGCGCGCTGACCGTATCGATCAATCCCTATCACGACACGGTGTTCGTGATCCCGATAGTGTTTCCCGGCCAGTCGGTCGCAGTGTCGCTCGCGGCGGTCACCGACGAGATCGTTCTGGACCCCGCGAACCAGCCGGTGCGCCGGCCGGTCACGCAGCTGGGCATCGCCTATGACCATCGCCTGGTGAACGGTCGCGATGCCGCGATGTTCTCCCGCCGGCTCAAGGGCGAGCTCGAATCTCCGCTCGCCCTGCGCAATCTGCTGACCTGATTTCTCAGCACACCTCCAGTCGGGGGCGTGGATGTGGTTGCGCGACGCACAGCCGCACCACCGGATGCATACTCAGGCGCAGATCGCCCGCGCCGCCGTACCGGCATTCCACCAACTGCTCATTGGCCAGTCGCCCGATCGCGGCCTCGGTCTCACGTCGCGGCAATTGCAGGGCGCAGCACACGGTCGTCGCGGTCCGCGCACCCGTGCGCACCGCTTCGAAGACCCGCAGTTCGGTTTCGCCGAGCATGGTCAGACTGGCCGAAATGGCCGCTCCGACATCGGATTCACCGTAGCGCAGCAGATTGAGCCGATTGCTCTCGTCCGCGAGCAGTTCGGTCAGGTACTCGAGCGACAATCCGGGCCAGTTCTCCCACAGGGCGCCGACCGCGGTCAACGCCAAAGGCAAACCGCCGCAAAGCTGTACTACCGCGCGCGCCGCGGGCTCCTCGGCGATCACCCGGGCTTTGCCGACCAGCATGGCGAGCAATTCCAGTGCGCTGTCGACCGAGAGCACCTCGAGGTTGATCCGGTGCACTCCCCCGAGTTCGGACAACCGGCGTCGGCTGGTGACGATCAATCCGGACTCACTGCCCGTCGGGGATAGCGCCCGGACCTGTTCAGTCGAATAGGCGTCATCCAGCACCACCAGCACCGATCGCGCTGCGGTCCAGCTGCGAAACATATTGATGCGCTGGGCGGTCGAGCGCGGCATCGGATCGGTGCAGCCGAGCGCACGCAGGAAGCCCTCCAGGATCATCCCGGTCTCCACCGGCCGCCCGCCGATACGCAGTTCCGCGACCAGCTGACCATCGGGATACCGGCCGCGGACCTGGTGTGCGGCGCGCAATCCGACCGCGGTCTTGCCGACCCCGGCCATCCCGGTCACGAGCACTGCGACCGGACCTGATCCCACTCGCGCGTCGATGCCCAGATGCCGGACCACCGTGTCCAATTCGCGTGTGCGCCCGACCAGTGCGCCCAGATCGGGCGGCAGGTGCGCGGGCACCCGCGGACCGATCTGCACCGCGGCCGAATCCGGTACGCCAAGTTCGTCATCGGCCATCAGGATCATCTGATGCACACGTTCGGCCTCGGCGCTGGGATCCAGGCCCAGATGTTCGGCCAGGGTGATGCGCAGGCGGTGGAAGACCGCCAGTGCCTCGCTGCGGCGGCCAGTACGGAACAGCGCGATCATCAATTGGATGTGAAAGCCTTCGTGCAGTGGGTGTTCGGCGATGAGCGCACCCAATTCCCCGATCAAACTGGCGTGCCGGGCCAGGCGCAGATCCGCGTCGATCCGCATTGACAGCGCGTGCAGTTTGCGTTCGCTGAACCGCAGCACATGGGTATCGAGCATGGGTCCGGTGGGCACATCGGCCAGCATCGGACCGCGCCACAGTTTCAGGGCGTGTTGCAGTTCGGTGGATGCCAATTCGGGAACCCCGTCATCGAGTGCGCGGGTGCCGCGTCCGACCAGATCCTCGAATCGAGTGGTGTCGACGCGACCCGCCGGAATGTGCAGGGAATAGCCGGACGAGGAAGTCACCACCGAGACGTCGGTATCGGTGCGGGCCAGGCGGCGCAAATGGCAAATATAGGTTTGCAAAGTGGATTGGGCGCTGCGGGGCGGGCGTTCGGGCCATAGTTCGCGCATCAGCACTTTGGCCGGAATCACCTCGCCCGCATGCAATGTGAACAAAGTCAGCAGGGTGCGGACTTTCGGAGCGGTCGGGGTGACGACTTGTCCTCCCGATTCCACGCGCAGGCCGCCGAGCATGTCGATCCTCATTTGTAGGCCCCCTCCGGCCTCGGGCGAATAGCCCGGCACTTCGAACACCGCTACGGGGCCGCACTCGGAACGGCATCCTGCCCAGACTCGCCGTCGAGTATCCAGCCGATGAAGATCCGAAATCCGGCAATCAGTAGTCGTGTTCTCGGTCATCTGAATTCGATTGTCTGCCACCGCATCCCGACGCATCCGTCCCCACACGGAAATATGCCGATAGGCGAAGTAAGAGTCGTTTCGTCGCGAGACTACTCAAGCATGAGTAGGTTGCACTGTCAACATGAGCGGTGCCGAGGCAAATACGCTGTCGCGCTAAGGTTTCGGCTGCTCACGACCCGATGATCCTGCGGCTCGCTCGAGTCCGACTTGAACGGCTGTCCAGAGCCTCGAGCGCCGGTCAAGCGGTACGCAAATCCACCCTGGCAGCGTGAGTGCCATGGGAATCGCCTTGTTGAGCACCATCTCTCTGGTGGCCACCGGACTGGTCGCGGGAATATTGCTCGGGGTCGCCATGGCCAACGTTCCCGGATTTCTGGCCATGCCGGCGGATCAGTACGTCGCGACACACCAGCTGTTCGACCGGCACTACGAGCCGACCATGCCCGCCCTCGTCGCGATCGGCGGGATCGCCGATATCGGACTCGCACTGATGAGTGAAACCGGCTCGGCCACCACACTATTCATACTCGCCATGCTGTTACTGGTTGGCACCGCAATGGTTTCGCAATTCGCCAATGTACCGCTGCTGAGTTCGGTGCGTGACGTCGACCCCGCTGCCCTGAGCCAGGATTGGGCCGATCCGCGACTGCCGTGGCGACGCTGGCACCAGATCAGAACCGTGCTGTCGACTCTCGCACTGGCGGCCACAGCGCTGGCAGTGGCGATCTGAGCCCTTCTCGACCATTCGGAGGTCATGTCCATGCCGCAATCCGAGCACCCCGATTTCGCCACCCTCACCGATGTGATCGCGCCGTGGGCGATGCGGGTCGCCGCCACCCTGGGATTGGCCGACCACATTGGTGCGGGTGTCACCACGATTCCCGAACTCGCCATTGTCGCCGGTGCCGATCCGGACGCATTGCGCCGACTGATGCGCTTTCTCGTAGTGCGCGGGGTATTCCGCGAGATCGATACCGGTTCGTACGCTTTGGGGCCGAGCGCGCAATTACTCAAGGCCGATCATCCGGCGGGCAGGCATAAGTGGCTCGATCTGTCCGGTGCGGGCGCGGTGCTCGATGCCACCTATGTCGGACTGCTCGATTCGATTCGCACCGGCGAGCCCGCGTACGAACGGGTGCACGGACTCTCGTTCTGGGAGCATCTGTCGGCCGAGCCCGCACTGGCCGCCTCGTTCGACACCCTGATGGCGGAGAATGCTTCGTGGTTCGGTGAAGTCACTGCGGCCTACGACTGGACCGGAATCGAGCAGATCGCGGACGTCGGTGGTGGGACCGGGGCGTTGCTGGCGGATGTTCTTGCCGCACAGCCGCATCTGAGTGGTGTGCTGGTCGACCTGCCCGATACCGTGGCCGCCGCGGAAGCGATTCTGGACGCGGCGGGCGTGCGCGAGCGTGCTCGTGTCATCGGTGCGAGCTTCTTCGACCCTTGGCCGCCTGGTGCACAGGTCTACCTGCTCTCGCATGTACTGCACGACTGGAACGACGAAGACGCTCGTCGCATCCTGCGGCGCGGTGCCGAAGCGATCGGCGAGGGCGGCCGACTGTTGCTGATCGAGCGCCTCGCCGATGACGAACCCGACGAACTGCTCGCTACCAAAATGGACCTGCGCATGCTGGTACTGGTCGGCGGACGCGAACGCGGTGCGGGCGACTTCGCCTGCCTGGCAGGAGATGTCGGACTCGACTGCCGAACCCTGGTCCGGACCGATTCCGGGCGCACCCTCCTCGAATGCAGAAAGCGATGAGCCATATGCCACGCAAACCGGTGGAAACACCCTCGCAGACAATTCTGGTAACCGGAGCGACCGGCCTGCAGGGTGGCGCGGTCGCGCGCCGCCTGCTCGCGGACGGCCACCGGGTTCGGGCGCTGGTCCGGAACCCGCTCACACCCGCGGCCGTCGCCCTAGCCGGGCTCGGAATAGAGCTCGCCACAGGTGATTTCGCCGATGCGGGCGCGGTCCGCGCCGCAGCCGACGGCGCGGACCACACCTACGTCATGGGCACGCCCGCGGAATCCGGACCGGATGTGGAGCGGGACAACGCGATTCGGGTCCTGGACGCGGTAGCCGACGCAGGGGTGGGGCATATCATCTACAGCTCGGCCGCCGCGGCCGATCGGGAGATCGGCATCCCGTGGTTCGACAGCAAGAAGGAGGTCGAATCACACCTCGCGGGGCTGCCGGTCCCCTGGACGATCATCGCTCCGGTGGTCTTCATGGATGTCATGCTGGCTCCGCACGTGATCAATGCGCTCCGTGCTGGATTCCTCCCGATGGCGCTACCGGCCGTGCGCGCACTGGCCTATGTCGATGTCGCCGATATCGCGGGGTTTGTCGCCGCCCTAGTGACCCAGCCTGCCGACTTCAGCGGTCAGCGCATCGAAATCGCTTCCGACGAGCTCACCGGCCCTGCTGCCGCAGCCGCGATATCCGCAGCCACCGGGCGCGCTATCACGTACGTGGTTCAACCGCTGGGCGAGCTGGCGGCCTGGAACCCCGAACTCGCCCGCATGTTCCAGTGGTTCGACGAGGTCGGCTTCGGCCTGGATCTGCCCGCCCTGCACGCCGCGCACCCTCAGGTCCGCTGGCACACCTTTGCCGAATGGGCGGCAACCACCTCCTGGGCCATGCTCGACACCCACGACGAGCACACCGGCTGAACACACCGACCAGCACGCGGCGAGCCGCGCCGATATCATTGGCGCAGCAGCAGACCAGGGCCTGGGGGAACCGATGACCGAAGGTGCGCACGCGATCCTGACGCCCATGGCGATCACCACTCTCTCTCTGCTGAATGAGCATCCGATGCAGCCGTACGAGATGTTCCAACTGCTGGTGCGCCGCCACGGCAAGGAACTGACGGCCGTCAATCCCGGCTCGCTATATCGCACCATGGCGCAGCTGGCCAAACAGGGATTGGTGGGGACCGCAGCCACAATCCGCACGGCCAATGGCGCCGACCGGACCGCCTACCGCATCACCGCCGCCGGACGCACCGCACTGCGAGATCGCATCGCGGAACTCCTGCACCGGCCGGTCCCAGAACGCCCCGATCTGCTGATCGCACTGTCGAAATCGCACACACTTCCCCGCCGGGAAGTGATAACCGCACTGCGCGAACGCATTACCTGTCTCGAGGCCGATATACGCGAACTCGACACCCTCCTCCAAAACGGTCGCGCCTGCGGCATCCCCCGCCGATACTGGGTCACCACCGAATATCTTCGCGCGAGAGCGGCAACCGAACAGCACTGGCTGCGCGGTATCGTCGACGGCCTCGAGTCCGGTGACATCGATTGGGAGAGAGCCGATTCCGAATTGGTTCGATAGCGACCTGCTCGATCCACTCTCCCGCCCGTCGAATCAAGCGGGCAGATGCGCGGCCAGGAGTCGAGCCGGTAGCCGCAGTAGTCCATTGTCCCCGGGGGCGAACGATTCCATCATCGAGGCCGCGTGCGGTGGGATGCCTTGTGTGGCGATTTCGATGTAGGACTCGGTGAGGGAGTCGATGATCCAGTGTTTGGTGACGGTGTCGCGGATTTCGGCGTCGGTGAGGGCGTCGAACATGCGGCCGGTGAATTGTCGGTCGAATTCCTCCTGGCTGAAGCAGAGGATGAACAGGCGGGCGCCCGGGGCGGCGGCGCGGGCCACGGAAGCCAGATAAGCGGAGCGGCCTTCCTTCGGGAAGGAATTGAAGGATGCGTTGTCGATGATGGTGTCGAACTCGCCGTCGTGGCAGGTCAGGGTGCGCAGGTCTGCGGCCTCGAAGCGGACGTGGTCCGAAATGTGCTGCGCGGCGGCGTCGGCGGTGGCGGTGGCGATTGCTGACGCGGCGATGTCTATGCCGACTGTGCGGTAGCCCTGGCGGGCGAACCAGAGTGCGGTGGCACCTACTCCGCACGCACTGTCCAGGACGGTTCCGGTGATCTCGCCGCCTGCCTCGAGGTCGATGATCGCCTGTTGCGGTCGGCCGATGTTCCACGGCGGCTGCTGGTCGCCGTTGATCGGTGAGTCGCCTCGGTAGACGGCTTCCCAGTCCAGGGTGCCCATCGATGGCGGAGTCGCCGGGCCGGGGCCCTTGATCGCCGTGACGCACAACAGGTCTCGGAACGACTGGACGTCCTGTTCGGACATGGCGAGTTCGCGGCCGTACTTGTTCATCAGGTCGGCGGCGTCGATCGCGGATGCGCTCCAGCCGTGCGCATTGAGCCAGCCGACCACGTCGATCTGCTCGTTCTCGAGGAAGATCATCTCGGCCATGCTGGGGCCGTCGGATTCGCCGGTGATGTCTTTGGTGTGCTCCTGGCTGGCCGCGAGGAACTTCTGCATATCGATGGTCGGTGAGGTAACGCCGACCGCGAAATGGCTTCCGGCAGCTGATAGTTCGTCGATCTTCTCGAACAGCCGGTTCTGTGCGTCGGTGGGCAGGTAGGGCACCAGGCCCTCGGCTGACCACGCGGTCGCAATGGTCGGATCGAATCCGGCGGCGATCAGGTCGGTGGCCCAGTCCCCCGTCAAATCCGTTGCCACATCGGACCATTGGACCTTGGGTACCGCGCCGGTGTCTTCGTAGACCTTCTTCTTGAAGGCGAAGACTTCGGTGAGGTCGATCTCGTAGACCGTCATATCGGCGGGCCAGTCCAGCCGGTACGGTCGTGCGTCTAGCCCGGATGCCAGGATCACCGCCTGGCGGGCACCCGCGGCGATGGCATTGAGGAAGAAGTCGTCATAGCTCTTGGTCCGGACTCCGGCCATGCTCGAGAACGCGGGCCAGTGGGCCTTGGCGGTCGGGTTCTCGATGATGGCGATCAGATGCTCCACGCCGGAGGCGTAGACGAACCTTTCCGCGAATTCGTCGGTGATCAGGGCGTCCGGGGCCTTGGATTCCACAGCCCGGAAGGCCGCGGATCCCAGGGCGGTGAGACCCACCGTGTTCGCGATATCGGCTTGTGCGCCATTGGTTGTCATGGTTTCTCCTTCGGTTGGGATGGGTCGATCAGAGGATTCGCAGAACGGTGAAGTAGACGAACAGCATGGACAGAACGGTTACCAGCGGTAGTACCGCTCGCAGCCATTTGGGTTGGCGGGCAAACCATTTCCGCAGTGGGGTGAGTCGTCGGCGCGCTCGGGTGAGTCCCCGGCGCACCACGGTGAATTCCGAGGCCAGCAGACCCAGACCCAGGAGCGCCACCGGCGGGGCGACCAGGCAACCCACCGTCACCATCACCGTGCCCACGATCAGCACGACCACTCGGACCGCGATATCGATAACGCGGTTGGTACGCAATCGGCGCGCTCGCGTGCGTAGTGCGGAATCCCTTCGCGTCACCGCGATTTCCGGCTCATCGATGCTCATCGCAGCGCCCCGGACTCGACTGCCACCTCCAGTGGGTCGCCAGGATCGGGCTCCGGATCGGTCGCTGCGGTTCCGGTCGGCACCCCGCGCACGAATACGGCGAAGGCGATGCCGATCAGGGTCAGGGCGGCGGTTACCAGGAAGGCGTCGTGATAGGCCGAAATGGCCGCGGTGTGCCTGGCTGCCGCGTCGGCGTTGTCTCCCAGTGCTCCCAGGCGCGAACTCAATCGAATGCTGAGCAGGCTCGCCAGTACCGCGACCCCGGCGGCCGAGGCGATCTGGCGGGTCGTGCTGAACACCGCGGACGCTCGCGCGGTCGCCTCACCGGTGATGGTGGCGAAGGTCGTGGCCTGCATCGGCACCATTACCAATCCCATGGCCGCACCGGAGACGAGCATGATCCCGCGAATCCACCACAGCGACGTATCCTGTTGCACCGCAAGGAATCCCAGATTCGCGAGCGCGGTCACGAGCAGCCCGGTCACCAGCATGACGCGTGGCCCGACCACGGTGTAGAGCTTGCTCGCCAGCGGCATCGCCAGCACCATGCCGACGGCCTGGCACGCGGTGATCAGCCCCGACTGCGTCGCGGTCAACCCGAGTTCCTGCTGCAGTAGCAGCGGTGTCATGAACAGCACGCCCATCGTGGCCGCGCCCGCCGCCAGGGAGATGAGGTTGCCGAGCCGGAACAGGCGGTCATTCAGGAGCCGCAGGTCCAGCAGCGGCGAACGTTTGCGCAGTTCGACCACGACGAGCAACCCGGCGAGCAGGACTCCCCCGATCAGCGATATCAGTGTGATCGGATCGGTCCAGCCCGCGGTCGGGCCGCGGTCGAGTCCGAACAGCAGCCCGGCGAGAGCGGCCCCGGCGAGCACGAACCCGGCGAGGTCGAACGCTCCGGGGCGCGCCTGCTCATCGTCATCGCGCAGCACGAAGATGACGAACGCCAGCGCGATGGCCCCGACGGGCAGATTGAGGAAGAAGATCCACCGCCACGACACCGCATCGACCAGCCAGCCACCAATCACCGGCCCGAGCGCGGGAGCCACCGCGGCTGGAACGACAAGTACCGCAGAGGCTTTCGCGCGCTCGGCGGCCGGGAAGGCCCGAAACAGCATGGCGGTGCCGACGGGGGTGAGCATGCCGCCGCCCACGCCTTGCAAAAATCGTGCGGCGGTGAGCATTTCGAGCGAGGTGGACAGCCCCGCGATCAATGAGGCGATGGTGAATATCGCCACCGCGAACCCGAAGGTGCGCCGCGCCCCGAATCGGTCCGCGACCCAACCCGAGGCCGGGATGAAGATCGCCAGGCTCACCAGATATCCGGTCACCGGCCACTGCAACATCGCGGCATCCGCGTTGAACTCCCGCCCGAGTGTCGGCAGCGCTGTGTTCAGCACCGTCATATCGAGCAGTTCCATGAACAACCCGAACACGAATGCGGTGGCGACCAGCCACTTGTACGGAATGCGCTTGATCATGGTTCCTCGGTTTCGGTCGGAGGAAATCGCGTTGCTGTACGAAACGATATCGTACACTTAAGCTAGACGCCACCCTCTGGCGAAGATTCCGCGAACACCCGGCGCCCTATGCTTCGATAGATACGGAACCGTCTCGTACGAGAGAAAGTCGACATATGCCCGCGTCCAACCCCGCCCCGCCGCGCCGCCGTATGACCCCCGAACGCGTCGGCGAACTGTATGACGCGGTTATCGAGGTGCTCGCCGAAGTCGGCTACGAGGCCCTGACGATCGACGCGGTAGCCGCGCGCGCTCGCACCAGCAAGGCGACCCTCTACCGGCAGTGGAACGGCAAGACCGAGCTGGTCGCGAGCGCTCTGCGGCATATCGGCCCGGTCCCCGGCGCCGAATTCGACACCGGCAGCCTGCGCGGCGACCTCATCGCCCTCGCCACCCGCGGCGCACGAGATGAGCGTGATACGAGCGTCTTCCGCGCGATGAACGAGGCGGCCAGCCGAGAACCGTTGCTGCACGAGGTATTACGCGAACTCATCTTCGACCCGACCATGCACGCCTTCAACGCGGCGGTCGAGCGCGCGGTCGAGCGCGGTGAGCTGGCGGCCGATTCCCCGGCCATCGAATTCACCGGGCATATGGTGATGGGCGCGATCACTGCCTACGCGGTCGTCGAAAACCGCCAGCCGGAAACGGATTTCATCGTGCGCTATATCGATGCGGCGGTGCTGCCCGCGCTGGGCGTGCGTTGAAACCGACGGGCCCGTCCCTCCCGCTCCCCTACCGGGTCAGGCGGGCTTTCGGGCGGCGATGAACAGATCGGGTTCCGGTGCGGCATCCGGGTGATCGGGCTGGAATTCGACCACCCGCTCGCGCAGCACCTCCAGGCCCGCCTCGGTGAGGCGGCGGCGGAACTCCTCGGGCGGGTAACTGCTGACGGTGACCGGCTTTCCCATGAACTCGATATCGATCCCCTCGATATCGGCGGGCACCGTCGCGAACAGGAAGATTCCGCCGGGCGTCAGCCACCGAGCGAATTCCACCAGCGCGGAGTCGATTTCAGCCCTGGTCAGTTGCAGCAGCGGAAAGAACGCCGTGACCGCGTCCCAGGTGCCGTCCGGATAGGACAGCGTCCGCAGGTCCGCGACCTCGAACCGCGCACCGGGAACCTGCGCCCGCGCGATCTCGATCATCCCGGGCGAGATATCGCATCCGGTGACGTCATACCCCGCCGCCACCAGCACCTCGGCCGTCGGTCTCCCGGTCCCGCAACCGACATCGAGCACCTTGGCCCCGTCGGCCAGCTGCGTCAGCAACCATTCGAGTTCCTCGCGATGCGCCGGATGCCCGGCGAACGCCTTCTCGTAGTCCCTACCCAAGCTGTCGAACACCTCAGCGGCCGAAAGTCCCATGTCTGCCAACGTAATCGAGAATTCGCAGCCGGGCAGGGATGATCGGCTATTCGGGCCGGGCGGGACAGTAGTCCGAAATTCGATGGTCGGAGGTGCCGCCGCTCGGACACACTGCCGGACGTGGCCTTATCGGACAAGCTCACCCGGTCGCCCAGCCGCGGCCGGGCGACCACGCTCAGCCTGACCTCCTGGGTGCTGTTCGCGAGTTCGGGTCCGCTCGCGGCGGCGGTGATGGCGGCGGGGTGGTCTCCTGCGGCGGTGACCTCGGTGCGGATCCTGCTGGCCGCGGTGCTGCTGGTGCCGACGGTTGCGGTGCTGCGGCCGCACGCATTGCGGTTCGGGCGTGCCGACCTCGGGCTGCTGCTCGGCTATGGACTATTGGGTGTCGCCGGGGTGCAGTTGCTGTTCTTCGTCGCGGTCTCCCGGATTCCGGTCGGGGTGGCGATGGTCCTGGTCAATATCGCGCCCGCCCTGGTCGCGGTGTGGGCACGGGTGGTGCGCGGCACCCGATTGCCCGAATCGGCCTGGGCGGGAATCGTACTGGCGCTCGGCGGGCTGGTCGTGGTCGCCCAACCGTGGCAGGCCACCGGCCTGGATCGACTCGGCGTCGCCGCCGGGATCGGCGCGGCCATCTGTTCGGCCGGATACTTCCTGCTCGGCGAACACGGTGCGGGCAAACATGATTCATTCGGGCTGACCGCCGCCGGGTTGGCGATCGGCGCGGTGCTGGTGGCGGTGCTCGCCCCGCCGTGGTCGCTGCCACTGGGACAGCTCGACAACGTTGCGACACTGGGCAGTACGCGCGCACCGGTGTGGTTGGTGCTGCTGGTACTGGCCGTGGCCTGCACCGTACTGCCCTACCTGACAGGACTGCTGGCGTTGCGCGAATTGCCCGCAATCCTGGCAAGCGTGCTGGCATTGATCGAGCCACTGGTCGCCACCATGCTGGCTTGGTTATTGCTGGGCCAGGCGATCGGCCCGACGCAACTGGTCGGTGCGGCAATCCTTTTGACCGGCGCGGTATTGGTACAGCTGGCTCTACCCGCAGCCGCGCCCTAGTTCTAGCCGGATCGGTTGGAGGTGCCGGCGGCGCGGGGTTGTTCGCGATTGGCCACAAGGGTGCGGCGGCGCTCGGCCATTGCCTCGGCGGGTGATTCACCGGTGGTCAACGCGGTGAACAAGACCAAGGCGTCTTCGATGGCTTCGCGCGCCCCGCGCACGGCGGCGGGGGTGATGGCGTGGTCGGCGTCGCCGATCAAGATGACCGGTGGCGCCGGCGGACGGGCGTCGGCGAGGGGGACGCTGCGGGTGTTGGAGACGTGAATTGTGCTGGTGGCGTCCAGGATTGCGCCGATCAGAACTGTCGCGTCGGGATCCGCGCCGAGCACGGTCTCGGCCCAGTCCGCGGCGGGATGAAAGCCGGTGTCGGCCTCGGCAATCGGATCCCGGGTGAGGCGGGTGAACCAGAAGACCGTCTTGTCGGTGGCGAGGTGCCCGAACGAACTCAGTGGCATGGGACCCTGGCCGAATTGACCGTGAAAGTGCATGACCGATGGATCGGCAGGCAGTGACACCGGATGCGAGGTTTGGCCGTAGATCACGATCTGCCCGGCGTAAACCGGTGTGCGCGTGGGCTCGAGCAGAGTTCGGGCGAGCGAATCGATGCCGTCGGCGGCAATTACCAAGCCGTCCCCGGACAGCTCACCGTCGGTGCTGTGCAATGCACCGGTGCCGAGATCGATGTCGGTGATGGTGTGCCCGTATCGGATATCCGTGCCCGCAGCACCGGCGAATTCGTTGAGCACACGCATCAGTTCGGTGCGTTCGTAGAGGCGGTGCCCGCGACTGGGCCCGGTGTTGCGCCCCTCGGGCAGGTAGTGAAAGGCGAAGCCGCCGGGAATCGGGTGCGACGCGGCGTGCAGCGCCTCGATCGAAACGCCCAGCGCGGTGAGGGATTGGTGGGCGTCCCCATCGAGGACCATGAATGCCCCGCTGGCGGGCCCGGTCCGGCGCTCGTACACGGTGACCGGATGTCGTTGCCGGGCAAGTGCTCCGCCGAGCACGGTGCCTGCGATACCGCCACCGAGAATGGTGACCATGACGAGCCTCCTGAACGCTGGATGGGTCGGGCAGAGCGATCACAGCACAGCGTCGATGGCGGTATCGGTGTTCTCGAGTGACTTCGGGAATGTCAGCTCACAGCGGCACCGCGATCGGCTCCTCCACGATAACTTGCGGTGCCGCATGGCGATTCGGTCGCAAGGTGAACAGAGCGATCGGGATGCCGACCGCGACGATGGCCGCGGCGATGATGATCGCGAAGCGGTAACCGTCCAGGAATGCGGTCAGGGGTGCGGCGCCGTCGTGGGCGGAGGCGGCTGCGCGGGTGGTCAAAATCGCGCCGACCACGGTGACGCCGAGGAGGGCGGAGATCTCACGACTGGCGTTGATGACCGCGCCCGCCGCACCGGCTGAGGCAGCGGGCATCTGCCCCATGACGGCGGTGTTCAACGGCGCCATCAGCAGGCCCGACCCGACACCGAAAGCGACGAAGGGCAATACGAGATCGATGAACCGCCCGCCCTCGCCAACCGTCGAGATATCCAGTAGCGCACCGACGATGCCGGCAACACCTAGTGCGACAGTCACATTCGTGCCCAGTCGACGCGCAGCGAGCGGAGCGATCGGTGAGATCGCGACCATGCTCAGCGCCATCGGAATGAATGCCGCGCCCGCCATGGTCGGCGACAGGGCCAGCACGTTCTGCAAATACATAGCGGTGAAGAAGTAGATCCCCATCACGCCGAAGCCCCACAGCATCATCGTGACCACGCCGCCGCTGAAAACGCGCGAACGGAACATCGACATATCCACCATCGGGTCCGCGCTGCGCATTTCGACGATGATGAACGCCGCCAGCGCGACCGCCCCGAGGGCGAAGCAGCTCAGGATCACCGTCGAAGTCCACCCCTTACCCTGACCTTCGATCAGCGCGTAGGTGATCGCGAAGAGCGCGACCGTCGAGGTCACCAGGCCGGGGAGATCGAGTCGCGGCCGCACCTGATCGCGGGTCTCGTCCAAGGTCAGGGCGGTGAGCGCGAATGTCGCGATGCCGAACGGCACATTGATCAGGAAGATCCAGCCCCAATCCATGTGCTGGCTGATCACTCCGCCGGTGAACGGTCCGAGCGCCAAAGCCAGTGCGCCGATGGCACTCCAGACGCCCACGGCCTTGGTGCGTTCGGATTCGTCGGGGAACAGTCCGGCGATGATCGCCAGCGTCGGTGGAATCGCCGCCGCCGCGCCTACGCCCTGGAGTACGCGGGCGCCGATCAGCATGGTTTCGTCACCGGCCAGTCCGGCCAGCAGCGATGCGAAAGTGAAAACGGCCAAGCCGCTCAGGAACATTCGGCGTCGTCCGAACAGGTCGGCGAGTCGGCCACCGACCAGCATGAGCCCGGCGAACACCAGGATGTAGCTGCTGACGACCCATTCCAGGGCCGAGATGGACAGCCCGAGATCGCGCTGGATCGACGGCAGCGCCACGTTGACCACGTTGTTGTCGAGAAAAGTCATGAATGTCGCCAGCGATACCCCGATCAGGGCGAGCCAGCGGCGCGGCAAGGTCAGCACAGCAGTGCTCCTATACGTCGTTATTGTACGGTGTTCCTATACCTTGTACATGTACGAGGCAATCAGACCTGTACGGTGTACATTTGTCAAGTGGCGAAAACGGAGAATCGGCTGAGCCGGGAGTCGGTGGCAGAGGGCGCGCTCGCGCTCGCCGACGCCGAGGGCCTGGACGCGCTGACCATTCGACGGTTGGCGCAGGAGCTCAATGTCACGCCGATGGCGCTGTACTGGCATTTCAAGAACAAGGACGAGCTGCTCGACGGCGTGCTCGGCCGACTGTGGGCGCGGGTGGACACCACCCGCGATCGCTCACGCCCGCCGCTGGAGCAATTCCGTGCGCTGACCGAATCGCTGCTCACGGTGCTGCGCGAACACCGCGCATTGGCCCCGCTGCTGCAGATTCCGCGCAGCAGCGAACCCTCCCCCGGATTCCTGGACGCGGTGGAAACCGCATTGGACATCCTGGTCGAATTCGGCTTCGACGTGCCGACCGCCGCCGCGATCTGTACCAACGCGCTGCGGACCACGACCGCTTTGGTGCTCGGTGAGCCCGGCGCAGCCACCCCGCAGCAGAGCCCCGACGATGCGGCCGAATCCAGCCGCCGCAAGCGTCTGACGCTGGAAAGTCTTCCCCCGCAACGCTATCCGAACGTCGTACAGGCGGCGCCGTTCCTGACGTTCTGTGCCGACCCGGAGGATCACTACACCTTCGGCGTCGACTTCTTCATCGGCGGAATCGCCGCCCTCCCACTCCCCCGGTAGGCGGGCGGCGAATCGCGTTCTAGGAGTTCAGGTGTACCGGCAACGAGCCGTGGCCGTTGGAGATGAACGACGCGATCGAGCCGAGTTCGGCCGGATCCTTGGCCAGTTCCATCGCCGGGAACCGGGCGAACAGCGTCGACAGCGCGATCTCGGCTTCCAGCCGGGCCAGCGGCGCGCCCAGGCACAGGTGGACGCCGTAGCCGAAAGCCAAGTGCGCCTTGTTCTCTCGCGTCACGTCGAACTCGTCGGCGGTCTCGCCGTGGATCTTGGGGTCGCGGCCCGCGGCGGCATAGGAGGCGAGAATCGGTTCGCCCGCGGCGATGTGGACCGGTCCCGCATCGGTGGCGACGTCGATGTCCTCGACCGCGTAGCGCAGCGGCAGGTGCGCGACGGGCGCTTCGAATCGCAACGCTTCCTCGACCACATCGGACCAGGTCACCTCGCCCGCGTCCAGCTTGGCGCGCTGTTCGGGCTGGGTCAGCAGCAGGAAGATCGCCTGGTCGAGCAGGTTGACGGTGGTCTCGTGACCGGCGCTGATGACCAGCAGCAGGGTGTCGACCAATTCCTGTTCGGTCAGCGCGGAGCCGTCATCCTCATCGCGGTGGGCGATGAGCACGCTGGTCATGTCATCGGCCGGATGCTCGGTGCGGTAGGCGACCAGTTCGCGCAGAATACGTTGCATCTCAACGAAATTGGCCTGCGCCTGTTCAGCGGTGAAGGTGGTGTCGAAGATGCCGTCGACGCAGGTGCGCAGGCCCGCGTGCAGTGACTCGGGCACTCCCATCAGCTCGCTGATGACCCCGATAGGCAAAGGGTAGCAATAGCTTTCGCGCAGATCCACGGGCTGTCCGGCCGGGGTCTCGGCGAGTTTGTCCAGCAGATCCGAGGCCAGCGCCTGCACCTGCGGCCGCATCGCCTGGGTGCGGCGCGAGGTGAACGCGGGCCGCACCAGCTTGCGCAGCCGAGAGTGGTCGCTGCCGTAGGCGGTGAACATATTGGCCACCGCGACCCAGGTGTACAGCGGCCAATCCTGGCCCACCTCACCGGAAATGAAGGCGGGCCAGTGTTGGCGAGCATCTTTGGAAACGCGGGGATCGCGCAGCAGATCGTGCAGGATCTCCTGATCGGTGACCGACCAGGCGCGAACCCCGCCCGGTAGCTCGACCCGCGTGATCGGGCCGCGCGCGCGAATCCGCGCGGACTCGCCTTGAATATCTTTACCGCTCGGGTCCAGGACCAGCGGTGTCGTGTGCTCCATCGTCATTTCCTCACTCGGGTGCTACGGCATTTGCGGAGTTGGCGGGAATTCGACGGGCAACGCGGTCAACGCTCGGTGGAACGGGCCGGGCCGCCAGACGAGATCATCGATGGCGACGGCCAATCGGAGTTCGGGCAGTGCGTCGAGCAGGTAATCGATTGCGTCCATGGCGATCTGGTAGCCGAGCTGGCGCGCCGGGCACTGATGTGGACCGCCGCCCCAGGCCAGATGCGACCGGTTGCCGAAGCGGTCCATGCGATCCAGGCGAATGGTGGGATCGGCATTGCAGGCGGACATACTGATCAGCACCGGCTGGTGCGCAGGCAGCCAGACGCCGTCGATGAGCATCGGCTGCGGCGGGTAGCTGACGCAGTAGTTGGCCATCGGCGGACTGGTGAACAGCACCTCATCGAGTGCGTCGCGGGTCGAGAGACTGCCGCCGATCAGATCACCGGCGAATCGCTCGTCGGTCATCATCAGCAGCAGCGCGTTCGAGATCAGATGCACCTGCGGTTCGCTGCCCGCGCCGTGCAGGGTCACCAGCTGATGGATGATCTCCTCGGTGCTCAGGTCGGTGGACCGGATCATCTCGGAGGTCATGTCATCGCCGGGTTCGGCGCGCTTGCGCGCGATGTGCTCGGCCAAGGCCGCCGCCATCATGTTGCTTCCGGCCTCGGCCTCGCCACCGGAGTCGAACATCATCGCCATACCCGTGGAGACCCGCTCCAGGGTGTCGTCGTCGAACCCCAGAATGACCGCCAGCACCCGATACACCAGCGGATAGATGTACTGGCCCAGCAGATCCGCCTGCCCGGTCCCGCTCGCGAATGCGTCGATCAGCGGTCCGGACAGCCGTTCGATGACCGCGTGCATACCGTACAGATCGACGGTATCGAGTGCGGAGACATTGGCCGCCCGATAGCGTGTGTGCTCATATCCGCTGCTGCGCAACGCATTCGGCCGCCACTCCAGCATCGGCTTCACCGGGCACCCGGCGGGCACCGAGTCCTGCCAGATGCGCGGATCGGCCGGAAAATGCTGCGGATCGTTGAGAATACGCACCGCGGTGGCGTAGCCGATGACCAGCGTGGCGGGAACCCCCGGCGCGAGCTCGATCGGCACCAGCGGTCCGTACGCGGCGCGCCAACGCTCGTAGATCGCGTACGGATCCTTGGCGAATTCCTCGGTGTACATGGGTTCGGGCGGGCCGCCACCTGCCAATATCGGCCCGGCCGTGTGGACCTGCGTCGAAGGCGCGGGCGCGGGCCCGGGCTGGTTCGAGATGGTCACAATGCTCCCTCTGCGAAGGTGTATTGACGGACGATCAGGACCCAGCGCGTCACATCGGTTGCCCCGGAACCGTTTTCACTGCGTCATTCCCTACGTTAGCCAACGAAGTGCTGTGCCGCAGCTTATTCCGGGACGGCTTCGCGCACCGCCTTCGCAATCGGGTCGGCCGCAGGTGCTAGACCAGCGTTTTACCGGCCAGCTGCCGCTCACGCATATCGCGCACGTAATTCTCGAAGGGGTACAGACGCCACCGCTCGGGCATCACCCGCAGAGCGCGGCCGATGAGGCGCATGACGGTCTCGAAGGTGCGCTGGCGGCGTGGACTCCAGTGCACCCCGAGTTCATCGCGGAAGCTTTGCGGCAGAAAACCGATGGTGAAGAAGCGATTCAGCCCCGCGAACGCGAACTGGGAGCGGCGCCCGAAAGCGCCGAGGTTCACGACCTGGTCGAGGAGATACCGCCTGACCTCGGGGTCGAGGGAGAGCTGGGGCAGCATGGCGTCCCAGTACTCGGCGAACGCGGCGCGGTCGGCGGGCCACAGCTCCGGTCGCACCTGCAAGGTCGTGCCGAAACGGCTGCTTTGCCGATACAGGTCGTCGGCGGTCGCCTCGTCGAGCGGGCCGAAGAACAGTTCCATGTAATCGGCGACGCCCCGGTAGATGCAAGCGGCCACCCACAGTTGCAGGTTGGGATCGAATGCGTTGTAGCGCAACGTACTTCCGGGCTCGGATCGCACATATCGATGGACGGAATCGACCGCGTCCCGGTACGCCGCGCGATCCTGCTCGCTACCGATCATCGCCACGGCGAGATAAGTCAGTGTCGTGCGCCCGCGCTTGCCCGGCCGCATATCGAAGCGGCCACTGGCCACCGGGCTCTCCACCACCCCGCGCCCGACGGCGGGCAGGCTCAACTGCATCACCACATTGGCGGGGCCGCCCAGCAGCGCGCCGAGCCCGATCATGTAGCGCCGTCGCCGTGCGGCAGCGTGAATCTCGTTGTCGGAGTCCGATTCTCGGGAGTGGTGCAGCGGTGCCGCCATGGAAGTCCCCATCGAGGTAGTGAGAAAGAATATGCCTCAGTTTCTCAATACGGGATTGGTTGGTCAACTCCGAGGGTTGTCACACGCACGGACTGGGCGGTGTGTTCAACCCGGCGCCGAGCGCACCGCGGAGGATGCGGATACGTTGCCTGTCGTGCACCGACGTCAGAACCGCAGCGCCACGAACCGCGCGCTCCCTGTGAAATCAGCGCGTTGTCCAGCGTGATCGTCACGATCGGCAAACTCGCACCGGTGGCATTCCTGTTCGCCGCCGGTGCGCTGTTCGCCCGTCGTGGCATCATCGCCGGGGAGGTGTCGAAGGCGTTCTCCGAGTTCGCGTTCCGCTTGGCCATCCCGGCATATCTGCTGGGCAGCCTGTATGTCGCTGACCTGCGGCGGGTGTTCAATGTACCGGCGCTGACCGCGTACACCTGCACCGCGATCATCGCGGCGGCCGCGGTGGCGGTGATCGCCCGGATGCGTGGCCGCACGACTCGCGAGATCGCGTTGCGCATCATGGCTGCCTGCCAGGTCAATACGGCCTACATCGCCATTCCGGTCTTCGGGCTGCTATTCGGGGATGTGTCCCCGATCTTCCCGGTGATCCTGTTGCAGGTGTGCGTGCTCACCACGATCGTGATCGCCATCATGGAATCCTCATCCCGCGACTCCGGCGATCAAAGCAGAACGAGTGTGCGGCAAGGTATTCAGGCGGCGCTGACCACCCCACTGGTACTGGCCTGCTGGGTGGGGATCGCAGCCAACGCCGCGAATGTCCCTGTCCCGCAATGGCTCTTGGACTGCTTGTCGATGGCGGGCGCGGCGGCCGCACCGGTCGCGCTATTCGCGCTCGGCCTGCATTTGGGTGCGACCGGACTACAGCTGCGCGGCGCCGATCCCGATGAATACTGGCTGATCGCCTGCAAGTGCGTCGGATTTCCGCTGCTCGCATTCGTGTTGGCGCACTTCGTCTTCCATCTCTCCCACCCGTGGCTGGGCGATGTGGTTCTGATCGCCGCCATGCCCAGCCCGCAAAACCTGTTCATCTTTGCCCAGACCTACGACACCGATATCGACCTCGCCGCATCGATCGTGGTGAAGTCCACCATCGTGACACTGATCCTGCTGCCCCTGTGGGCGGTGGCGTCGGCGCGGATGTGAACTCGGCTACGGCAAGGACGTCATCGCGAATTCCTGGCCGTCGCTGGTACGGATCGTCAATTCCGACGTGGTTGCGCTGGCCGTGATGTTGCGGAAACGCCCTGTGCCGGTGAGCTGTTCGACGACCGGGCGCAGGCGCGAGGAACGCCGGTCCAAGCCGTTCGACTCGTCGGGGGAGAGGCCGAGAATGCCGTGGTACGTGCGCGGTGTGCGAGTCAAGCCCTCGGGTTGCCAGTTCATGCGGGTATCGCTGGCCAGCATGGCGTTGAGGGTGGCGCACGCGCCGTCGGAGGTGCACAGCCGCAGCGGGATTTCGTCTGCGGCATAGTCGAAGTCGCGCGTGGTCAGCGTCCAGCCCTGCGGATCCCGATAGGCGTAGTGCACGCCCGAGGGCGGCGCGAGGGTCAGTGCCGAGGTGTCGGCCACCCGGTTGTCCAGCGTCGGGGCGAGCATCGGCTGATCGGTGGGAGTGAACTCCCAGGCGCTGTTCGGATCGATCGGCTTGTGCCAGAAGCCCGTTCGATCGTCATCGCGGCCTTCGACCCGCAGTTCGCGCTGGAACGACCGGGAGCCGGTCTGATGGATGCTGATGGTCGAGGTGATCTCGCCCGGGATCTTCGGCTGCTGCACCCAGCGGGGCGCGGGCAGTTGGATATTGGCGTATTCGTTGAACGGCGGGCGCAGTTGGGGGAAGCGGGAGAATTCGTGCTCGAAGTTGTTGGGCGCGGAGTCGTAGGCGGACTGGTCCTCATACGAGTAGGAGAAGAACAGGGTGTCCGCGCCGGAGATATCGAAATCCCAGAGCCGGGTGAACATATCGCCGTACTCGTTGATCACGAAGGTCGTCGAGCCCGCCGAACTGAGGTTGATCGCGCGGAAACGGCCGTTCAGCGGTCCGGGCACCTCATAGCTGTAATCGTCGGCGAGTGTTTGATCCTCGGGATGCAGGGGGTCGCTGCCGGGCAGCCAGGGATCGAGGATGACGATGCGATTGCCTTCGGGGGACAGGACGTACACCGTGGTGACGCCGGCTCCACCGACCGGCACGTCATGTCCGGCGGTATCGGTCCAGGTTCCCTCCTGCCGGAACGGGAGCACCTCCTTGTAGACCGGATCCAGCCAGGACAGGCTCCAGGCCCGCGATCCGGCGCGCACTCGCTGGCCCGACGGATCCAACCAGATGGGTGCGCCGAATCGCATGGTCCACCACCAGATCTCGGGTGTCTGATCCGCCGATTCGAGGCTGTACACCCGGCCCTCCGGTCCGGTCGCGGCCAATCGCCCGCCGTCCACGGAGATTCCGGTGATCTGCCCGCGCAGGCAGTTGGGCATCGGCGGAATTCGCCATCCCGACTCGCCCTCGGTCGCCTTGACGTAGAGGTTCTGGTCCAGCAGCGCGAACTGCCATGCGTCGTTCCAGCCGCCGTCACTGGTGCGCAGGTCGATATGGCGCGGCAGCCGGACCGCGATATCGGCGGGGACGAGCGGCATGGTCCACAAACCGATTCCGACGTTCGGATAGTGCAACGGCACCGGCCACGCACCTGCCCGGCCGGGAAGTGAGAGCGCCGCGCAACTGAACACCGGCGGCAGTATCCCGAACGGCAGGTACTCATCCGCCGCGGCGGGTCCGGCACACAGCAGCGACAGTATGGTGAACCACGCGGTGAGGCCGCCGCGCCAGCTGTTACGCATCGAAGATTCCTGCCCTTTCGGATGAGTTGGAGTTCATGACCGCGACATGAGGACTTTCACGCCCTCGTCGGTGCGCACTCGCAGCGCCGAATTCGTCGCGGTGACAATGGCATTGCGGAACCTGCCGGTTCCGGTGAACTGCTCCACGATGGGCCGCACTCGCTCGTCCATGGCATCCCACTCGTCCTGCGGGACGACCACGAAGCCGTGATACTCGCGCGCGGTATCGCTCAAACCCTGGGGCTGCCAGCCCAATCGGGGCGCACTGGCGAGGTAGGCGACCAGATCGGTGCACGCCTGCCCGGCGCACAGCCGCAGCGGTAATTTGTCGGTGGCGTAGTCGAAGTCGCGGGTGCTCAACGTCCAGCCGTCCGGATCTCGGTAGTCGAAATGCACCCCGCTCGGCGCCGCGAGCGTCGCGGCGGAGGTATCGCCCGGCCGATTGTCGAGCAGCTCGGTGGTCAGGGTCCGGTCCGTCGGCTCGAAGGCCCATTCGGCGTTCGGGTCGATCGGCTTGTGCCAGTATCCGGTTCGCGCGCCGTCACGGCCCTCCACCCGCAATTCCCGCTCGAAGGACCGGCCACCGGTCTGATGAATGCTGATGGTCGAGGTGATCTCACCGGGAATCTTCGGCTGTTGGATCCAGGACGGCGCGGGCAGCTGAATGTTCGCGTATTGCGAGAAGAACGGCCGCAGGAAGGAGAACCGAGCGAACTCGCCCTCGAAATTGTTCGGCGCGGTGTCGTGCGCGGTCTGATCCTCGTAGGAGTAGGAGAAGAACACCGTATCCGAGCCGGAGATATCGAAATCCCAGAGCCGGGTGTACATATCGCCGAACTCGTTGATCAGGAACGTGGTCGACCCCGCGGCGCTGAGATTGATTGCACGGAAGCGGCCGTCGAGTGGTCCGGGCATTTCGAAGCTGTAGTCGTCGGCGCGCGCAGGGTCATCGGGATGCAGCGGATCCCCGCCCGCGAGCCAGGGGTCGAGAATGATGATCCGGTCACCTTCGGGCGAGAGCACGAATACCGTATGCACCCCAGCGCCGCCAACGGGCTGGTCATGTCCGGCGGTATCGGTCCAGAATCCTTCCTGGCGAAAGGGAATCAATTCCACATAGCGCGGATCCAGCCATGACAGGCTCCATGCCCGGTTGCCGGGACGCACCCGCTGACCTGCCGGATCCAACCAGGTCGGCGCGCCGTAGCGCGCGGTCCACCACCACAGTTCAGGCGTTTGATCGGCGGATTCGAGGGTGTAGACCCGCCCCTCGGGTCCGGTCGCGACCAGGCGGGAGCCGTCCACCGAGATCCCGGTGATCTGTCCGCGCAGGCAATTCGGCAGCGGCGGAATACGCCAGCCCGATTCACCCGCGACGGCCTTGACATAAAGACTGTTGTCGAGCAGCGCGTACTGCCAGACCTCATTGAATCCGCCGTCGGTGCTACGCAATTCGATGCGCTGCGGCAGTCGGGTCGCGACCTCCGCGGGCGCGAATGGCATGGTCCACAAACCGATCCCGGTGTTCGGGAAATGCATCGGCAAGGGCCACGCACCCGCTCGCCCCGGCAACGACAGCGCCGCACAGCTGACCGGCGCGGGCAGCACCCCGAACGGCAGCCATTCATCAGCGTTCGCCGACCCGCTGCTCGAAACACACAATGCCGCAGCGGCTACCGAAACCAGGGCTCGCCGACGCTTGCCAATCAACGATTTCATCCTTCCGCTGAAACCTTCGGGAGCGCATCGCGCCCGCATGACATCGCAACCGAGACAATCGAACAGGTGTTGCTGGCAATCACTTCGGCGATTCGCCGTGGATCATCAGGAATGGGCCCGGAAGAAATTGGCCGCGCGCACAATATCACCCGCCGAGTGACCTGATCCCGAGGCGGGCCGGAACCGGAGTGGGTCGTCTGCGAGCCTGGCAATAGTCATGGCTGGGAATGCCCCCAGCGCGCCGGGGGCAGAAGGTGGCATCTTGACCCCGTGAGAGCGAATGTCGAAGGAGTGGCGAGCAATCCGAGCACGCCCGAGGAGTTGCTGCTGCGAATTCTGGCCGCCGATTGTGCGGGTGCGGCGGCGGTCGCGACCCGGCCCGAACTCCCCGACCCGATCTACGACGCGATGGTCGCACACCGTGATCTGGATATTCGAGGGTTGCTGGCGCGCAGCGTGTTCGCACCGGCACGGCAGCGGGCGCGGCTGGCCGACGACTCGAGCGCTGTCATCCGGCTGTTCGTCGCCGCCGGGCCGATCACGTTCCGCACCAAGGTCGAACCGCTGCCCGATCACACCTACCGCGAGCTCGTCGCCGACCCGTCTCCCGCGGTACGGTCCGCGGCCTGCCTGACCTGGCCCAATCCGACTGCGGCGGTACTGGATCTACTGCTGCATGACCCCGACCCCGAAACGCGCACCGCGGCGGCCACGCGCAGTTGGCGGCGGCTGCCGCACCTGCTGACCCAAATAGCTACTGTCAGAGATGATTTGGTGCACCTGTGGTCGGAGGCGATCGCGACCGCACCGCTGGATCCCGCTACCGTCGCAGCACTGTTGTCCCGAGATGAATGGGTACGGCGACTGCTGGCCGAGAATCCGTACCTGCCGGGGGAAGCGATCGCCAGGCTGATTGCCGATCGGAGTCACGATGTGCGCGTGGCGGTTTCGATGCGACAGGAGCTGGGTGATCGAGTGCGGGAGATCATCGCCGTGGACATCGACCCGGCCGAACAGATCACCCCCGCGTTCTGGCCCAGCACCACCGATAACCCCGCCCTCATGCGGCGAGCGGTCGAGTCCACCCACCTGGGCCTGCGCCGCAGCGCCGCCTACAACCCCCGGCTACCCCGCAATCTCGTGCACCGGCTCGCGGCTGACGACGACGCGATGGTCCGCCTGATCCTGTGCGAAACACACCCTTACGCCCCCGCCGACGTCCTGTGGGAGGTACTCCGCGAAACCCGCATGATCACCCGCGCCGACCTGATCACCCACCCCAACTTCCCGGTCCACCGCCTCCGCGAACTCGCCGCCAGCCCCGACCCCACCGAACGCTCCCTGGTAGTCCACGACCCCATCGCCTCAACCGAGTTGATCGAACGCCTCAGCCACGACATCGATCCCCGAGTCCGCCGCGCCACCGCCGCGGACCCCCGCCTGAGCCGCCGCCGCCTCCTCGAGCTCCTCGACGACCCGACCACCTCCTACGGCGCGGTCCGCAACCCCAACCTCCCCCTGCCGATCATGGAATCGGTCCTGTCCGCCGCCGGAATCGTCTAACTCAGTTCGGCGGTTGGCCACCCAGGAAGTAGACGACCTCCCAGAGGTGCCCGTCGGGATCGGCAAAGTAGCCCGCGTAGATGCCCCAGGGCCGTTCCAGCGGTGCCCGCACGATGGTGCCGCCCGCGGCTTGCGCGCGCTCGAGGATGCGATCGACTTCGTCTCGCTCACCGACGAAGTACCCCAAGCTCATCGGGGAGCCGGTGATGCGTTCGGGCGCGACTCCGGCGTCCTTGGCCAGGTTCTCGCGCTCGTACAGCGACAGGATCAGCCCGCTGTCGAGGGTGAACATGGCGACCGCGCCGCCGGGGGTGTTCTCATCAGCCTCGAATTCGGTACCGATGATGCCCGGGGAGGACAGCTCGAGGGCTTCCCGGTAGAAGCGCAGGGAACGCTCAAGGTCGTCGACGCCGAGGGTGAGTGCGGCGATATTCGCTTTCATCGGTGTGCCTCCTGACTGGATACCTTCGGTCGGTCCTGAAGCTAACTGCTGAGCGGCCGCGTGGTCTTGAACGAATCGGACACGCCGTCGGCTACGGAGCGACACCGATGGTGTCAGGGCAGGCGGATGGGCATCAGCACATAGACAAAGCCGTCGCGTTGACCGGCAGGGTTGGGGTGAGCAGGGCGCAGGACCGCGGCCCGGGAAGGTCCATTGAGCGCGAGTTCGACGGTTTCGGTGCGCATCGCGGTGAGGCCGTCGAGGAGGTAGCGGGGATTGAAGGCGACGGTCAAGGGGTCGCCGTCGAATTCGCCGGCGATGGTTTCCTCGGCGTTGCCCTCGCTGTCGTTTCCCGCTGTGAGGCGGGTCTTTTCGGCGGTGCAGGCCAGTTGGACCTGAGCGCCGCGGGTGGAGAGCAGCGAGACTCGTTTGACGGCGTCGGCCAGCGCGGCGCTGGGGAAACGGGCGGTCGCGGTGCGGCGGTCCACGAGGTATCCCTGATAGGGCGCGTATGCCATATCGAGGGTGCGCAAGGTGGCCCGGCGGCTGTCCGATGCGAGGCCGAGGACGGTTTGAGCTGGGCCGCAGGCGATTTCGAGTTGTGAGCCGGACAGAGCTCGGCTGGTGTCGGCGAGGGCGCGGGCGGGGATCAGTACGGTGGCGGGTTGGTCGTCTGTGATCGGGGTGCTCGGTTGCCAGTCGAGTTCGCGGATCGCTATGCGGAAGCGGTCGGTGCTGACCAATCGCAGGAAGTCGGCGTGGAATTCGAGGTTGATGCCGAGCAGCATCGGGAGGGTGTCGTCTTTGCCCGCGGCGACGGCGACCTGGGTTACGGCGTCGCAGAACTCGGTGTAGTCGACGGTGCCCGTGGTCGGCGGTTGGGGTGGGAGTTCCGGGTAGTCTTCGACGGCCATCAGCGGCAGTGTGAATCGTGCTGGTCCGCAGACGATTTCGAGCTGTTCGCCGCTGTCGCACAGGTCCACCGGATGGGCGGGTAGCGACTTTGCGATCTCGGTAAGCAGGCGTCCGGAGACCAGCACCTCGCCGGGCTCACTGACTTCGGTGCCGGATATCGCGGCGTGCGAGGAGATCTCGTAGTCGAACGCAGCCACCGAGGCTGAATTCGCTTCCGCCCGTATCCGAATGCCCGCGAGCACCGGGACGGACGGGCGGCGCGGCACCGCCGGGCCGACGACCGATAGCGCCTCGGTCAGGCAGTCTCGTTCGACACGTATTTTCATCGGGGTTCTTCCTCGTCCAGGGTGCGATGTTCCAGGCGGCGATGCAGTGCGGCGGCTCGGGCGTGCGCGGCCTGTTTGGAGCGGTGGCCGAAGGCTTCGGCGATCCAGCTCCAGCTGTTGCCGTGTTCGCTCGCGGCGCGCATGAGTTCGAGTTCCAGGCGATCCAGTTCGGTGCGCGCGGCCATCAGTTGGATGACCGCGGCGTAGATGACGCGATGCGGCAGCTCGGCGGTGTCATCGGTGGCCAGCCGGTCCAGGACCGCGCGCACGACGGCTGCCGGATTGTGCTGGGGCGCTTGGCTCGACGGTGGCGCGGTGGTCGCCAGCCACTCGGTGAGCAGCGCCGTATCCGGCTGTTCGGGATCGGGCATGGTCGGAGCATACCTCGAGCGTCAAAGAATTTTTGACGGCCGGGTATTGACCTCTGGCTGATGCGTTGAGAAGCTTCGGGTTCCATTTACTCATCGATGAGGAGAGCGCGGATGAGCGACGGCGATGCGGACGCGACGGAGTACTCGACGATCACCTATGCGGTCGCCGACGCGATCGCGACGATCACGCTGAACCGGGCGCACGCGCGCAACGGATTCACGCTCACCATGGCCGATGAGCTCGGTGCCGCGGTGACGGTCGCCGACCGCGATGACTCGGTGCGGGTGATCCTGCTCGCGGCGGCGGGCGAATACTTTTGCGTAGGAATGGATTTCGCCGAGCCCTCGATCGGCGATACCACCGACCCGGATTGGGATGAGCCGTCCACGCGCGTGGTCCGGCCGATCGTGAACTCGAACAAGCCGGTCATCGTGGCGATCCAGGGCGCGGCCGTGGGAGTCGGCATCTCCATGACGCTGGCGGCGGACCTCCGATTGGCCAGTGCGGAAACCAAATTCGGGTTCGTCTTCGCTCGTCGCGGACTATATCCCGAAGGCGCGTCGACCTGGTTCCTGCCGCAGCTGGTCGGCCTGGCCAAAGCCAAGGAATGGATGCTCACCGGCCGAATCATCAGCGCCCAGGAAGCTTTGGACGCGGGCCTGGTGACCAGCCTGCACGCGCGCGCGGACCTCCTCCCCGCCGCATACGAGCTGGCCCGGGACATCGCCGTGAATATCGCGCCGACCTCGGCGGCGGTCATCCGCCGGGCCCTGGTGGCCATGACCGCCCACGGCGATCCCGAAGCGGCATTCGCTCTGGACCGCAAGACGATTCCGCACGCGTCGACCAGTCCCGATCTGGCCGAAGGCATCTCATCGTTCCTGGAGAAGCGCCCGCCGCGCTTCACCGGTGTGGCGCGCACGGACGTGCCGGACCTGGAGGATTGGCTGCGCTGACCCGGCCTAGTCCGGTGCGGACCAGAGATGGTCCAGCACCGGCAGCAGGAAGTTGCGGGCGTAATTCTCCGGCCCGTCGGGCGTCTCCAGATCGAGTACCCCGGACGGGATCAGGATCAATGTGTGGAACGCGCGGGCGACATGCTCGGCGAACTGGTTCGCCGCCGCCGGGGTGGACCAGCCATCCAGCGGCAGGAACGTCGCGACGAACATCCGCCCCCAATTCAGCGCCTGGCTGTCGGTGGTGATCACGTACGGCAGGAACAACTCCGGGTTCAGGGTGAGTACCGGCCGAACCGCGGGGTGCCCGCTCAGTCGCCGGTAAGCCTCGGCGAAGGAGTGGACGAGCCTGTCCGAGGGGTCGTCGTAACGCTGCGCAACCAGTTGGACTTCGGCGAAGAACCTGGCCAGCTCTTCCTCCACCAATGCGCTGATCAACGCGTCTCGCCCCGCGAAGTGCTTGTAGAGCCCCGCGCGGCTGATGCGCGCCTGGCGGGCCACCTCATCCATGGAGAGCTTGCGCATGCCCGTGGTGGCGGCCAGCTCTCGGCACGCGTCGAGAATCCGCTCGCGCGTACTGTTCGCCGCCTTATTGGGTGTGACCGTCGGGCTCATGACCCACATCCTACGAAGTAGACACATAGGCAATATATGTCTACTCTTCCACTATTGAATCGGCAGCGTCGCCGAACCCGGCGACACCGTGACGCGTGACCGGCTGCCGATTCGTGCCAGGAGGAGTGCACGATGACCGCATCGACCGACGCCACCGACCCCCGAACCGCCAACGCCGCCGCGCGCGACGCGGTCGCCGACCGCCTGATCGGGGGATCACTGCGGCGTTCCTACAACTCACTCATCGACGTGGATTGGGATGCGCCGCAGGACCCGCGGCTGTTCTACATGCCGCCGCAAACCATCTCGCTGTACGGAACACCGTTGTGGGAGAGCATGTCTCACCTCGAACGCGTGGAGCTCTCGCGCCAGGAACTGGCGAACATGCTCAGCCGAGCGGTGTGGTTCGAGAACACACTGAACCAGGGCCTGCTGCGCGCCATGCTGTATCAGGATCCGACCTCGCGCACCGTGCAGTACGCACTGACCGAGATCGGTGACGAGACCCGGCACATGATCATGTTCAGCCGGGTGATCACGGCGATCGGCGCATTGCCCTACCGGCTCTCGACGCTGGAAGCGATGACGGTGCAATCGTTTCCGTTCTTCTATCGAGGATTGTTCCTGTGGGTGGCCGCGCTGTGCGGTGAGGAAGTCATCGACGACGCGCAGCGCAATTACGCCCGGCATCCCGATCTGCAGCCGATCGTCGCGCAGATCATGCGCATTCACGTCACCGAGGAGGCACGGCATATCCGGTACGCGCGCGAAGGCGTGCGCCGCCGGGTGCAGCACGCACCGTGGTGGGAGCGGCAGTTCGCGGCGACCGCTAATGGAGCGGCGGGATTCGTGTTGCGCCGCTTGATGTATGACCGGCGCGTCTACGAGCGCTGCGGGCTCGATGCCGGTGAGGCGATGCGTCAGGCGCGTGCGAACGAGCAGGTCAATGCCCGACGCCGCGAGGCTTTCGAAGGGCTGCACGGATTCCTGACCGAGAACGGGCTGATGAACCCGGTGTCGCGGTTGCTGTGGCGTCGATTCGGATTCCTGTGATGAGCGATCGCCCTC
The DNA here is from genome assembly GCF_042269265.1 of Nocardia sp. NPDC056000. Lineage (NCBI taxonomy): Bacteria > Bacillati > Actinomycetota > Actinomycetes > Mycobacteriales > Nocardiaceae > Nocardia > Nocardia sp. NPDC056000. The sequence continues at coordinate 530,526 of NZ_JBHJXS010000005.1, read as the reverse complement.
GGTACGACGTCATTGTCATCGGTGCGGGCTTCGCCGGGCTTTGCGTCGCGATCATGCTGCGCCGCAAAGGCATCGACAACTTCGTCATCCTGGAGAAAGCGCAGGAGGTCGGCGGCACCTGGCGGGAGAACACCTATCCGGGCGCGGCCTGCGATGTGATGTCGCTGATGTACTCGTTCTCGTTCGCGCCCAATCCGAACTGGACCCGCGGCTATGCCGGGCAGGCCGAAATCCTGGAGTATCTGCGCGAGGTCACCGAGCGGTTCGATCTGCGGCGCAGCATCTGCTTCGGTGCCGAGGTCGTTAGCGAGCGCTTCGACGACGACTCCGATACCTGGACCGTCACCACCACCGACGGGGTCGAGCGCACCGCGCGCGTGATCATCGCCGGTACCGGGCCGCTGCACATCCCGCAGGTCCCCGACATCCCGGGCGCGGAATCGTTCGCGGGCAACAGCTTTCACTCGGCACGGTGGGATCATTCGGTCGACGTAACCGGTCGGCGGGTAGCGGTCATCGGGACCGGCGCATCCGCGGTGCAGTTCACTCCCCCACTGGCCGAGCGCGCCGCGCACGTGGATGTGTTTCAGCGGACGCCGAGTTGGGTGCTGCCCAAGCTCGACCGGCCGATCACCGCGGCCGAACGCGCCGCCTATCGAATGGTGCCCGGGCTGCGGAAATTGGTGCGGGGCGGCATCTATTTCAGCCACGAGGCCCTCACCGGGGCCTTCCTGAACCCGAAGTACATGCCTGTCGTTCGTGCGGTGGCGAAAACCCAGCTGCGGCAACAGGTGCGCGACCCCGAGCTTCGCGCGCGGCTGACTCCCGAGTACGAGATCGGCTGTAAGCGAATGGTTATGGATAACGGGTACTACCCGGCGCTGCAACGCGAGAACGTCGAACTGGTGACCGCCGCGATCACCGAAATCACCGAGACCGGGATCCGCACCGCGGACGGCGTCGAGCATCCCGCCGATGTCATCATCTACGGCACCGGGTTCAAGGTCGTCGACAAGACCGACGATCAAACCCTGATCGGCGCGAACGGGCAAACCATTCAACAGCTTTGGCGTGACGGCCCGCAGGCCTACCTGGGACTCGCCACGTACGGATTGCCGAACTACTTCCTGCTGATGGGTCCCAATACCGGCGTCGGCAACCAGTCGATCGTCTTCATCATCGAAGCGCAAGCCCGCTACATCGTCGCGCTGCTCGCCGCGATGCGTGCCCGCGAGGCAACCCGCGTGGAGGTGAAATCGCATGTGCAGCAGCAATTCAACCGTGATCTACAGCGCCGCTCGCGAGGTACCGTCTGGACCACCGGCGGCTGCCGCAGCTGGTACCTGGACAGCGACGGCGTGAACCGGGCCATCTGGCCGGGGTCGACACTGGACTACTGGCGGCGCACTCGCACACCGCGACTCGCCGATTTCGAATTCACCCGGCCCGAGGATCGCGACGACGAGGACGAGTATCACGGCCCGGCGTTCCTCAGCGGCGCCGACGATATCGAGTACCCCGTGCGCGTCCATCTGCTCGCGGTGTACCAGCCGGTCGACAATACCGTCCACTGGTCCGGCCGCATCGACGCCTGCGCTGATCTCGCACGCCTGCACACGGTCACCAATCAGACTGTCCGACTGCGCATTCCGGACCGTGACGCGGTTCCGGCGCTGCTCACCGACAGCGATCCGTGGGGCGGTTCCCACATCACGGGCAGTGGCGCGTTCCCCTACACGCATCCGCTGGACCTCGACACATCCGCCGCCTTCGGCGCGTGAATCGCAAGGATATCCATGGCCTACGTCATCACCCAGAACTGCTGCAACGACGCCTCATGCGTGGCGGTGTGCCCGGTGGGCTGCATCCACCCCACGCCGGAGGAACCCGGATTCGCCACCGCCGAACTGCTGCACATCGATCCTGCCACCTGTATCGACTGCGGTGCCTGCGCCGACGCCTGCCCGGTGGACGCGATCCGCCCCGAGGCCGCGCTCACCACCGCGACCCGGCCGTTCGCGGAGTTGAACGCCGACTACTACCGGCAACACACACCGACTCCGGTATTCACTCGGGCACAACGCCCGGCCGAGCTGATCACCACGGCGACACCCTTGCGCGTGGGGATCGTCGGCTCCGGCGCGGCCGGCCTGTACAGCGCCGCAGCGCTGCTGCGCCACCCCGGCGTCAAGGTCGACATGTACGAAAAGCTTTCCACCCCAGACGGTCTCATCCGTCACGGGGTGGCACCTGATCATCCGGCGACCAAACAGGTCATCGATCAATTCGACTTCGTGCCCGAGAAACGCAGCCGATTCCAACTGCACCTCGGCGTGGAGATCAGCACCGACCTGACGCACGCCGAGCTGCTGGCCCGCCACCACGCCGTCATCTACGCCTATGGCGCCGACAATCACAACGCGCTGCGCGTTCCCGGTGCCGAGTTGCGAGGTGTGCACTACGCCAACGCATTCGCCGGTTGGTACAACGATCACCCCGATCATCGTCACCTCGACCCCGACCTGTCCGCCCGCCGCGCGGTGGTGATCGGCAACGGCAATGTCGCCCTCGACATAGCTCGCATCCTGGCCACCGATCCCGCCCGCCTGACCACCACCGCCATCGCGGACTCCGCACTGGAGGCATTGCGGCACAGCGGTATCGAAGAAATCGTCATGCTGGGCCGACGCGGGCCGGAACACGCCTCCTTCACCACACCCGAACTGCTCGGCCTCCTGAACCGCCCCGATATCGACGTCTTCGTCAACCCGGCGGACCTACCCGCTGAACGGCCCGCCGACCCAGCCGCCCGCGCCCGCCTGGACCTGCTCGCCGCCGCGACCACCACCTCCCCCACCCCGGGAAACAAGCGCATAGTCCTGCGCTTCCACACCACGCCGACCCGCATCCTGGGAACCGCCGCGGTGACCGGAATCCGCGTGCGGCGAACCGATTCGAACACCGACGACACCATCGACACCACCACCGTGATCGCGGCGATCGGATTCCGCGGCCGCCCCATCCCCGGCATCGAATTCGACCCCCGAACCCACACCATCCCCAACAGCCGAGGCCGCGTCCTCACCCCTACCGGCACCCCGATCCCCGGCGTCTACACCGCCGGCTGGATCAAACGCGGCCCCGTCGGCGTCATCGGCACCAACCGCACCTGTGCGGAGGAAACCGTCGCCTGCCTGTTGGCCGACCACCGCGCCGGTCTGCTGGCTGATCCCTCACGTAGCGTCGGGGAACTATGCGCCGTTTGGAACCCGACGAAATAGACGCCCTGCTGAACCTGGATGTCGTTGCACGCCTTGCCACGATCGACCCCGACGGATATCCGCATGTCACCCCGATCTGGTTCCTCTGGGAGAGTGGCCGTTTCCACCTGACCAGCTCCTCGACCCGTCCGCATCTGCGCCGAATCGCGCGAAATCCGAAGGTGGGTTTGGTCATTGATATCGAGGGCGAGTTGCGGGCGGATGGGGAGCGACCGAACAGGCAGGTTCGGGTAGTGGGGGACGCGAGCATCACCCCCGATACGGGGGGACTGTGGACCCGCCGCATTCGGGCCAAATACATCGACGGATCGATCGCCCCCGGTATCGCCGAACGCGCTGTGCACCAGGAGAGGTCGCTTATCGGGGTCACTCCGCGCGAGATCGTCGGTGTCGCCAGCGTGTGATGGCCTGACGCGCTTTCACTCAGCGCGGGTCGAGCGGGTGGCCGACACTTGAGGCGTGTGGTACGTCATCGTGTTCTGGATTGTCTGCGGCTCGGTGTTGGTGACGGTGTTCGGTGCGCTCATCTATTTCGAGATCGAGTTCCGGCTCGCACTACGGCGACTGCCGAAGGACCCGAAGGCGCGGCGGGCGGCGTTGCGGCGGTTACGAGTTCCGGAGTATCGGAGCCAAGAGATCGAGGGTCCGTCTGGGGTGCCATGGGACAGCACCTAGCCCGGTGAAAGAATGCGGGGGTGAGTGGGCGTCGGATATCGGTGGTGGGAACCTCGGGTTCGGGGAAGAGTTCGCTGGCGCGGCGTATCTCCGAGGTGCTCGGGATACCGCATATCGAGCTCGACGCGATCCACCATCAGGCCGACTGGACGCCCATGCCCGCGCAGGAGTTTCAGGTTGCCGTCGCTGAACGGCTTGTGCCGGACGCATGGGTCGCCGATGGGAACTATCACGGCAAACTCGGGGATCTGGTGTGGCAGCGCGCCGATACGGTGCTCTGGTTCGATCTGCCGCGCCGCGTGGTCATCCGGCAGATCACCAAGCGGACCATCGTCAGGGCGGTGACGCGCCGCGAGCTGTGGAACGGCAATCGGGAGGAGTGGCGGAACATGCTCTCGCGCGATCCCGAACGATCGGTGATCGTGTGGGCGTGGACAACCCACGCACGGAACCGCGAGCGCTATCTCGCCCTGCAAGCCGATCCGGCCTACGGTCATCTCGAATTCATACGGTTGCGTTCGCACCGCGATGCCGCGAAGTATCTCGCAGGGCTCACCGAATCATCGAGTGCGAGAACGGAACCGTAGCGGTTCGCCCGCCGACCATTCGATCTCGTTTCGTCAGAAAGAATTCGTCATCATTTCCGTCGCATCCCCCCAGCAATATCGGCATGACCTCGATGGTCTGCGTGGCCTCGCCATCGCGCTCGTGGTGGTCTTCCACATCTGGTTCCGCCGGGTGTCCGGCGGGGTGGACATATTCCTGGTGCTCTCGGGCTTCTTCTTCACCGGATTGCTGTTGCGGCGCAACGATTCCACCGGTGCGGTGGGTGTGCTGCCCACGCTGCGGCGTACCCTGCGCCGCCTTCTGCCCTCGATGCTCATCGTGCTGGTGGCGGTCGCGGTGGCCACCGTGCTCATCAGTCCGTACACGCGGTGGAACGATGTGGCGGACCAATCGCTGGCGTCGCTGTTCTACTATCAGAATTGGCAACTCGCGCTGTCGTGGTCGGACTATCTCGCGGCCGATCCGTCGGTGAGTCCGCTCCAGCATCTGTGGTCGATGGCGGTGCAGGGCCAGTTCTATCTCGCCGCAGTAGTTTTCATCGCAGCGCTGGCGTGGGGATGCCGACGGATCGGTAAGCCCGCACTGCTGCGCCCGGCGACGCTGATCATGGCGATCGTGCTCGGGACGATGTCGTTCGGGTACGCCGCGCACGGGGCGATCACCCAGCAGGGCTGGAATTACTACGACAGTTTCGCCCGCGCATGGGAATTGCTCGCGGGCATGGCGCTCGCCGTCATCGCTCCGAGGCTGACTCCCTCGCGGATCAGCCGACTCGTGCTTGCCGTACTCGGCGTAGCCGGTGTGCTGGCCTGCGGATGGCTGTTCAACGGCGCCAACGTTTTTCCCGGTCCCGCCGCGCTGTTTCCGGTCGCCACAGCGGCCGCGCTGATCATCTCCGGCACCGGGTTGCCCACCGCCGCACTCCCCTGGCCGAACCGACTGCTCGCCACCCGGCCGATGGTCGAGCTCGGCGCGCTCGCCTATCCGCTGTATCTGTGGCACTGGCCCATGCTCATCTTCTTTCTCATCGAATTCGAGCAGCGCACAGTCAATTTCAGTCAGGGGATAGTGATCATCGGGCTGTCACTGATACTGGCCTGGATGACCCATCACGGGATCGAAGAGCCGGTGCGAGCGGCATTCCGGCGGGAATCCGGTTCCGCCCCACGCACTTACCGCTGGATCGCGCGAGCGGGGGTGGCGCTCGCGAGCGTGCTGGTGATCGCGGCCGCATCGGTATGGCACGTGATAGTCGATTCCCAGCCCACCGCGCCCGCGGCAGCCCTGGACCCCGTGCTCTATCCGGGGGCCGAGGCATTGAGCGCGGGCATCGCCGCACCACCGGCGACGATGCGCCCGACCGTCTTCGAGGCGCCGTCCGAACTGCCGCCGCCCACCCTCCAGGGCTGCATCTCCGATTGGAACACCAGCACCGTCGTCACCTGCGTCTACGGCGATCAGGAATCCGACCGAACACTCGCGGTGGTGGGCAGCTCACACGCCGAGCACTGGCTGCCCGCCCTCGATCTGCTGGCGACCGAAAACCACTTCCGCATCGTCGTCCACCTCAAAATGGGATGTCCCCTTACCGTGGAAGCCGACCCGATGTACCGGGGCGAGTCCAATCCGGACTGCGTCAACTGGTCCCGCGAGGTGATCAACCTGCTCGGCGAGGAGCGACCGGATTGGGTATTCACCACCGGAACCCGTCCCGTGGACGAGGGCGGTGACGAAACCCCCGCCGACTACCTCGACGTATGGAACGAACTCACCGCCCGCGGCCTCGACGTGATCGTCATCCGTGACACACCGTGGCTGCGCCACAACGGCATTCGCTACCGCGCCGTCGACTGCCTCAGCAAGGGCGGCGACCGCCTCGGCTGCGGTATGCGCCGCACTGACGCCCTCAACCCCGTCAATCCCGCCATCGAAGCCTCGGCGACCTACCCGAACGTCTACCCCATCGACCTCACCGACGCCGTCTGCGAACCCGAGATCTGCCCCGTCGTCGAAGGCAATGTCCTGATCTACCACGACGAACACCACCTCACCGCCACCTACTCCCGCACCCTGGCCCCGGCCCTGGGCCGTCAATTGGCCCCGATCCTCGGCTGGTGGTGAGACCGGGCGAGCGTGCGCGTCGCCATGAGCGCGGTGACGATGCCCAGGGCGGTCAGGACGGTGATGCCGATGGTCATCAGGCGGGCCGAGTCGACGGGGGTGGTGTCGCCGAGGCGAATGAGGGTGCCCGCGATGGCCGAGGTGACGGTGTAGGAGATCAGCTGGGTGGTGTTGAGGGCGGCGGCGGCCTTCGAGCCCTCGGCCGGATCGTCGGTGCTGCTCATCGCGGCCACGCTCAGGTGCGGGAAGGCCAGGCCGATGCCCGCGCCCGCCAGGAAGAGCGCCACGGCCCAGATGATCATGCGCGGCGTGGACGCGCCGTCGGTTTGCAGGAGCCCATAGGCGATCAGGCCGCCGGTGAGCAGCAGCGGTGCGAGACGGATCGCGCGGCGGGCGGCGGAGGGGGCGAAGCTGACGCTGAAGATCTGGGCGACCACCCAGCCGACCGAGAGCGCGGCGCCCAGCAGGCCCGCGATCAGGGGTGAGAGGCCGCCGAGTTCTTGGCCGAACAGGGGGATGAAGTTCTCGGTCATCACGCCCGCGCACAGGGCTGCGACGGTGAGGTAGATCCACTTGAGCGAATTGCCTTGTGTGTATGTGAGTTTCGGCAACACGCTGGCCCGGCCTCGTCGCTCGGCGGCGAAGAACGCGGCGATCAGCGCGACGCCCACGCCGAGTGCGATCGCGGTGGGCGCACCGGTCGACACCGCGGAGCTGAGGCTGAACGCGGTGGCCGCCAAGGTGAGGAGGGCCAGCGACAGCACAGGGACGGGAGCCTGATCGGCGGTGGAACCGCCACCGCGCGGCAGTGCCCACCGGGTGAGTCCGGCCAGCACGATCGCGACGGCCATCAGCAGCACATACGCCCACCGCCACGCACCGAACTCGGCGAACAGCCCGCCCGAGGCCGGTCCGATGAGCGTCCCCACACCCCACATCGCCGACATCAAACCGGCGGCGCGAGCCCAGAGGTGTTGCGGCAGAGCGGTTCTGATGACGGCGTAGCCGAGACCCGCCAGCAACCCGCCACCGAACCCCTGAATCACCCGGCCCACCAGGAGTAATTCCATGGTCGGGCTTGCCGCGTTGATCACGGCGCCGACCGCGAACACCAGGAACCCGGTCAGGTACGCGCTCGCACCGCCCCACGATCCCAGGATTCGGCTCACCAGCATCGACGCGATGACCGCCGCCATGAGGAATCCCGTTGCGACCCAGGCGTAATAGCGGTCGCCACCGATATCGTCCACGATCGACGGCAGCAGCGCGGCGGTGAAATACAGATTCATCGCATACAGTGCGACGCCGCCCGCCAGGATCGACACCACCACGGCATGGCGGCCGGAGAACAGCTCCGACCAACTTCCGACGCTGTTCGCGGGCGACTCCGGCGGTCGATCATCCGGCTGGTTTGTGCTCTGCACGCTGGCATTCAAGGAATTTCGCGTCACGACAGCTACGCTAGAACTTCAAGTTATATTGAAGTCAAGCGAGAGTGCGCCGCGTGAAACGAACTCCGACCGATCTGCTGACCATCGGCGATCTCGCCGAACGCGCGGGCGTCGCCGCATCGGCCATACGCTTCTACGAGGATCAGGGATTGATCACCTCGATCCGCACCTCGGGCAATCAGCGCCGGTATCCCCGCCACGTGCTGCGGCGGCTGTCCCTCGTCCTGTTCGCCAAACGCCTGGGCATCCCCCTGGCCGAAGTCGCCGAGGCTTTCGCGACCCTGCCCGAGGACCACATGCCGAGCAAGCGCGACTGGGATCGCATTTCGCGGCGCTGGAGCGATCACCTCGAAGCCCGCCGCCGCGAACTCGAACGCCTCCAGCACGAACTCACCGACTGCATCGGCTGCGGCTGCCTATCCCTGCGCCGCTGCTACGTGCTGAATCCCGCCGACAGCCTCGCCGAACAGGGCGCGGGACCGCAGCGGCTGCTGCACCCCGATATGGTCACACCGACAATCGGAGACTCCGAGACAGCGGGACGTGCGGAACGGAAACAGCGATGAGCGAAGCGAGTTCGACCATGCAGTCCGCGGCGGGAACTCGCCTCAATCGCAAGGGGCGCGAGACACGCCAGCGGCTGCTCGACATCGCCATCGTATGCCTCGGTGACGGGTCCGGAGAACCGTTGTCGGCCAATCGGATTGCTCGTGAAGCCGGAGTCAGCTGGGGCACCCTGAAGCATCAGTTCGGCGATATCGACGGCCTGTGGGCCGCGGTGCTCACCGAGTTGACCGATCGCAGCGGCGCGAACAGCCCCGAGATCTGGCCGCAGGTCACCGGATCGATCCGCGAGCGGGTCTGGGAGATGGTCGATGCCATCTGGACCATCCTGGATTCCCCCGAGGGGCGCGCGGTCGAGGCATTGCGCGCGGGCCTGCCCAATGCGCAGGACGAGCGACTCGAGGTCTTCCCTCTGACCACCGCGGCGATGGCCGGGTACGAAAACGCCTGGCTCCGCGCATTCGAATACTTTCTGGCCGACCTGCCCCTGGATGCGGACAAGGTGCATCGGGTCCAAGCCCTGATTCCGATGGCCATACGCGGGATCAATAACGAGCGCAGGCTCGCCTCCCCCGCCGAACTGACCGACGCGCGCCACTGCCTCGTCGATGCGATGGCGCTCTACCTGCAATAACCCATATTCTTTGAGAACCCTCGTTGACAATTGCGAAGGGGAGGTCCAGTCTTACCTCCACCCTTAGCAATTCAGTCAGGAGTGATCCATGTCTCCGTCTCCCGATGATCAGGGCATGCGGCTGCAGCGCAGCAGCCGCGACCCCGCCGCCCTGATCCCGCGCCTCACCGAATGGCTGGCGACCCAGCTGCCCGATGAGGCGGATCCGACGCTCACGCTCGGGTCCGGCATCGACAGCAACGGGATGTCCGCGGAGACCCTGACCCTGACGCTGACCTGGCGCGAAGCCGGGGACACGCAGGTCGCCGAACTGATCGCCCGGGTGGTCCCGGCTCCCGGCGACTTCCCGGTCTACGAGACCTACAGCCTCCCCGACCAATTCGATGTCATGCGCATCGTCGCCGAGACCAGCGACGTCCGCGTCCCGCGGGTGCGGTTCCTCGAACCCACCGGCGAGGTGCTCGGCACGCCGTTTCTGCTGATGGACCGGGTCGACGGGCAGGTGCCGCCCGACGTCATGCCCTACACCTTCGGCGGCAACTGGCTCTTCGAGGCCGACCCGGAGCAGCAGCGCCGAGTGCAGGAAAGCACCGTCGAGACGCTCGCGAAACTGCACGCGATTCCGGACGCGGCAACGACTTTCGCGTTCCTGGACCCGCAGCAGCCCGGTGCCACCGTGCTCGAACGCAACCTCAACCGGGCTCGGGCGTGGTACGAGTTCGCGGCCCGCGATATCGGTCCGTCGCCCTTGGTGGAGCGAATCCTGAAGTGGCTCAGCGCCAATCTCCCCGAGCCCTCGACTTACGAGACCGTGCTCTCCTGGGGTGACGCACGCCTGGGCAACCTCATGTACCGGGACTTCGCCCCGGTCGCGGTGCTCGACTGGGAGATGGCGACCATCGGCCCGCGCGAGCTCGATGTGGCCTGGATCGTGTTCGGGCATCGCGTCTTTCACGCGATCGCGAACAACTTCGGCTTTCCCGGCATGCCGGAATTCATGCGCGAGGACGAGGTGCTGGCCAGCTACGCCGCGCACTCTGGCGTGGAGCTGGGCGACCTGACCTGGTACACGATGTTCGCCGCCCTGAACTACAGCGTCGTCTTCATGCGCGCCGGTGGACGCCAGATCCATTTCGGTGAGATGGAACGCCCCGAGGACATCGAAGTACTGCTGCATCACCGGGCGCTCGTCGAAGAGCTGCTCGCCGAACTCGGCGCTTGAAAATCAAGCCGAAACCCACTGGGAAAGAACGCCTCTCGTGATTGATCAATTGAACGAACTCGCCTACTACTGCATTACCCGCCATCCCGCCGACGCCCGCGTGCTGCTGCCCGAGGCGCGCGACGCCGAACGCCTCGGACTCGGCTCGTGCATGATCGGCGAGCGCATGACCGTCAAGGACTCCGCGGTGCTGTCCGGCGGCCTCGCCGGATGCACCACCGACCTCGGAATCGCCGCTGCGGCAACCAATCACCACACCCGGCACCCGATGGTGACCGCGACCATCGGCTCCACCATGCAGGCGATGACCGAGGGCCGATACGCCATGGCGTTCGGCCGAGGCATGGCGGCGAACTGGAAGGCGATCGGCCTGCCTCCGGTCACCGAGGCGCAACTGCGCGATTTCGTCGGCATCCTGCGCCGCCTCTGGGACGGCGAAACCATCATCAATCACGATGGGCCGGCGGGTAAATGGCCCGTCCTGTACCACCAGAACGGCCTCGACGAAGCGCCTCCGATCGGCTTCGTCGCGGTGGGCCCCAAGACTCTCGAACTCGCCGGGGAAATCGGCGACTTCGTCGTACTGCACACCTTCTTCTCCGATGAGGCGACCGCGAATTCCGTTGCGGCCGTGCGGCGTGGCGCCGAGCGAGCGGGCAAGGACCCCGACAGCGTCCGGATCTGGTCCTGCCTGGCGACCGCGAGCGACGCCCTCTCCGAAGCGGATCAGCTGCGTCGCCGCACCGGCCGTCTGGTGACCTATCTGCAGGCGTACGCCGACATCCTGATCAGCGCCAACGGCTGGGATCCGCAGGTGTGGGAGCGAATTCGCGCCACGCAGCTGTTCCAGGACGCCGCGGCGGCGGGCCCCATCGACGCCTCCGCCTCGGTCGAGGTGCTCGAACAGTTCGATGCCCTCATCCCCGACGAATGGCTCGACTCGGCCGCCTATGGCACCCCCGAGCAGTGCGTACGCAAGATCTCGCGCGAATACGACCTCGGCTGCCACTCGGTGATCATGCACGGCGCGAGCCCGCACGAACTCGAATCGGTGGTCGACGAATACCGCGCCAACCGCCCCACCCTGCGCCGCGCCGTGGCGGCGAACCCGGGCAAGTTCGCCTAGGGAACCACATGCGTCCAGCGCTGAGCACGATGCCCGTGCTCAGCGCCCGCGAGTGTTCACCGGCGATATCGGGCTCCCGAATGAAACAATCTTCGCGGCACCGATGAATTTCGGATGGCTCCGCCGTCGATACCTCCGAATGCACCGGCAGCGGTGCATCAGGAGCGAGTGTTCCGGACAGCGATCCGGACCGGCGAGCAGGAGACGCAGTGAGCGGTATCAAGGTGTTGGTGGCGGGCGCGAGCATCGCGGGTCCCGCGCTGGCCCATTGGCTGCACCGGCGCGGGGCCGAGGTGACCGTGGTGGAGCGGGCTCCCGAGCTGCGACCCGGCGGCCAGGCGGTGGACGCGCGCGGGGTGACCAAGGAGGTCATCCGGCGGATGGGTCTGGACGAAGCGGTGCGCGCGGCGCGCACCGAGACCGCCGGCGCCCACAACGTGGACGCGGAAGGTCAAGTGCTGGAGACCTTTCGGGCCGATGACGACGGCGGCGACGGCTACATCTCCGAGATCGAGATCCTGCGCGGCGACCTGTCCCGAGTGATCTACGACGACACCCGCGCGGGCGTCGAGTACATCTTCGGCGACCGCATCGCCGAACTCGCCCAGGACGCCGACGGGGTCGACGTGGTCTTCGAGGGCGGCGACAAGCGCCGATTCGACTTCGTGGTCGGCGCGGACGGCCTGCATTCCTCGTTGCGGTCGATGGTTTTCGGCCCGCACGAGAAGTTCATCCGTCACCTCGGAATGGCCCTGGCCTTCTACACCGTGCCCAATGAATTCGGACTGGAACGCTTCCTGATCGACTACCAGGAGTCCGGCCGCTCGGCGGGCTTGCGGCCCATTCCGGACCCCACCCACGCGATGGCCATGTTCTCCTTCCCCATTACCGAATTCGATGTCGACTACCGCGATATCGACGCCCAGAAGCGCCTGCTGCGCGAGCGGATGACCGGAATGGGCTGGCAGGCCGCGGGAATCCTCGCCCACCTGGACGACACCCCCGACTTCTACCTCGACCAGGTAGCCCAGGTGGTGATGGACCGCTGGTCCACGGGCCGAGTGGTCCTGCTCGGCGACGCCGCGTTCAGCTCCTCCCCGATGTCCGGCCAGGGCACCGGCCTCGCTTTGGTCGGCGCGTACCTGCTGGCGGGCGAACTCGCCGCCGCCGACTGGAACCCCGAAGCCGGCTTCGCCGCCTACGAAAAGGCAATGCGCTCCTTCGTCGAAGCCAACCAGGAAATCGGCCGCCAGCACGCGGCCAGCATCCTCAATCCCCCGCCGCCCGCCGAACCGGGTGCCGAACCCGAATGGGATATGGACCTGATCAACCGCGCGATCAACGGCGTCGACCTCCCCTACTACAAGGGAGTCCCGGACTCCCGCGCCTCGGCCGTCTGAGCTTCTGCTGCTCCGGTGAGCCGGTGTCTCGAGAATTGAATGGGCAGTAGACATTCGAACCCGGTTGGTCGGTGACGGACGGTGTACCTCACCGACCTACCGGGCGTCGCGGCCTACGAAGTCGAAGGATCCGCCGTCGATGCCCCAGGAGACGACTCGTTCGGGGAGGATGCGGATGACCGCGCGCTCCTGGTGCGGGGACGGCGGCTCCTGGTCGTCTAGTGCCTGGGCGGTGCCGCGTACCTCGATGCCGCGGATTACGTACGGGTCCAGGGAGACCTGCTGGTCGACGACGAAGGAGACTCGGCTGCCCGCTTCGACGTTGCGGTATTTGCGGCTGCCGCGCATGCGCATGCCGCCGATATCGATGGTGCCGTCGGTGTTCACGCGGTAGCCGGTCGGGTTGTTCTGCACGACTCCGTCCGGGGATACCGTTGCCAGACGGCCGATTCCGGCCTCGGCGAGGAACTGCTGCTCGTTGCTGGTGAAGGTCATGTCAGGTGCTCCTCGGTGCGTCGGATCGATGAGTTCTAGCGTTGCTAGAAGCTGGAGCAACGGTAGCATCGGTGTGCCAGCTTGTCTAGCGCTGCTAGATTTCCGAGGTGCGCCTGCCCTATTCGGCCGATTGAACGCGAACCCCGTTGTAGCCGATACATCCTGGGACACGTACCGCAATCGATTGCGAGGTCCCATGAACAGCACATCCGTGATCGCAGCCGAAGCCGCACGTGCCCTGGCGATTCGGTCGGTGCACATCATCTCCGATGGTGAGCGCGCCGATTTCGACGCAATCATCCATCCGGAGGCGACCAATCGGGAAGCCAAAGCCGAGCCGCCCGCAGCCCGTGGATGCGGGCCCGCCGCGTATCTCGCCACGGCGCTCTGGTTGCGCGCCGCCTACGCGGATCTGCGCCACACCATCGAGGACGCGGTGGTGGAAGGCGATCTGGTGGCGGTGCACACCATCATGCACGGGCGGCATGTCGGACCATTCGTGGCCTATGGCGAGGATGGCCGGATCGATCAGGTATTCCCGCCCACCGGCCGGAGTTTCGCTGTCACACAGTCACATTGGTTGCGGATCGCGGATGGCAAGGTGATCGAACACTGGGCCAACCGCGACGATCTCGGACAGGCGGTCCAGCTGGGCTGGGTGCCACCGACCCCGGCCTATCTGCTGCGGATGGCACGGGCCAAGCGAAAGGCGCAGCGGGAGAACGAGGTTCGCTAGCCGATCGGGTCTCAGTCGCGCCAGTAGTTGTTCGCGGCGGCGATGGTCTGAAACTCCACCGCGACCACGTGTCCGGCGGCGATGAGGCTGTCGGGGTTGGCGGAGTAGATCGGGCGGCCCTCTTTGAGCCTGTCCAGGTCAGGCTGGATGTTGTGGATGGTGTGGCGTGCCAGGGTGAGCGCAAGGGCTCGGCCTTCCTCGGGGGTCGCGGTGATGAGCGTGCCGCCGGGAACCAAGACCAGTTCGGATGCGGGCAGGGCTGTCATGAGGACTCCTTCGATCATGCGGGCTGAATGCGAGGAATGGGAGTCGCGCTGGGATGAGCGGGCTGGTGGCCGAGAACCTGCCCGGTCAAATGCTACGCGGGGGTGTGCCGCGCGTACCGCCACGACATGGCCGCCGATATCGCCCGCCCCAGGCCCGACTGCCCCTCGCGGTCGGGCCGCTTAATGTATGAACGTGTTCATTGCTGATGTGGGAGCGTTCGCGGCGGGGCCGGGCCCCGACGGGCAGACCCTGTGGTCTGCGCAAGGGCCGGTGGTCAGTGCCCTCTACCCGAATCCGGTCGAGGTGAATATCCTTCTCGGCGAGCGGGAATCGGTGGATGAGGAGCTCATCGCCGAGGTGATTCGCGATATCGACGGATACCTGTTGTCCGGTCTGCGATTTCTGCATGCGGCGCTGATGGCCGATGCGACCACATTCGGGCTGGATGCGGTCGCATCGGAGCAGTTTCGGGAGTTCGACCCGTCGACGTTCCCGGTTGATCTGCCGCAGTTGAATTTCTACGCCGACGGTGAATGGCTGCTCCGGTTCGCCGAGGGCGCGCTCCCGATCTGCGATCCCTACGGCGTCGGTGTCACGTTCGAAGCCACCGAACCGGTACGGCTCGAGGACCTGCGCACCTATTGCTGATCGTCGACGCCGGGGTCCGGATTCGAGGGCGTGGACAGGGCGATTCCGGTCCAGCCGGTGAGTACCTCGAGCACCTGTTTCCGATCGACCATCATCTCCGAAGTGCGTGCCTGCCAATCCTTCTCGCGTACCGAGCGATCGGCGATCAAGCGCTTTTCGGTATCGCGGAACTGGGCGGCCGCGGCCCAATCCTCGGCCTCGACGGCGGCGAACTTACCTTCGAGTGCGGCGGCGATTCCATCGTCGAATTCGCGCAGGTCCGGCAGATCGGCGATGCGGGTGCGCGCGGCGGCTTCGTCGATCAGAGCGATCGCCTTTTCCGGAAGCCTTCGCGCACTGACGAATTGGTGGGACACCGTGACGGCCGTGGTCACTGCCGCGTCGGTGATGGTCACACCGTGATGGGACTGGTACCTCTTGCGCAGTCCACGCACCATATCGATGGCCTGATCGATAGTCGGTTCGGCGATATGGATCGACTGAACTCGGTGGCGCAGAGCGGGATTGGCCGCGATGAGCGCGTCATAGCCGTCCGGGGTGGTCGCGCCGATGAACCGCAGTCCACGCCGAGAGATCCTGGATCGCATGGCCTCGGCCCGATACATGGCAGTCGGGCTCGAATAGCTCTCGCCCGCACCGATCAGCGTGTGCAGGTCATCGAGGAACACAATGACGTCGCCGCGCCCGGCGATTTCCTCGAAGACCGGTTCCAGCCGCGCCTCCACCTCATCACGGTCACGGCTGCCGACGA
This sequence comes from Nocardia sp. NPDC056000, assembly GCF_042269265.1. Lineage (NCBI taxonomy): Bacteria > Bacillati > Actinomycetota > Actinomycetes > Mycobacteriales > Nocardiaceae > Nocardia > Nocardia sp. NPDC056000. The sequence continues at coordinate 514,588 of NZ_JBHJXS010000005.1, read as the reverse complement.
CGAGGGAATCCAGCTCGAGAGTGTAAATCTGGCCGCGCGCCAGGCTTTTCGGGACCGGCCCGGCAGCCATAGCCCGCGCGAGGCCCTCGACAACCGAGGTCTTGCCGACGCCCGGTTCCCCGATCAGCATCGGATAGGGCCTCGCGTGTCGCAGCAGAGCGCACATCAGCTCGCGGATTTCCTCGTCACGGCCGATGACGGGCTCGAGTCGATTTGCCTCCCCGGTCAGATTGCGGCCGAACCGTTCCAGGGGAGACTTCTGCGCCCATGTCGGTGCGGTCGATCTCGGACCGGTTCCGCTGTAGGCGGTGAGCAGCCACCGGATCCATGCGCGCACCCGCTCCAGATCGGCACCGAGCCGCACCAGCACCTGCGCCGCGACACTATCGCCCTCGCGGACCAAACCCAGCAGGATCGTCTCGCTGCCCACGTACTCCAGCCCGATCCGCCGCCCCTCCTCGAGCGCCAACTCCAGTGCTTTCGTCGCACCCGCGGTGCGGGGTAGCTCGACCAGCGGCGGCCCCGGCTCACCCCGCCCGATGATCGCATCGACCTGCGTGCGCAGATCGTCGAGCGAAATATCAAGCCCTTGGAGCGTTTTCGCACCAATGCCGTCGCCGTCATCGATCAGGCCCAGCAGCAGATGCTCACAACCGACCTGGTCGTGCCCGCGCACCCTGGCCTCCGCCGTGGCGAAATCGACGATGCGCCGCGCGCGCTCGGTGAAGGTCTCTGACATACGCACTCTTTCGCTCGCCGAGCCGCCCACCCCATCGGACCGGCCCTGCCGTGGCTCAATATAGGGCTGGCCGACCGCGCTCGGAAAGAAGTTTGAAATTCATGCGCCAGGGATGTCGAGAACGCGCGGGCGGCTCCGTCCCAGAAGTACGAGCAGCCGAACGGGCCTCGGATACACCGAACCGAAGGAGAATTACCATGACCGTCCGCCGAATGGATCACGCCGGGCTCGTCGTCGACGACCTCGCCGCCGCCGTCGCGTTCTTCGTCGAACTGGGCCTCGAACTGGAAGGCGAGGCGAGCGTCGGTGGTCAATGGGCCGACGAGCTCCTCGGCCTCGAGGGCGTCAAAGCGGACATCGCCATGGTCCGAACCCCCGACGGCCACACCCGAATCGAACTCTCGACCTTCCACTCCCCCCTGTTCACCGGCACCACGACGCCATCCCCGGTGAACGTCCCCGGCATCCCCCGCCTGACCTTCGTCGTCGACGACGTCAACGACACCCTCGCCCGCCTCCGCCCCCACGGCGCCGAACTCGTCGGCATCGTCACCCACTACGAAGACATCTACCGCTACTGCTACATCTATGGCCCGAACGGCGTCACCATCGGCCTGGTGCAGGAACTCCGCACCTCACCTGATGCGGGGTAGCACCTCGATATCCTCCGAGGTTCGAAGGACTGCCGCGTCCGCCTGCGCGATGGGGATGAATCCGAGAGCCATCGAATCGGACTCGGTATTGATCGAGACGATCGCGGCCCCGGCGGCGCGGCTGTGCTCGGCGAGCAATTCGTGGAATCGCTCGCCGGTCTCGGTCGTCACCTCGTAGTCGTGTGCCGCAGCCTCGAACCACTCCCACGACATTCCCACCGGATACGAATGCAGCGCCCACAGGCCGTCGCGTATCTCCGACGGGTTCGCCTTCCAATCGGTCCACAGCAGCAGGCCCATGGACCGCAGCCCCGACAGCAGTATTTCCAATCCGTCGCTCAGGAATTGGTCGGTCTCGAACTCGTCTATGTCACCGTCATCGAGATCGACGACGGTGAGTTCGAGATCGTCATCAGTCAGTAGATCCCACACATCGACCTCATCGAGTTGAGCGCGCAAACTCAACGCCGGTGCCCATCGCAGGTACTCGGCCAGCGACGGCTCATCCGAAGCCATCAGAACCGCAATATCAACCAGCCCCCGGCACCGCGACTTCCATTCGAAGTCGCTCTCGCCGAACACATCCCACGGTTGCCGCAACGCCGCGATATCGCCACCGAACCAATCCTGTTCTGCCACAGCATGAACCATAGAGCCGCACCGCCCAGGGCGGTGCGGCAGGCAGTCGGAGCTACTCCGCGTAGGGCTGATCGGTCCCTTGGTCGCTGTATCCCACGCTCCAGATGTAGCCATCGGGATCGGCGAAGGTGCCGCCGTATCCACCCCAGGGCAGCGCGGCAGCGGGCTTGAGGATTGTGGCACCGGCCTTTTCGGCCTCGGCGACGATCTCGTCGACGCGTCCTTCGCTGCGGACCACGTAGGTCAGCACCAGGCCGCTGAAGCCGCTGCCTTCCGCGTCCGCGCCCACCTGACCGGCCAAACCCTCACGGCCGTAGAAGCCGACAGGCGATGCGCCATCCGATTCGAAGAACACCGAGATACCGAAGTCCTTCGCGATCTTCCAGCCCAGCCCCTCGGTATAGAACTGCTTGGCCCGGTCCAAATCCCGGACGCCGAGGAGAATCGAGCTGACGTGCGCTTTCATGCCTTGCTCCTTCATTCTGAATGTCCCGGTTGACATTACGAAGCGCACCCGGGCCCGGGTATCGGTCACATGCCTTAGGTCAGTCGTATAGGGCGCTCGGCTCAGAGCCGTCATGATGGCTGGCATGTGCTCTGCAGTACCGCCTCGGTGGCGACGCCGGTTGCCGCCAGGATCGCTCGGACGATTCGTGAGTTGGGCGGGAGTGGGGCGTGTCGCCGTCGGTGCTGCCGCGGTAGCGGTGGTGGTCGCCGCGGTGGCAGGGGTGTGGTTCACCGGGCAGAGTTTGCAGGCCACGCGCGATCAGTACCGGCTCTCCGAGCGGAGCCAGGTGACCGAACGGTTCAGTCATGCGCTCGATAACCTCGGGTCCGACAAGCTCGATATTCGGGTCGGCGGTATCTATCTGCTCGAGCGGCTCTCGGCTGACTCTCCAGCCGATCACGCGACCGTGGTCGATATCGTGTCGGCGTTCGTGCGCACTCACAGTCCGGTTTCGGTGTGCCCTGCGGCCGGCACGGTTATCGATGCCCATGATCCTGATACGCGACTACCGACCGACATTCAGGCGGCGCTGACCGTGATCGCCCGGCGGGACGTCACGGGTGAGGATGGGCGTCAAATCGATTTGCTGCGAACGTGTTTGGCCGGTGCGCGATTGAATGACGCGAGACTGGCCGACGTGAATATCTCCGGAGGCGACGTGCGTGGCGCACAATTCTCCGGGGCCGATATGGAGCTCGCGGCACTGGTCGATATCGAAGCTACCGGAGCCGAGTTCGACGGGGCGAACCTGTCCGGCGCCCTGTTCACCCACGCGAGACTGACGGACACCGAGTTCACCCACGCTGACCTGTCACGGGCTGTTCTTCAGCGAGCGAATCTGGCCCGCGCGAATTTGGCTAACGCGAATCTCTCCGGCGCCTTTCTCCAAGGCGTCAACATGGCCTGGGCCAACCTCGCGGATGCGGATCTCTCGAACACCAAGCTCGACTCGGTGACCTTGGACGGGATCTTCTACACCTCGAAGACAGTGTGGCCCAAGGGATTCACTCCGCCGCCTAGTCGCGCTTCATTCCGCTGAGAACGGCAGGCGACGACTCACGTACCGGCTCAGGTCAATTGGTGGGCAGCAGGTTGTTCATGAGCAGGCCGAGGGTGAACTCGAAGCGTTCGGGTGCGGTGCCGGAGATCAGGTCGGCGGCGTGGCGGCGCGTTTCTGGGAATTTGTCGGCGGGGAGTGCGGTGAAGCGGTCCAGCAGCTCGTCGTGGCTGAGTACCCATTCCTGGTCTTGGCCACCGCGGCGCTGCTGGACCAGCGATTGTTCGAGTGCGTAGGCGCTGACGTAGAGCGAAAGAGCGTCGCGCGCCCAGCCAGCCGTCTTGGGTTCGACACCGCCGGCCAGCAGAATCGCCAGGATTCCTTCGCCGACACGGAGGGTCTCCAGGTTCGTCGATACCGCGGCAAGAGCGGCGCGTGAGATGCCGGGGTAGCGCATGTACAGGTCTCGGATCTGGGTGTACACGTCGAGTAGCTGTTCACGCCAGGACTTCGGATTCGGTTCGGGGAGAACGACTTCGGCGTACAGCTTGCCGATCAAAAGGTCGTCGATGTCGGTCTTGTTCACGATGTGCGCGTACAGCGAAGACGGTCCGGTGCCGAGCACGGTGGCGACCCGGCGGATGGTCAGCGCGTCATAGCCCTCGGTGGCCACGACCTGTAGCGCGGCGTCGGTGATCCGTTCCACGGTGATCGGCGTCTTACGCGGCGCGGGGGCGGCGGTCTCCGCGGCGGGTTGGGCGTGGCGGGCTGCGCGGCGTTGGCGGGGATCGGCGGACATACCGGCAACTATAGCTTGACACGAACTTAGTTCGTCCATTAGAACTTAGATCGTCAGAACGAACTTAGTTCGTGTCGGTGTTTCCGGAGGTGTGTGATGCGAGTTTCCGTTATCGGTGCAGGTCTGGGCGGTCTAGCTCTCGCGCAGGGTCTGCGCGGCGCCGGAATCGAGGCCGAGGTGTTCGAGCGCGATCCGGGCATCGTCGCCCGCTTCCAGGGCTACCGCCTCGTGCTGAACCCGATCGGTTTCCAGGCCGTCCGCGACTGCCTGCCCACCCGCTGGCATCCATTGCTCGACGAGATCGTCATGGAAGCCTCCGCCGAACAGCTCATCCTGGACCCGCACCTCAATGAGATCGGCAAACTCGGCGCGGGCCGCACCGGCATCGTGGTCGATCGCCAGGTGCTGCGGCACCTGCTGCTGACCGGCCTCACCGTGCACACCGACGCCGCGCTGACCGGCTACGACGTACTGCCCGACGGTCAGGTCCAAGCCAACTTCGCCCACCGCGACCCGGCCACCGCCGACCTGCTTGTCGGCGCGGATGGCGTCACCTCCGCGGTCCGCGGTGTCCTGTCACCCGACACCACCCCGACCGACACCGGCGTCCGGTTCGTCATCGGCCGCACCCCGCTCACCGACGAATTCGCCGACATCTCAAAGGCTTTCGGCTCGAAGATCGCCGGAGACGGCGTCAGCCTGCTGCTCGGCGCGATGCAGTTCCGCACCCCGCCCAAGCAGGCCGCCGAACAACTCGCCCCCGAAGTCACCCTCCCCGATATCGGCGACTACGTGCGCTGGGCCATGATCCTGCCCCCGAACGGCTCACTCGACAACGCCACCGCCCAGGACGCCGTCCTTTCCCACATGCACGGCTGGCACCCGCAACTGCGTGCCCTCATCGAACAGGCCGACCCCGACAACAGCGCCCTGCTGTCCATCCGAGTCGTCCACCCCGGCCAGCGCTGGACTCCCGGCCCGGTCACCCTCCTCGGTGACGCCATCCACGCCACCTCCCCCACCGGCGGCAACGGCGCGAACACCGCTCTGCGCGACGCAGACGTGCTGCGCCGCAGCCTGATCGAGGCCATCGAAGGCCGTCAAGACCTGATCAGCGCTGTCGACGACTACGAACGCCAGATGTTCGAGTACGGCGCCGAAGCCGTCCGCACCAGCCTCGAACGCCTCCCCGCCTTCGCCCCCGAAGCGAAACTGTCCTGAGCGCGTCAGGCCGATTCGTTCAGCAGGTGAGCGTTCCATACCGCCGCCGCCTTCTCGTGGGAGTCGACGCCCGCGTAGAACGCGGCTCCCAAGGTGTCGAAGTCGGAATCGCCGAAACCGTGTGCCTCCATGAATTTCGGCCGGTACACCGCGAAACCCTCCGCCGTCGAATGGTGCCGGTAGGGAACGGCGATCCGCATCGACCGGGGATTCAGGGAGAATTCGACCGCCTTGATCATCAACGCATCGGTCCGCCCCCTGTCCAGGTGCAGGTAGGCATCGACGACGAGCACGGCGCGTAGCCAACCCACTGGGCTATCAGCCAGCCTCTCCTCGGCTGCCACTGCCGAGTCACCGACATCGTCGTCGAGGAAACGCTCCATACCTTTGGTCCCGTCGGCATGGACGTACCCGATCAACGGGATCAACACATCGGAATCGGACACACTCCAGATCCCGTGTGCCGCACAAAAACCCGCAAGCTCGGCAATCTCGTACACGGCCACCCACGATATCGGTGCGCACTGACATTCGACACGAGGTTAAAACCTTTTGCCCGGCGGCGGGGACCGCTGATACAGTCCGGGGGCCGTGTGAGCGAATGAGGAGGTGGTACCCGTGAACGTTGTATCGATATGGGTGCTCCCCTCTGGGGTCACGGTCGGGCGATAGGTCGTCCGGGAGCGCCATTCCTGAGCACTCCCGAAAGGCATGACCATGCAATTCACTTCTGAGAAGCTGCTCGATGACGGTGTTATCGAGCGCGAATTCACCCTCGGCGAGGTCCCCGGCATCCTGTGGACCGCCGAATCATCTTCTACGCCAGCACCTTTGATGCTCGTCGGTCACCCCGGTGGACTACCACGGATGTACCCGCGAGTGGCGGCGCGGGCGCGGAGCGCGGTGGCCGAAGGGTACGCCGCTGTCACCATCGAACTCCCCGGCAGCGGGGATCGGCCGAGTTCCGCGGTTGCCGATCAGGCCAGGGCCGATCTGCGACAGGCTATTCAGGCCGGTCAGCCGGTCAGCGATGACATCGTGGACCGACTCATCCTCCCGCTCGTCGATCAGTCGGTTCCCGAATGGCAGGCCACCATCGACGCCGTGCAGGAACTGCCCGAGATCGGCGATTCTGTCGGATACTCGGGCGGGGTCATCTCCGTCGGCGTCCGGCTGGCGATCGTCGAGCCGCGTGTTTCGGCCGCGGTGCTGTTCGCGGGAAGCTATGTGCCGCGCAGCATTATCGAACAAGCCCGGCAGGTCACCATTCCGCTGCATGTGCTGTTGCAGTGGGACGATGAGGGCAACGATCGGCAGATGGCGCTTGATCTGTTCGATGCCTTCGGCTCGAAAGAGAAGGCGCTCAACGCCAATATGGGCGGGCACACCGGCGTTCCGCAGCACGCGGGCGAGGAAGCGAATCGGTTCTTCGCCCGCCACCTGAAGTAACGATCAGCTCCGGTGTCGTCCGATGGTCAGGTCGAGCAGGGCCGCCGCATCGCGGCGCAGTCCCTCGACCGCATCGGCGGCACCGGCGTTGTGCAGTAGCAGCGCTCGCTGGAACAGTCCGTCGAAGGTCGCGTAGGCCATGGATTCGCTGATGAGCAAAGGACTTTCGGCCAGTTCGGCATAGCGCACCACGACATTGGCGATCATGCGTTCGCGACGGGCGTCGATATCGATGACGTCCTCACGGAACGATTCCTCGAACAGTCCCTGATTGCGCAGGTCGTACCAGAGACGGTGCAGGGCGGCATCGGTTGCCAGGGTGCCCGCCATCGCATCACTGAAGTCGGTGCGTAGTCCATCGGCGGTGGTCGCCGCGGCGACGATGTCGTCGTATCGGGTCACGCAGACCGCCTCGTACTGCTGCACCGCGTGGGTGAGCAGTTCGACCTTGTCGCTGAAGTAGTAGTGCAGCAGCCCGTGCGTGAACTCCGATTTCTGGGCGATCTCGCGCAGGCTGGTGCGGGCGTAGCCGAGTTCGGCCAGCGCATCCAGTGCCGCGGTTGCCAATTGGGCTCGACGTTCAGCGAACTTGTCAACCTGGCGGCGGGCGATACGAGCCCGCTTCTCGACGATTTCGGTCACCGCGCCTCCTCTCATCTGCCCTGTCACGTGGGTGGGACCCCGCTCAGTGTATCGCGGGTCACAACGGATCCGCCGCTTGACTTTGGACAGTCGTCAAGAAAAGTCTTGACGACTGTCCAAAGTTTTGCGTACTGTGACTCACATCTCATTCCCCGCCGGCGCGTAATGAGTGGTCGAGCAACACAAGCCATCTCGAAGAGGAGATCCCTGATGAGTGGGTATGACCTGGCCGGGCGCCATGCGCTGGTCACCGGAGCGGCGCGCGGACTGGGCGCGGGAATGGCCGAGGCGCTGGCTCGCGCGGGCGCCGCCGTCGCCATCGCCGATGTCAACGAGGATCTTGGCAAACAGACCGCCGAGGCACTGCGCGCGACCGGAGCCACCGCGGAATTCGTCCCACTCGACGTCTCCGATGACGACCGCTGGGAACACGCCATCACCGATACGGTCGCCGCGCTCGGCGGTCTCGACATCGTGGTCAACAATGCCGGTGTCGAAATCACAAGTCTCGTAGTGGATCTCGATCCGGCGCAGGTGCGTCGCATGCTCGAGGTGAATGTGCTCGGCACCGCGCTGGGCATCAAGCACGCGTTCCGGGCAATGCGGCCCGGCGGCGCGGCAGGCCGGGGCGGTGCGATCGTGAACATCGCCTCGGTCGCCGCGACAATCGCATTCCCGGGAATTTCGGTGTACTCGGCGACCAAATCCGCCGTCGACCGGCTCACCAGGGTCGCGGCCATGGAATCGGGCAAGCTCGGCTACGGCGTCCGCGTCAATTGCGTGTACCCGGGCCTGGTGCCCACCGAGATGGGTGCGCAGCTGGCGAGCGATGTCGCCGAGATCGGGCTGTTCGGCAGTGCGGACGAGGCCGTTGCCGCAGTCATCGCCCAAACCCCGCAGGGCCGCCTCGGCGAAGTCGCCGATATGGCCGACGCCGTCGTCTTCCTCGCCTCCGACGCCGCCCGCTTCATCACCGGGGCCGGTCTTCCGGTCGACGGCGGCATGGGCATGTGAGCACCGGAACCACGAAAGGTCCGAAAGATATGAGCACCAAACCCGTTGTCGTCTATGGCGCTTCCGGCTACACCGGCCGTCTGATCTGTGAATACCTGCGCGAGTACGGGATTCCGTTCATCGCGGCCGGGCGGGACAAGACCCGCCTGCAGGAGGCGATCGACCACATCCCCGGAATCGACACCGTCGAATACGAGACGGTCGAGGTCGCGCATTCGGTGGAATCGCTCACCGAACTGTTCCGCGGCGCATCGGTGGTCTGCAATACCGTCGGCCCCTTCGCGCAGTACGGCCACGAGGTCGTCAAGGCGTGCATCGCCGCGGGCACGCATTATCTGGACACCACCGGCGAACAGGATTGGCTCATCGACTGCGATGAGCAGTACGGCGCGGATATGGCGGCGCAAGGTCTGCTGCTGTCCCCCGGCATCGCGCAGATGTACACCACCGGTGAGATCGCCGCCCAAATCTGCTTGGAGACACCGGGTTTGGACACCCTCGATATCCAGGTGATCTGGAAGGGCTTCCCGACCGTCGCGTCGACCAAGACCATTCTGGTCAATGCCGCGCTGGCCAAGGCGTACTACTTGGAGCAGAACCGGTACGTGGAATGGCCGGCCGATGCCGGTCTGTACAACGTGGTGGTGCCCGGCCAGCATGAGATCGGCCTCGCGCTGCCGTGGGGCGGGACCTCACATCCGGTGTGGTTCAAGCACGATCCGCGCGTGGCGAACGTCAAGGTGTTGGGCGGAGTCGCGGACCGCGCGCTCATGCAGGGCGTGCCGTTAATCGTGACCGCGGTCCTGGAACAGGTGAAGGATCTGCCGCCCGAGGAGAAGCTCCGGGTGCTGACCGAGCAGGCGGCGGCCGTGCGCGATGAGATGCCGCCGCGCGAGAACCCGCGCATCAACACCTCGCTGGATTCGGTCCACGCGTCGGGGCCGTTGGGGCGCGCGCACTGTGTGATCTACGGGAATTGCAACTACAAGCAGACCGGACTGCTGCAGGCGTACGCCGCCAACGCCCTGTTGCAGACGCGGCCGAAACAGGTCGGATTCGCCTCCGCCTGTCAGGCTTTCGGGCACCGGGAACTGCTCGGGGTGCTGCGCGCGTTCGGATTGGTTTCGGAGCCGATTCTGACCGTGCACCGCTGATCACGCATCGGGCCGCCGGCGCAACCCCTGCAATCGGCGTCGGCGGCCCGAATTCTTCTATCCCCCAGTAGGTTTCACGGAGGTTATGCAATGCGTCTGACCGACTACCTGGACAAGGGTGCGTCCCTCGGTCCCGCAGCGCCCTGCCTCACCGCTGGCGGGCAGAGCCGTACCTATCAAGAGGTGCAACAGCTTTCGTGGCAGGTCGCCCGCGCGCTGCACCTGTCCGGTGTTCGCCCCGGCGATAAGGTCGCGATCCTGTCCGCCAACGACATCACGGCGTTCACCTGCGTTTTCGGCATCGCACGCGCGGGAGCGGTGTGGTGCCCGATCAATCCACGCAACGACGCCGCCGAAAACCGGGATCTGCTGGAGCTTTTCGACTGCACCTATCTGATTTTCCAGGAGTCCTTCGCACCGCTGGTGAAGGAAATCCTGCCGCAGTTGCCCGGCGTGACCACCGCGATCTGCCTGGACGGCGCGGTCGAGGGTGCGATCGGGTTCGCCGAGTGGATCGGGAGAATACCGCCGACACCGTGGCAGGCCGACCCGATCGACGATCTCGTCATGCTGGTCGGCACCGGCGGAACCACCGGGCGTCCCAAGGGAGTTCGGCTCACCGGCCACAGCATCGAGACCATGACCGCGCTCACTCTGATGAGCTACCCGTTCGATGAGCGGCCGCGCTATCTGGCGCTGGCCCCGCTCACGCACGCCGCGGGTGTGCTGTGCTTTCCGATCCTGGCTCTAGGCGGGGAGATCGTGATCCTGCCCGCACCCGACCTCGGCGACTATCTGCACCGGATCGAGCAGCATCGCATCACGCACTCGTTCCTGCCGCCCACCCTCATCTACATGCTGCTCGACCACCCCGCGCTCTCGAGCACCGATCTTTCCTCCCTGCAATGCCTTTGGTACGGCGCGGCCCCCATGTCGACCACCCGCCTCACCGAAGCCCTCGACCGAATCGGCCCCGTCATGGGCCAGCTCTTCGGCCAATCCGAAGCCCCCATGATGGTCTCCACCCTGTCCCCCGCCGACCACTTCCACCGCGACGGCACCATCGCCACCGAACGCCTCGCCTCGGCGGGCCGCCCCACACCCCTGACCCAGGTCGCCATCATGGACGACGCCGGAAACCTGCTCCCCACCGGCGAACGCGGCGAAATAGTCGTCAAAGGCCCCCTGGTCATGGCCGGCTACCACAACAACCCCGAAGCCACCGCCGACGTCTCCCGCTACGGCTGGCACCACACCGGCGACATCGGCTACCTCGACGCCGACAACTACCTCTTCGTCGTCGACCGCGCCAAAGACATGATCATCACGGGCGGCTTCAACGTCTACTCCGCCGAAGTAGAACAGGCCCTGCTCAGCCACCCCGCCGTCCAGGACTGCGCGGTTATCGGCCTCCCCGACGACAAATGGGGCGAGCGTGTCACCGCGGTCGTCCAACTGCACGCCGGTCACACGGCAACCGCCGACGAGCTACGCGCGCACGCCCGGAGCCTGCTCAGTGGAGTGAAATCGCCTAAGCAGGTGGAGATTTGGTCCGACCTACCCCGCTCCAAAATCGGCAAGGTCCTCAAACCCGATATCCGGACTCGGCTACGCGCGCCTCATTCCAGTCTGTGAGGTCAGTCGGACGCCTCCCAGTCAACGGGTGAGTGCAGGATTCCCGGGCCCGCTGTGGTCAGCATGAGTTCGGGCACGAAGCAGCGGGGAGAGGTCCGCAAGAGGAAGCGGGCCGCTTCGGCTACGTCCTCGGGGGTCATCATCGGTTCGGTTGCCGAGGGCTGTGCCCGGGTGGTGCCCGGGGTTTCGACGAAACCTGGTAAGAGGGCGGTTACTTGGATGCCGTCGCGGCTCAGTTCGGCGTGAGCGGAGTGGCTCAGGGCTACCAGGGCGGCCTTGGTGGCGGCGTAGACCGAGACATTGGGTGGGGATTGGCGGGCTACCAGGGAGCTGACGTTGATGACCGTGCTCTTGCCGTGGGTTGCCGCTGAGGCGCGCAGGCTCGGGATGCAGGAGCGGAGGAGTCGGAAGGCGGAGCGGAAGTTCAGGGCTATTTCCAGGTCCAGGTCCTTATCGGATTTGGATTCGATCGGGCTGAGTTTGCCGATGCCCACGTTGTTCACCAGGAGGTCGAGGGTGCCGTGGTGTTCGAGGTGGCGGGTGAGCAGGAGGTCGGGGGCGGTGGGGTCGGCCAGGTTGGCTGCTACTCCGGTTACGTTGTCGCCCAGTTCTTTTGCGGTCGCGTCCAGTTTGGCTTGGTCGCGGCCGCAGATGGTTACGGCCCAGCCTTCGGTGATCAACATGGTGGTGATGGCTTTACCGATTCCGGCCGAGCCGCCGGTGATCAGTGCAGTTCGTCGGTGCATCGGGCTCATTCCTTGGCCGCCGAGGTGGCGAGCTGGGCGCGGTAGTGCTCGCGGTCGAGGCGGGAGCCGCGTCGCCAGACGGTGTCGATCGATAGTGAGGTGCTGATATCGGTGGTGGGGTCGCCGTCGATGAGAACCAGGTCGGCTTGCAGGCCGGGGGCGATGGCTCCGCGGTCGGTGAGGCCGAAATGCTTGGCGGGCAGGGAGGTTGCCGCGCGCAGGGCTTCGACGGGGGTGAGACCGGCGCGCACCAGCAGGGCGAGTTCGCCGTGGGCACTCACGCCGTGTGCGGTGCCGAAGACGCCGAGGCTGGCGGCGTCGGTGCCCATGAGCACCGGAACTCCCGCCTCATGCAGCATGCGTGCGGCCGCGAGGGAGTATTCGAGTTTGGACTCGCCGCCCAATTTCCAGCAGGCACAGAGGTTTTCGTGCCATGCATCGGGAACGAGACTGTTGACTCGGGGGTCATGGGCGAGGGCTTCGCCGGTGGTTTCCCCCGCCAGTGAGCCCAGCGTGCTCAGCGTGGGGATGACGAAGATCCCGGCCTGGCGGATGTGCTCGATGATCTCGGCGGTGGGTTCGGTGTCCATGAACAGGTGCACGAGGCCGTCGACACCCGCATCCACGGCCTGACGCGCGCCTTCGAGGGTGGTCACGTGCGCGAGCGCCATTTTGCCGTGCCGGTGCGCCTCACCGACGATGGCGGCGACCATTGCCGGGTTCAGGGTCGGCGAGGCATGACCCATGGCGGAACCGTCGTCGATCAGCAGTTTGATGTAGTCGGCACCTTCGGCGAGGCGATCGGTGACGAACCCGGGGATATCGTCGATCGTGCTGACGGTCGGAAACTGTTCCTCGAAGAAGGATCCGATCAGCATGGACGGGTGCCCGCCCGGCACGGTCGTACCGAACGAGGACGAGCGCACGTCGGCGACATCGTCACGCGCGGCGGCTTTTTCGCGCTCGCCGAGCATCCACTTCGGGTCCGAACCCATATCGAGTTCGGTGGTGACACCGAAGACGATCGCCTGCGCCAATGCGGGCGGTTTCGCGTGCGCGTGCGCGTCGATCAGCCCGGGAATCAGGGTTCTTCCGGTGCCGTCCACGACCTCGGCTCCCACCGGCGCAGCCACCGTGCCGACGGCGACGATGCGCCCGTCCTCGACCAATACATCGGCGCGATCGAGTACCTCGCGGCCATCGAAGACACGTGCCCCACGGATTACGAAGTGTGCGGAACCCATTGTGTGCTCTCCATTTTCACTATTCATCTCAGTTGACCGGTCCACCGGCGACATAGAGCGTCTGACCCGAGACGAAACCCGAGTCCGCACGCACGAAGAAGGCGACCGCCGCGGCGATATCGTCGGGCTGTCCGATCCTCCCGATCGGAACATGCTGTGCCAGTTCGGCTTCCAGCTCTTGAAAGGTGATGCCCAGCCGGTCCGCCATGGCCGCGGTCATCGGCGTCTCGACATAGCCGGGCGCGACGGTATTGACGGTGACGCCGAAGCGCCCCAGTTCGATCGCCAGGGTTTTGGTGAATCCCTGCAGACCCGCCTTGGCCGCGGCGTAATTGGCCTGCCCGCGATTACCCAGTGCCGAGATGCTCGACAGATTCACGATCCGGCCCCAGCGTGCGTCGACCATGTGGGATTGCACCGCGCGACTGAGCAGGAACGCGCCGCGCAGATGCACACCGATCACCGCGTCCCAGTCCTGCACGGTCATCTTGAAAAGCAGGTGGTCGCGTGTGATTCCGGCATTGTTGACCAGCACGGTGGGCGGGCCGAGCCGATCGGCGATACGCGCGATCGAGGTGTCGACGGCGCATTCGTCTGCGACATCGGCGACCACCGCCAGTGCGGTGCCGCCCGCGCGCTCGATGGCCGCCGCGGTTGCCCCGGCGGCGTTTTCATCGCGATCGAGGATCGCGACGGCGATGCCGTCGCGGGCCAGCCGGGTCGAGATCGCGGCCCCGATACCGCTGCCGCCACCGGTCACCACCGCAACGCGCGAGTCCTGCGTCGGATCGCTCATCGGGCCAATCCGCCTATCCATTCGGCGATCTCGGCCGCGGCCAGTTGCGCGCCCGTGGACTGTCCTTCGGCGATGGCACCGCCGAAGTGCGTGCCGGGCACCCGCAGATGTGTCTTGTCGCGAGCCCCGAGCGCGTCCACCATGGCCTTCGCATCCTCGGGGAAGCAGGCTTGATCACCGGTGAGCTCGATGAACAGCGTCGGCGTCGTCACACCCGGTGCGCAGCGCAGGAATTCGGCATTGCTGCTCAACCCGGACCAGGTCGACAACCAGGCGTCGGGGGTGCTGATGCGCCCGAAGCCGACCAGACCGTAATCGGTCAGATCAGGTCGACGCCCGAACAGTGATCCGTAGGGCCGGTCGTTCGGATCCAGCGCGAGATCGGTGAATCGCAGGTCCGCGTCGGTGCGATACACGGTGAGCAGTCGCGGCGCGAGCACCGCCCGGCGATACACGGGATCTTTGGTCTCGGCGAAACGTGCACGGGCCCTGTCGGTCTCGGCGATATGTGCCCGGGCGATGCCATCCAGGCGCGCCACCCGATCGCGTTGCGCCCGGCGATACCGCTCGACGAATTCGGGACTGTAGTGCGAGGCGTGCGGGGGTTCGGCAAAACCATTGCCCGGATCGAACGGATTGAGACTCGCGTCCACCGAGAGCGGATCGGCCTCATCGGAAACCGACGGATCGATCAACCGCAGCAGCAACGCTCCCTGACCGGGGTGCGGCGCAAGGAAAATGGCCGCATCCGGCAGCGCCATCTCCGCGCCCGCGAGATCGATCGGCCGCCCAGCGGGGGTATGAGTGAGCCGCGATTCCGGAGCGAGCGCGGCCTGTTGCTGATAGAAGGCATACAGGGTGCCGCCCCCGGAGTGCCCGAGGGTGATGACGGTGTTGAACAGGTTGCGCAGCAACAGCATTCCCGCCGCGACATCCAGTAGCGCCTGCTCATGCACCAGGTTGATGTCATTGTTCGGAGAGCGCGTGCCCTGCGTCCACACCGCGAACCCGCTAGCGAGCAGTTCCGGAACCAGCACGTGATGCGTGAGGTCCTGGCGCGGATGCATCAGGCAGACAACGACTTTCGCCCCCGGAACGGTGCGCAGCACCCCGGACACCTTCGCCCCGTCGGCGGTGACCAGCTCGTGGACGGTGGTCACCGTCCGGTCGGGGGCGACGCGCGCCTCGATATAGCGCCCCGCACCCAGGTGTGTGGTCTCGGTCATCGCGGCTCGATTCGCATGGCGTCTTTGTCCCACTGGGTGATTCGAGAGTCTGCGAGCCCCGCCACGCTGGAATACCAGACGGCGTGCCGAGCCCCGGTCGCCCGCCGATCGATGACGATCGGCCCGTCGGCGCTGATCCGCAGATACGGCCCGACCCGGTCCACGGTGACCGCGGCATCGGCGTCGGCGACCGCCGCGATCGGAGTGTTCTCGGGCACCTCGAGCATGTACAGGGTGGTCATCGCGCACTCACCACCGCGTCGACATCGCCAGCGCGGGAAGCGGATTGGCCGTCCTGCCAGGCCTGTGCGCGCTCGGTGATCAGATCGGCCTTGCGGCACAGCAGCTTATCCATGGTGGGATCGCCCGCCCGCACGATGTCGACCAGGGCGTCGATGGTGATATTGGCGTCCAGATCCTCCTGCGGCGTGACCGGCCGCATGGCCCTGGTGAATTCGATCATGTACCCGTTGGGGTCGTGGGTGTAGATCGATTCGATGGTCTCGTGCTGGATCTGCATCTCCACCGGCCAGGAGCTGGCATCGAGCCGCCGCCGATATTCGAGCAGCTCGTCTTGGCTGTCCACGTGAATGGCCAGGTGCCGCGAGCGAATGAACCAAATCGGCACGTCAGCGGCAAAACTCGAATAGGCGTCGCC
Organism: Nocardia sp. NPDC056000; assembly: GCF_042269265.1. NCBI lineage: Bacteria > Bacillati > Actinomycetota > Actinomycetes > Mycobacteriales > Nocardiaceae > Nocardia > Nocardia sp. NPDC056000. Next base: position 498,468 of record NZ_JBHJXS010000005.1, on the reverse strand, counting down.
CTGCGGCCCGTCGGTGAAGGGTGTGGTTCCGAAGTAGTAGAAGAACGCCAGCCGATCATCGTTGCCGATGTCGAAGAAGAAGTGGATGAAGTCCGGATGCTTGTCCGGACCCCATCCCGCCGCGCAAATCGAGTGCACGACAGGGAATCCGAGTACATCGCGGTAGAACTCGACGGTGCCAGCCGGATCGAAGGTCGGATAGGCGACGTGGTCGACGCCGCGGACGGTATGGGCTAGTGGGGACATGATTCCTCCGGTCGATACTCGAATCAGGCGAGGGCGGTGAGGTTCGCGTCCGCGCGCAACAGCCGCCCGGCATCGGGCAGGTCGACGGGCAGCGAGAGTGCACGCAGCAGGCTGTATGCCCCGGCGGTGGCCGCAGAGAGCACCGGCAGCCCGAATTCGTCTTCGGCGGCCTGCACCAGATCCAGCGACGGCATCTGCACGCACGCCGAGATCACCAGCGCGTCCGCGCCCGAGCGGTCCAGCGAACGCGCGGCGTCGAGCACGCGCTCGCCCGGGATGCAGCCGACCTCGGCATTGTCGGCGACTTCCAGTGCGCGCCAATCCAATACCTCGATGCCCTCGGCTTCGAGGTAGTCCACGACCTGCTGCGCAAGCGGCCGCATATACGGGGTGACCAGCACGATGCTGCGGGCATCGAGCGCTTTGATGCCCTCGACCAGCGCACCGGCGCTCGATCGCACCTTCGCCGCACTGTCACCGGTGGCCAGTTGCTCGGCCACCAGTCCTTCGACGCGCTGGTGTTCGCCGGGTCCGACCGACATCAGCGCGACCAGGCACGCGTAGAGCACCGCGTCGACCCCGGCATCGCCGAGTTCGAGGATGCAGCGTTCGCGCTGGGCGTTCATCGCGGCCAATTGCTCGGGTGAGACCGCCTGCATCCGCATCCGGCTCGAGTGGAACGAGAATCGCGCCTCGCGGTGCCGCCCGAGCAGCCGTGGCAGCTCGGTTTCCACGGTGACGTTCGAGCTGGGCACCACGAGTCCGATTCGGTGCGTGTCCATCCGGGTGTACCTCCACACTCCCTGATCACCGGTTGGTGATTGACGTATGCGTTGAGTATTCGACTCGATCGGCGATCCGTCAACCACTATTTTGACGCCCATGTCGAGTATTTGACGTGTTAGAAGAACGGGAATCTGCTGGTAGAGCTGGTAATTTGAGGTCTTGGATGTGACCCCGTTCACGAATCACTCTTGACATTCTGTCGTCTGCGTCAAATACTCGACGTTAACGTAAGTCAACGCAGACGTACGCTTCGGCATAGATAGAAAGCAGTGGTCATGAGCTATGTGATCGGCGTGGACGTCGGCGGCACGTTCACCGATGCCGTCCTCGACGACGGCGCTGGAACCGTGGTGGCGGCGAAGGCGCCCTCGACCCCGCCGGACTACTCCGAGGGCGTGCTCGATGTACTCGAGGTGCTGGCCCAGCAGCTCGGGCGGCCCATCGAGGAGATGCTCGCCGATACCCACCACATCGCGCACGGGACGACGTCCTCGCTCAACGCGCTGGTGATGGGCAATGTGCCCCCGGTCGGATTCCTGACCACCAAGGGTCACCGCGACTCGATCTACATCATGAATGTGGAGGGCCGCTACCTCGGCGGAGCGCCCGAACAACTACAGAATGTGATGGGGCAGAGCAAGTCTCACGGTTTGATCCCCAAGCGGCACGCGCTCGAGGTGATCGAGCGGGTGGATCGGGACGGCAATATCATCGTCCCGCTCGACGAGGAGGCCGCGCGGCATTCCATTCGCGCGCTGCTGGACGACGGACTGAAGGCGATCGCGGTATCGCTGCTGTGGTCCTTCCGCAATCCCCGGCACGAACAGCGCATCCGGGATCTGGTGCATGAGATCGACCCGAGCATCTACGTCGCGCTGTCGAGCGAGATCAGCCCGCGCATCCGTGAATTCGCGCGCAACGCGACCACCATCATGAGCACCCAGATCGGCCCGGGCCTGCGCGACTACCTCGGTGCCCTGGAAACCCGGCTGCGCGAACGCAAACTTTCCGGCCCGCTGCTGGTGATGCAGAGCAACGGTGGCGCGGTGACCGCGGCCGAGGCTCCCAATAACGCGATCAGCACCGTCGGCTCGGTGTTGACCGGTGGCGTGGTCGGTGCGGTCTCGCTGGGACGGCAGCTCGGACATCGCAATGTCATCGCCACCGACGTCGGCGGCACCACATTCCTGGTCGGCCTCGTCGTGGATGGCGAACCGGTGCGCACCAGCACCACCATCATCAATCGCCATCCGATCAATGTCCCCACCCTCCAGGTGCACGCCATCGGCTCCGGTGGTGGCGCGATCGCCTGGCTCGACGCCGGCGGGAACCTGCAGATCGGGCCGCACAGTGCGCAGGCCGTGCCCGGCCCGGCCTGTTACGGACAGGGTGGCACCGAGCCCACCAATGCCGATGCCAACCTTGTGCTGGGCATCCTGCCCGAGCGCGGTCTACTCGGCGGACGCAAGCCGCTCGACAAATCCCTTGCCCGCGAAGCGATTCGGACCCGAATCGCCGAACCGCTCGGCTTGAGCGTCGAAGACGCCGCTGCCGCGATCTACGCGGTGCAGAACGCCCAGACCGGTGACCTGTTGCGCAAGACCGTCGTCGAAGCCGGACACGATCCGCGCGACTTCGTACTCTACGCCTTCGGCGGCTCGGGTCCCGCGCACTGCGCCGCCTACGCCGCCGAGATCGGGGTGCGCGAGGTGATCGTGCCGCTCGGCCAGGTGGCCTCGGCATTCTCCGCGTACGGCCTGGCCGCCTCCAATGTCGTTCTGGCGGCGGAACTCTCGGATCCGACCACCATGCCGATGGATCCCGCGCGCGCCGAGGCGAACTTCCACAAGCTCGAGCGCCGTGTGCGTGCGGCCCTGCGCCGCCAGGGTTTGACCTTCAGCCGTGTCGAGGTCGAACGCGAGATCGATATGCGCTACGGCGCACAGCTCGCCGAGGTCGCCACGCTGGTACCCGAGGGTGAGCTCGACGCGACCACAATGTCCACTGCCACAGCGAATTTCGAACAGCGCTATGCCGAACTCTACGGTGAGGGCGCGGGCTTCCGCGATGCCGGAATCCAGGCCATCACCTTCCGGGTCCGCGCGACCGGCGTGCTGCCATTCTCCTCCGAGCTCCCCGAACTCGAGGGTGCGGGTTCCACCGACGCCTCGGTCGCCCAAATCGGCACCCGACCAGTCTGCCTGGACGGCCAGCTCGGCTACGTCGACACCGATGTCTACGACTACAGCAAATTGCGTGCGGGCCATGTGCTTCCCGGTCCGGCGATCCTCGAGGTGCCGACCACGACCGTCGTCATTCCGCACCGGACCGTCGGCGTCGTCGACCGCCTCGGCAACCTCACCATCACCCCGGTCAACTAGGAGATCGCCGTCATGACCATGCCCATTCCCGGTTCGGAAGTGTTCTCCAGTCGCCCGGTCGACCCCGTCGAACTGCTGCGCTCGCTCCCGCCCTCGCTGCCGGTGCACACCGTCACCCAGGAGCAGATCGACGCCCTCGACCCGCTCACCTATGAGGTTGTGCGGCACCGCCTCTGGTCGGTCACCGATGAGATGGGCGAGGCGCTCAAGCGCATGTCCGGCTCGCCGATCGTGACCGATGCCAATGACTTCGATTTCGCCATCGGTGACGAGCTCGGCCAGGAGGTCCAGGTCGGCCTCTACAACACCATGCTCGTCGGTGCGGTCGATCTCGCGATCTACTGGACGCTGCAACACCGCGCGCTCAATCCGGGTATCGCCGAGGGCGATATGTTCCTGTGCAATGACCCCTGGGTCGGTGGCGGACTGCATCAGAACGATGTCATCGTCTATCAGCCGGTCTTCCACGAGGGCAAGCTGTTCGCCTGGACCAGCGCCATCTGTCACGAACCCGACCTGGGTGGTTTCGGACTCGGCTCCTTCTCCCCCGCCGCACAGGATGTCTTCGCCGAGGCGCTGCCCACGCCGCCGATCAAGGTGGTGCGCGGGGGCGTGCTGCAGGCCGATGTCGCCGACGCCTGGGTGCGCCGCTCGCGGGTGCCGATGTTGGTAGGGCTGGACCTGCGCGCCAAGGTCGGTTCCAATACCGTCGGGCGCAATCGCCTGCTCGCGGTGATCGAGCAGTACGGCGCGGACACCGTCAAAGCGGTGATGAAGCGCATGATGGCCGATGCCGAGACGCGTTTGCGCACAAAGCTTTCCGGTTTGCCGGACGGCACCTGGAAGGCCACTGGATATCAGGACCAGTCCCATAGTGGGGACCGCGATCTGCACAAGATCACCCTCGCCATGACCAAGGCCGGAGACCATCTCAGCTTCGACTTCACCGGCACCGACCGCCAAGCCGGAGTCATCAACTGCACCTACGCCGGGATGCGTGGCGGTGTCATGCTCGCGCTGCTGCCCGTGCTTGCCGGTGACATCCCGTGGTCCGCAGGCGGTTTGATGCGCTGCTTCGATCTGATCTCCGAACCGGGAACCATCAACAATGCCACTTTCCCGGCGGCGGTCAGTCGCGGGCCGATCGGTCCCGCCTGGCTGACGGGCACCCTGGTCGCCGAATGCCTGTCCCAAATGCTTGACCGCTCAGTCGATTTGGGCTCGAGCGTGCAGGCCGCCTGCTGCGGTACCTGGGATACGGCGGTGCTGGCGGGCCTCGACGAGCGCCCGGCCCAGCCGCAGCCGTTCCTCAACGTGATGATGGAGCCCATGGCGGGCGGTTACGGTGGCCGCCCCACCGCGGACGGCATCGATACCGGGGGCCTGTTCTGCATCCCGATGGGCCGCGTCCCCGATACCGAGATGACCGAATTCCTGTACCCGCTGCTGATGCTGTGGCGGCGGGAGGAGCCCGACTCCGGTGGTCCGGGACGCCATCGCGGCGGTGTGAGTGCCTCGGTCGCCATCACCCCGTACGGCACCAGCCTGCCGATGGGTCTGGTGCTGGCCTCCGCGGGCAAGGCCGTGGCGCAGAATCAGGGCCTGGCGGGCGGCTACCCCGGCAACACCGGCGTCGAAGTCCTCGCGCGCGGTGCCGATATCGCCGCGGAGTTCGCGGCCGGTCGAATTCCGGCCAGCCTCACCGAGTTGGGCGAAGGCCGCGAATTCGGGCAGTGCTACGACGAGAGTTTCCTGGCTCCGGGGCAGGTGCTCTACATGCACTGGCAAGGTGGCGGCGGTTACGGTGATCCGCTGCTGCGCGATCCGGACGCGGTGGCCGTGGACCTGCGCGAAGGCAAGGTGACCATCGACGCGGTGGAGGATCTCTACGGCGTCATCATCACCAACGGCGAGATCGATATCGACGGCACGGCCGCGCGCCGGGACCAGCTGCGGGATCTGCGGCGCGAACGTTCCACCGCGGTCGATACCGACGCCCCGCGTCTGGATCTGACCCACGCTCGGCGGCTCGATGACAACCTCGCCGAGGTCACCGTCGGCGACGCGCACATTGTGGCGTGCGCGCAGTGCGGATATGCGCTCGGGGACAATCGCACCGACTCCGAACTGCGTCTGGCGCGCTACGAGGGTCCCTCGCGTGACGCGGGCCCGCAGGTCACCTCCGATCCCGGTGTCTATGTCGACGCCCAGGTGGTGTTCCGTCAGCTGTGCTGCCCGGGCTGCTGGACCGCGATCTACAGCGGCATCGTGCCCGCCGATCATCCCGACCACGCCCTGGAACTGGCGCGACTGCTTCCCGCCGCCGCCCAGTAACCCCCATCTTTCGAGAATCGGATAAGCAAGGATTCCGCCCGTGACCCATTTCGATTGGAACGGCCGTTTGGTCGGCTACCCCGCCGACCGAGCAGCTCACTACCGCGCCAGCGGCGCGTGGTCCGACGCACCCACCGGTCGTCGACTGCGCGAGGCCGCCGAACGTCATCCCGATCGGCCCGCGGTGATCTCGGCCGACGGGCGGCTCTCCTATGCCGAACTGGACCGGCGCACAGACCAACTCGCCGCCGGTCTGGTCCGGTTGGGGCTGCGGCAGCATGACCCCGTGCTGCTGCAGCTCACCAACCGGCTCGACACCGTGGTGGCCTGGTACGGCGTGATCAAGGCCGGGTTGGTGCCCGTCGCTACGCTGGCGGCGCATCGCATGCACGAAATCTCCTACATCAGTGCCAAAGTCGGGGCGACGGTTCATATCGTCGAGGCGGGCACACCGAAATTCGATCTGGTCGAGTTCGCGCTCGAACATGCTCGCGGGCAATCGCAGATCCGGCAGATCATCACCGTCGGCGCGGATTCGCCTGCGGCAGAGACTGTTCGGCTCGAGGATATCGGCGTCGATATCGATGCGGCGACCGCTCGCCAGGTGGTGCTGGACCTCGAGGATCTGATCGATCCGCAGGACGTGGTCGCGTTTCAGCTGTCCGGCGGCACCACCGGCGTGCCGAAGGTGATTCCGCGGATCCACGCCGAGTATTGGAACAACGGTCTGCTCTACGCTCAGCGACTGGGCTGGGACGAGGACACGCGTGTCGCGCATCTGATTCCGTTGGTGCACAACGCCGGTATCTCCTGCGCGGTGCACGCCGCGCACGCGGTGGGCGGCTGTTTGGTCGTGGCGACTCCCGATCCGGAGACGGCGTTCGAGTTGATGGCGCGGACCGAGACAACCGATGTACTGCTGGGTCATGGCCTGTATCGCGCGGTCTTCGACGAGCGGTTCGTGCCCGCCCGCAAACACCTGCGGCGAGTGATCCTCTCCGGAGCCAAAGTGCCTCCGTCGCTGTTCGATCACGTGCAAGCCGACGGCGCGCTCGCCGGACAACTGTTCGGCATGTCCGAGGGGCTGTTCACCGTAACGCCCTGGGACGCACCGGAATCCGCGCGGCTGGCCACAGTGGGAACGGTGATCTCGCCCGAGGACGAAATCCGGCTGCTCGACCCCGGCACCGAAACGCCGGTGCCGCACGGCGAAGTCGGCGAGCTATGCTGCCGCGGTCCATACACCATCCCCGGCTATTTCGATGCGGCCGAACACAATGCGGGCGCTTTCACCTCCGACGGTTTCTACCGCTCGGGTGACCTGGCCATGATGGTGCGCTTGCACGGCGAGGACTACCTCTCGATCGAGGGACGCATCAAGGATGTGATCAATCGCGGCGGCGAGAAGATCAACGCCGAAGAGGTCGAGACGCTGCTGCTGCGCCATCCCGGTATCACCGAAGCAGCCGTGGTGGCGATGCCTGATCCACGCCTGGGCGAACGCGGATGCGCCTATCTGGTGTCCGCCACCGGAATCCCGTTGAGTATGAGCGAGATTCAGCGCCACCTCGGCGATCTCGGCGTCGCCAAATACAAATGGCCCGAACATCTGGAGTGGGTCGAGGCCCTGCCACGCAGCAATGTCGGCAAGGTCGACAAGAAGTGGCTGCGCAATAGTGTCGCGGCCCTGGTCGCAGAGTCCGAATCCACCGCATAACCCAGGAAGGTTGCGAATGAAACTGCACACGGTAGCCGTCCTCGGCGGCGGGCCCGGCGGGCTGTACACCGCCCGGCTGATCAAGAAGAGTCATCCCGACGCGCAGGTCGACGTCTACGAACAGGGCACTCCCGATACGACTTTCGGCTTCGGGGTCGGGCTCGCGGCCCGCACGCAGGACAATCTGCGCCAGGCGGACAGCGCCTCGTTCGATGCCATCGAGGCCGCATGCCATCCGCACGAGATGTCGATGTCGGTCGGTGATCGGACCGTCGTGTACCCGCATGGGAATCTGGTCGCCATCGCGCGCACCCGGCTGTTGCAGGTGTTGCAGGATGCGGCGAGCGCGGCTGGGGTCGGACTGCATTTCGGAACTCGGCGCACCGCAGCGGAATTCGATGTCGATCTGGTGATCGCCGCCGATGGTGTCAATAGCGCGACACGGCAGTCCCAGGCCGCGGTGGTGCAGCCGCACATCTCGGTGGGCAAGGGGCTATACCTGTGGTGCGGAACGGAATTCGCGTTGCCGCGTGCGGTGTTCGTGCCCGTCACCACCGAACACGGGACCTTCGTCGCGCATGCCTACCCCTATGCGCCCGATCGCAGCACGTTCCTGATCGAGACCGACGAACAGACGTGGCGCAACGCCGGTTTCGACCGCACCACCATGAAAACCGAAGCGGGCGAATCCGATGAGGAATCGCTGCGCTATCTGGAGAAGGTATTCGCCGACTCGCTCGACGGTCATCAACTCATCGGCAATCGCACGCGCTGGACACATTTTCACACCGTGTCCTGCGAGCGCTGGCACACCGGGAATACGGTACTGCTCGGCGATGCGGCGCATACCGCGCACTACTCCATCGGGTCGGGGACCAAACTCGCCATGGAGGACGCGATCGCGCTGGATAACGCGCTGCGCGAATCCGATGATCTCGCTTCGGCTCTGGAGCGCTATGAGCTCGAGCGCCGACCTGCGGTCGAGCATTTGCAGAGTGTGGCCCGGCGCAGCGAGCTGTGGTGGGAATCGTTCCCCGGCCGCACCGATTTGCCGCTCGAGCAGTTGACGCTGGCGTATATGACCCGCGCGGGCAAGGTCGGCATCGATCGCTTCGCGCATTCGGCGCCCGCGCTGGCTCGGGCGGGGCTGGCCGCCTATGCGGGGACCGAGATCGGCGAGGTGCCCGCGGACGGTCTCGACGACTGGATCCTGGCCCGGCCGCTCACCCGTGGCGGCCGCACCTTCGGCGACCGCATCGCACCGCCTGAGCTGCGCCACGCCGCGGGCACCCATACCGCCTCGATCGACTTTCCCGATGCCTGGGGCGCGGCCGCCGACGCGTTTCTCGACGAACTGCCCGTCGCACAGACGATATGGCTCACCGGTCCGGCGGACCGCTCGGCGGTCCTGACCAGACTCGATCTGGCCGAACGCTGTTCGCGCCGGACCACCGCGCTGATCGTGGTGGAAGCCACCCGCGCACAGCTGTCCGATCTCGCCGCCGGATTGGCCAGCGCCCGAACGCACCTGGTCGCGATCACCGACGAGCCGAACGCGGTACGCCGGGACGCGGTCGCATGACCAGCACTCCGGCCGCGGCAGACTATTCTGCGCCTATGCCCGCAACTCGCGCCTCGAAATCCAGTGCGGCCGCCACCGACACCCCGGCGGCCAAACCGAGCACCGCCCGGCGCGAACTCGTCGAACAGAACATCATGCAGCATGCGACCGCGCTCTTCGCCGAGCGCGGCTTCGCCGCGACCTCGCTGCAGGACATCGCCGAGGCCGCAGGGCTGACCCGCCCCGCGCTCTACCACTACGTCGCGAACAAGGATGAGCTGCTGGCGCGGCTGGTCCGCGAGATCACCGAACAGCCCGCCATCGCACTGCGCGGCATCAACGACCGCACCGATCTGGACAGCGTCGAGAAACTGCGCACCATGGCGAGTGAGATCGCACGCAGCCACACCGAATCACCGGATCGCTTCCGGTTGCTCGTCCGCTCGGAAGCCGAACTCCCCGAACAGCTTTCGCAGATCTATCAGAAGAGCAAGCGGAACGTCCTCAAGGAGTTCATCCGGGTCATCGACACCGGCATCGCCGCCGGGGTCTTCCGCCCGGTCGACCCGCGCGTGGCCGCCCTCGGCATCATCGGCATGCTCAACTGGATCGCCTGGTGGCATCACCAGGACTCCCCCGACACCGAACGCGCGATCGTCGATCAGCTCTCCGAAATGGCGGTCCGCACGGTTCTGCACGAAGAGGCATCCACCCAATACGACGGCGGCCCCGCCCGCGCGATCGCGGCCCTGCGCCAGAACCTGGACTACCTCGAGCGCCAGTTCGGCGGCAAGAAGTAGCTCGCATCGATGAATTTCGACTGACTCCGTCGTCGTATCTCCGGATACCGACAGACAGGAGTGCGGCATGGCGAGCCCGTTTCAATCCGGTGCGACCTCGATACGAGCCAACGGCGTCGATCTAGGCATCGAGAGCTTCGGCCGTGAAGCCGATCCACTCGTACTGCTCATCGGCGGCACCACAATGCTGTCCTGGCCCGACGCACTCTGCGAGCGACTCGCGTCCGGTGGGCGGCGCGTAGTCCGCTACGACCTGCGAGACTCCGGCACATCAACAACCCTCGACCCGGAGAACCCGGCGTACGACCTGCGGGATTTGGCTGCCGACGCAGCCGCGCTCGTCGGAACGCTCGGAGCCTCGACCGCACATCTCGGTGGGGTCGGTGTCGGCGGAATGGTCGCTCAGATTGCCGCACTGGACTACCCGGACGCGTTCTCCGCCCTGACCCTTGTCGGCACGCGGCCGGTCGCACCGGGTCCGGTCGATGACGACCTGCCGGACCACGATCACACGATCCTGAGCACGGTGTTCTCCCGGGCCTTCCCGGACTGGACCGACCGCGATGCCGTCGCCGCTTTCGCCGAGGCCGGTGCCGCACCGATGGCCAACGACCCGGAGCAGGCGCGCACGACAGCGGCCCGAATCTGGGACCGCACCCCATCGGCCGATCCCTCAGTGCACCAGGCGAACCAACTCGGCATGGTCTTCTCCCGAATCAACTGCACCCCACGCTGGCGCGAACGCCTCGGCGACCTCACCATCCCCACCCTCGTGGTCCACGGCCGTGCCGACCCGTTCTTCCCTGTCGGCAACGGACAGGCCCTGGCAGCCGAAATCCCTGCGGCACAACTGCTTATCCTCGACAACATGGGAACCGCGCTGCCGCACACTGCGGCTGACGAGGTCGCTATTGCCATGCTCGGAATCGAATCCGCTCCGACGGTGCAGCGGACCTAGTTCGGTTTCCGCTCGACCGAGAACGCGAGCACGACCTGCTGGAACAGGTTGGCGCGGCGTTCGAGGTTGAGCGGGTTGGCCGGTTCCATCAGGCATTGGGTCATGGTGCCGTCCTGGACCGCGATCAGGGCTTGGCCGAGGGCTTCGCGGTCGGTGATGGTGCGGCCGATTCGACTCAGCAGGGTTTCGATCACGGGTAGCAGGGCAGCACTGATCGCGGCTTCGCGCGCGACCATGATCTCGCGCAGGTCCGGGTTACGCAGGGCGTGTGCGGTGAATTCGAGGCTGATACGGAACCAGTTGTCGTCCACGGGGATTGCGGCCAGCACGTGGTCGACCACCTGTCGGACGTCGCGCAGGTCGGTAATGGGTTCGCGATCGAGCACCGCGGTGACATCGGTGATCATCCGGGTGGAGCGTTCGGCCCACATGGTGAGGAACACTTCGTCCATCGAGGTGAACTGCGAGTAGAACGCGCCCCTGGTGTATCCGGCGCGCTCGCAGATCTGCTCGAGTCTGGTGCGGCCGAAGCCCTGTTCGGCGAAGACCTCGTAGGCCGCCTGGAGCATGCGCTGCCGAGTTTCGGCGCGGCGCTTGGTGACTCGCTTCGCGGCGGGTGCGGCGGACGTCTCGATGGTGCGCGGCCCTGCCACTCGAACAACCCCTTACTTCGATGGATCTCCCATCACGTTACCGGGTTGGCGGCTTCGGACAATGTCCAGCGCCCGCAGTGCCGATATATTTCCCCATCGGATACAGAAATAAATCAGATGACACGCGGGGGTCGTCGCGAGCCCGCATGGCCCGGCAACGACACATCGAAACAATGGGGTGCATATGTTGAGCAAGCGTCGGCGGCGACTACGAGGACTGGCCGTTCTGCTGCCCGCGGTGGTGACCGCCGCACTGTTGACGGTCGCCCCTGCACCGGCCCAGCCGGATGGCGGCGCTGCCGGTGCACAATGGCTCGCCGATTACGAGTCCGCTCCGAAATATCCTGCCGTGCATATCGATTGGGATGTTCCGATCACGATGAGCGATGGCACCGTGCTGAAGGGGAACATCTACCGGCCCGCGGACGCCAACGGCCCTATCGCCGAGCCGCTGCCGACCATTGTCAACATCACGCCCTACACCAAACTCATGCAGAACCTGGTCGATTCGGCGATCGCCATGCCGGTCCTCTATGACGCGCTGTCCCGGCTGGCCACCATGATCGACCTGTCCGCCTTCGGTTTCGGCGGACTGTCCGATCTGCTGCAGACCGTTCCGGCGGGAACCGGGCGCATTTTCGCGGGCGTGGATCGCAAGCTCATTCAAAGCGGATACACCATGGTCGTGGTCGACGCGCGCGGCACCGGGTTCTCGCAGGGTACGTGGGATGTGTTCGGGACCAGGGAACAACAGGACGCCGCCGAGATAGCGGACTGGGCTGGGGCGCAGCCATTTTCGACCGGCAAGGTCGGCATGACCGGGGTCTCGTACTGCGCGATCAATCAACTGCATGCCGCCCAACAGGGCGCCAAATCGCTCGCCGCGATTTTCCCGGTCGACCCGGGCAACGACATCCTGCACGATATCGCCGACACCGGAGGCGCTTTCGGCGTCGCGTTCCTGGCTCCGTGGCTGCTGGCCGTCAACGCCGCGAAGTTCGTCCCAGACCTGCAATCGATCTTCGCCGGTCGGTTCGACTGGCAGTGGTTCACCGATCGCGTGGACAGTCCGCTGGTCATGGCCGATGTGCTGGCAGGCTATGTATTCAGCCTGACTCGCGACCAGGTGCCGCAGTCGACGCAGGAACTGCTCGACGCTTCCAGCGCGCGGCATCAAGCCTGGCAGGGCGGCGTCGACAACATCAAGGTCCCGACCTTCCTGGTCGGCAGCTGGTACGACCTGTTCTCGTACTCGGAAGTCAAGGCGTTCAACAGCATTCCGCTGCCGTCGAGTCAGAAGAAGCTGCTGATGGGCAACGGATATCACGGCTCCCCGATCAGTCGCAATGGTGTACCGGGGACCCCGCCGCGCCTGGATGTGCTGCAACGCGCCTGGTTCGACAAGTGGCTCAAGGGAATCGACAACGGTATCGACGATTACGACCCGTATACGCTGTTCCAACAAGGTGGCGGTTGGACGGCGACCGACCAATTCCCACGCCCGGAGGCGGACTACCGGCGGATGTACCTGTCGGCCAATCCCAGTGGCACCACCGCATTCCCGGTCGCGCACGACGGCAGCATCACCTCCGAAGTCCCCGGGGCCATCCAAACACTTACCGTCGCACCGGGTTTGGCTACTCTATGCTCGCGTGACTCCGCGCAGATCACCGCTGGCATAACCTCGGTGCTCGACCTGTGCGGCAAGGACAGCCGCGTCGCCGAAACCAGTGCCCTTACCTTCACCACCCCGCCGGTGACCGAGCCCACCGAGATCTCCGGACCTATTGCCGCACACCTGAATACGGTGCACGACACCCAAGACGGATTCTGGGTCATCAGCATCAACGACGTCGCCCCCGACGGCCGCTCCACCGCCATCTCCTCCGGCCAACTCGTCTCCTCCTTCCGCGCCATCGACGATTCCCGCTCCACCCGTTCATCCAACGGCGACTACACCGACCCCTACCCCCTCATCTCCCTGTCCGACCGCCTCCCCACGGTCCCCGGACAACCCACCACCCTCGACATCAGCATCCGCTCCACAGACGCCGTTCTCCAGCCCGGCCACCGCCTCCGCGTAGACATCTACGCCGCCAACTTCCCCCGCTCCCTCCCCATGGGCCTAACCTTCGCCGACAGCCAACTGGCCCCGCAGCACCTCCAACTCGACCCCGCCAACCCCAGCTGGATCAACCTCCCCCTGGCGGGCAACCCCGCCTGGTGATCGCCGAAGCGATACTGGTGCTGCTCGACAAAACTCATCACCGTCCTGCAGACCGGATTCGCTCGCCGATCGTGGCGGTGTGACCACTGGCGGCCAACAGGTCGCCGGTGGTGACGTACAGTGCAGTGGCGAGGTGCCTTCGGCATGCTCGCCCACTCACGCCAGAGCGCACGCAATACCCCTGCCCGGCAGCAACTTCGGTGATCATCCTGACTTTGCACGCCGACTTGGCAACAACCATCGCAGTTCGAGGCAATGACTATGCGTCCTACCCTTAACACCGTCGACCATCGAGGTCCCGGAGTGCTGAGCATCATGGCCAAACCGCGTGGCGGCGAATGGCTCGAAGACGAGATGGCTGCGCTGAAAGCCAGTGGCGTCGACTTTCTCGTCTGCGCGCTCACCGCCCCAGAACTCTACGAATGCGAGCTCGAAGCCGAACCACGCACCGCCCGCGACGCGGGCTTGCAATTCGTGCCCATCCCGATCATCGACCGCGGCATACCCGAGCAGGCGAGCGTGCTGCCGACCCTCCAACGTCTCGCCGCGGAACTCGACGACGGAGCACACGTCCTCACCCACTGCCGCTTCGGCATCGGCAGGGCATCTCTGCTGGCCGCCGCGCTCCTGATCCTGAACGGCACCGACCCCGACACGGCATGGAACCAACTGGAACAAGCCCGCGGGCTCACCGTCCCCGACACCCCCGAGCAACGCCAATGGACCAACACACTGCCCCGACGGCACTTGCCCGGACCGTCCTGAACCCTATGGAGTCGCTAGAGATTCGTTCCGGCTCGAGTAGCATCCTCGGCGATGACGGGAGTGGGATGCCGGAGATTGTGAACTTGACGGCGGTTGATTCCGCGGGCGTGCTCTCACCGATTGTGCTGCGACTGGGAGAGCCGCCGCTCGCGCGAGTGGAGTTGGTCGGGCACGGCCGGTTCGGTGCGGAAGACGACGACTATCTCGGCTGCCTGCTCGCGCTCCGCGAGTACCTGGAGCGACAAGGCCAACTGCTGTGTTGCCAGGGAGCACGCCCCGACGTCTGGCCGTCGGGCATGTTGCGACAGTTCGAAAATGGCCGCCGCGCATATGTTCACGACCCCGAGCGACGTGGCGAAGAGCTTGAGATGGTTGATATCTTTGCTCCCGCGCCACCCGAGACGGTGGTGAGCATGTTGGACCAGCGCAAGGCCGTCTACGCGTTCAACGGCCTACCTTGGCCCGGCGAATAATCAGCCCTTCCAGTCCGACCGTTCGGATCGTGTCAGGAAACGATGCGGCGGTGTCAAGGGTGTGTCAACGCAACCGCCCTACCTGCACAAACGGCCTATCGTCCAGTTTCTGACCGGTTCTGTGTTCCGGGCAGCGAGGAGGCGATTCAGGTGAATGGCGACTACAACGATCAGAGAATGCTGGACGAGCTGAGGGCCCACCGCGATGTGGTGCAGATCCTCGATCTGGTGTCCGAGTCGGGTTGCAGCACAGCGCTACTGGTGAGAATGGTGGGGGCGCCGCACAGTGAGCTGGTGTCCGCACTCCGCTTGATCGCGGCCTACGGCTTGCTCGCCACGGAAAACCCGGAGGATTGGGCCGATCCCGTGGCGATTCCCGGATCGATCCGGCTGTCCGACAAGGGCGAGGCGGTCGCCGAGGCGCTCTCCGCGCCGAAGATGCGTCGTACCCCGCACGTGCGGAGCTGGCGGTCGGGGCGCGATCTGATGCTGCGTGGATTCGCCCGCCACACACCCGGATCGGCGACATCACCGGTTCCGGGGTGATTGCCGGGGCCGAAGTGGCGACACAGCACCCCGAGAGTAGGTCTCTTCCGGATTCACGGTGATCACGTCGAATTGCTCGACGAGAGCAGCTGGCACCTCACTATCGCAAAAGTGCTCGGGACTGGGCACTATGACCGCCTCTGCATCGAGCCGCGTTGCCTGTGCTTTCAACCGGGCCAGCGGTGGCCGTCCGAACTTCGGGTCATAGATCACCATGTCTGCGAAGTCGTAGCCGAGACGAGCTGCAAGCCTGCGGATTTGGGTTTGATCCCAGAGCCGAGCCGATCCAGAAATGTCTGTGCGAAGGTAGCCGATTGCGGTCGGCCTATGTACCACCACTGCCTCGCTCTCGTCCCGCCTGATGGGCGCCCCGCGCCCGCGAAACTCGAGGTAGAACCCCGAGTAGTCATCGGATTCGTTTCCGGCGCTTTGAAGTTCGAGCAGTCCGCCGGCGAATTCGTACAGCGCCATGGACGAACACGCTAGAGAGTTCGGGTCACTGAAATCCACGATGTTTCTTCAGATTTCTCCAAGCCAAATGATTCGTTGACCTGCGGGAGCGACGTCGGGGCAAGAGCACAACTGGAAATCAATCACCGACGCTGTACCTCGGGGACAGTGACTACGTAGTCCAAGGTTGGTGGGTGACCGACCATCCGGACCTGATCGAGATTCCCCATGCACTCCTTGCCTACCTGGAGGCCGGGACCTGTCTCGGGGTTGTGCTCACGGATACCGGACACGGTACTTTCACACTCACAGGTGAGCCGATCCTCGATCCGGATGTACTCGCCGAGATGGACATCCCGGACCACGAAGCTGGCGTGAAAGTTCCTGTAGGGCAGGAGATTCGACCTGATGTTGCTGCATCGCGGTGAGGACGCCGACCGCCTGTTCGGTCTGGAATGGACGCTCGCGGTCCATCTCGAACTCCAGGACACGTATTCGACGCCCGCAGAAGACGAACCTTTCCGCAAGTTCATGGCCGGCGAACCTGACGACTACACGTGGTTCACGGGCTGGGGCGATGTTGTTCGGGCGGCCACGGCACGGAAAAAGCTGATCCGACGCGTCCGAGTGGTGTCGGAACCGCATACGGACTACTCGCGGTTCGCGCTGGCGGTCACTCCCTTGAACATCGCTGCGGGAGAAGAGGTTCGGTACATCCCTCGTCACAACGTCGATGCGGCATTGCTCAGCGGCGACGATTGGTGGCTCTTCGATGACGACCTGGTCGCCTTCAGCGTGTTCAGCCCTGACGGTGCGGGAGAAGGGCTGGCGACAACTACTGATCCCATAATCGCGGCGCATATCCGACAGGTTCGGGATCGGCTGTGGCCGTTGGCCATCCCGTACGCGGACTACATCGGGGTATCCGCGGATCGGTGACCGACTCTGCACAGCAATCCAGACGAGCCCTTAGCGGGCAGTTACGAGACATTCGCAAGGACGCCGGACTGACCGCCAGGGCACTCGCGCACGCCCACGGGTGGCCGCCATCCAAGGTCTCAAAGCTGGAGCACGGTAATCAAACTCCCAGCGAAGCGGATATCCGCGCATGGTGTAGTTCGTGTGGCGCGGGTGCGCAGGCAGCCGATCTGATTGCAGCACTTCGTAACTTGCAAGCCGCGTACATCGAGATCAAGCGTATGCGGCTGCCGCACCGACAGCGGCAGTCGATCGTCTGGGAATCGGAAACCAGCCTTATGCGCTGGTACGAACCGTTTTTGGTGCCCGGCCTGCTACAGACACCCGCATACGCCCAAGCGGTCCTCAGTCGCGCCCTGGACTTCTTTCACAACTCGCACGAAGACCTGGAACCTGTGTTGGCCGCCCGAATGGAGCGGCAACAGGTGTTGTATCGGGGCGATCATCGGTTCAACTTCGTTATAGCTGAGCAGGTTCTACACACGACGGTCGGCAACGATGACGTCATGGTCGGTCAACTCGACCGACTGTTGATCGCGATGGTGTTACCCCGCGTCGTGCTGGGAATCGAATTGAGCGGCTGAGTCACCAGCACTGCTCCGAGTTGGAGCGGTGAGAGCTATTCGCTTCACGGGATGACGTAGGTGGCTTCGACCTGGTCGGTGATGGTCGGGCCGTATGGATCATTCGGATCATAGAACTCGATGTCAGGGCGGATGCCCGGGCGGAGAGTCCACATCGGGATCGGCGTGAACCGGCCGGTCAACCAGTCGACAAGATAGTTGGTCACCGTTCCGTCGTAGTAGCCCCACTGGATTTGGTCCGCGTCGGTGAAAACAAGGGTCCATCTATCGGGATTCGGGTCGTGCGCATCCCAGAGTGCGTAGCAGCCCCCGAAGGATGCACCCCACTGGATCAGGGTCGCCGGAGTGACCGAGACGCCGGGAGGAATTCGGGTCGGTGGATCACCGATGTCCTCGGCTGCCAGATGCACGCGTGATGCGAAGGTGACGTCAGCCAAATCTATGTACTCATTGGCGCTCGGCCTGAACATGTGCAGTCTGTTGCAGAACCGGATGTCTCCATAGGCCTCGAACAGGAGCTTGAAGTCCTGCGGGATCTCGGTGACGCCGAGCCGTTTCTCGACGGCCGTCCAGTCGAAAGTGCGACCGTACCCGGCCGGCGGAGGCAGTAGCTGCTTCAGATCGTCGAGCGCGGTCATCGCATCGACTCACGCCATTTCGCTGTCACACAACCGATCTCGGTGGTGGGCGGCTCGTTGTACAGCCATTCGCGGGCGATGCGGTGCCAGTTGTTGGTGGAGACGAGTTGGCCGAGGGCGGCGAAGGTGAAGAGGTCGGCTCGGCGGGAGAAGACGTGTTCGGGGGGTAGGAGTTGTTTGCGCATGCCTTGGAATTCGGCGGAGCGCGGGTTGACGGCGAGAATTACTGCGCCGGTTGCTAATTCGGGGGTGATGGTGATTTCTTCGTCGAGCAGGTGCCAGCCGGTGGCGGCCCAGACGTAGTCGAGGCATTCCTGGGCGCTGACGCCGGCGCGGGGGTCGATTATGCCGCGGTCCACCCATTGGCGGTGGATGTCTTCGCCGCGGTGTTCGGCGGCGGCTTGCAGGGCGGTGCGTTCGAAGCCGACGTGCAGGGGGTCCATGCGGTGGTAGAGGCCGAAGTCGACGAAGGCGAGGCGGCCGTCGGCGGCGAGCAGGATATTGCCGGGGTGGGGGTCGCCGCAGAATTCGTGATCGGTGAACAGGGAGGTGATGTAGAAGCGGTAGATGAGTTCGCCGATGCGGTTTCGGTCGGCGTCGGGGAGAGTGCGCATGTGGTCGAAGGGGCGGCCTTCGACGAATTCGGTCACCAATACGTGGTGTCCGCAGAATTCTTCGATGCTGTCGGGGACGGTGATGTAGGGGTGGTCGCGGTAGCGGGCGGCGACCAGATGCTGGGTGCGTGCTTCGCGCGGGTAATCGAGTTCGGCGCTGATATTGCTGGCGATCTCGTCCAGTACGCCCGCGTCGGCCGCGCTCGGTAGCGCGGATTTCCATAGCTTGCTGAAGAATTCGAGGTTGCGCAGATCGGCTGCGACGGCCTCGTCCACACCGGGATATTTCACCTTCACCGCGACGGTGCGGCCGTCGTGCAGCCGCGCGCGATACACCTGCCCGATCGAGGCTGCCGCTATCGGCGTCTCGTCGAAGTCGGCGAACACGCCCGATAGCGGTCCGAGGTCGTCCTCGATGACCTGCCGCATTGCCGGGAACGACACCACGGGAGCCCGATCGCGCAATTCGGCGAGTTTGGCCCGGAACATTTCGCGATGCGATTCGGGTATCAGGCCGACATCGAGAACGGACAGCATCTGCCCGATCTTCATCGCGCCGCCCTTCATCCCGCCCAGAATGGTCACCAACTGCTGCGCGGCCTGCAATGCGGAGCGTTCGGCGAGAATCGCGCGCGCTTCCTCGGGTTGGCCGATCATCGCCAGCCGGGTTCCGGCGCCCCGGATGGCCTGTCCGGCGGCCAAGCGACCCATCCGGCTGCCCCTGGTCAGCCGTCCCTTGGGTACCCGACCTGACGCCATGCGCACCTCCATGGGCCTGCGCGCGGGGGTGCATGCCATCAGCCCTGTGGCGCAATAACTTACAGCATCGCGAAACGATCTTCGAGAGCCGGAAAATGAGCAATACTCATCCTTACCGGAAAGTAGGGAGGGAGGTCGAGATGCCGCCCAAGAATGCAGGTCAGCGACGTCGCCCGGCCCAGCAGCGTTCGAGAGAGACCAGGGAACACATCCTGGACACCGCCGCGCGATTGTTCGGTGAGCGCGGTATCAATGACACCTCGACGAATCGCATCGCCGCCGAGGCCGAGGTGAGTATCGGCACCGTATACCGCTATTTCGCCGATCGTTCGGTCATGGTGGACGAATTGCTGGGCCGCCTGCTCGACCGCATCGAGCGCGCTTTCACCGAATGGCTCTCGGGCTTTCCGCAGCACTCGGTCGCCTCGCAGCCGGATTTCACCCGCGCAGCGGTGGTCGTGGAGATCCTGGAGGTATTCACCGAGGAACTCGTCACCAACGCGAAACTGGTGCGCGCGCTGGTGGGCGGCGTGCAGTTCTACAGCAGCGGCCTGCCCGAGTTCGAGCCGCGATTGCGGCTATTGGTCAAGGTGCTGCTGATTCAGATCCTCGGACCGGGCAATGACCGCAAGTACGACGTGATGGCATTCGTATTCGTCAATACCGGCTTCGCGGGCGTGCTGCGCGCCTCCGCGATCGAGGTCGATCCCGACGAACGCGCAGAGATCATCACCATGACCGGCCGGATGATGGCCTCGTGGATCGAAGCCGAGATCGCGATGGATCAATTGCCGCCCGGCACACCCAGTCCCGCGGCAAGCACCGGCCAGGACCGCACCAGAGCGTCCTTCCAGTAACCCCAGGAGTGGGTGCCGGTCGGCTGGAAGTCGAAGGTGGCGGGAATCCCGAGATCGACCAACCGCGCCTGCAGGTTGTGCGTGCACCAATTCACCGCCGCCTCGAGCACCCCGCCGATCACCAGCTGATTGACGAAACCCCTTGGCCCGCTTTGCATGTATTGACCGTTGTAGACGTCGTACATGCCGGGGACTCCGGTGCCGGTAGAGACGAACAGTGCGGTCCCGCGCAACTGGTCCGCATGCACATACGGATCATTGGCCGCCCACATCGGATCATCGTCCGGCCCATACATATTCACCGTATTGCCGCCGCCCCAGCCCTCGACCGCGGTCTTGACGAACTGCCTGCCGATGGGATCGCTGATCTGCGCGCACCCGCTGTAGGCCGCCACCGCGCGATACAGCCCAGGCGCGGCGATCGGAAGCTGCAACACCGATGTGCCCGAAGTCGACAGTCCGGCAAGGGCATTCACGCCGTTGGTATGGAACTCCGCGTCGATCAGCGGCGGCAACTCCTCGGTCAGGAACGTCTTCCACTTGTACACACCGAGTTTCGGATCTGGTGCGCGCCAGTCGGTGTAGTAGCTCCACCGGCCCCCGATCGGCTGCACCACATTGACGTTCTTGTCCGCGAGGAACCCCAGCACATCGGTGTTGCGCTGCCAGGTGGCGCTGTCCTGACCGCCGCCTCCGCCGTTGAGCAGATACAACGTCGGCGCGGACGCCGAAGTATCGGGCGGCCGTTGCACATTCACCATGATGTCGGTGTTCATCGCCGCCGAGTGCACCCGCAATTGCACGGTGCGCCCGTCGAGCGCCCAGGACCCGGTGATCGCGGACCCATCATCCGGGGCCGCCTGCGCGGGCACCACCATCGCGAATAGGACCGATGCGGTGGCGAACACACTGCGGCACAAGAGATTCAGGGATCGATTAGACATCTGCGCTAACTCCTCGAACGAAAAATGACGCGAGGCCCACCGGGGTCAGGGAGCCCCCGGCGGGCCTCGCGCGCAGGCTGCGGAGCTCCGGCGAGAGCACGCACGGGTCCAGCGGCACTCGGCGAAGTGCGGGCCTGCGAGGTGTACCGGATGCCGTCAGGGTGCGTGGACGGCCCGATACACGTGTGTGGATCGGCTACAGCGAGCCGCCACCGCCGACGAGCGGCGGGTTGAAGGTGCACTGCAGTGGAACGCTGTGCGCCGGGTCCAGTGCCCGCAGCGCGATCGACAGGGCACGCGGGGAGTACATCATCGTCAGGTGGTCGGACAAATCCTGATCGCAGCCGTCCTGCAGCACGATATTGTCCACGTGCGCCCCCGGGACCGCCTTGAGGAAGGTCAGCTCGTAGGGGTTGGTGACCTCGTCATAGCGGGTGCCGACGACGGTGTAGTCGATGCCCGGGATGGTGTCGCCGTTGGCATTGAGCTTGTTCACGAAATCCGAGCCGATGGTCTGCTGAATTCCCGCGTGGCCCACGAAGATCTCGATGAGTCCCAGCACGTCGATGCCCGCATTGTTGATCATGCGGCCGAGCGCGCCGATGCCGTCGAGCGAGGTGCCGTGATGGGTGGCACCGAAGGTGACCAGGTGCTGCACCTTGGGGCCGCCGCCCTCGAACTTGGTGTACCAGTTCGCCATTGCCCCGCCCTGCGAGTGCGCGACGATATCGACCTTCGGCGCGCCCGTCGCCGCGAGGACGCGATCCACGAAGGCAGCCAACTGCTTCGCCGAATCCTGGATGTAGCCGGTGCCCATCACCCCGGGCAGGACCGAGCCCAGCCCGCCGCCCTCGAGCATGTTGGAGCGCCCGTAGTTGAAGGTGAAGGTGCAGTAGCCCGCGTCCTTGATCGGCTGGCCCATATAGGCGTAGCCGTTGTAGGCGTTCATCCAGGTGCCGTGGATCAGCAGCACCGGGCGCGGATGTTCGGCCGTCGGCTTGCAGTTCCAGTCGTTGGCCCCGGGCGGGGTGGCGTCGGGATGGGCGAGCCCGTAACCGAACGCGGCCAGCCACGAGGTCATCGACGGCCCGTAAGTCGTTGTGTCGGAAGAGTATCCACCCGAGGAGCCCGAGCTGGAACCGGAGCCGCCGTAGCAGTCGCCCGAACCGTTGCCCGATCCCGCGCCGCTGCCGGAGTTGCACGAGGACCCTGAGCCCCCGCTGCCGGAATCGGCGATCGGCCCGCCTTTGAGTCCCGCGTTGATGTAGTCGGCGAGGTTTTGTTCGGTGGGCGCGGGATCGGGGGCCGCGGTGGCGGTCGTCCCGGCGAATCCGACCGCCAGCAGGGAAACCCCGGACAGAATCGCTGACCGTAATGCCCGTGGGCGGGTACTTCGTCTCATTGTGTGCCTTTCTCCGGCCCGATGTACGTCGAGTTCGCTTGCCGCACAATGGGTGGCGGCATCGAAACCGGGATCAAACTAAGCCGGGGCGAGGGCAGGCCAGAAGAGACTGCCGAGGTATCTGGGCGGTTCACCAAATAAGGGGATCCGATTCATGAAGCGCAACAGAGTATTTCCGACAGCTCTATTGACGGCGATTCGCCTCTGTCCGAACAGGATTCGTCCGTCCGTCACAATACCGCGCGGACTCGGTGGTGATCTTTCCAGTTCTCGCAAACTATTGCGCACTTTCGACTCAGGCTCACGAATCATCGTGAAACGCCCGGCGCTCCTGCCGGGCATTCCCGCATGGCATTTCTGGAGTTCCCGTGCGCCACTTCGTATTCGCTCCCCTTTCCCGCCGAATCCGCCGCGCGGCCGCGACCGCGGTGCTCGCCACCGGTGTCGCGGCCGTCTGTGTGGCACCCGCGCGGGCCGAGTTCCCGCCCGCGCTGGGGCCGGACTCGGCCATCGTCATCCTGGGTTTCGGCCTGCTGCCCGACGGCACCATGCGTCCGGAGCTGATCGACCGATTGCGGGCGGGCTATGTCGAGGCGCTGGTGTCCACGGCCTCGCCGATCATCGTGACCGGCGGAAATCCGCAGGCCGGGGTCACCGAGGCCCAGGCCATGGCCGAGTGGCTGATCGCTCGCGGAATGCCGCGTGAGCGTGTGCATTTGGAGCAGGCCGCGCGTTCGACGGTCGAGAACGCCGAATTCTCCGCCGAGGTCATGGACACGCTCGGGGCTCGCGATGCGGTCCTGATCACCTCGGGATATCACCTGCCCCGGGCGCTGGCTACATTCGGCGCCGCGGGGGTCTCGGTGAGCGGCACCTACACGCCCGATGAATTACTCGAACTGATGCGCGTTTTCGGCCCTAACGCTGATCGTTGAATGTCCGGGCGATCAGCGCCGAACGCAATTGCCACAGCCCGGAATTCGCCGCCGGATCGAATCCGGTGAGCTGGCGCACGCGTTTGATCCGGTAGTCGACGGTATTGGTGTGGATATGCATCAGATGCGCCGTGCGCTGCCGATTCAGATTGTTGCTGATATGACAGCGCAAGGTCTGCAACAGTTCTGGATAGTCATCCAGCGGGTCCAATAGCGCGCCAAGGGTTTCACGTCCCGGTCCAGGCCGGGTGAGCTGATATTCCAGCGCCATATCGGTGAATCGATACAGTCGCGCCACACTGTGCAGGCGCTTGACCATATCGAGCAGCTCGTGCGCGCGATCGGCCGCGGACGGCACATCATCGGGCGCGCTGATCACCACCGTCGCCATGACTGGCACATGCGCCGCCGCCGAGAGCCGCGCCACCAGTTCGTCGAGCTCGCTGTCCGCCAGTGCGGTGGTGGGAATGAGCACCGTGCCACCGTCGACGCTCAACAGCGCCAAAGCCGTTCCGGCGCAGCGGGTCGCCAGTTCGGCTTGCAGTCGCCGCAGTTTGCGCCGCGCCACCACCTCCCCGTCGAGCATCGGATGCAGCTCATCAGGATGACGCGGAATATCAAGGGCCAGAACCGAATACTCCGCCGCGAGCTCGATCCCGCATTCGCGCGCCATGGTCGAGGTCGAATGCCCGCCCAGTAGCGCCGAGGTCAGCGTGTGCACGGCGTTGTGGTGTTCGCTGACCACCGCCTTGTGCTCGCGCACATAGGCGTGCGCCACGGTGACGCTGATGGCGTCGAGCATCTCGATCACCCGCTTGGCGCCGTCCATGAGATTGGTGTGGTCCTGCGCCGAGGAGTTCGCGGAGATGAGGTCCATCCCGTATTTGAAGCCCTCGTGGATGGAGTGCAGGATGCTGTCGATCGGCACGCCCTCGCGCGCCCAGCCGCCGGCCGTCTCGGCCAATCGCCCGATCTTGGCGGGCATGTCCTGACCGTCGAGCATCCCGACGGCCATTTCCAAACACACGCGCGTCACCGAGGTGACCTCACCGGCGAGGAAATCTCCGGGCATGGTGCCGCAGGGCGCCACCTTGTCGACGAAGAGTCCCACCAGTTGTTCCGAAACCGTCCGCACATCCTGGAGTGGGTTGGACATTGGTCTGCCCGACACGGTCAGGCCCGTTCTGAGTGCTCCCTCGGTGGTCATCGTTGACTCCTTCCGTTGTGGTCTACCGCACGTCAACGGTGGAGTTCGAACTCTAAAGTGGTCGAGGGCTCACTTTCTACTCTCCTTCGCGGCGCATTGGGTGTGATCGACAATCTAGTCTCTACCTGCGGTTATGTAGCGAAGAGGTGAACTTCGAGCCGCTGCGACCGCACACTTTCGACAACAATGCTCAGCTTTCGGCGATAGCGAATCACGACCACCCCGAGGGCCTACCTGCGGGGAAAGATCGAGAATTTTGGGAGAGTTCGGCAGTAACGCCCCACCCGCGCTGGTATTCACCACAAACCTGTTCCGCCTCCGGTCATCGGCCGAAATACGCTGTTACCGTTGATATTCGGAATCCGCCGACGCATTCCACTCCCCGAGTGCGCGGCTGTCCCGATCGTCATGGACACCTGGTAGAACGGCCCGCGAAATTGGTTACCGAAATCTTCGATACGACAGTGGATTTGCCGGTCGCACCGGAATCGGTCCGGGAACTGCTGGTCGACCCGCAGCTGTATCCGAGGATATTCGCCGGGGTCGGCGCCTGTGAGCAGCTCGAAACGCTCCTCGACGGGCTGACCTGGCTGATCCGCATCGGCACCCCCGCCACCGGGGTGAGCTCCCGCCGCGCCATCTTCCGACCGGATCGGCGCGGCGGGCTGCAATTGCGATGCCTGGAAACCGGTGCGCTGGTGAATGTGCGGTTGCGCAAGCGGGACGAGCACACCCGGCTCACCGTCACGTTCTTCGGAGCCGGGCGCATACATCCCGCGGTGGCCGAGCTATCGAATACCGAGGTCATCGCCTGGGTCGAGGCCGGATTGCACCGGCTGGGGGAATTGCTCTCGGGCGCGGACACCTCGGTTGTGGTCAATGGCGAGGATCGGCCGCTGCGGCGGCGCGCGCAGGTGGCAGGGCAGATCATGTCGACCGGCGTGGTGCGGCCGCTGCGCCCGATCCGCTCGGTGAAACAGATTGGCGGCCTGGCGAAATGGGGGTTCAACCTGGCGGGCGGTTATGCCGCCGCGGCCGCGTACACACCCGATCGGATCGCGGTGATCGATGACCGCGGTTCGCGGACCTTCCGGGAGATGCATGACCGCAGCCGGGCATTGGCGGGCGCGATGTCCGGTCTCGGACTCGGTCCGGGGGACGCGATCGGACTGCTGTCGCGCAACCATGCCGAGATGGTCGAGACCATGGTCGCCGCAGGCAAACTCGGCGTTGACGTCTTCCTGCTCAATGCCGGACTCTCCGCGCGGACCATCGAAGATATCGTGCAGCGGCACCGGCTCACCTCGCTGTTCGCCGATCAGGAACTGGTGCCGCTGATCGACTATCTGCATCCCGACATCCATCGCTACCTCACCGACGCACCGGATGCGGACGATTCGGTGGACGGCTTGATCGCACAGGGCGGCAAGGGCTTTCGCGCTTCGTCGCGTCGAGGCCGATTGATCGTGCTGACCTCGGGAACCAGCGGCACCCCCAAGGGCGCGCGCCGTCCGCATCCGCGCGGGTTCGCCACCATCGCCGCGCTGCTGTCCCGAATCCCGTTGCGCATGAACGAGACCATGGTCATCCCCGCACCGCTGTTCCACACCTGGGGTCTGGCGGCGTTGCAACTGAGCACCGCGCTGCGCGCGACGGTGGTGCTGCCCAGTCGATTCGACGCGCAGGACTGTCTGCGCCTGATCGCCGAACATCGCGCGAGCACCCTCATCGTGGTCCCGACCATGGTGCAGCGCATCCTCGACCTGCCGCTCGAGGTGCGCACCCGCTACGACCTGTCGAGT
The DNA here is from genome assembly GCF_042269265.1 of Nocardia sp. NPDC056000. NCBI lineage: Bacteria > Bacillati > Actinomycetota > Actinomycetes > Mycobacteriales > Nocardiaceae > Nocardia > Nocardia sp. NPDC056000. Next base: position 471,851 of record NZ_JBHJXS010000005.1, on the reverse strand, counting down.
CTGCGCGTGGTCGCCAGTTGCGGTGCGCCACTGGCCGGTCCGACGGTGCTGCGCTTCATGGACGCGTTCGGTGACGTCCTCTACAACACCTACGGCTCCACCGAGGTCTCCTGGGCCTCCATCGCCACCCCGGCGGATCTGCGCGTCTCCCCCACCACCGCCGGGCGACCGCCCCTGGGCACCCGGGTCTCGGTGCTCGATCAGAACCGCAAGGCCGTCCCGATCGGTGCCATCGGCCGCATCTACGTCGGCAACCACATGCTTTTCGACGGTTACGTCAACTGCCCGCCCCCGGACGAGGCGCGCGGCCTGCTCGACACCGGCGACCTCGGCTACCTCGATGTCGCAGGCCGTCTATTCATCGCGGGCCGCGACGACGAGATGATCATCTCCGGCGGCGAGAACGTCTTCCCCCGCCCCGTCGAAGAGGCCCTGTCCCACCTCCCGCAAATCAGCGAGGTCGCCGTGGTCGGCGTCCCCGACCAGGAATTCGGCCAGCGCCTGGCCGCCTACATCGTCAAACGCGAAGGCTCCGACCTGGATCCGCACATGATCCGCACCTACATCCGCCACCGCCTGAGCCGCTTCAGCGTCCCCCGCGACATCGTCTTCCTCCCCTCGCTGCCCCGAGGCGAAACCGGCAAGGTCGTCAAACGCCTGCTCACCGGCGGCCTCTCCGACAACCTCGCGCCGTCGCCATACTGAGTGTCACGGTCGTGTCGAGGAGCCACCGAGGTGAGCCATCACGGCGTCCACTGCGCGCGTAGCACTTTCGGCGGCGGCCTCCATGGTCGAGGGTAGTTCGGTGCGGGTCCAGTCCCCGGCCAGGAACAGGCCGGGAATCGAGGTGCGTTGGGGTAGGCGCAGGTCTTCGAAACCGGGTTGGGCGGAGAAGGTGGCTTGCGGTTGGTGGATGACGTGAGTGCGCAGCACCTGTGCGTCGATGGAATCGGGGTAGTGCTGGTGCAGCGATTGCAGTGCGCGGGAAATGAATTCGGCGTTCTTGAGGTGCAGTACATCGTAGGAGGCACTGACCGCGAGGGCATAGCAGTGGCCGTCGGCGGTGTCGCCGTGCATGCCGCCGGTGTCGAATACCCACTCGATCGTGGTGTCGCGCAGGTTTTCCGCGAGCCGCCGCATGCGCAGCGGGCGGTCCAGCCAGACGTACACGCTGGAGATCGGGGCGGCCTCGATTTTGCGGGCCGGGGCGAATTCGTCGAAGCGGCCGAGGTTTCCGTGATCGATCAGGGTGGTCAGCGACCAGGGCGGGACCGCGAGGACGACGGCATCGGCGGTGATGGTGCGGCCGTCGGAGAGTTGTATGGCGGTGGCGCAGTCGCTTTCCAGCACAACATCGGAAATGCCTGTGCCGGTCAGGATTTCGGCATGTCTGTCGCGCAGGAACTGTTCGGCCGGAGCGACGAAGAGCTCGTGCAGGCTTACCCGCGGCCACACCGCGTCTCCGGCCCGGGGATTCCCCGCCAAGGCGCGACCGGTCAGGAAATGCAGCGCCTGTGCGAAGGTGTACGCCGACACCCGTTCCGGCTTCTCGTTCAGCAGGCCGATCACGAACTGATCCAGCACGAGTGCACGCAGCGAGTGCGGAGCGCCGATGCTATGGAACCAGCGATCCACCGTGACCGAAACCAACTCCGGTCGCGGCTTGCGTGCGGCCGCGGCCAATGCCAGCCAGGTTCGCAGGGCGGCAAGGCGATCGCGCAGCGGAATCGGCGGCCAGGCCAGCCAGGCCAATCCCAGCACGCGATGCGTCCGGCGTGGCAGCCATTTCGGCGATCGCATGGTCAGCAGTCGATCGGGCCCCGTCCGGACCGCGAAAGGCGGTGCGTCCCAGAGCAATCGATCCCGGGTCCCGATCGTGCCGGTGTATCGCAAGAGCGCGTCGTAGCAGCCCGCGAACAGATGCGGTCCGTTGTCGACCAGCCCCCGCACTCCGGCGACCTCGAACGACATCGTGCGGCCGCCGAGCCGACCTCGCTTCTCCACCAATGTAATTCGATATCCACGCTCGGCAAGCCACACCGATGTCGCGAGCCCGGCCAGTCCCCCGCCTACCACCACGACATGCGATGCCTCGTTCGTGGGCTGTTCCGATCGCCGGTGGTACGCCATGGCCGTCTCCAGTCCGATTCCCAGTTAAGTTAATACGGATTCTATCTATACCGCATCCTTGAACAGCACCACTATGTAAATATGTGCTCCAACATTCACAGAATGACGAGGTGGGCTCATGAGCGATTCCGATACGGCCGGTTTCCACCGCAGGAGACCGAAGGCCGCGCGCCCGGGCGCGCTCGTACCGGTCCCCACCGGCCCACTCGATGCCCGCACCGAACGCGCGGTCGTCACCGAACTCCTCACCCTGCTTCCGGCGACGTCAACTCCGGAGCTGGCGAAGATATCGAACATGCCCGAGGCCGCCATCGACGATCTGCGAATCTCCTTGCTGCTCAACGGTGATTCGAAGCCGGCGCGGATTGCCCGCTACCGCCGCCGCGCGCTGCGCGCGGCCCGTGCGAACGAATCCGCCGGATCGCCCCCGGCCGCCATGAGCCACTCGCCCATGCTGCGCGAGTTGCGTCGCAACTCCACCCTGCGTGACACCGAGTCCGGCCGCCGTCTGCTGCGCCGACTGGATCTGCCCAACTTCCAGGATCCGCATTGGGAACGCATCCTCGGCGAACTGCCTCCGCATCGCATGGCCATGCTCGCGAGTCTGGCCAGAGACTGCGCCGACCGCTGGCGTGCCCTGGCTGACACATTGGAAACCGGAACCCGCACACCATATGGCAAACTGTCTGAGACAAGATCGCTCGCGGAGTCGCCCGACCCGGACCGGGCGTGATCCAGCGAACCCGGGAGCGAATCATGACCAGTAGCAGAAGACAACGTCAGGCTGAGCAAGCACTGATCGCGGGTAAGACTCCCAAGAACCCGGTCGTCATCACCGCGCGCACCCCCGACAGCACCCGCGCCCGACTCTTCGGCCTCGGATTGGCTGGGACGGGGGCGGCGCATTTCACCGCTCCGCAGATCTTCGATCCCCTCACCGGCAAAGCCTTCCCGCACTCGACTCGCAGCTGGACCTACCGCAACGGTTTCACCGAACTGCTTGTCGGCCTGGCCATCACCTTCCGCCGCACCCGCCCCCTGGGGACCATCGGGTTTCTGGCCTACGTCGCCTTTCTCGCGAGTCGCCTCACCTCGAGCTCGGGGTCCACGCGCCCGCAAGCGTGAGGGCTCCCGCGTAGCGGGCCTGAGGGCCGAGTTCGGCTTCGATGCGCAGGAGTTGGTTGTACTTCGCGGTGCGATCCGAGCGCGAGAGTGAACCGGTTTTGATCTGTCCGCATCCGAGGGCGACCGCGAGATCGGCGATGCTGGTGTCCTCGGTCTCGCCCGAACGATGCGAGATAATCGATGAGTATCCGGCCTGCTGAGCGATAGCGGCGGTGTCGAAGGTTTCGGTGAGGGTGCCGATCTGATTGATCTTCATCAGGATCGAGTTCGCCATGCCGGTTCGGATACCGTCGCGAAGCAACTCGGGGTTGGTGCAGAACACGTCGTCACCGACGAGCTGGCAGCGATCGCCGACGGCGGCGGTGAGTGCGGTCCAGCCGTGCCGATCGTCTTGTGCGAGAGGGTCTTCCATGGAAACGATCGGATAGCCGTCGAGCAGTTTCGACAAATAGGCGATGTGTTCATCGATCGTCCTGACGATGCCTTCCCCGCGATAGTGATACGCACCGTCGATGAAGAACTCCGAGGCCGCGGGGTCGAGCAGCAGAACGACGTCCGTACCGAGTCGGTACCCGGTCGCCTCGACCGCCGCCACGATGTAATCCAGCGCCTGCTCCGCCGTGCGCAGATTGGGTGCGAACCCGCCCTCGACACCGACATTGGTGTTCTCGCCCGCCGCGGCCAAATCGGCACGGAGAGTGTGGAATACCTCCGTCCCGATCCGCACCGCCTCACCGAAGGTGTCCGCTCCGACGGGGGCGATCATGAATTCCTGGAAGTCGAGCGGATTGTCCGCGTGGGCTCCCCCATTGATGACGTTGAACATCGGCAGCGGCAGCAGCCGAGCCGCGGCCCCGCCGAGGTAGCGGTACAACGGAATTCGGTGTGCCGCGGCGGCGGCCTTGGCCACGGCCAGCGAAACCCCCAGCACGGCATTGGCTCCGAGCTTGGACTTGTCCGCGGTCCCGTCCAAGCTGATCATCGCGTGGTCGATCGCCGCCTGATCCTCGGCATCCATCCCGACCACGATCGACGCGATATCGGCGTTGACATGCGACACCGCGGTAAGGACGCCGCGACCGCGAAAACGCGACCGATCCCCATCGCGCAATTCGACCGCCTCGCGAGTACCCGTCGAGGCCCCCGATGGCACGCCGGCCCGGCCGATCGAATCGTCCTCGAGGCGCACGGTGACTTCCACGGTCGGATTGCCTCGGCTGTCGAGGATTTCGTATCCGACCACCGACTGAATTCGCGTCACTGCAGATCACTCCCTGTTCTGGATGCTGTGCCGACTGGCGTGATCAGTGTCGCGGGGGTGAATACACCGCCGGTAGAGCGTGTTTCCTCGGTGCCCCATAAGGTTGCCCTATGGGTCTGTCGCCGAGAGTCACCGATCTGGGACCGTACGAGCTGCTCGCCACGATCGCAGCCACCGGCAGCATCGGCGCCTGCGCCCGGCACCACGGCCTGTCCCAGCCCGCGGTCAGCACCCGCATCCGCGGACTCGAACAGCGCTTGGGACTACTGCTGCTGGACCGTCATCCGCGCGGGGCCACCCTGACCGAAACCGGACAGCTGGTGCTGCGCTGGGCGCGTCCGGCGCTGGAAGCGACCGCCGGACTCGACCAGGCGCTGCACACCTTGACCGGAACGTCCCCGGCCCATCTGAGGCTGGCGGCGAGCACCACCATCGCCGAATTCTTCCTGCCCACCTGGTTCGCGGAACTCCGAAATCGCCTGCCGGGCACCAACATCAGCCTGCTCTGCCACAACAGCGCCGATACCGTCGCCCTGATCCGCCGCGGCGGTGCGGAACTGGGTTTCGCCGAGGCCGGACACATTCCCGCCGAACTCGAACACCGCCCGGTGGTGCGCGATCGACTCGTCGTAGTCGTCGCCCCCGATCACCCCTGGGCCACCCGCCGTGAAATCACCGCCACCGACCTGGCCACCGCACCGCTGATCCTGCGCGAGACCGGCTCGGCCACCCGATCGGTCCTGCACGACCGCCTCTCGACCCTCCCCGAACCGCTGACGGTGGTCCCCGCAATGGAACTCACCTCCGCCACCGCCATCAAGAACGCCGCGGCCAGCGGCCTGGGCCCCGCGGTCCTGAGCGAACTGACCGTCCGCGACGAACTAGCCGACCGCACCCTCATCGAAGTCCCGATCCCCACCCTCACCCTCGAACGCAACCTGCACGCCTGCTGGCGCCCCCACCACCGCTTCACCCCACCGGCCCGCCACTTCCTGGAGATCGCCGCCGACAACGCCCGGGACGGTTACCGGGCTCGGACGGCGTAGGTCAGGTGGGTGGCGCGTTTGCCGGGCTCGGCGTTGATCTGTTCCAGGGCAATGCGACTGGCGTCGATACCCTCGAAGAGGCGGATGCCGGTGCCGAACAGGACCGGTGAGAGGGCGATGGAGAACTCGTCGATCAGGCCGGCGTTGAGGTACTCCAGGATGGCAGTGCCGCCGCCCGCGATGCGGACGTCTCGGTCTCCGGCGGCGGCGCGGGCTTGGTCGAGGGCGGTCTCGATGCCGTCGTTGATGAAGTGGAAGGTGGTGCCGCCCAGGCGTTTCCAGGGCTCGCGCCGTTCGTGGGTGACCACGAAGACCGGGGTGTGGAAGGGGGCGTCCTCGGGCCAGGCTTTTTCACCGGCGTCGAACATGCGCTTGCCCATGACACTGGCTCCGGTGCGTTCGAATGTCGCACGGGCGATGTCGTTTTCGTGGCCTTCCTCGCCGCCCTGGCCGAGCCCGCCGTTTTCGCGGAAGAAGCGCAGCGGGAAGACCCACTGCTGCAGCTCCATCCACTGCTTGCCCATCAGCTCCTCGGCGGATTCGGGGGCGATGAATCCGTCCAGTGACATCGATACGCTGAAGAAGACTTTTCCGGCCATCAGTTCTGTGCTCCCTTCGAAACGATTTCGGTGATGTAGGCGTCGAGCTTGGCCAGGGTTTGGCGGCCACCTTCGACGGCGTGGTACTTCTCGGCCGCTTCGTCGCGCAGTTCCTTGGTGGGGAATATCGTGCGCATTTCCAGCCGGGTTGAGGTGCCGTCGGGGGCGAAGGTCAGGATGGATTCGAAGGCGTTCGGATCGTCCTGGAATTCACCGTGCCGCAGCGTGATTCGCTCCGGGGCGGCGATCTCGGTCCAGGAGATCCACTCCTGGTAGTCGGTTCCGTCCGGGCCGCGCATCACGAAATCCCATGTGCCGCCGACGCGAAAGTCGAATGTGCGCGTGGTGGTGGTGAAGCCTTCCGGTCCCCACCACTGCGAGAGGTGGCGGATGTCGGTGAACGCCTCGAACACCAACTCCCTCGGGGCGCTGATGCTGCGGGAGATCACGATCTCGCGGTCGGCCGTTGTCATTGATCCCGAACCCATTCGGTTGTCCCTTCGTTTGCCGTTGTGGATGGCGCCTGCGCGAGGGTTTGCACGTATGCGTCCAGCCGGTCGAAGCTCGCGTTCCAGAACCGCTCGAAACCACCCGCCCATTCGTGAATCGGTCGCAGGCCGGTGGCGTCGAGGCCGTACAGGCGTTGTTTGCCCACTTTGCGGTCCCTGACGAGGCCGACCTCCCGGAGTACCCGTAGGTGCTTGGAGGCCCCGGGCTGGGTCAGACCCAGCTCCTGGGCCAGCTCGGTCACCGGGCGCTCACCACCGCGCAGCAGTTCCAGGATCTCCCGTCGCTGCGGCTCGGCGATCGCGTTGAAGACGTCCGATGTCGTCGCTGCTCGTGCCATGCGACCATCATATTCCCATATCGGTATGCGTCAAGCCTCGCCGCTCAGCTCAGGCTTCAGCGTGCAGTGACCGGGGTAGCGCAGCTTGCGGGCGGATCCACCAGCTGACAGTCCGCGACCGGGCGGACCGGCAGGTAGTCCGCGGCCACGCCATCGTGGGCGATGATGTCGCGGTAGGTGGCGACCGCGTCGGTGGGGATGCGCGTCAGGGCCGGATCGGTGCGCACGTTGACCGTGTAGAGGCCGAATCGCGGTGCGTACGAACCCCATTCGAAGTTGTCGGTCAGGCTCCAGTAGTTGTAGCCGATGACGTTCATGCCGTCGGCCTTGGCACGCTGGAGCCAGTAGACGGTGTCCCGTAGATGATCCGAGCGGGTGTAGCCGTCCGCACGGGGATGTCCGTCGTAGGTGGGCATCCCGTTCTCCACTATCCACAGCGGTTTTCCGGGGAACTGTCGCGAATAGTGTTGCAGCGCATAGTAGATACCCTCCGGGCTGATCGGCAGATCCCACATGCCCGCGGGCGCGGCCGCCGCGCCCTGTGTTTGCGCGGCGAGTTCGGGTGCGGCATAGCCGAAGTAGTAGTCGACCCCGATGAAATCGAGCTTGTCCCCGATCAATGCCATCAACGGCCCGTTGACCTGCGATTCCGCCCCGGCGACATAGCCGACGTTGCTGGTTACCAGCGCATTCGGCTGCACCTGATGGATGTAGTCGTAGATGCCGTTGTGCGCCTGCGCCACCCGGCCCAGCATCTGATCGGCGTCGGTCCCGTTCTGGGTCACCTCGTGCATGATGTAGGCGACCGGCTCATTGATCGTCACCCACACCGGGTTGCGCACCGCGTACCGGTCCACCACCTTGCGCATATTGGTGAGCCAATCCGCCACCATGCCCGGGTTGCGCCACCCGCCCCGATCGGCCTCCCACCCCGGATACACCCAGTGATCCAGCGTCAGCATCGGCCGCATCCCGGCCGCGACAATGGCATCGATCAATCCGTCATAGAACCCGAAGGCCGCCGAATCCCACACTCCCGCTTGCGGTTCCAGCCGAGCCCACTCCAACCCGACCCGAAAGACCTTGACGCCCATCTGCTTCGCCAGCGCGATATCGGACCGGTACCGAGACCGGAAATCGACCGAATCACCGAGCCGGTCCCACCCCGGATTGGCCTCGATGTAGCGGGTCCAATTGCTATCGGGTGACTGACCTTCGGATTGAAACCCGGAAGCGGCCACACCCCACAGGAATTCATCGCCGAGCACACTCGCGAGCCGCTCCGGCGCGGTACCGGCCGTCCCGGGCACCAGGAACAAAACAGCGACCATGACCAGCCAGATCGCGACAAGGCAACGAAATCGAGTGCGCATCAGCACTTCCCCGGAGACTGCACTCGAATTGAGTGAAAACTACTACTGACTCCTGGATAGCTGCGCTTTATCTCGGGAATGTGCCGGACAGATAGTGGTTTGGCTCAATATCGCGCCCGTCGAGGTTGCCGAAACGTCGCCCGGGGCACCCGTGTCGGCGTTATCATTCACTCGGACACGACATTTGGCCTGGAGGCGCGGTGTTGCAGTACATTGCTTTGGCAACCCTGCTCGCCACCGCCGCATCCGGTCTGATCATTCTCGGCGCCTGGCTCACCCGCAGCGAAGTCCGCCGCGCCCGTACCCGGCACGGCCGCCACCGCCGCCTCCCCCCGACCCTGGTCTTCGGCCACATCGCGCTGGCCCTGGCCACGGTCATCACCTGGCTGCTCTTCGTCCTCACCGGCACCCGCCCCATCGCCGCCCTCGCCGTCGCGTTCCTCATCCCGACCGCACTCCTCGGCTTCACGATGCTGCTGCGCTGGTACCCCACCTACCGCACCGGCGAACCCTTCGGCACCGCCCCCGGCGCCGCTCACCGCCTCCCCCCAACCCGCAACCTCCCGCTGCGAATAGTCATCACCCACGGTTGCTTCGCGCTCGCGGCCGCCACCCTCATCCTGGCCGCGTTCGTGTCCACCCACTGACCGGCAAGACGACAACTACTCTTGCCGCGGCACGCGATCAGTTGCCTCAGAACGCTGTTAACTAGAACTCGTTCTAGGTACGGTCGGGGCATGAACAAGACCGGGTCGATTGTGCGCGTCGGGGTCGCGTATGTGCTCGCCTTCGGGGCGGGTGGTGCGTGGCTGGCGTGGGGGCCTGAGACGGCGAGTTTGCTGCTGGATGGATTGATCGCCGATGTGATCGCGACCTTGGTGGTGTTCGCGGCCAGTCGGGTGCACAAGAACTCCAGCTTCTATGACGCGTACTGGAGTGTGCTGCCGCCGCTGTTGATGATCGCGTGGTGGGTGAAGCTCGATTCGGGTGGGGCGCGGGCCTGGCTGGTGCTGGGGGTGATCGTGTTCTGGGCGGTCCGGTTGACCGGGAACTGGGTGTACGCGTTTCCCGGTTTGCATCATGAGGATTGGCGCTATCCGATGATTCGGGCGCGCGCGGGTAAGGCCGAGGCGCTCGCCGATCTGGTGGGGATTCATCTCTTTCCGACTTTGCAGGTCTTCGCCGGGATGCTGCCGGTGTACGCGGTGTTGACCCATACCGATCGCGGCATCGGGTGGCTCGATATCGTCGCCGCCGTGGTCGGCATCGGCGCGGTGGTGCTCGAGTTCACCGCCGATCTGCAGATGTATCGCTTTGTCGCGCATCGCCGTCCGGGTCAGGCCATGGATCAGGGGCTGTGGAGTTGGTCGCGGCATCCGAATTACTTCGGGGAGTTCGCCTTCTGGCTGTCGCTGGGGCTGTTCGGCCTGGCCGCGGCACCGCACGCGTGGTGGTGGGTGTTGCTGGGCGCGGTCGGCATGTACGCGATGTTCCAGGGCGCGAGCATCCCGATGATGGAACAGCGCAGCCTGGAACGCCGACCGGAATACCAGCGTGTGATCGACCGGGTGCCGCGTTTCGTCCCGCGCCCGCCGCGCAAGGTGAATCGCGAAGCGAGTGAGCACATCGCATGAGCCGCCCGCGCATTATCGTTGCGGGCCTCGGGGATACGGGCCTGCTGACCGCGATTCACCTCGCCAAACACGCTGACGTGCTGGGCATTTCCGCCAAGCCCGGCCTGGTCAGCGGTCAGGAGCTGGGTATGCGACTGTCGCGTCCCGGCGAATGGGCGCGCGACTACTGGGTGCCCTTCGATCGCTTCCATCGACTGGACTCGGTGCGCACCGTGCACGCCAGCCTGACGGGCCTGGATATCCAAGCCCGTCGCGTCCATTTCACCGGCCCCGACGGAACCCCCGCCACGGAACCCTATGACGCCCTGGTGATCTCGACCGGAGTATCCAACGGCTTCTGGCGACGCCCCGAGCTGCAAACCCGTGACCAGGTCGCCGCCACCATCGCCGCAGACCACGCACGCCTCGCGACAGCGGATTCGGTGATCGTCCTGGGTGGCGGCGCTGCAGCGGTCAGCACCGCGTTCAATGTCGCCACCACGTGGCCGGGCAAACAGGTAGACCTGTATTTCCCAGGCGACCGAGCACTCCCCCATCACCACCCCCGGGTGTGGCGCACATTGAGTGCTCGACTCGATCGCCTCGGAGTCGGACTGCACCCCCGCCATCGCGCCATCATCCCCGACGACTTCGCCTGCGACGACATCACCGGTGACCCGGTCGAATGGAGTACCGGTCAGCCGAAAACCAAAGCCGCAGCGGTACTCTGGACCATCGGCCGAACCGTCCCGAACACGACCTGGCTCCCCCGAGAACTCTTGAACGAGAACGGTTTCGTCAACGTCGACCGCTACCTCCGCGTCCCCACCGCCCCCGGCGTCTACGCGATCGGCGACGTAGCCGCCACCGATCCCCTGCGCACCTCGGCCCGCAGCCGCGCCGATTCCCTACTGGCACACAACATCCGAGCGGACCTCACCGGCGGCGAAGCCAAACCCTTCCTCCCCGCGCGCCGCCGCTGGGGTTCCGTGGTGGGCACCCAGCGCAACACCCTGGAGATCTTCACCCCAACCGGCCGAGCCATCCCCATCCCGGCCTGGTCCCGCCTACAACCATTCATCGTGCGCCGAGGCATCTACGGCGGCATCAGGAATCAGCCACATAATCCGGCCGACCCGGTGAAATAACGCCCCGCACCGCACGGTAGAGATCGACGGGCAGTCCTGAGCCTCAGAAGTCCTGGCCGCCTGCGGGCATTCCACCCCAGGGTCTACCGGATCCCCAACTGCCGTTACTGCCACCGCCCCTGCCGCGCGGCTTGAAACGGCGACCGCCATGAAACGAGGTCAGGTACGCGTCCCGCCAGCGCGGCCAGTCCAGATATGTTTGCCCAGCATCCTGCCGGTAGCGCCGGTACCTACTTCGCGCCCTGGAGAACGGCAATTTGGTCTCCCGTGCAGCCCTTCTCGCCGCAGCGCGCGCCTGTGCGATTTCTTTGGCTGAGAGTGGGACGGGAGGATCGGCGAAAATACCCGCGCTACGCAGCATCATCATTCCCCTTGTTGGCTGCTGTCGGTCATTTTCGATTGTCCGAGTCGCCGACACATCGGCACCAGACCGAGATTCTGGGGTGGCGGAATCTAGAGTTGCCCCATGGGTAACGCTGAAATGTTGCCATCGACTGGTGGCGGGGCTCATGGTGACTGGGTGCCATCGATGATTTCGATGTTGAAGGCACAGCAGCGGGACTGGTACGACCGCAATTCCGGGACCGGACGCATGTCGGAGTGGATGTTGACCGCACCGAACCCGGGTGCCGCACCGGACGATATCCACGCCGCGGAAACCACTCTCGGTCTCCGGTTCGATGATCAATACCGGCAGTGGCTCTCCCACGTCAACGGCTGGACCGCATTCTCCGGCGGCGGTGATCTCTACCCGCTCGGCGACATTTCGAAGAACTCCCCGGAGCACCGCGCCATGCTCGATATGTTCCGCGAATCCTTGATCGAGCCCGGTGATCTCGAAATGGATTCCTTCGACAACCTGGTTCTCATCGGCGGCACTCCCGACGGCATCCAATATGTCACCGTCGGCAGCCCCGAACAGCGGTGGACCACCGCACCGGTATGGGAAATCGAGGACATCGAATACACCCGATTCGGCGATCTGAAGGAATTCTTGACCCGAGAGGTGGTTTCGCGGAGAGGTCTAATGCTCGGGTGACCCGAGGGATTCGGCCAGGTCGGTGAGGGCCTTGTGTTTGAGTTTGCCGGTGGTGGTGCGAGGTAGGTCCTGGACGAAGTGGACATCGCGCGGGACCTTGTAACGCGCCAGGTTCTGGTTGACGTGGGCGCGGACTTCTTCGGGGGTGAGGTCGGCGGTGGGTTTACGGACTATGAAGGCGGCCAGGCGTTGGCCGAAATCGGCGTCGGGAACGCCCCAGACAGCTACCTCGGCTATGGCGGGGTGGGTCAGGAGGGTTTCCTCTACCTCTTGGGGGTAGACGTTCTCGCCGCCGGAGACGATCATCTCGTCGTCGCGGCCGTCGATGAAAAGCCTTCCAGCGGAGTCGAAATGGCCTACATCGCCGGTGCTCATGAAGCCGTCGATGACTTCCTTGCCGCCACCGCCGCTGTAGCCGCTGAATTGGAATGGGTTGCGGTTGAAGATGCGTCCGGTGATATCGGGTGGGACCGGGGTGCCGTTGTCGTCCAGGAGACGGAGCCGGACCAGACCGCGGATAGGGCGGCCCACGGTGCCGGGGGCGGCGCGCAGATCTTCGGGGAGAGCCACGGTGCAGGGCCCGATTTCGGTGGAGGCGTAGGCGTTGAACAGGATGTCGCCATAGGCGTCCATGAATTCGGTGCCCAGGTGCGGGGGCAGCGGCATGGCACCGCTGGGGACCGAAACCAGAGACGCGGTGTCGTAGCCGGTGCGGACTTCCACGGGCAGGTCCATGATTCGCTTGATCATGGTCGGGACCAGGAATGCGGCTGTGGCGCGGTGCTTTTCGATGCTGGCGAGCACCCATTCGGGCGAGAAACGGGTGGTCATGATCAGGGGTGAGGTGGTGGCCAGACCGCTGACGAGGCCCAGCATGCCCATGACGTGATGCATGGGCGGCGCGAGCACCATGGGCCGTCCCGGAATCGGGATCGCGCGCAAGCGCGCGAAACGCGGTGCCTCGGCGGCCAGCATCAACAAGCGCGGGTGCAGATAGGACGCCTTCTCACGTAGTTCGCGAATTCCCATGCGCCGCAACGCGCCCTTGGGAGTGCCGGTGGAGCCGGAGGTCAGAATCACCAGCTGGCTACCGCGTGCGGGACGCACCACCGCGCGCCGGGTGCGGGCCACCAGTTCGTCGATGGCGGGCACCGGTGCGCCCGAGACGGTGGAAACCGGCGGCAGGCCCCCGTGTTTCGCGATCACGCGCACCCCGGTGAACCCGGCGTGCTCGACCCGCTGATGGAATTCCGCATCGTAGATCAGCACGTCGATGCCGTCGCGCTCGATGACCCCGCGCAATTGCGGCCCGGGGAAGTCGTAGTTCATCGGCACCAGATCGGCCGACAGCCGCGCCCCGGCGAGCAACCCTTCGACGAAGCCGCGGTGATTGCGGCACAGCACCGCGACCTTCGACCCCGGTCCGACGTCGTAGTCATCACGCAGCGCCGCCGCGAGACGGATCACTCTGCGCTGCAACTGCTCCGCCGTGATCGCGCCCTCGTCATCGATGACGGCGGGCCGATCCGGATGCCGCGCCGCCGACAGCGCCAGCAGCGTCGCCAGCCCGACCCCGTGCCGAAGCGCGGCAACGGTCGCCGGCGCGCGGCGCACCGGCACGGTCCGCAGGGCCGCCCGGGTGAGCGGCACCCAGTATCGGGCGGCATCGGCCAGCGCGGCGGTCGGTGACGCGGTACCGCGCCCGGTGTCATTCATGAGTCATCCATTCCGGCGGGAAGGTTTCGAACGGCGTACCCGGTCGGGCCGCCCGCATTCACTTGAGCGGCAATGCCGCGGCGGTACCGCCGACGTCGGTGATCTTCCAGTCCGCGTTCTTGTCCACGGTGATGTTGTAGGTGACGGTCGTCTGCACACCCTGCGGGTTCTGCGCATTGGTGGAGGTGACATTCACGAATACGTCCACCTTGTAGCTGCTGCCGGACACCGATTCGGCCTTGGCCGCGATCGGCGAGGCGGTGGAGGTCCATTGCAGCGGCACCATCAGCTCCTGCAACTTGGGCGCGGTCGCGTCGAACGTATTGGCAAGCTGCGGAACGGTATTGGTCTTGAGCTTGGCCACCCAGGAATTGAAATCCTTGTAGTTGATGGTGGCCGCGCCCACCGCGTAATCGGTGGCGACCTGCTCGGCGTGCCTATCGTCGGCCGCCGCGGCCGTACGATCGGCCAGCTCGCCGCGCGACTGCCACAGCAGCACACCGACGGTGCCCGAGACGAGCAGCAGCACCACCGCCACCGCCCCGGCGATCAGCGTGGACACCGGCAGTGACAGCGTCACCGACAGCTTGCCCGCACGCGTATCTTTCTGCACCGCTTCGGTTTCCGACACCGCGTCGTCGCTCGTCTTCTCCAGTGTGGTCATACTCTTCTCCCAGCTATTTGACTTGGATTTGCAGCCGGACGCCGCCATCCGGCTTCACCGATTGCAGGGCCTGTGCGATCAACGCGGACAGATCGATTCCCGGCAGCGAACTCGACGCCTGCGAAAGCAGCGGCGCGACAGCGGGATAGGCCGCCCCGAGATCGGGACCGATGGTGCGCAGATATTCGGTGAGCTTGGGCAGGAACACCAGCAGACCGTCGCCGGTGGTGTACGCCTCGGGCACCTGGCGCGCGTTCAGCAGCGTCTCCAGCGACTTCACGACACTCTGCACCTTGACCCCGAATTCACCCCACTTCGGTCCGGCGGTCGCCATATCCGAACCGGCCTTGGCCACATCGGGCCCGGGCACCTGCGCGTTCTGCAGAATGTCCCGCAGCTGCGGCGCGCGGCTGAGCAGTGTGGCGGACAACAGATTCGAGGCTCGGATCAGATCCGGCAGCACCGCATCGGTACCCGTCAGCGACTGCGAGAAGGTGTTCACCAGCGAACTGATGGACTGCGGATCGAACTGCTCCAGCAGCTGGGTGACGGTATTGGCCATCTCCGGAATCGAGACCGGCATCTTGATCGATTTGGCGTTCACCTGCGCCCCGTCTTCCAGGTACGGCGCTCCCGCCCGCTGCGGCTGGAATTCCAGATACGGCTCACCGAGCGCGGACAGGTATTCGATGGTGACGATGCTGGCCACCGGTATCCGGTACTCCCGCTCGACCCGGAAGTTCACCCGCACTCCGTTGGCCGAGTTCTTGACGTCCGTGACCTCGCCAACCCGTAAGCCGGACAGCAGGATCGGTGACCGCGGCACCAGATTGGCGGCATCGCTCACCTCCATCGAGGCGCTGATGTACTTCTGGAACAGGTTGACCCGCGCTATCCCGAAGGTCAGGTAGACGCTGCCGACCACGAAGATCACCGCGATCGCACCCAGCGACAGCACCGAACCCATGCGTGCTCTCATCGGACCATTCCGATCATGCGCAGGGTCGCGATCATATTGGCCACCTGCTGATCGGTGGAGATGACGGGCGCACCCGCATCGCCCTGCACCGACAGCCCGTTGACGGCGACCTTGGGTCCATGGTCGAAGAAGGGAATCAGCTTGTCGCGCAGGAGATCTGTCAGCTGATTCAGGTTGGAGGGAGCATCCAGGTTCAACGGCCGCCCGGCATTCAATACCAGCGGCACGAACGCCGTGGCGGCCGCATTGCCCGCCTGTACCAGCGGCGTGAGCCAGATCAGCGCGTGCGCGATACCGCCGATCGCGCCGATAATGCCGATGGTGTGGATCAGCGTCTGTGCGAGCTTGGTGATGTCCTGTGCGCCCTGCGGGGTGAGCAGCACGTTCAGCGCCTCCCGATTGTTCTGAATGGCAGCGACATTCGACTGGATACCGGTCAAAAACGCGTCGGATTGATCCAGGTGCTGTGAGACGTCGATGAGGTCGTCCTTGAGCACCCCGGCGATGCGCGCGGTCTCCGCCGGATCCTGCGGCAGCGCCGAATTGAGTTGGTCGACAATGTCTTGCGCCGAGCGCAGCGCCCCACCGGAGACGAAGGTGGCCAGGCCGGAGATGACGTCCTCGATCTGCAAGGCGGGCACGGTGTGCTGTACCGGAATGGTGTCCCCCGGCCGCAACGTACCGGCCGCACCCGCGACATTGGTGTCCAGTGAGATGTAGATGTCGCCCAGAATGGTGTCCTGCCGCAGCTGTGCGCGCGTCTCCGCAGGCAATGAGATCGATTGCTGGATATCGACTTCCGCCGTCGCGGACCCGGGACCGGTGGCGGTCGGATCGGCAATCGTGATCTTGTTCAGCTGCCCGATCCGCGCACCGTTGGCCACCACCTTCGCACCCGAGGGCAGGTTCAGCGCACTGCTGAACCGGATATCGATTCGATAGGTCTGCCCCGATATCCCGGCCCCGGGCAGCGTGAACCGCGCGGGATCGACTCCGCATCCGACCACCCCCACCAGCGCCGCCTGCGTCACGGCCGCCGCGGCGAGCACCCGCCGCCACCGCCCCGAATTCGCACGAATTGTCATCGCACACCTACCGATCCGAGAATCAGAGGCACCAGATCCACCGAGGTCATACCGTCCTGGGTCCCGCCGCAGCGCCCCGGCGCGACCACATTGAGCGCGGCGCACACCTGCTCGGCCTGTTGCGCGGGCAGCGCCACCCGGGGCGCGGCCCAGCTCACCCCGATGGCGCCGGTCTGCGGATCGGTCGCGGTGCGGAACATTCCGGCGATCGAGGGCACCATCGACACGAGCTGTTGCAGGCCACCGACATTCGCGCCGAGCAGATGCACCAGCGGCACCGACGAATCCAGCAGTTGCAGTATCGGCCCGCCGTACTTCGTGGTGACATCGTTGAGCCAGGGCAGAATGGTGACAATGGAATTCACCAGCTCGGTCACCTGATCCCACACGTCATTGACCGTTTGCAGGATCGGCGCGAACCCGTCGAGCATCTGCCGCAGATCGCCCCAGTTATTGGCGACGCTGGCGATCAACTCGTTGAGTTTGTCGATCAGCGAACCGATATGGCTGACCGCGGCGTCCGGGCTTCGCAGTGCCGCCGCCAACTGGGTGATGATGTCGTTGATCTTTGGGCCGGTGCCCGCGGTGGCCCGATCGAACAGCGTGATCGCCTGTTTGATCCGATCCTGTTGCGCCGGATCATCACCGCCCCGCAGCTCATCGGCGACCTTCGACATGGCACTGAAGGTCTGCGTAAGGCTCTTGGGCGTAACGGTTTTCGTGATGCAGTCCGAGTTCTTCCACTCCGGGCCCTTGGTGCCGAACACCGCCAGGGTGCGGTCGGCGACGATACTGTCCGACACCGTGGTGGCGCTGGCCTCCCCGCGCAGCGGATGCGCGGCCTCGACCTCGAAATCGACTCGGACCCCGGTGCCCTCGGGCCGCAGATCGGTCACCGAGCCGACCTTCATCCCGCGCATCTTGACGTCGTTGCCGCGGTACAGCCCGATCCCGTCGGGCATGATCGCGCAGTAGGCGATCATCTTCTTGTTCGGTTGCAGGAAGTAGACCGCGCCGACGGCGGCCACGATCACCGCGAGCACCCCGGCCATGAGCGAGACGAAGGCGCGGGAGGCGACGAAGGTGCGCAACATCAGCAATCCCTCCCCGGCACCGGAATGCAGAGCGATGAAGCCGAAATGCCCTGTCCCGATTGATCAATCGCAATCCCCCCGTGCGGACCCTGCAACCCCTGTATCCGGGTGCCGAGCTGATTGAGCGAATCGATCACCACCCCGAGCCGCTGCCCGAGCTGTTCCAGTGACGGCTTGGTCTCGAAAAGCTTGTCCAGCAACGGCTCCAGGTGAGTGCGATACGCCGGTTCGATGGCCGCGATGCGCGACAGCAGTTCGGTGACAATGCGCAAGGCGTTCTCCACATCGGCACGGCGGCCGAGCACCGTGGTCTCCATCGCACCGATCTTGGTGAGCATGGCCCCGATCGCCTTGCGGTAGTCCCCGAGCAGCCCGATGTATTCGTCGGCGACATCGAGCGCCCGATTGACCTCGGTGTTCTGCCGGTTCACCACATCGACGAAAGCCGCCATGGCATCGGTCATCTGACCGATCGAGCCCGGGCTCTTCTCGAGCGCGCCCGCGAGCGCGGTGAGATTGGCGCGCAGGGTGCCGCCGTCGATGGTGGCCAGCGGTTGCGCCGAATCCTGCATGGCCTTGGCCAGGCTGTACGGCAGTGTGACATGGTCGGGCGGAATCGCTCTGCTGCGCAACGCATTCCTGCCCGAGGAGAAGACGGCCACATAGTGGCCGCCGATCGCGGTGAGCATCCGAATGTCCAGGGTGGTCTGATCACCGACGAAGATCTTGTTCTCGACCGTGAACGTCATGCGCACCGAATCGTCGAGCAACTCCATCCCGGTCACCGAACCCACGGTGATGCCCGCGATCCGCACCTCATCGCCGACCTTCACACTGCCCGCCTCGGTGAGATCGGCGGTGTAGGTGTTCTTTCCGAGCGGGATGAAATAGATGATGGCGCTGGCGATCATGAGCACCACGACCACGGCCATACCGCCGAGCCCGAGCACCAGCTGCCGACGCGAGGCCACCGCCTCGTGCCGATCATTGCCGAGCACGAAATCCTTGAAGCGAATGCTCCCGCGCCTCAACCGTTCTTGCATACCGCGATCCTTTGGCCCGAGATCAGAATGTTCGCCACCGCGGGCAGTTCGGCCTGACCGTGTGAACAGGTGAGGTTGACGCCGGTCCCGGACGGAATGGCCGCGGCCAGCGATTGCAGGAAGGCGGGCAGCCGCCCCATCACATCGAGCAGGTTCTGCGGATCCGGGAACAACCGCCGCAGATCGGCATCGAGGTCCGGGTTGTCGGGATGGGTGAAACCCAGCGATGCGAGCAGGCTGTTCAGCGCGCCCAGAATCGGTGGCGCGACATCGACCGCGTCCATCAATCCGTCGAATTGCTTTTGCAGACTGACGAATACGGTCGAGATGCCGTCGATGAGCATGCCCGCTTCGGGCGACTTGCCGCCGATCTGATCGGCGATCTGACTGAAGTTGTGCAGCAGCACCGAGATCACCGCCTGGCGATCGGTGGCATACGCGCTGAGCACCCCGACCGCGTCCAATGTCGCCCCGACCCGGCTGCCGTCACCTTCGAGCACCGCGCGGGCATTGACCGCCAGCTGATTCACCGCCTCGGGCGAGAATTCCTTGAGCACCGGTTCCATACCGTTGAAAAGCGCGGTGATATCGAAGGATCCGCTGGTGTGCTCGAGTCCGATGACCGTGTCGGCCGCCGCCGGGGAGCCCGCTCTATCCGGCTGCTGGATATCGATATAGCGCTGCCCGGTCAGGTTCTGATAGCGGATGGCCAACCGGCTGGTGTCGTAGACCGGGCGATCCCGCTGCACGCTGAAACGGACCTTGGCGTTGGACCCGACCAGGTCGATGGCGGACACCTTGCCCACGGCCACCCCGTACATGCGCACGTCCGAACCGACCCGCAGCCCACTGACGTCGGTGAACAGCGCCCCGAAACCGCGGGTGCCACCGGCCACCGGTCGCTGGATGGCCGTCACGATGCCGACCAGCAGTACGAGCATGACGGCCGCGAAAACACCGAAGCGCACAGCGATTCCGGCAATCGAGGTCTTCGGCTTCCTCATCGCTGCCCCTCCGAGACCGCACCGGGCAACGGCGCGCCACCCAGCAGCGGCACCGCCACCGCGGGCACACCGCGCAACACCACGTCGAGCCCGAGTTCGGGACCGTTCGGCGTATCGCGGAACGAGGAGTTCAACCGCGCCAGCAACTCCGAGAGATCGGCGCTGCTCTGCGCGGGTGTCGGCACCATCTGCGCGAGCTGACCCACCACCACGCCGAGCCCGTCGGTCCAGCCGTTCAGATTGCCCTTCGCCGTCCAGCCCAGATCCGCGATCATCGGGAAGAGCTGATCGACCACCAGTCCGACACCGACGTCGAAGCGTGGATCGCGCAGCGCCTGCATCTGATAGACCTCGTTCACGAGTTTGACCGTGTTCTCGGCGAAAATGCCTGTGCCATTGAGGAATGAGGCGAACTGCGCGATCAGGAACGAGGACGGATACCGCTGGGTATCGGCCACGGCTCTGCCCACCGTCACCATGGTTTGAATGAGCGGGGTGAACGCGGCGATATCCGCGCCCGCCTTGGTGAGTAGTTCGGTCAGCTGCGGGGTCAACACCTCGCTCGAGGTGTTCGACAGCTGGCGCAGCAGATTACCCATCGTCACGTCGTGCACCCGGTTCGCGGCGGTGAGATCCACCAATTCGTTTCCGCGCAAAGGGGTTCCGCCATCGCGCCGCTTGAGGGTGAGTTCGCTGATGCCGAACAGGTTCGACGGCGCGTAGTCGATGTCGAAACTATTGGTGAGACCGAATAATTCGGCGGGTTGCAGCGATAACGTGATGAGTTGCTGCCCATTGGGCTGACCGGCGATCTGCTCGATCCGCCCGACCTTGACCCCGTTCAGGCGTACCTCGGCTCCGGGAATCACTCCGTCGCCGATACCGTTGGTACGCAACTGAATTCGCATATCGTCCGAGGTGCGCAGCCCGGCGGTCGCATTCCATCCGATGACGAGCACAACGACCACCACCACCGCGATCAACCCCGCCACTCGCGAAAAGCGCGGACCCGTGGTGACACCTGGCATTCCGTATGACGGCATCGCGCTACCCCGTGATCACGATCGGCGAGTTCAGACCCCACAGCAGGATCGTGAGCACCATGTCCAGGGTGATGATGGCGATGAAACTGGCCCGCACCGCCCGCCCCGATGCGATACCCACGCCTTCGGGCCCGCCGGTGGCGAAAAAGCCCTGATAGCAATGGATCAGGATGACCGCCGCACTGAAGATCAGCACTTTGATCACCGCCGCGATGATGTCGAAGCCGTTCACGAACTGGAAGAAGTAGTGGTCGTACACACCGCTGGATTGACCGTGCACCACCAGCGTCACCGCCGAACACGACAGGTAGGACAGCAGCAGCGCCACCAGGAATGTCGGCACCACCGTCACCGCTCCCGCGATCAATCGCGTGGTCACCACGAACGGAACCGATTTCAGCCCCAGCGATTCGATGGCGTCGATCTCCTCCGAGATGCGCATGGATCCGATTTCGGCGGTCATCCGGCAGCCCGCCTGCGCGGCGAATCCGATCGCCGCCGCGATCGGCGCGAGTTCGCGGGTATTGGCGAACGCCGACACCACCCCGACCATCGGCCCCATACCGAGCATGTTCAGCACCGGCACCGCACCGATCGCGACCCCGCCGCCCATGGCGATGCCGAGCACCACCAGCACCGGCACCGTGCCGCCACCGACGATGACCGAACCCCGGCCCCAGGTCAGATCGGTGATCATGCGCATGGTCTGCGCGCGATACTTGCGCAGCGCCAGCGGAATCGAGGCAAACACCTGCCAGATGAAGCCGAGAATGAACCCGAGCGAATCGATCGGGGCGAAGATGCTCTTCTCCCGCACGACCCGATACACCCGGCCCAGGCCGAGCGGGACGTACGGCGCGGCCATCACGCGATCCTGACCGGTAGGAACATGGTGGTCAGCTGAGTAATCCCGACATTGACCACGGCGATGGCCAGCACCGCCAGCACCACCGAGGCATTGACCCCGTCCGCGACCCCGCGCGGTCCGCCCTTGGCCTCCAGGCCGCGCTGGCAGGCCACGATCACCACGATGAAACCGAACAGCGCGGCCTTGACCATGGAGATGTAGATGTCGTTCATCGACGCGAACGCCCCGAAGCTGCCCCAGTAGCTGCCGGGGGTGACGCCCTGCACGCCGGTGGCCATGGCGTATCCGGCGACCACACCGGTGAACATGATCAGGATATTGAGCAGCGGCGCGACCAGGAGCATGGCCACCATGCGCGGAATCACCAAGCGGTGCAACGGACTGATGCCCATGGTGTCCAGCGCGTCGATCTCCTCGCGTATTTTGCGCGCGCCGAGATCGGCGGCAATGGTCGCGGTGCCCGCACCACCGAGCAGCAGCCCCGTGGCCATTGGCGCGCCCTGCTGAATGACCCCCATGCCACCGGCCGCGCCCAGTAGTGAATCCGCCCCGACCTGATGAATCAGATTGCCCACCTGCACCGTGACCACCACCCCGAACGGCACCGCCATGAGCACCGCGGGAATGGCGGTGACGGTGACGAGATACCAGCACTGGCGCAGGGTTTCACGCCATTGGAAGCGTCCGGTCAGCAGATCGGACACCGCCCCGATGACCGCCTCGAGCGCCATGGCCACCACGCGCCCGAAGGTGCGCGCGGCGGACAGACCGGTATCGGCGACATTGCGCCGGGCGACTCGCGCCAGACTCGGTCTGCCGGGCGGCTTCTCGGTTGTGCTCGTCATTGCCATCCCACTCCCCCGGGGTTACTCGCATCACTTCTTGTCGTGCGATAGGGCTTGCGTCACAGTTGATTTCGGCTAAAAGAGATGCCCGCTTGCGCGGGCATCGGCGCGGTACGGGAGCTGATCGAACTCAGGTCATGGCGAGCTCGGGTTCCCGAGTGCGGGCGTTGATCAGCGCGGGCCGCGTGCTGAAGGTGTAGTGCCGGAATGGGAAATGCCGGTTGCCCCACCACTGGTTGAGCCCGGTGGTCGGGCGGATCGCCAGCTCGCCCTGGTAGTTCACGTAGTAGGTGTTCGAGCCCGCACACGGGGCCGAGACCCACATCGAGCCCTCGGTGCGGTCGGTGCAGAACTTGGCCCAGTCCTCGTATGCCTGCCGGTTCACATCGACCTTGGTGGCGCCGCGCCTGCGGGTCTCCACGATCGCGCGGCGGGCGTGGGCGGCGGTGTTCTCGATGGTCACCAGGATCGAGCTGGGAATGATCGAGTTCGGACCACAGCCGACCATGAACAGATTCGGCCACTGCGGCACGCTCACACCCTGATAGGCGTGATAGCGATGCTCATGCCAATAGTCGCCGAGCTCTTCGCCGGTCTCGCCGTACACATGGAACGCGGGCGCGAATCCGCGCTCGCAGACCCGGAATCCGGTGGCGCACACCAGCACGTCGATCTCGTGCTCGACACCGTCGGCCGTGCGCACGCCCTTCTCGGTGATCTCCTCGATCGCATCGGTGATGAGCGAGACCCGATCCTTCTGCTTGAAGGTCTTGAAGTACTCGTTCGACATCGACGGCCGCTTGCAACCGGGAGCGTAAGTGGGCGTGAGCTTTTCGGCCAGCTCCTCATCGCGCAGCCACAGTTTGTACATGGCCCCGCCCGCCCTGGTAACATACGGCATGGCCTTGGGCATGCGGCGCAGTGACAGCAGCCCGCCGATGAGTCCCATATCGATACCGGAGGCGATCGCGCCGCGCACCGCTGCCCGCACCGGCTTGACCCCGCTCAGCACCCGGTCCAGGCCCCAGTCGATGCGGAAATCGGGTTTGGGGGCCAACCAGATCGGGGTCCGCTGGAACACCGTCAGATGCGAGGCGACCTTGGCCATCTCCGGAATCAATTGCAGCGCTGTGGCTCCGGTGCCGATGATGGCGATCCGCTTACCGGTGTAGTCGTAGTCGTGGTCCCAGCGGGCGGTGTGCACCTTATGCCCGGCGAAGGTGTCGATGCCCGGAATATCGGGCAGTTTCGCCACTTCGAGCAGGCCGAGCGCGCCGATCACATAGCGTGCGGTGATCTCCTCACCCGAGGCGAGCGTGCCACGCCACAGATGGTTCTGCTCATCCCAGCGGGCCGATTCGATGGTGGTGTTCAGGCGGATCTTCTTGCGCAGCCCGTACGCGTCCACCACACGCTCGATGTACCGCTGAATCTCATGACCCGGCGGGAAGAATCGCGAGGAACTGGTGAACGGCATCTTGGACAGGCTGTAGAACACCGCCGGAATGTCCACGGCGATACCGGGATAGGTGTTGATGTACCAGGTGCCGCCGATGCCGTCGTGCTTTTCCAGCATGACGAAATCGTGAATCCCGGCCTCGCGCAATTCGATCGCCGCGGCGATGCCGCCGAATCCCGCGCCGACGATGATGACTTCGTAATCGGGCCGGACCGCGGTGGTCTCGCCCGTGGGCTCGATGGTACTGCTCGACATGCTCAAAACTCCTGTGCCGGAAACGGTGATCAAGACTTCGCGACCGCGCGAGCGGCGGCGTCCTCGAGCCGTTGGACCAGGGCCGTGGGCAGGACCCGGTCGACCATGCCGACCAGACCGTCGATATCCATCATGCGAGCGGCCAGGCGTGCGCCCGCCGGGGAGACGCGACCGCTGGTGCAGGCGAGCCGGGATTCGAACGGCGTCGGGGCGATGGCCGGATTGCGACCGGCGATGCGAACGATATTGCGCGCCACCGTTTCCGGGCTGCGCGCGATCAGCTGTGCGGCCAGGACCGAGATGTTCTTACCGCGTTCGACCGACTTGCCCTCGGTCTCGACCACCTGGGCATTCGGGTAGAAGCCGGTATTGATGAACGCCGGCAATACCGCGGTGACACCGACCCCGGTTCCGGCGAATTCCAAGCGCAGACATTCGGTGAACATCTGCGCGGCGGCCTTGCTGGTGCAGTAGGCGGTCGAGAGCGGGATCGGCAGCACCGCGGCCGGGGAGGTGACGTTCAAAATCCGTCCGCCACCGCCGGATTCGATCATCTGGCGACCGAACAGGCGGGAGCCGTGCACCACGCCCCAGAAATTCACGCCCATGATCCGGTCCCAGTCCTGCACGGTGTGCTTGAGAAACGGTCCGGCGGTGGTGAAACCGGCATTGTTGACCACGACGGCGGGTGCGCCGTGCGCATCGTGCACGCTCGCGGCGAAGTTCTCCATGGCCGTCACATCCGAGACGTTCACCGCGTACGGGAAGGCCGCACCGCCCAGCGCGGCGATCTGATCGACGGTGTCCTTTGCGGTGTCGGGGTTGAGGTCGCTCACGATCACTCGCGCGCCCTGCGCGGCGAAGCGTTTGGCGGTGGCACGGCCGATGCCGCTGCCCGCCCCCGTGATGATTACCAGCTTGTTCTCGAATTTGGCCATGTCTACCTCAGTTCGAATTCGCACATCATCGTGCTACTGTCCCAGCCAATGTACGCTGTGTTACACAGCATGGACAACACTTCACAAGTCTTGTCTGGAAAACTTGTTCAACTGCATGAATGGCCATGCAGTGATCATTTCTGGCCATCTCGGCATGGCTGGATCGCATCCGAGCGCATGCGTTTTCGGTGCTGAACAAGGTCATTCAAGAGACAAGTCTTGTTGTTGTCTGAGACACCATATACTGTGTTGCACAGCGCAGACAACGGCAGAGTCGCCGTTGAGAAGGAGTCGCATCATGCTGACCGAGCCGCAGGCCCGGGTTCAGGCCCGAAAAACGCCCTCGACCGTGACGATCGAATATCCACGCCGCGCCAGCTGGGTACTGCGAATCGCGCATCCGCTGTCCTATGCCCTACTCAGACAGGGCATGAACCTCATAGTCGGATGCGCCTGGCGCGGAATCCCGGTCCGTGGAGCCCGGATATTCCACATCTCCAACCTGCTCGACCCGCTGGCCGCGCCACTGGTCCCGATTCGCGGTACTCGCTTGCGCCGCATCGCTTTTCCGCGATTCCGCGCCGAATGGGTATGGCAGCGGGACACTTTCGATCCCGAGACCACGCCGGACGCCGCGATTCTGTACTTCCACGGCGGCGGACTGGTCGCGTGCGGACTCAATACACACCGCCGCCTGGTCTCGCGGATCGCGAAAGCCGCCGGGGTGCCGGTCTTTCAGGTCGACTACCGGCAGTTGCCCAAGGCGCATGTCACCGACACCCTCGAGGACTGCGTCGACGCGTACGAATATCTTCTGGCACAGGGCTTTCCGTCCGATCGGGTAATCGTCGCGGGTGATTCCGCCGGCGGCGGCCTGGCCTTCCGCACCACGCTCGCGATCCGCGATCGCAAGCTGCCGACGCCCGCCGGTGTCGTGGGCATCGCGCCTTGGGCCAATTACGATTCGGCGCTGCGCTATGCCCATCCGAACGATCCGCTCGATCCGATGCTCGGGGCCAAGGCGCTCGATACGCCCGCCCAGCTCGGACTGCTCCGGGACGGCGTGCTCGATCCGGACTGGTCCGCGGTCAATCACGATTTCGCGGGGATGCCGCCGGCGCTGATTCAGGTCGGTTCCACCGAAGTACTGCTGGCCGACGCCCATCAGCTCGCCGAGCGCTGCGAGGCCGCGGGCGTGCCGTGCCGAATGCAGGTCTGGGACAAGGCAATCCATGTCTTCCAGGCGGGTGCGGACCTCCTTCCCGACGCGCGCCAGGCCATCGGGGTCATCGGCGAGTTCGTGCGGGAACGCCTGGACGCCAACGCCATTCAGTCGCGGTCCAGCGCCGCCTGAAATCTCGTACGGAGAAACAATGTCCAAGAAACCGTTCTATCCCGGCCTTGCCGTCGTCACCGGCGCGGGCAGCGGCATCGGGCGCGGCACCGCCAAGGCCCTGGCCGAATGCGGTGCGGGTGTGATCGTCGCCGATATCGACCTCGACTCCGCGCGCGACGCCGCACTGGAGATTCGACGGCTGGGTGGGGTCGCCCATCCCTACCGGCTCGATGTCGCCGACACCCCGGCACTGGAAGCATTCGCCGAACAGGTGCGCACCGAGCATGGCGTCCCCGATGTGGTGGTCAACAATGCGGGCATCCTGGTGGGCGGACCGCTGATCGATGTGCCGCTGCGGGACTTCGAGCGCATCACCGATATCAACCTGATGGCGATGATCCACGGCTGCCGCGTCTTCGGCGCGCAAATGGTTGAGCGCGGACGCGGCGGCCACCTGGTCAACATCTCCTCGATGGCCGCATTCGCCGCCGCGCCCTATACCGGGCCGTACAGCATCAGCAAGTACGCGGTGAAGCATTTCAGCGATTGCATCCGCGCCGAATTCGCCGCGCACGATATCGGCGTCACCGCCATCTGCCCCGGTCTGATCGCCACCAATCTGTCCAACAGCATGAAGGCCGACGGCATCCTCGACGCCGAACAGTCCGAGCTGACCCGCACGCTCATGCTCAAGGGACAGGCACTGCTCGGACAGCATCCGGACAAGGCGGGCCAGAGCATCGTCAATGCCATCCGCCGCAATATCGCCGTCGAACCGATCCGCCCCGAGGCCCGAATCGCCCGCCAGCTAACGCGTTTCGCCCCCGGCCTGGTGCGCTTCGCCATGACCCAGGCAGGACGGCGCGATATCCGCAAGCTCCGCGATACCGTCGCCGGACCGCAAGCCATCGCACGCGCAGGCCAACTCGTGGAGCGTCTTCCGTTCCGGGCGGGCCACGGTGTCGACACCGCCGACGGTTCGCTGAACACCAAGGTCGGCGGTGCGGTATGAGCAAACCCTTCTATCCCGAACTCGCCGTGGTCACCGGGGCGGGCAGCGGTATCGGGCGTGGCACCGCCAAAGCCTTCGCCGCTCTCGGAGCGAAAGTCGTTGTCGCCGACATCAATCCCGAACACGCCGCCGAGACGGTGGCGATCATCGAGGCCGCCGGTGGCGCGGCGGTGGCCTACACCGTCGATGTCTCCGATACCCCGGCGCTCGAGGATTTCGGTGCGCGCGTAGCGGCCGAGCACGGGGTGCCCGATGCGGTGCTCAACAATGCGGGCATCTTCGTCGGCGGACCGTTCCTGGACACCCCCGACTCGGACTTCCAGCGCATTATCGACATCAACATGATGGCGATGATCCACGGCTGCAGGATCTTCGGCGCGCAGATGGTCGAGCGCGGCCGCGGCGGGCAGCTCGCGAATGTGGCTTCGCTGGCCGCCTTCGGACCGGCCCGATTCACCAGCGGATACAGCGTGGGCAAGTACGCGGTGAAGCATTTCGGGGATTGCCTGCGTGCGGAGTTCGCTCAACATCGGATCGGCGTCACCACCATCTGCCCCGGGCTGATCGCCACCAATCTCGCCGATACGGCCACGGTGTCGAGTATCAATACCGAGCAGGCCGATATCGGCAAGGTCGCGACGCGGCGGGTCATGGCCCAGCTCGGCATGCATCCGGACAAGGCCGGGCGCATTGTCGTGGACGCCATGCGCCGGAATCTGCCGGTGCGGCCGATCCGGCCGGAAGCCTATGTCTTCCAGGCGGCGGGGCGTTTGGCTCCGGGGCTGTGGCGCGGAGTGGTTCGCACCGCCATGGGGCCGGAGTTGGAACGACTCGGGCGCGCGTTCCTGG
This sequence comes from Nocardia sp. NPDC056000, assembly GCF_042269265.1. NCBI lineage: Bacteria > Bacillati > Actinomycetota > Actinomycetes > Mycobacteriales > Nocardiaceae > Nocardia > Nocardia sp. NPDC056000. The sequence continues at coordinate 443,480 of NZ_JBHJXS010000005.1, read as the reverse complement.
ACCGGCCGGACGCCACCGCACGGGCGGCCGCGCTGGTGTCCAGGATCGGATCGAAGGATGTCGGCAATCCGGCTGAAACGGGTTATGCGGAAATGGATTCAGTGGCGGGCGATGCCCTGACCACCGGGAGGACATCATGAGGAATCTGCGATCGGCGGTAGCCGTCGTCACCGGGGCGGGCAGCGGGATCGGGCGGGGCACCGCCAATGCGCTCGCGGCCGAGGGCGCGAAAGTCATTGTGGCGGATCTGGATATCGCGGGTGCGGAGCAGACCGTCGCGGGGATTCGGGCCAATGGGGGGCAGGCCACGGCGTATCGGATCGATGTCTCCGATACCGAGGCGCTGGAGGCGTTCGCCGACACCGTATCGGCCGAGCACGGGGTTCCGACCGTAGTGGTCAACAATGCGGGCATTCTGGTGGGCGGGCCGATTCTGGATGTCCCGCTCGCGGACTTCGAACGCATTATGGCCGTGAACACCATGGCGATGATCCACGGCTGCCGCATCTTCGGTGAGCGCATGGTCGAGCACGGCCGGGGCGGGCATCTGGTGAATATCGCCTCGATGGGCGCGTTCGCACCGTATCGGCTGGGGACGCCGTACTGCGTATCCAAGGCGGCGGTGAAGCATTTCAGCGATTGCGTGCGCGCGGAGTTCGCGCAGTACGGGATCGGGGTCACCGCGGTGTGCCCCGGCTTGATCGCCACGAATCTCGCTGAAACCGCGGAAATGGCAACGATTTCCGATGGCCAGGCCGATGTGGTCAAGGAGGCCGTGGCGCGCGGTATGGCGCTGGTGGCCATGGATCCGGACAAGGCGGGGCGGCATATCGTCTCGGCCATCAAGCGCAATCAGGCGATCAAGCCGATTCGGGCCGAGGCGTGGCTTTCCTATGGCCTGTCCCGGCTCTCGCCCACCGCGCATCGGGCCATCATGCGGGTCGCCACCGGACCCGAAATCGAGAAACTCGGACGCGGCCTGGCCGACTCCGACGGCGCCGGGAAGCTGCTGCGCGCGGTGCCCGGGCGACGCGGATTGAGCAATGCGCCCCGCCGGACCACCGCGACCATCGTCGCCGACCAGGAGAACTCACTGTGAACGCATCCATCCCGGCTGATTCCACCGCTCCACTCGCGAGTTCGGTGGCGCTGGACTCGCGGCGCGGGCTCAATCGCACCATCGCCGCCTTCTTCTCCGTGGCTTCGCGCGCCTACGACCAGCGCACCCTGCAACGGGTCGTCTACCAACCGCCGCAGGATGAGATCCTCGACCTGCTGCGGCGGCAGGGCTCCCGCCATATCGTCGATATCGGTTGCGGGACCGGCATTCTCACTGCACGCATCGCCGAGGAACTGCGGCCGGACGCCGTGTACGGGATCGATATGTCACCCGGCATGCTGGCCCGCGCCCGCGAGCGCAGCCAGCTGGTGCAGTGGCGCAATGAGCCCGCCGAACAGCTCGGCCTGGCCGATGCATCGGTGGACGCGGTCATCACCACCACCGCGTTCCACTTCTTCAATCAGCCGCTCGCCCTGGCGGAGTTCCATCGGGTGCTCAAACCCGGCGGGCTGCTCGCCATCAACGCGATCAACCTGCGCGCCCGGTGGGCCGCGCCCGCGCAACGGCTCACCGGCACCCGGTTCAGTCCGGCCGCCGCGCCCTCGCCGCAGCAGATGGTCGATCTGATCACCATCGCCGGATTCGAACTGGTCGAACAGCATCCGGTGCGGCGGCCCTTCTACAGCCGTCCGTGGCCCGACATGCTCACCGTGGCCGTTCGTCGCTGACACCCTCCGCACCAGAAGGACATTCGAGATGCCCGCATCCAAAGCCAAAGGCCGTCAGGCGAGACCGGCTCCCAAGACCGAACCCGATTTCCAGATCGCCGTCATCGGCGCGGGCCCCGGTGGGCTCGCCGCGGCGGTGAAACTCAAGCAGGCCGGACTGCGCGATTTCGTCGTCATCGAGCGCGCCGATGATGTCGGCGGCAGCTGGCATGAGAACACCTATCCCGGTCTGGGCGTGGATATTCCGGCGGTCGCCTATCAATTCTCGTTCGCTCGCAACGCGGACTGGAGCCGGGTGTTCCCCTACGGCGCGGAGGTGGAGAAGTATCACCAGGAGGTCGCGCGGCGATTCGGGCTCTATGAGCATCTGCGCTTCAACACCAATGTCGCCCGCGAGGAATGGGACGACGCCCACAACTACTGGAAACTGATCACCGACTCCGGGGAGATCATTTCCGCGCGGTTCCTGATCAGCGCTGTCGGTGCGTTCGTGCGACCCAAGGAAGAGGCGGGCATCCCGGGCCGGTTGAACTTCCAGGGCAAGTATCAGCGGCCGTCGAGCTGGGACCACAGCTGGGATCATCGCGGTAAGCGGGTCGGGATCATCGGCACCGGAGCCAGTGCGGTGCAGATCATTCCGGCGATCGCGCCCGAGGTGGCCGAGTTGACCGTCTTCCAGCGCACCCCGGTGTGGTCGCTGCCCAAACCCGATTTCACGATGCCGCGCATCGGGCAGCGCCTGCTCGCGGTGCCCGGATTGCAGGCGGCGCTGCACGGAGTCGTACTGGTGGTGGTGGATCTGGTGCTGCGCGGTGCTATCGCGGTGCCGACCGACACCGCCAAGACGGCCATGACCTGGTTCGACCGTTCCACCATCGCGGCCTATCAGCGATTCCTGCGGTTGGTGGTCAAGGATCCGCAGACCCGCGCGCAGCTGACGCCGGATTTCGGCCCGCTTGCCAAGCGGCCCACCATGTCCAATGGATATCTCAAGGCGTACAACCGCGACAATGTCGATCTGGTGACCGAACCGATCGAGGAGATCACCGCCACCGGTATCAAGACTCGCGACGGCGTCGAGCACGAGTTCGACATGATCGTGCTGGCGACGGGCTACGAGGTGTTCTCCGATCCCGAGACCTATCGGCCCGGAACCATAGTGGGCCGCGATGGATTCGACCTCGGCAAGTTCTGGACCGAGAACGGCATGCAGGCGTACGAGAGTGTGTCGGTGCCCGGGCTGCCCAATCGCTGGACGCTGGTCGGGCCGTACTCGTGGACCGGATCGGGCTGGCATTCCTTCGTGGAGATGACCGCCGATCACGCGGTGCGGGCCATCAAGGAAGGACTGCGGCGGCGCGCGAAAGTCGTTGAGGTGCGCAAGGAAGCGCTCGACGCCTATCACGCCGAGATCTTCCGGCGTGCGGAGCCGATCCGCTTCTACTTCAACGAGCTCAATGCGCACACCCCGACGTACTACCGAAACTCGCAGGGGGACAGCACCTATGTGCGTCCGTCGGGTTTCTTCGAGGCCAGCCGCGGGCACCGCAGGTTCCCGCTCGACGATTACAGCTACGAGACGCCGCAGGCGGATGTTCCCGCCAAACCGACCCGCCTTGTCGCGGGCGCATAGCGGCCGGGGGAACACCGCCATGCCAGTGCGCGGCCGGACGAGCGGGAACACTGTGCATCCGGTCGCGCCGCGCTCGAAAAGCCCTTCCCCGCAGGGGGTTCGAGCCACTCAGGCGCGGCCGACGATCGTGGACGAGATCACCGATCAACTCGCCTACCGCATCGCCGCGGGGATCTACCGGCCCGGCGAACTACTCCCCTCGGTTCGCCAACTGGCCGTGGAATTCTCCGCCAGCGCGCCTACCGCCAATAGCGCTCTGGGCAGACTCGCCGCCCTCGGCTTCGCCGAACCCCGGCGCGGTCTCGGCTACATCGTGCGCGATATCCACCTCTACGGCGGCATCGATACCTGGCGCTATCTGTTCCGATTTGCCCACCGCATTCCGGAGCAGGCCTCGCGCCTGTTCGCCGACATCATCGACGTCGACCACATACTCGTCATGCAGGCGGTACACGCGTTCGTCGAAAACCCGCGCCACTACGACATCTCCCCCGCCACCCAGGCGCTGGACCGCATGGAGATGCTCGTAGACGACCCGCAGGCCACCCTGACCGACATCATGGCGGCCGAACTGCACATGCTGCGCTGCACCTTCGCGGCCCTGGGCAGTATCGGCAGCCTGAGCCTGTTCAATACCGTCGGCGAACTCCTGATCACCATGCCCGAAGCGGCCCAGGCGTTCTACGAACCCCTCGAACCCGCAGCGCATGTCGTGATCGGCCGCACCCTCCAGGAACTCCAGATCACCGGCGATGCCATCGATCTACCCGACCTGTCCCTGGTCGAGACCGTCATGCGCACCTACCACGATCAGGTGGTCGAGGCTTTCCATCGCCTGATCACCACTCCGGAAACCTGACCTCACCCGAAAGGGCTCCACCCCATGGTCTTTCACCCCGAAATCGTCGAACCGTCCTCGGACTTCTACGAACGCGCACCCATAATCGTGCGCGGCAGAGCCGAATTCGACGTCCCCGCCACCCGCCTCTGGCAAGAGGTGGAAACCTTCGACTGGCTCCCCGCCGTCACCGCTCGCTGGGAAACCCCCGCCCCACACGGCCCCGGCTCCCGCCGCCGCCTCACCCTCGGCCCCCTGCTCCTGAGCAACGAATTCGTCACCCGCACCGACCCCAACCGCGAAATGGCCTTCTTCATAGGCGAACTCCCCGTCCCCGGCATGCGAGCCATAGCCGAACGCCTCACCATCGAAGACCTCTCCCCCACCCGCAGCGCCGTCACCTACACCATCGCCGCAGCCCCCACCGGCTTCCCCACCATCCGCCTCGCCCCACTGGCCCTGCTCACCAACCCGGTTTTCTCCCTCGCCCTGAAAGTCCTCATCGGTCGCTCCTTGCGTAGGGCTTGATCAACCGCCTGCGGCAAATCGCTGCGGCCGGATCACCGTCTCGGACGAGCGGGTGCCAGGATCGCCGCACCGGCCCGCACGGCGTCCCAGTTCGTATTGGCTTCTAGTGCAAGCTTTTCCGACAGTGCGTTTCGGCGTGTCGCCTGTTGCCAGGTCAAGTTCGCGACATCGAGCGTCATTCCAGCTGGGGCGCCGGTGGCGACCAACTGATCCACGCGGTCCTGCATGGATTTCATCAATTGAGCGTCGAAATCTATGACAGCAGAGATGAATTCATCGGTTGTAACTGTGGTACGCCCCGATGGTGTTGCAGTGAAGGCGATTACGCCGTCCGGGTCGATCGGAAACAGCCACGACACGATGATCCGGTCCTCGGGCTCGATGGTGCGACAGAACTGAAAATGCGGACCGTACTGCAGATATCCGGTGTCGACTCCGCGCAGCCGATGCTCCTCATAGGCGGCATCGATCAGATCGGCGTCCAAGGATCCGATATCGGCCCATCCGCCGCTGTCTGTGCTGAAGAACTCCACCAGATCCCCCGGCACCGGCTCCAGCACCGAGGGTATGGCCGCAAGCAGGTCCTCCCAGAACCGCACCACGAAGTAGTCCACGCACCGCGGCACCGTCGAATCCGCACCGCAGGTCAGCGCCTGACTCTCCTCGGTATAGGTAAGCAATTCGACGTCATCAACCTCGAGCCCATACCACCCCTGCGTGAGGTTGAACCAATGCAGCCGCCGCTCCTCACCCCACGGATGCACCTCGCCAACCGGTGCCAACTCGAACGGGATCCGCATCATCCCCCGATTCAAACCGATCGGTCCACTCCGTGTCGACCACATTTGGGAACGGGCCCACTGGACCGGCGCGGGGCTTGCAAGTACCTCGTGCGCAGAATCCGAAGGTACTGTCGGCGATCGGGAGGGGATCAATGATGGATACTCAGCGGGTTCGTGGCCGTGCGATGCAAGTAAGTCTGGGTGCGGTTGCGGTTGCGGCGTTGGTGGGGCTTCCGCTGTTCGGGATACATCGATTTCACCAGTGGCAGGAGCGGCCGGTGGAGTCGGTGCGGATCGCCGGAGAGGTGACTGTCGCCGGGTTCGAGAGAATCGGCGTCATCGCTGTGTCACCTGGTGACGATCTGCCCGATGGTCTGGCGTATTTCGCTGGGCCGCTACCGTATCCGGATCCGGTGGCGGAGGTGTCGGTGCCTACGATTCCATTGCACGTGGTTGATCGCGTTCGAGCCGACGCGGTCGAGGACATCCGGACCGCGACCGGGTCGCGCCCTGATCGCTGCAGTGCGTCGGTGTACTTCAACCCCAGCCCGCTGGCGTATACCGCGAACAGGGAGCAAATGCGTGCGAAACTGGCCGCTGCTCGCAGCGCTGGAAACCTCCTCGTCCTGGTGCAGGTCAGGGGTTGCGGAATATGACTGCCGACTACGAGCAGATCGACCGCAAGCGCGCCCGCGCCAACACCTTCGCGGTGTCCTCGATAGTCCTCGGCCTGCTGGTCACGCTGCTTACCGCGGACCTATCCCTGACGGTGATGTCCAGCTACTCGGCCAATATCTTCGGCGGCGGCGACTGGCATCGGATGACCACGGGTGCGTCGAAATCGGTACCGGCACTTGCGAGTCTGTGGGCAGGGTGGCTCATCGCCGGGATGACCTGCAATTTTCTCGGTCGGCGAGCGGTGACGCGTGGCCGGAACTTCGTGTGGGCACTCGTGATCGGCGTCATCATCTACGAGATCGGGCTGGACGTGACCATCGAGATCGCAACTCGCGGAATCGATGCCGCCTACAACCATCCGTGACCATCCGGCCGCACCCACTCGTAAGTCCGTGACCTGCGGTTCATGGCGAAAGTTGGGATCGGTAGGTGGAGCACCCCGCATTTACTAATCCCATGACATATTCACAGCCCCCCGCAAACCAGCCCCAGTCCACCGGCTTGGACAAGAAGACCAGCGCTATCCTGTCCTACGCATTGGGCTGGGTCACCGGAGTCATCTTCCTCTTTATCGGCAAGAACGACTCCGACGTCAAATTCCATGCCGCACAGTCCATCGTCTTCTTCGGCGCGGTCTCGGTGGCCAATATCGCCCTGAGCATCATCGGGTCCCTGCTGGGGGCCATCGGCATCATCTTCTCCCTCGTCAGCCTCGTCCTCTCGCTTCTCACCCTCGTCGTCTGGATCATGTCGATGGTGCAGGCGAATAAGACCGGCGGTGTTCGTGCGGAGATGCCGATCGTCGGCAAGTTCGTCGCCCCCTATGCCGATCGGCTGGCCGCCTCGGTGAGCTAGCGGTGGAGCGCTATAGTCCGGAAATCAACGGCCCGAGGCAACTCGGGCCGTTGACGTCTGCGCGAACCATCCGAACCTGCCCGACAGGTCGAATCGAGGGAGTCGAATGCGTATCGGGGTGTCCGGGCCACACGGGACCGGGAAGACGACGCTGGTGCGGGAGTTGTGTTCTCGCTTCGGGGATCTCACGCCGGTGGAGGAACCGTATGTGCTGCTCGAGGAGGACGGTTACGACTTCGAGTTTCCGCCCTCGCGTTCGGATTACCGGGCTCAACTGGAGTACTCGGTGCAGCTGCTGAACTCGGAGCCCGATGGGTCCGTTTTCGATCGGACGCCGCTGGATTTTCTGGCGTATCTGTCGGCGAGCGGTGTCGATATCGAGGCCGATATCGATGCCACGGCGATTCGAAGTGCCTTGGCCACACTGGATTTGCTGGTGATCGTGCCGATTACCGCCGAGACCGAGCGGATGCTGCCCGCGGCGGAAATGCTGGGCCTCCGTCGCACGATGAACGATGCGTTGCTGGAGTTGGTCTACACCGACCAACTCGACCTGGTCGGGGATATCCCGGTGCTCGAGTTGACGGTTCCGCTGGCGGACCGGGTTGAGAAAGTCGGTGCCCTGATCCACTGAACCGTCCTCCGCGAGGCTCCTCGGCGTACGGCACCACCACCGGGCGGACCGGTTCGCCTCTGAAGGGCGGATCGGACAAGAATATGTGGTCTGACATCCGCCGGACGCGCCGGCGGGTAGATACCGCTGATCGATTGGAGTGAACGCGATGCACGCAGTGGAGCTGACTCGATTCCGGGTGGACCCGGCGAACACCGATGCCATGCTGGCGGCTCGTCCGGCCATGCTGGCCGATTTTCAAGCCGACCGGGCGGGATTTCTCGGCGCACGGCTCGTTCGGCTCCCCGATGATCAATGGCTCGACATCGTCGAGTGGCAGACCGAGGCCGACTTCCAGGCGTCCCGGGCCAAAGGACCGAATCTGCCCGGAATCGCGGCGTTCTTCGCCACGCTCGGCGAGCTGGTCTCCGGCGAACTCGGGACTCTCGCCGACCTCGGCCGGGGATAGCCGGGGCGGGAAGAGATTCCGGCTGTGGCGGGTTGACCCCACCCATGACTGTCACCGCCGTATCCACGTTGCAGGCTCGCCCGGGGAAGGAAGAGCTGGTGCGCGCGCAGGCGCTCTCGCTGATCGAGCCTTCGCTGGCCGAGCCCGGCTGCCTGAACTACCAGCCCTATCAGCATCCGACCGAGCTCGGGAGCTGGGTAGTCGTCGAAACCTGGGATAGCCGTGCGGCATTCGAGGCGCATCTGGTCAGCTCGCACATGCGGGAGGCCTTCGAGGCGGGAGCCGAGTTGCTGGCCGGGCCGCCCAGCGAACAGCTCTTCGAGACTTCCAACTGATAACTCGCTGTCGGCGCCGAGCGGCAACCCCGCTTGGCGTCGCAGGTCCCCATCGTGGCGGGATTCGCCACCATCGAAATGTGTTGTGCGACACTACCGTTGGGTTCGTTGAATATTTCGAACCCTAGGAGACATCGTGCGTTCTCACCTGCGCCGATTCCGTAGCACCTATTCAGTCGCCGCCGTCGCGCTCGCCACCGCCGGAATGGTGGCGGCCGGAACCACACCGGCAGCCGCGACCACCTACTTGTACAACGTCACCGGCAGTACCGCACCGGGCGGTGCGTTCACCGGCTCAAGCCCCCACCCGGTGTTCAAGAATGCCGGGTATGCAGACGTACTGTCCTGCGCTACAGCATCATTCAGTGGATCGATGCCCAACGTGACCAATTCCGCGGGCGCGATCGGAACCTTCTCCGGGTACACGTTCTCACAGTGCACCTTGCCGTCCGGAGCATCCGCGACGGTCACCGCCACCGTCCATCCGGCCACACTCACCGTGACCGGCGGCGAGACGGTATCCGGAACGCTGCCGGTGGGCACACTCAGCCTCACCGTCAACGCGTCGAGCTGCTCATACACCCTCACTCAGGCAAGCCCCCTGAGCTGGCAAGTGAACAGGGGCAGCGCATTTCAGTCGTTGGTCACGTTCACACCCGAGAACGTCAAGGGCTCGTGCGGGCTGATAGCCCCCATCGTGTTCGCGCACGGCGGAACGATTCAGCCCAACGTGACCAGCCACCCGGCTTGAACCCAATCTCTTTGATCGACAAGCAGATTCGAGGTTGACAAGGGTATCTTGCGGCAACGATGCCGCGATCTCATCGCGGGTGTGACGGAGCCCCGAACCCCTCCGTCACACCCCGTCCAGGCCCGCGGGCTCGAACCGGCGGGTAGGGCGATGGTGTGCAAACATCGGTCGCATGGCTATCTCTGCGGAATCCATCGCGCACCTGCGGCTGACGGTGTCCGATATCGACCGATCGCGGGACTTCTACGAGAAAGTCTTCGAATGGCCGGTGGCGCTGGAGGTTCCCGATGACGCCGATGCGGAACTGCGGCAGCGGCTGAGCTTTCTCGATGGCGGGGTGATCTACCGCATGCAACACGGATTGATCGGGCTGCGGCCGGTGGCGTCCGATCGCTTCGACGAGAATCGCGTCGGGCTGGACCACCTCGCGTTCTCGCTCGGGTCACTGGCTGAACTTGAGGCCGCCGCAGCGCATCTGGACGCCTGCGGTGTGGCGCACGAGGACATCAAGGACATCGGCGTCAGCTATATCCTCGAGTTCCGGGATCCGGACAACATCGCGCTGGAACTCGTCGCCCCGAAGTGACTTCGAATATCCGCCGCGAGCTGCAGGTTTGGGCAGATTGCCTGCATCGATGTCGTAGGGCCGGGCAATTTCCCAGATCTGCGGGAAATGGCAGCTCGGGGCATTGACCGTATCCGTGCGCGGCTGGACGATTGCGCGAAATGGCGGTGCGAGGAGAGGGATTCGATGACGAATTGGTTGCTGCTACGGGGGCTTACACGGGATCAGCGGCATTGGGGCGGGTTCGACGAGGAGTTGGCGGCACGGTTGGGGGTGCGCGTCGTGACGATCGATCCACCAGGTTTCGGGACGCAGAATGGCCGCGTCTCGCCGCGGAACATGTCGGCCATCACCGACGATATTCGAGGACGGTTCGAACGCGGAGGCCAGGAGTGGTCGCTGCTGGGGATCTCCCTCGGCGGCATGATGGCCCTTAATTGGGTGGAGCGATATCCGGAGGATTTTCAGCGCTGCGTGGTGGTGAATACCGGAGCACCAGCGGTATTCCGGCCACATCAGATGAAGACCGGGCTGGTGTCGCTGGTGGCGGGTAAGCAGTTCCGGTCCCTGGAGGCGCATGAGGCCGCAGCGCTGGCGGTGTCCAGTAATCGACCGAAAGCGGAGTTGGCTGACCTTGCACTGACCTGGGCGCAGTATCAGCGGGAAGCCGCACCGCTCAACGCGAGTGCGCTGGCGCAGGTGGCCGCCGCTGCAACGTTCCGGTTGCCCGCGCGAATCTCGTTGCCGCTGTTGGTACTTGCGTCCAAGGGCGATCGACTGGCGGACTATCACATGTCGGAACGAATCGCCGCCCGCTTCGGTGCGAGCTTGGCGCTGCATCCCGATGCGGGCCATGACCTGCCACTCGATGACCCGCTGTGGGTGTGCGAACAGATCGCGCACTGGCTCGCGGAGGTTAAGTAGCCGGGCCTAGTTCGGCGCCCCGATCGGATCACCATCGGAATCGGGGACATAACCGGTGGCGAACACCTCGGCCAGATCCCTGACGAGATCGGTTTCGCCGGATCGCCGCCAGACCAGCGCCCAGCGTGCGGGCGGAACATCGGGCATCGGAATGTAGGCGACATCGGGTCTGCCGTAATACCGGGCGGCGTGCCCATGTACCGGGGTGATCGCCTTACCCGCCGCCACCAGCAGGATCAAGTCCTGGAAGTTGGCGGCGTGCGCGGTGCGGGCGATGGGCCGGCCGCTGGGGGTGAAGAACGGGACGGCCGCCGCGGCCCAGTAATCAGGGGGCGTCGTGTCCGATGGCGGCACACCGAAGACGCCGTAATCGGCCAGATCCTCGTAGGACGCCGATTCCCGCTGTGCCAGTGGATGATCCGCGCCGACGAGCAGTACGAACGGCTCCTCGTAGAGCGTTGGACCCACCACCAGATCGGGCTCGTGAATAGGCAGCCAGCTCACCAATGCGTCGATCTCGTCCCCACGCAGCGCGCCGAAGGGATTGCCGAAATGAATATGCTCGAGATGCACCTGACAATCGGGGTACTTCGACTGGAAGGCGTCCAGCAGCGGCCGCACCTGTTCGAGATCACTGCTGGTGAGCCCCAGCCGCAGAATGCCCGCATCGCCGTAGCGAGTCGCCCGCGACGCCCGCCCCAGACTCGCGCGCAGATCCCGATAATTGGTTTGCAGATCGTCCCGCAGCCGCACCCCGATCGGGGTCAATCTCACTGTGCGACTTGACCGTTCGAAGAGTTTGCCGCCGATACGGCGCTCCAATTTCCCGATCACCTGACTGACCCGGGCCTGCGAAACATGCAATCGCTCCGCGGTCCGGCCGAAATGCAGCTCCGCCGACAGCGTCAGAAAGATCTCGATATCGCGCAAATCCAAATCGCGCAGGTCCATGCGGTTTTCCTATCGATCACGGCGGCTTATCGCATCATACGCATTTCCCCGTTGATCAATTCCCGCCGCGAACCGAGGCTGAGATCATCGACGACCGCCGAGGGGGCGTTCGCCGCCCGCCCGATCGAAAGAGCAGTCAATGCCAACGCTTCCGTGGTCGACCATCGGCACGCCCGGCACCCCCGAGGTGCAGTGCATGGCCTCGCGCCTGGAGGTCAAGTCGCTGCGCAATGCGCCCGGCTTCCTGCTGTCCTCACTCGCACTGTGGTGGCAGGCCCGCCGCTCACCGGGCGTACTGGGCGTGGCCCTGAAGGCCGAGATGTTCAAAGGCGTCTTCTGGACCTACTCGGCCTGGGACGACAAATCCGCGATCTACTCCTACGCGCGCACCGAACCGCATCGCTCGACCGTCGCGCGCAAGCGAAAGGTCATGCGGGACGCCACATTCGTATTCTTCACCGCACCGGCGGATGACATGCGGCTGTCGTGGGATGAGATCGGTCGTCGCATCGACGCGCAGCGCGATTCGACCGCACCGACCTCCTCCCCCGCATGAGCCCCAACCCGATGCGGGTCGCCCGTGACTTCGGCCGTCACCCCGCGACCTGGCTCCCGCCGCTGTTCGTCATGCTGCTGCTGGCGCTGGCGCTGCCCGCGATCTACCTCGGCGGGACTCTCGACCCGTCCGCGAATCTGCGTGACCTGCCGGTCGCCATGGTGGTAGAACCACAGACCACGGCCGGTTTCGACGCCGCCGAGAAGGTCCGCGCGGCCATCACCCAGGGTGTGGACCACACGGCCATCGAGCTCATTCCGATGACTCCCGCGGAGGAACGGGAGCAGATGCAGGGCGGCAAGATCTTCGGAGCCGTTCGCATACCCGCCGATTTCAACGCCGAGACCGCCCGGCTCGTGAGCGGCGCGCCGGGTCCGCCCACTCACGCGGTGGTCCACCTCGACACCAATCCGGCCGCCGCGACGATGAGTACCGGTTTGTTCACCGGCTATCTCACGCCGGTGGTCGCGTCGGTGAACACGTACCTGGGCATGGTGGAGCCGACGTACGAAGCGCCGATCAGCGTCGCCACCGCTACCGCGCTGGCCACCCCGTTCACAATCGCGACCGCACCGCTGACACCGCTACCCGCGCGTACCGGATTCGGGACCAGCGTCTTCTACTACGCCGTCGTGCTGGTTCTGCTCGGCTTCATCGGCGCCTCGGTCATTCATCCGATTGTGGACTCCGCCAGCGGTTTTCAGCCGAGCGAGCTGGGACCGAAGGTGCAACGTCGCCGGTACACCCACCTGTCCCGACTGCATATGCTCGTCGTCAAATGGTGTGTGGCACTGATCGCGGCACCCTTGAGCGCCGGACTGATTCAGTTGATGGCAACCAAAGTGCTGCACATGCCGGTCGCCTCCCCCCGGCAGCTGTACCTGTTCTCCACCAGCACAATTGCCGCCGTCGCTCTCAGCGCCCTCACGGTCTTCGCGATCTTCGGATCGCTCGCTCCGCTGGTCAATATGTTCTTCTTCATCGCCCTGGCCATGACCTCCTCGGCGGGCACGATTCCCGTCGAAGCGACCCCCGCGTTCTTCCGCGTGATCGCGAATTTCGAACCGATGCAACCGATCGTGTCCGGGTTGCGCTCGATCCTCTATCTCCACTCGGTTCCCCTGTCGGGACTGCGCGCGGCCTGGATCCACGTCGGTGTCGGAGCGCTGCTCGGTGTCGTCATCGGCCTGATCGTCACCACCGGCTACGACCGGATCTCAGCTTTCACCCGGCGGCCGAGCCGAACCGACAGTGATCACGACCCCGATCTACGTCAAATGACGGATGCCACGGCCGCGTCACCTTCCTAGATTCGACTGTGCAGAACAGCATTTCATTGATCGAGGAGACTTCAGATGACTGCGCAGGACAAGACTGTCGTGCTGGTTCACGGCGGGTTCGTGGACGGGGCTGGATGGCGTGGCGTCTATGACGAGCTGACCCGCGACGGATTCGACGTGCGGGTCGTGCAGAACCCGACCAAGTCGCTCGATGACGACGCGGCGACCACCCGCCAAATTCTCGACGGTATCGACGGCCCGGTCGTACTCGTCGGGCATTCCTACGGCGGCGCAGTCATCACCGCGGCCGGCACCCACGAGAAGGTGGCAGCCCTGGTGTACATCACCGCGTTCGCCCCCGATAAGGGCGAATCGGTGAACGCCCTGCTGGGCACCTTCCCGCAGGACGGCCCGCAGCCCCCGATCCTGCCCCCGGTGGACGGCTACCTGTTCCTGGACCGCGCCAAGTTCGCCGAAGCCTTCGCCGGTGATCTGCCCGCACAGCACGCCAAGTTCCTGGCCGACTCCCAGGTGCCGTGGGGCCTGGAGGCCCTGGGCGGCGTCATCAACGAGGCCGCCTGGCGCTCCAAGCCGACCTGGTACCTGCACGTGACCGAGGACCGCATGATCCCGCCCGCCGCACAGGCTTCCATGGCCGAGCGCATGGGCTCGACCGTGGTCGAAACACCCGGCAGCCACGCGGTCTACGTATCGCGTCCCGCCGTCGTCGCGGACATCATCCGCAGTGCGGCCGAAGCCGTCTGATCCATGTGATCAGATGAAATCCGCTGGGCTGCCGCACACCGAGATGTGCGGTGGCCCAGCGGGCCCTCGGGTGTGTACCGCACGAATCCGGCAGGTCAGAATTCCGGCGGCGGTATGTGGGGGAACCTGCGCCGGATGGTGCGGACCTGCTGCCGGATCTGATCGAGTTCGGCCTCGATAGCCTGATTCGGCTCCCCGTCGCGCCACTGGCCGCGCCGCCTTATCAGCGCGTGCGCGTGCCCTTCGAGTTCGGCGAGGAAGATTCGCGCCTGCGCTTCCTCGGAGTCCTCACCATTCACCGAAGCCTCGAACCGGGTGCACCTCCGAGACCCTTGGCGGGTGGCCATTGTCCGAGGCTGCTGGTTACCCCGGACGGCCAAGATGTCCTCGATTAACATCGGTGATCGTGGTAGTGGCGCAACTGATCGGCCGGGACCGGGAACTGGCCCAGTTGCAGGTCTTCACAACGAATTCCAGTGTCAGCGGCGGCGCGCTGCTGATCGTCGGTGAGGCCGGTATCGGCAAGACGGTATTGCTGGACGCGACCGCGGATATGGCCGCCGCGTCGGGGGTTCGGGTATTGCGCGGCGCCGGCGTCGAATTCGAGGCCAACGTGAGTTTCGCCGCGCTGCATCAATTGCTCTATCCGCTGGACGAGCAGTTGCGGGAACTGCCCGCTTCGCATCGTCGCACCCTGGCGATCGGGCTCGGGATCGAGGATGGGACAGCACCGGATCGGCTCGCTCTGGCACATGCGGTGCGGGCGTTGCTCGTTTTCGCGGCAGTGCGGCGGCCGGTCTTGCTGATCGTGGACGATCTGCATTGGATCGACCGGGCCAGCGCCTTGGTGCTGGGCATGGTCGCTCGCCGCCTGCGCGAAACCCGTGTGGGTCTGGTCGCCGCGGTGCGCGCAGGTGAGGACAGTCTGTTCGAATCCGAGGGGCTGGATGAACTCGCCGTCGGTCCGCTCGACGATGCGGCCGCCGCGGCCCTGATGACGGCGCACTACCCGGATCTGCCCACGCGCAGCCGGCATCGCTACCTCGCCGAATCGCAGGGCAATCCGCTGGCGCTGGTGGAATTGCCCGGTGCGCACAGCGCGCATCGCGCCACCGGTGTCACTCGCGTCGGGCGCCGCCTGCACACGCTGTTCACGCGGCGCATCGCGAACCTTCCGCCGCGCGCCCGGCAGCAGTTGCTCGCGGCGGCGCTCGCCGGTGCGGGATCGGCGCTGCCGTCGGCGCTTTCGACGGGGATTTGCGATAGCGCGGACCTCGCGCCCGCAGAGGAGATGCAACTTGTGCGGGTCGATCCCGGCACACATGAACTGCGGTTCCGGCACCCGCTCATCCGTGCGGCGGTGGTGGAACTGGCCACCCATGAGCAGCGGCGGCAGGCGCATCGGGAACTGGCCCAACGGTTTCCGGAGGATTCCGAACGCCATGCCTGGCATCTGTCGCAGGCCACCGTCGAGCCAGATGAGCAGGTCGCCGAACTGCTCGAGCGAACCGCCGCGCGTACCCAGCGCCGGGGTGATCCGGTGGGCGCCATCGGATTGCTCTTGCGCGCAGCCGAACTCAGCCCGCGCACCTCGGACCGCGATCGCCGCATCATGGTCGCGGCATACCTGGGCGCGGATGTGACCGGCGACCTGTCCGAGGCGCATCGAATGATCGAGAGCGCCGAGCGCGGACCGGGTGGCTCGCTTGCCGGGGTCGTGGCCGCCACGTCGGTGATGCTCAATAGCGGTGGCGATATCGACACCATTCACCAGCTGCTCGTCAATGGGATCAAGGGCGCGCACAATCCGTCCGACGCGGGCGATCCGGCCGTGGTCGAAGCCCTGTACGTGCTACAGGCCACCTGCGTATTCGGTTCTCGCGCAGGTCTATCCGAGGCGTTCCATGGGGCGCTCGAACGTCTGGACCCCGCGCCGCCGGAGTTCCTGGTCCTGCTCGGGAGCACGTTCATGCTGCCGTCCCGCCTCGGGTTACCCACCATGGGCCGCCTGGACGCCGCGATCGCGGGAATCGGTGAGCAAACCGATCACGCCTATATCGTGCGCGTCGCCATCGCTGCCCTGTACGTCGATCGCCTGGCTGGGTGCCGTGCAGCCCTGGAACAGGTCGCCGCGCACGGGCGTGCCGGTGGCGCAATCACTTCCGCGATCGAGGCTTTCGTGCTGCTGGGCTATGAGGCGGTGCAGACCGGGGAATGGGATCGGGTGCTGCGATTGACCGCCGAGGGCCTCGAACTCGCCGAACGGCACGGATACCGGCTGCTCGGTGGTCTCCTATACCAGCACCGGGCCTACGTCGCGGCCGCGCGCGGTGCGTTCGGCGACGCGAAAACACTGGCGGACAACACGATCGGATGGGCGGCTCCCAACCGCATCGGATTGATCCTGAACTACGCGGCTCATGCGAAATCACTGGCCGCTGTCGGCGCAGGCGAGTTCGAGGCGGCCTACCAGCACGCCGCCGGAGTATGCGGACCCGGGACAGTCCCGGCCCACGCTCCGCACACGCTGTGGGTGCTGCAGGATTTGGTCGAAGCCGCGGTCCGGTCCGGCCGCACCATCGAGGCGGCACAGCACGTGCACGACCTCGCCGAAGCCGATATCGCCTCGCTCTCACCGAGACTCGCGCTCGTGGTCGCCGGAGCCAAGGCCATAATCGCCACATCCGAGGACTATCGGTCGCGTTTCGAGACGGCCCTGGCGACGCCCGGCGCCGAACAATGGCCCTTCCAACAGGCTCGAATCCACCTCGCCTACGGTGAGCGCCTGCGCCGCGCGAAGCTCACCACCCCGGCCCGCCACCACCTCACCGCCGCCCTGGACATCTTCGACCGTCTGGCCGCCGAACCGTGGAAAGTACGAGCCCGCAACGAACTCCGCGCCACCGGCCAGCCAGCCGCTGTGCCCGAGCTCATCGACACCCTCACCCCGCAGCAGCGAGAGATCGCGCTACTGGCCGCATCCGGGCTCACCAACAAACAGATCGCCGATCGCCTGTTCCTGTCCCCCAGAACCGTCAGCACCCACCTCTACCAACTGTTTCCCAAACTCGGCGTGACCTCCCGAGCGGCCCTGCGCGATGCCCTCGGTCCCCGTCCGATCCGTAATGATCGGATCTAATGCGCCGTATCAAACAACATTTCCGGTATGTCCAGAACCTGTTGCAGCACACCGAGACCCGCGTCCGAATCGCGCCGGATCACCGGCAGTGTCAGAATCACGATCGTGACGTTGATGCACGGCGGCGGGGTGTCGAAGCCGCCGGTCGGTAGCGGCTTCCTGCGGTTATCGTCGCTCTAGCAGAAAATCTACTAAAACCTCCAATAATCGAGTAGATTTCCGGCATGCCCTCCAGTCAGACGATCGAAAGACTCCAGATCATCCACATGCTCGGTTGTGATGTCAGGATGTCTTACGCCGCCATGGCCACGGTCGCCGGAATCTCCGAACAGACCGCAGCACGCCGATACCAAACTCTCGTCCGCAACGGCATCCTGCGATGCACCGCCACTTTGGATCACCGCACCCTAGGGCAGCACGAATGGATTTTGCGAATCACCCCGAGCTCCGAAGGTACCAAGCTCGCCGAAATGCTTGCGCAGCATGACGATATGAGCTGGGTCAGCATGACCGCCGCCGATGTCGTCTGCCTCTATCAACCGCAGACGGCCGCCGATAACGACCTCATGCTCACCGACCGCATTCGCTCCACCTCCCTGGTCGAATCGATGGATGCCCGCCAGGTGCTGCGCCGCTTCCCGCTGCATACCACCTGGCCCGATCTCGGCTGGACCCTCGACGCCACTCAGCGCGAACGACTCACCGAGGCAGCAGATCCCTTATTCGCGATCGACCGGCACGGGGATACCCCGAACCACGACGCCGCCGACCTCAGTGCGGATGATCGGCGGCTGATCGCGCTGCTCGCCGAGGATCCGCGCGCCTCATACAGTCACCTCGCGCGGGTCACCAACCTCACCCCGGCGCGCGTGGCGACACGGATCATCGACCTCACCGAAGCCGGAGTCCTGCGTTTCGACCTCGAGGTGGATCAGAATCGTCTCGGCCTGCGCATCTCGGCCGCGCTCTGGGCAGGGGTCGACCTGGACAAACTCGACGCCGCCGGACATGCCCTGGCGCGCATGAGCGAAATCCATTACGTCTGCGCCACAACCGGACCCACCGCCATCTTCGCCACCATCGCCGCCCGGGATACCGAACACCTCTACAACCTCCTGACCAACGAACTCGCCCGCATCGACGGACTGCACTCGATCGATGTCCGCACCGACCTGCGCACCCTCAAACGAAGCAGAGTCCGCGCCGGCTGACGCTCATTCACGGGCACCGAGTGGAAATCGTGAATCGGGATCAGGTTGTGCGCAAAGCCATCTCGATACTCGAGAGTGTCTGCCGCAATGACGCCACCTCACGCCTCGCGGCGTTCTCGGCATCATGGAACACGCTGACCTGGCGGCTCGTCAGATCGGCTCCGGCGCGCACGGCGGCGTTGAGAGCGGCGTCGGTGAGCGACAGGTCATGTCGAGCTTGGCGACATTGGGCCAGCGCTTCCGCGCGGACCGCCGGGTAGCGGCTCCACTGGGCCGTCTCGGCCGTAATCACCGCCAGCGCAGCGGATTCCAGGGACTTGCCGATATCCGCGTAGTACCGGCACTGGGCGAGGAACGCATGGTGTGCGTGCGCGAATCTCATGCCGCACGCCCTGCGGCGCAAGGGGATTCGGTCCGCCGGGTATCTCGGGAACAGTGATCTCGAGGGTGATCGGCAATCGAGCCCGCTAACCGCGCGATCCGGCCTTCGTCCGAGTCCGTCACGCGGAATATGGCCCGAGCCTGCTGGGTCACCGAAGACACCCCTCTTTTGTGGAACTATGTAGTTTCAAAATATCGAAGGAACAGTAACTTAGGGTGGCATCCGCACCGGCGGGAATGGCCCCGACCTGGCGAAACCGTGATGGAGAACACGCTCGTGCGAATCGGGTACAAGACACGGCGTCGGAGGAAATTGACGGACTGCTCCGTCCATTCGTACGGTTTGACCATGCCGCGCGAGAGGTCCACCGCCCGGGCCCAGGAACGGGTCGCCGCGACGCGCGATGGGCTGGTACAGGCCGCGGCAACGGTTTTCGCCGAACGTGGCTACCATCCGACCCGGGTTTCGGACATCGCCGAACAGGCCGGGGTCGGGCAGGGGACGTTCTATCGGCACTTCTCCGATAAGCGGCAGATTCTCGATGCGGTGGTGGCGGGAACCGCGGAACGGCTGCAGTCGGTATTCACCGATGAGAACGCGCCCGAGCAGATCGATTCCCTGGCCGAGTACCGAGAACGCGCCAGCGACATGGCAACTCGGGTGTTCGAGCTCATCGCCGCCGAGCATCGGGAGATGGGATTCCTGCTCGGGCAACTGCCTTCGGTCGACGACGATGGGGCGGCGACGCTCGATTTCGTGCACGGTATCGCGGCGGCGATGATCGCCGAGTACTACCGGATCGGCATCGAGCGCGGCTTCTTCCGTGCGGATCTCGATATCGATGCGGCGAGCATCGCGGTCATCGGGATGGGGTTGAGCGCGGCCTGGAAGATTCTGCGCAATCCCGCCGATACCGGGTTCCGGGCGCAGTATCGCGAGACGGTCGTCGAGTTCATCGTTCGCTATGCCGCAGTGGATCCGACGATCGCGAACTGACCTTCCATTTGTGCAGTTGGAGAGGATTTCATTCGATCGGGTTCACAGGTTCGCGCGAGATCCGCAGGTCGGCGGACGCTGTGAGCCATCGCGCAGCAATCGGTTGTTGACGGACTGATCCGTCCGTTTCTATCGTCGGAGCACCGGGGCCGTTCGCCTAGGCCGCTGTATCCGGGAACCGGTGCCCATGGTGGCAGCGCCTTCACCTCAGCGAGGAGGATCCATGACCGCCCCAGCACGAGCATCCGATCGACCGGGAAAGACCGTGCGTCGCGGCACACCATTCCGGCCGCCCGAGCTCGGCTGTGAGCCGCTCCCCCGGCCCGAACTCTTCGATCGGTTGCGAACCACCCCGGGACCGCACGGCGGCCGCGTGGTCGTGCTGAGCGCGCCCGCCGGGAGCGGTAAGACCGTGCTCCTGACGGACTGGATCGACAAACGACTGCGCCACACCGAATCCGAACCGCGGATCGCCTGGCTGAGCATGAGCGAGTCCATCGACCGAAATCTGCCCGGTCGTCGCCGTGCGGTCGCTTCGGCGTTGAATGAGATCTTCGGTATCGGACCACTGAATATCACCACCTCGACCAGCTTCGCCGCGCACCTCGTCAAGGGGCTTGCCGAACACGGCAACGCCGCAGTGCTGGTGATCGACGACGCGCATGTGCTCACCGATCCGCAATTACTCACTGCCCTCGAATATCTCATCGCACATGCTCCGCCGACGCTGACAATCGTGCTGTCCGGACGCTATGAGCCGCCGCTGCGCTGGCATGACCTGCACCTGGACGGCCGACTGGACCGCATCACCGGCGATCTGCTGGCATTGACCAGAACGCAAGTGGCGCAATTATTTACGGGATACGACTGTACTCTCACCGAGCCCGAGCTCGATATCGCGATGGATCTCACCCGGGGCTGGACGGCGCTGGTCCGGATCGCGGCGCTCGAGGTGGCGGCCGGATCTCGGGACCGGGTCGCGGCACTGACGATGCTCGCCAACAGCCACGCGCTGACAGAGTTCCTCGTGACGGAACTGCTGCGCGAACTACCCGAGCGCACAGTCGAATTCCTGGTGCACACCAGTATTCCCAAGGCGTTTTCCGCGGCGCTCGCCGAGGAACTCCTGCCCGGCCGGACACGTGAGACGCTCGATGACCTGCGGCGCACCGGGTTTCCCCTCGAATGCCACCTCGAACACGGACAGCTCTGGTTCACCCATCATCCGATGGTGCGGGCATATCTGCGTAGCCGTGCGCAGCGCGAAATCGATACGGCGGAACTGGAATTGCGTACCGCGCGCTGGCTCTGCGCGGCGGGCCTGCCCGCCGCCGCCCTGCCGTATCTGCTGGCATCGTCCGATCCCGAGCCGCTGCGAAAGTTCCTGCGCGACAACGGTCCAGGCCTCGTATTCGATGGTTCGGGCCCCTGGCTGCTGGACCAGCTCGATCGTGCCGGGCCCGGCATCTCCAATGATCCGTTCGTCTGGCGATTGCGCGCCATCGACGCGGTCGGCCGGGGTGAGGATCGCGAGGCGCTCGCCTACCTCGATCTGATTCGCGCGCAGCCGGTTTCGATGCCGTCGCTGGCTCCGGGGCATTGGCTCGATGCGCTCGAGTTCGCGGTGACGATCGATGTGATCCTCAGCTCCGGCGCCGGAACCGACGATCTCGACGCGCGCGTCGAATCGCCCGCCACCGGCAATCTCGATATCGACTGCTATCTCGCCATCCAGACCGCCGGGGCGCTGCTGCTGCGGGGGCGCATCGAACGCGGGCAAGCCCTGCTGCGATCGGGCATCACGCTGGCCGAACGAACCGGACGGCATCGCCTGGTCATGCGATCGCTGGCGCGGCTGGCGGTGGCATCGGTGTACGCGGGTGCGATCGGAACCGCGCGGGTGCGCGCCGAACGCGCCCTCCGGTACGCGCTCGCACACGATCTGCACGATGTGTCCGATACCGAGCACATGCGGCTCGCGGTCGCGGTGACCAGGCATATTCAGGGCGAGGAGTTCGACGTCCGGGCACTGGCCGATATGGCCGAGCGATGGTGGGAACCCGCGCGCTCCGGGCTACCGGTGACCGGCCTGCCATCCCTGGTCGCCTGCCAATTCCTGCTCAGCCGCGTCGCGACGGACGACTACGCCGCCGCTCATCGGGCTCGTTCCACGCTGCTTCGACTGTTGGAGAGCGATCCGCTGCCGCCAGGCAATCAGGGCATCCAGCTGCCCGGCATCGTAGGCACGCTGCTGCGCTTGAACGAGGTACGCCCGGCCAGGGAACTGGTCGACCGCGCCCAGGCCGCGCTCGGTGATACCGCCGAAGTAGTACTGGCACAGGCGATGCTGGCCGAGACGGCCCGAAAACCGCGCACCGCCCGGATACTGCTCGAGCCGCTGCTGGATGCACCGCACCGGCTCTATCCGCTCACCGCGGTGTGGGCGTGGCTCTACCACGCCCGGGTCCTGCACCAGCTCGACATGCCGACCAAGACAGCCGATGCGCTCGAGGCCGCATTGCGGATCTCAGCCGCGGACACCCTGGTCTCCCCCTGGCTCGACATCCCCGAGTCGATCGGACTGCTCGATATCTACGCCGGTCGCTTCGGTCGGCTGGACGATTTCGCCGAAACACTGCGCCATCATCCGGCCGCGCTGCGCGGCACCACTCCGCCCACCCTCACCGAGACGGAAATGATTGTCCTCAAACATCTTCCGTCCAGGCGAACGGCCGCACAGATCGCCGACGACCTCGGCGTCTCGATCAACACCGTCAAGACCCACCTGCGCGGCATCTACACCAAACTCGATGCGAACACCCGAAGCACCGCGGTCGCCCGCGCCCGGCTGACCGGGCTGCTCTAGCGCGCCGGTTTCACCTCGTCCGGGTGAGGACCCGACGGCGTATCGATGACAACGTCGACGATGACATCCATCGATGGGTTGCGGCGCAACCGATATCGCGCCGGACCGTCCCCGAGATCGGAGGCACAATGAGCGATCTTCTCGACACCGTCATCGAGGCCCAGGGCGGACTGCGGCGCTGGAGCGAATTCACCAGCGTGACAGCGCATCTGAGCTTCGGCGGCGCACTGTTTCCATTGAAGGGCCAAGACGGTTATCTCGACGACATCACCGTCCGCGCCGAACTGCATCGTCAATCAGCCGAGCTGTTCCCTTTCGGCGCAGCGGATTTGATCAGCACCTTCACCGGCGATCACATCGCCATCGTCACCGATACCGGCGATATCGTTGCCGAGCGCGCGGACCCGCGCGCCTCCTTCGCCGGTCACACCCTGACCACCCAATGGGACCGGCTGCAAACCGCCTACTTCCTCAACTACGCCATGTGGAACTACCTCAACGAGCCATTCCTGTTCACCACCAACGGATTCCACGTCGAGGAACTCGCCCCCTGGAACGAGAACGGCCAGACCTGGCGGCGCTTGAAGGTGGTGTTCCCCGACCGAGTCGCCACCCACAGCCCCGAACAAACCCTCTACTACGACGAACGCGGCCTGATACGCCGCCACGACTACACCGTCGAAATAGCCGGCGCCGGACCAACCGCGCACTACGCGTCCGACCATAAGGACTTCAACGGCATCATCGTGCCGACCACACGCCGCGTCTATCCGGTCACCGACACCGGCGAAGCACTCCCCGAGCCCCTGATGGTCTCGGTCGACCTCGACAACGTCGTCTTCGGCTAGCCCCGCCCGAGGCATAACCGATGCCCGGTCACCCGCCGGAATCTCCAAACCCTCCGGCTAACTGACCCGCGACGCGGAAAACCTCTAGGGCGGCGCGGGGCACACTGTGGATTGGCTGGGAATTCGAGCAGCGTGGCGCGCGCGGCTGCCAGGAATGGGGGGCTGGGCTGGGCTTATTGTGGGGTCGTGGCTGATCGGATGGCGTCTTCGAACATGCGGGTTCTCGTTGTCGACGATGAACCGAATATTCGGGATCTGCTCGGGGCCGCGTTGCGGGCGAGTGGCTTTTCGGTGACCGTGGCGGCAAATGGGGTGGAAGCGCTGGCCGCAGCGGCGGCGACGACGCCGGATATCGTCGTATTGGACGTAATGCTGCCCGACATGGACGGGTACACCGTGGCTCGGCGGTTGCGGGGAGCGGGCAATGATGTGCCGGTGCTGTTCTTGACCGCGCGCGATGCGGTCAAGGATCGGATCGAGGGGTTGACCGCGGGTGGGGATGACTACGTCACCAAACCGTTCAGCCTCGAAGAGGTGGTGTTGCGGTTGCACGCGATCATGCGGCGCACCGTGGTACCGCAGGATGCGGAGGCGACATTGCGGTTCGCCGATCTGGAATTGAATGCGGACGCGCACAGCGTGACTCGCGGTGGCGAAGGGCTGTGGCTGTCGGCCACCGAGTTCAATTTGCTGCGTTATTTGATGACCAATGCCGGGAAGGTGGTCAGTAAGCGGCAGATTGTGGATCAGGTGTGGGATTCGGCGGACGGGCGCGGGGATCGGGTGGTCGAGACGTTCATCAGTCAATTGCGGCGCAAGGTCGACGCGCACGGTCCGGCTTTGATTCATACGGTTCGGGGTGTGGGGTATTCGCTGCGTCTGCCCGGTGAGAATTCGTGATTCGGTTGCGCCGCAGGTGGACACTGCGCACGCGCGTGCTGGTGGCGGCGCTGACCATTACCGCGGTGGGAATGGCTGCCTTCGGGATTCTCACGCTCTCGATGCTGGAGCGGGCCGAGCTCGCGCGCATCGACGCACAGCTGAATACCGTGGTGGCCGATATGACTTCGGTCAATCGGCCTCCGCCGCCGCCGCGGCCCGCCGACAGTACGGCCGAGGATCAGGTGCCCTCGCCATTTCGGGTGTTGTTCTTCGATATCAACGGTGAACCCACCATTCGGATCGGTAGCTCGGTATCGCCACCGGAACTGCCCGCGATGGATGCCGCCGCCGTGCGAGCGCGAGGCACGCGCGCGGTCACCGTCCCCGCCCATGATGGCAGCGTTCAGTGGCGCGTGCGAACGGCCTATCAACCGCCGAATCAGTTCGAGCCCAATGGCGGCACCGTCGCGGTTAGCATGTCACTGGATACCTACGACGCCACCCTGAGTCAGCTCCGCACCATCGAGATCGCCGCCGGAATCGGCCTGCTGGCGATACTCGGCGCGGTCGCGACCTGGCTGGTCCGTGTCGGCCTGCGTCCGCTGACCCGCATCGAGCACACCGCGCAGGCGATTGCCGCCGGAGAGTTGGATCGCCGTGTAGCGCAAACCAATTCGTATACCGAAGTGGGCCGCCTCGGCTCCGCGTTCAACATCATGGTCGAACGCCTGTCGTCCGCCCTGCATCGCCTGGAGGAATCCGAGGCGCGAATGCGGCTGTTCATCGCCGACGCCTCGCATGAGTTGCGCACCCCGCTCACCTCGATTCGCGGCTACGCCGAACTGTATCGATTCAGCGGCCCGCAACCTGCCGACGAGGTCGAGCGCATGATGCGCCGCATCGAGGACGAAGCCGTCCGCATGGGCCTGCTCGTCGATGACCTGCTGCTGCTCGCGCGCCTCGACGAGGAGCGCCCGATGGATATGACCAAGGTCGACCTGACCGCCATCGCCAATGACGTCGTGCATGATGCGGCCGCTCGTGCACCTGAACGCGTTGTGCGGCTACACATTCCGACTGAGCCCGTACACACCTACGGTGACGAGCATCGATTACGGCAGGTCCTGACCAACCTGATCGGCAACTCCCTCACCCACACCCCCGCCGATTCCGCCGTCGACGTCACCATCACGCGAGGACCCGCGCCCTCGACCGCGGAGGTCATCGCACAAGCCGGTGCCGCGATGCCCGGGTCAGGGGATCTCGCAATCATCGAAATCCGTGACAACGGACCGGGTATCGCACCTGACAAGGCCCCGTACGTCTTCGATCGCTTCTACCGCGCCGACGAATCCCGCTCCCGCACAGGAGGTTCCGGACTCGGGTTGGCCATCGTCAGCGCCATTCTCGCCGCGCACGGCGCGCAGATTCAGCTCATCACCGCATCCGGTGCGGGAACCCGCTTTCGCATCCTGGCCGAACTCGCACCGTGACAACCACATCCACGTGATCGACCGAGTATGGCGCTGCCGATCGCGTTCCCAGCGCTGACGGGCCGGACGTTCCGTCGCTAGGGTTCCTTCCGCATTGGTCGGACACAGGAGTCGTCATGGCGGAAGTGACCGGCGCTGCCGGTGGGGTGCGGACCTTGATTCCCGCGCGGATCGATCGGTTACCGTGGTCGCGGTTTCACACCCGAATGGTCATCGCGCTGGGCGTGGCATGGATTCTCGACGGGCTGGAGATCACCGTCGCCAGCGCGGTCGCGGATACGCTCACCAAACCCGAAGCGCTGCAACTATCTTCGACGGCAGTCGGGTTTCTGGCGACTGTCTACCTCGCCGGGGAGGTGGTCGGCGCACTGGTATTCGGGAACCTGTCCGATCGGCTGGGGCGACGCAAGTTGTTCGTCATCACGCTCGGGGTGTACCTGATCGGCAGCGGGCTCACCGCCTTCACCCTCGGCAGTGGCCCGGGCTGGCTGGTGTTCCTGTACCTGACCCGATTCATCGCGGGTATGGGTATCGGTGGCGAGTACGCGGCGATCAATTCCGCCATCGATGAGCTGATTCCGGCGCAGTATCGCGGCCGGGTGGATATCGCGGTGAACGGAACCTATTGGGCCGGTGCGATTCTGGGCACCTTGGGCGCGTACATCCTGCTCAATCACGTGAGCCTGGACCTGGGCTGGCGGCTCGGTTTCCTGATCGGCCCGGTGCTGGGTCTGGTGATCGTGCTGGTGCGGCGCAATCTTCCGGAGAGCCCGCGCTGGCAGATCATGCAGGGCCGAGCCGACGACGCTGAGGAATCGATCCGGGCCATCGAGGACGAGGTGCGGGCTTGCGGGGTCGATTTGCCACCGCTGGATGAGTCCAAGGCGATGGTGGTCAAGCCCGCCGACCAGATCGGTTATCGGGCGCTGACGCGAATCCTGTTCCGCGACTACCCCTCTCGGGCGATTCTCGGCGCGAGCCTGATGATCAGCCAGTCATTCCTCTACAACGCGATCTTCTTCACCTACACCCTCGTGCTCGGCAAGTTCTACGACGTCCCTTCTGCCGCCACCCCGCTCTACCTGATCGCCTTCGCCATCGGAAATCTGCTGGGCCCCTTGACGATCGGCCGATTCTTCGACACCGTAGGCCGCCGCGTCATGATCGCGGGCACCTACATCGGCTCCGGCACACTGCTGGCCCTCTCGGCCTGCCTGTTCTACAGCGGCGCCCTGAACGCCATCACCCAAACCATCTGCTGGTGCGTCATCTTCTTCTTCGCCTCCGCCGGAGCCAGCGCCGCCTACCTCACCGTCAGCGAGATCTTCCCCCTCGAGGTCCGAGCCAAGGCGATCGCCGTATTCTTCGCCATCGCACAGTGTTTCGGCGCCCTCGGCCCGGTCATCTACGGAGCCCTGATCGGCGACGGCACCTACCCCCTGGGCCTGTTCGTCGGTTACCTGGTCGGCGCGACGGTCATGATCGCGGGCGGCGTGATCGCCTACCGCCTGGCCGTGGACGCCGAAGGCCGCTCACTCGAGGACATCGCCCCACCCCTCTCGGCCAGCGCGGTCGAACCCGCCCGCACCACGGGCGACTAGCTCACCTCTGGGCTAGCAAGGCGGTCGGATTGAGCACCGACCACTCCTTGTTCCGCCACGTGGCCGATCCATCGATGGCGTCCCAGCCGCGCAACGCGCCATACTGGCCGATATCGGCCATGACCAGCTCCTGATCTAAGAGTGCTGTGTAGCGTGCCGATTCGGCCGCCGTCGGGTTCGCGATACTGCGCAGCGTGCGTAGCTCCCGGCTGACCTGCGCGAGGGTGCGGCTCCGGTCGGACTCCAGCGCGCTGAGAGTGATCGTTTTGGCGTCGGGGCGAAGGGCCATCCGCAGCACTTTCGACTGCCGTGTCGCGAGGTCCTGTGTACGGGCGGGATCGGTGTAGTGGAGTGCAATCCGCTCCAGGGGAGAGGCATAGGTACCGGACCCGGTCGTACCGCCACCGGGTCGCACCGGACCCGAAACAAACGCATCGAGGTAGCGTTCCTCCTCGAACCCACGGAACAACTCGGTGCCGCCCGACGCGACCGCCGAGTCGACCTCATCCGAGGTGGCTCTGGTGACGCGGCCGTCGAAGCCTTGCAATCGCTGAATTCTCTCGAAGGTCGGGGAGGTCCCCAGCGAGTCGATCCCCCCCGATCGGCGCAAGGCGCTGTAGTCCGCCTCGTCGATCAGGTCACGACCGCAAACATATCTGGGAGATGCTGCGCCGGTGGCGATCCCGCCACGCTCAGCGGACGATGCTTCGGCCACAGCCCTCGCCGACGCCGCGTCGGTCTCGACGGATCGCGCCACACCCTTTGTGATGCCGTCGGCAGCCCGCGCGGGCATCGTCGCGGCCGCATCGGTGAGGTCCCTGGCCGCTGTGCCGAGCAGATCACGCACCGCGCGCCATGCGGCATCCAATTCTCCGCCCATGGGTGTCACTGTGCTGCACGATGTCTCCACATCGGCGCGGGATGTATTCCCATGAGCGGTGGTCGGGTTCGGCGGGTTCGGTCAGTACTTGGCCATCAGGTAGGACCCGGCGATGATCATCGCGATGGCTATGAAGCGCTGCGTGTCCATCTCGCGGCGCGGGAACCCATCACCCCGTAGTGGTCCATCGCCGCGGCGACGAACATCTGCCCGGCGATGATGACGGCGTTGAATGTGCTGACTCCGACGCTGGAGGCGACGGTGATCATGGCGAAGATCGCCGCGCCGCCGGTGAGGCCGCCGAACGGGGCCCACTTCGGCATGAGCTTCACATCGGTCCAGGTCGGCCAGGAGCGCCGTGACGAAAACACCAGTGTGACAACGAGAATGAGGCCGACACCGGCAAGGGCGACCGCGTAGGAGATGACGCCGCACAGCCAGACGTTCTTCAGGGCGAGTTTGAGTGAATTCTGACAGCCTGCCTCGACCGATCGCAGTGCGCCTCCGAGCAGCATGAATGCGAAGACCAACGCGAGCATCGATCGGGACAGCTTCGAGCGGGTTTCGCTGAGGAGAGTAGCCATCAGAGAGCCTCTTCCAGGATCGCGTCGCGTTCGGGTACCGACACCGGCTTGGTGGAGCTGCGAGCCATGAGAACGACTGCGCCGGTAATCAATCCGGCAGCCACCAGGCGCGGCGGAGTCACCTCCCGAGCCGCGAAACCCATCAGGCCGAGATCGTCCATCACGAGCGCGACCAGCATTTCGCTCGTGATGACGACCGCGTTGAAGGTTGCGATACCGACGTATCTCGCCACGGTGATCATGCCGACTACTGCCACGCCGCCCACGAGACCGCCGAATGGCGCCCACCACGGCATATTTCGCACGTCGGCCCAGGTCGGCCAGGGCGGGTCGGATACCAGCGCCGCTACCGCCAGAAAGATCGAAAAACCGATCAGCGCAACGGCATACGAGATCACCGCGCACAACCACGGATTGTGTATGTAGATCTTCTGGGTGTTCTGTAGACCGACCTCGACGGATCTGAGCCCGCCGGCGATCGCGATGAATAGGAATACGAACCCAAGCGTGACTGCGACCATCGCAAGTACGTCTTTCGATCGAAGATGTTGCGTGACTACGCCCGAGCAGCGACTGAGCTGGATCGCTGCGGCTGTGCGCCGATCTTCGATCCCTCGCCGATACCGGTGACCTGACTCATCGAATGTACCGTTATATAGTGGCACGATCAATAGCGGCAGAACCTGGTTCCGACATGTGGGGGGTGATGTTTGAACTATGCGTCCGGGCCGGTACGGCCGCCGTAGGTGGCGATCTTGTACTCCGTCGCGGCGAGCGACAGGGTCAGCTCGCGGATGCGGCGGCGGATCATGTCGCGGTGCTCGATGAGCATGTCGAGCCGTTCCGGCACGGTATCCTCGCCCGCGTCGACGAGCTCGATGTAGTGCTGAAGATCGCGCATCGGCATGCCGGACAACCGCATTCGAGTCAGGAACACCAACCGCCGCACCGTGTCGGCGTCGTACACGCGGTAACCGCTGCTGTCGCGGCCGACCTCGACCAGCCCCACCCGCTCGTAGTACCGCAGAGTGTGGGGCGAGATGTCGAGCATGTCCGCGACATCGGCGATGGACATGGGCGCCTCGAGGTCGGTGGCGTTGGACAGGCGGTGAATCACCTCGATCGAGACCAGGTCGTCGTCCGCGTCGCCCAGCATCGCCAACGCCCGTTCCATCAATTCGTCCGTCGCCATACCATCCAGCCTAAACAGGGCGAACCGCGGAAACGGCGTCGTCGAAATCGGCACTGCGGGCGATCTCGGCCCAGCGCTCGACCTCCGCCAAGCCACGTCGGTAGACCCCGGAGAGCCGTTCGACCGCCTCCTGTCCGAGTGGCAGGCGCAATGGGACGTTGTCGCTGTGCGCGAGGCGCACGATGATCCCGGCCGCGCGCACCGGGTCACCTTCCTGCACACCGTCGGCGCCCGCCATATCGGCGCGCAGCGGGGCGAGGGTGTCACGGTAACTGTCCGACACCGCGCTGAATTCGAGTTCGGCGTTGAACGCGGTGCGGAACCGGCTGGGCTCGACGAGCAGCACCCGCA
The DNA here is from genome assembly GCF_042269265.1 of Nocardia sp. NPDC056000. Classification (NCBI taxonomy): domain Bacteria; kingdom Bacillati; phylum Actinomycetota; class Actinomycetes; order Mycobacteriales; family Nocardiaceae; genus Nocardia; species Nocardia sp. NPDC056000. The sequence goes on along the minus strand of NZ_JBHJXS010000005.1, from coordinate 412,744 downwards.
CCCCGAACGGCGCGACCTCGGCCGCGAGCGATTCCGACCAGCCCTCGAGTGCGAATTTCGATGCGCAGTAAGCAGATACACCGGGAAAAGCCACCCGTCCACCCTGGCTGCTCATCTGCACGATGGTGCCGCTGCGCTGGTCGCGCATCGCGGGCAGGGCGGCGCGCACGAGCGCCGCCGGGCCGAACAGGTGCAGGTCCATCAGGTCTCGCAACTGTGCGTCGCCGACCTCTTCGACCGCGCCGATCACCGCGCGGCCGGCATTGTTCACGAGCACGTCGAGACGACCGAAACGGTCGAGGGTGGTGCTCACCAACCCGTTCGCCGCGTGCGTATCACGTGCGTCGAAGCGAGCGACGAGACAGCTGCCGGGATATTCGGCCGCCATAACGGCCATGCTGTCCGGATTGCGCACCGCCGCAACGACATTGTCACCCGTTGCGAGCGCCGCGTCCGCGAGCGCGCGCCCGAAACCCTTCGAAGCGCCGGTGATGATCCAGGTCTGGGTTGCATCGGTAGTCATGGCGGCGACGATATGGTTTCGAGCGCGCTCGAACGCAAGCCTGGACGGTGACTCCGACCGGAACGAAAGTCGTCGGCGCTAGGCGGGATTCGGCCCGAGGATCGCGGTCAATACGCGGACAGCTCGGTCGGGGTCGGCGGGTTCGCCGATGATGGTGGGCATGTAGTGGAAGGACTCCGCGACGCGCAGGACCGTGTAGGACAGGTCGTCCAGGTCGAGAGTGGTGTGGATGCGGCCGGTTTCGAGATCGGCGGCAAGTTTGGCGCGGACGTAGGCGAGCATGCGGGGCTGGAAGCCGTGCGAGGCCACGGTCAGCAGGGTCATGTACATGGCGTTATCGCGCTCGATGGAGCGGCGGGAGCCGGGTTGATCCCAGATGGCGTGCAGTAGGTGCCCCAATAGCGCGGGAACCCTTGGGCCGGGAGTGGATTCGACGGTTTGCCAGCCTTGGTCGAGGGTGCGTTCGGTGAGCCACCAGACGACCTCGATGATCAGTTGTTCGCGGGTGCCGACCCAGCGGTAGAGGGTGACCCGGTTGACCCCCAGGCGCTGTGCGATCGAGCCGATGTCGATGCGGTCCCCGGCCAGGAAATCGGACCGTGCCAGGGCGAACGCGTCCAGGGCGGTCGGGCGGCGCGGGGTCGAGTCCGAGGCCAGTTGTCGTTCCAGCGGTGTCGATGCCACCGATGCAGCATATCGTGCCGGACATTTCCTTTGTGCAACATCTTGCCGAGATGTTGCATCCGGTCTAGGCTCATGCAACATCTCAACAAAATGTTTCACACTCGACCGGTGGCGCGATCATGTTGCGGCACCGTGGTATTCGAGTGACCTTGCAGGCGAGGAGGCCGCAATGGGCAGCACGGTGACCGATACGGTGATCGTCCGAGAAGGCACGGTGCGCGGGCGACAGCGGGGTGACCTGCTCGAATTCCTGGGCATCCCGTACGCGGCCGCGCCTTTCGGCGCGAACCGCCTGCGCCCGCCGATTCCGGCACCGCACTGGCAGGGCGTCCGCGATGCCCGGCAGTACGGGGCAACGGCGCCCAAAGCGGACTACATCGCTATGTACGTGCCGTACTACCCCGAGGTGACGATCGCGGGCACCGAATGCCTGAACCTCAACGTGCACACCCGCATCGACGCCGATCGGCTACCGGTTCTGGTGTGGATTCACGGTGGCGCGTTCACCAATGGCTCGAATTCGCTTGCGGAATACGATGGTTCGGCCTTCGCCCGGGACGGCGTGGTCACCGTGGTGCTCAACTATCGGCTCGGCGCGGAGGGGTTCCTGTACACCGGGGACGAGGTGGCCAACCTCGGCGTCCTCGATCAGATCGCGGCGCTGCGATGGGTGCGCGACAATATCGCCGCATTCGGCGGTGATCCCGATCGAGTGACGGTGGCCGGGCAATCCGCGGGCGCGTGGAGCGTGAATACGCTGCTGGCTGTCCCGGACGCGGAAGGTCTTTTCCAGCAGGCGATTTCGCAGAGCGGCGGGGCGCATCACTATCTCCCGCCGGAACAATCGCTGACGGTCGCGCGGGAGTTGGCACGCCTGCTCGGTATCGAACCGAAACGCGAAGCCTTCGCCGCGGTGGATCCGCAGGTGCTCGCCGAGGCGTGCCGGACGGTCATCACCGAGATTCAGACCGCACCGGACCCGGGCAAATGGGGTGCGCTCGCGATGACACAGCAGCCCTACGCACCGACCGTCGACGGGACGGTACTGCCCCGGCCCACACTCGAGGCCCTCGCCGATCGCACCGGGGTGCGGCTGCTCATCGGGACCACCGCGGACGAGGCTCGCGCGATTCTGATCGCGTCCGGAGCGCTGGCGGTGCTCGACGAGGTCGCACTGACCGCGACCATCGAGGGGTACGGACTTCCGGTGGAAGAGACCTCGGCCGCGTACCGGCGCGATCGGCCCGATGCCACCGCCGGTGAATTGATATCCGCGATCGTGTCCGACTGGTACTTCCGCATCCCCTCCGTACGAGTCGCCGAGGCCAGGGAGCCCGGCAGCACCTGGCTGTATCGATTCGAATGGGCTTCTCCGACACTGGGTTCCGGCCACGCGGTCGATATCCCCTTCGCATTCGACACCCTCGCCGCGCCGGGCTTGAGCGCCCGCATCGGCGACGAGCCGCCGCAGGCGGTCGCCGACACCAACCATCGCATCTGGGTCGAGTTCATCACCCACGGCGATCCCGGCTGGGCACCTTACGACATCGACGCCCGCACCACCGGGCTCATTTCCGAAACCATCACCGTCGCAGACGATCCGGCGGGACACGAACGAATCCTCTGGGAGGGCAAGCGATGACGATCAGCATCACCGAACCGGTCACCTACGAAGTACCGATCCCGAAAGTCGCCCGCATCGTCCTGAACCGCCCTGATCGGCGCAATGCCCAGGACACCGAACTGCTCTACGCCCTCAACGCCGCCTTCGACCGCGCCGCGCACGATGACGACATCGTGGTGATCGTGCTCGCCGCCAACGGCCCGCACTTCTCCGCCGGTCACGATATGCGCGAACCCGATCCGCTGGCCGCGCACGAGCGCTTCGAAACCGTCGGCAGCGGAGGCAGATTCACCGAACCCGGCGCGGCCGGGGTGATGGCGCGCGAGGAGGAGATCTATCTCGGATTCAGCGAACGCTGGCGCAATATCCCGAAGCCGACCATTGCCGAGGTGCACGGCAAAGTCATCTCCGGCGGGCTCATGCTGGCGTGGCCGTGCGATCTGATCGTGGCCGCGGATGATGCCGAATTCATCGACAATGTGGTGTCGATGGGCGTCAACGCGGTCGAATTCTTCAACCACCCTTATGAATTCGGTGTCCGCAAGGCCAAGGAGCTGCTGTTCACCTCGCGCGCCATGACCGCGACCGAGGCCGAACGAGTCGGCATGGTCAACAAGGTGGTGCCGCGCGCCGAACTCACCAGCGCGACACTGGAATTGGCTGCTCACATCGCAAAGCAACCGCCATTCGCGTTGAAATTGGCCAAGCAATCGGTGAATGCCGCGCAGGATGCCGCCGGACGACCCGAGGCCATTCGCAACGCCTTCGCGCTGCACCAGCTCGCACACAGCCACAATATGCAGGTGCACGGGCTGGTCGTCGAACCCGCGTTCGTGGAGAGGTTTCTCCATGGCTGAGGCGATTCCGCTCGGGCAGTTGCTCACGGATCTGGCCGCCCGCGCGCCCGAGCGGCCCGCCATCACCGATGCCGGGCGCACCTATACCCGCGCAGAACTCGATGGCGCGGCCAATCGCCTGGCCCGCGTGTATCGCGACTTCGGGGTGCGCGCCGGGGATATGGTCACGGTGGCGCTGCCCAATGGGGCCGAGTTCTATATCGCGGTGTTCGCGCTGTGGAAGATCGGTGCGGTGCCGCAGCCGATGTCGAGCGCGTTGCCGGGACCCGAGCGCGAGGCGATTCTCGCACTGGCGCAACCGGTTCTGGTGATCGGGGCGCAACCCGAGGACCCGTCGATACGGTGGCTCCCAGCCGGATTCACTCCCCCGTCCACGGTGCCCGATACCCCGATCACGCCGACGATGGTCGCACCCTCGTGGAAGGCCCCGACCTCCGGTGGCAGCACCGGGCGACCCAAGCTGATCGTCTCGGCTCAGCTCGGTGAGCTCGATGTGGAACGGACCGCGTCCGTCCTGGATCAGCGCGACGGGGACACCCAGCTGGTGTGCGGTCCGCTCTATCACAACGCGCCGTTCAACTTCTCGATCTACGGACTGCTGGCCGGACAGCATCTGGTGGTGTTGCCGCGATTCGACACCGTCGCGGTGCTGCGGTCCATCGCCCTGGTTCGGGCGTCGTGGATCAGCCTGGTGCCCACCATGATGAGCCGCCTGATCCGTGAATTACGCAGCAGCCCAGACGAATACGACATCACCTCGCTGCGATCGGTCTGGCACGGTGCCGCAGCGTGCCCGCAGTGGCTCAAACGCGCATGGATCGACCTGGTCGGCGCGCCCGCACTGCACGAAATGTATGCCACCACCGAGGGCACGATGATGACCCATATCGACGGTACCGACTGGCTGCGCCACCCGGGCTCGGTGGGCCTGCCCCTGTGGGGCCGAGTGCGCATCGCCGGACCGGACGGTTCCGAACTGCCTACCGGTGAGACAGGTGACATCCTGGTCCGCCCCCAAAACGACACCCCCACATACCATTACATCGGAGCCACCCCCCGCGTGATCGACGGCTGGGAGGCGGTCGGCGACCTCGGGCGCCAGGACCGGGACGGCTACCTCTACATCGACGAGCGCCGAGCCGATCTGATCATCACCGGCGGCGCCAACGTCTACCCCGCGGAGGTGGAAGCCGCGCTGACCGAACACCCACAGGTCACCGGCGCGGTCGTGCTCGGCGTACCAGATGAGGACCTCGGCCACCGCGTGCACGCGGTCATCGAGACCTCGGCCGCGCTCACGGACGACGAACTCCGGGCCTTCATCGCCCAACGGTTGGTCCGCTACAAGATTCCCCGCACCTTCGAGTACACGACCATCGCCCTGCGCGACGACGCGGGCAAGGTGCGCCGCTCCTCGTTGCTCGCGGATTTAGCGGCAAGATTCGAAGGGAGCCACAGCCCGGGTTGACCTGGAGGGTTCGTCACTGTGACGCAGCCTCGAGCCCCAGGTCCGAGAGCAACGAGGAATCATGCTTGGAATCCTGTTACGATTCGTACTATGAAGGCTAATACGTCGCTCAGCCTGGACGGCACGGTGTTGGAGCAGTCCAAGGAAGTCGCCGCGCAGATGGGCATCAAGCTCTCCGCCTTCGTGGAATCGGCACTGCGGGACAAGTTGCTCGCCAACTCCGCGCGCATCGCCGCCGATTACGAGCGTGCGCAGGGGCGCGATACCGCCGAACACTTCGCCGAGGTCGAAGCCGAGCGTGCCGCCATGGCCGAGGCGATTCGTGCCGACGGCGCCGCGTGGTAACCGCCGCCACGCCCGCACACGGTGAACTCTGGCATTACCTGCCCACTATCGCGGGCCGCCAGAAACCGTCATCGCTCGGTGGTGATCGCGTGCTGATCGTCTCGCGAACCGCAGCCAATGCGATCTTGCCGACCGTGCTCGCGATCCCGGTGGAACTCGCACCGAAGATGCCGGGACTGGCGGTACCCTTCGCCGACTCCGACCCATTGCCCGGCCTGTCCGCGGTGGTCTATCGCATCACTCCCGTCTACCGGCCCTGGCTACAGGACCGTATCGGAGTCGTCAGCGAGACCACCCTGCGCCAGGTTGTCGGAGCGCTCGTCGGACTGGTCGCCCCGGACACCGTCTTCTCCCCCGAGCGCTGACTCCGCGGGTGAAGCGCTCGCAATCAGACGGTGCTCCAGACACTCGGGTTTCCGGAGACCGTTGAGCCATTGCTGCGCGAGTCGGCCACGCTCGAGGTCGTGACGACGGTACTGGTCGGGCGGGTCGCCGATCTCGTGCTGGCTCATGTTCTCCCGCAGGAGACTTCGCGGCTGTAGGTCAGTGAGAGAGCAACCAGCCCACGCGGTCGTAAGCCAGGGCCTGGTATGCCACCAGCACTATGGCGGAGATCAGCGCTGTCACAGTGAGTCCGGCCGCCCACAGGGCTACCGCGCCGCCGCCCAATACCGCGACCTCCACCACGAGCCGTACCGCGCCCGGCACGGCGACCGTCGCTTCCCCATTACGGCTCGGATCTCCCGGCACCGCAAAGGTTCCCCACACGACCGCGACAATCAGCGGCAGTACCGCGACCAGCAGATATCGCCAAGGTGCGTCGAATTCGCGCCAACCCAGGACTCCGAAGGAAACGATAGCGGCGAGCTCGAGCAGGAACCGTACGCCGAGCATGAACGGATTCAACGACACTCGGGAATCCTAACCACTACACACCTGGTCACGCTGCCACCAAAAGTTGGGGTTTAAGCAGGCTATCAAGGGGAATACGGCCATTCGATCAATGCCAAATTTAGGTGAAGGCCACGAATTCGAAAGGCGTTGCGAGAAAGGGGAATTGCGCAATCCATCGATGACGTCGTATCGTGACGATCGCCGGAATACGGTAAGCGCGAACCTGATTGAGCCATTCGAACACGACATACGGCATCACTGCCGAATTCATACCGAAGGGATATTCATGAGCACACGCACCCGCATCGGAACCGCCCTCGCCGGAACAGCTTTGGCAATAGGCGCGTCCTTGTCAGGAACCGGAACCGCCGCCGCCGACTCCATTGCCCAGGACCCCGCCAATTACCTCATCGGCGACACCGTCTACTTCACGTACGGCAACCTGGCCAATTGCGCCATGCGACCCAATGGCGACGTCGGCTGCGATATCACCAACGGCACCATGAACTGGTACGGCCTGCAGATCTCCAATATCTCCATCGATCTGCCCTTCCTGCCCGCGCACCCGCCCCTGGGCCCGCTCGGCCAGCACGGCCGCGCCGACAGCGCCGCCCTCACCCCCGGCCAGCCCGCCCCCGGCTCCGGCTACGGCCCCGACGCCACCATCACCTACGGTGGCGCTACCTGCAGCGGCAGCGGCTTCCGCGCCCAGGTCACCTGCAACTCCAAGGGCCACCACTTCAGCTTCGGCTTCACCACCGGCTACAACTGACCTGGTTCGTCGGCCAGTGGACGCACTGGCCGACGCCCGCCCCCTATCGGGCTGGCAACCTAGTCGGAACTACTGCTGTCCCCGCCGCCGCATCCACTATGCCCACCACCGCAGCCACTGTGACCGCCACTGCACCCGCTGTGCCCGTAATCCCCACCGCCACAACCACTATCGCCGCCCCCGTCGATGCCACCGGACTGCCATCGATCCCGTCGCCTACCAGGATCGGAATCCCGACTCACCCCCGCGACAACCAACCCGACCAGCGCCATCACCACGATCACGATCACAAGTCCGGTCACCATGAGCGAAGGCTACTACCGCCCGATGGCGCCGAACCCGATGTGGAGGATCAAGCCACGTCACCGGGCCCGAACGGCGGGCAGAAATGGTCGTCACGGCGAACGATACGAGCGTCGGAGTGCGCTTGCGCCGCAGGCAAATACGCCTGAGTATTCGAGTAGAGGGTCAGCTGCCTCAGGCGAGGAAGCTCTGGCAGCGTGATGGAGCTGCCGTAGAGGTCGAGCGTCAATGATTCGAGACCGGGTATCTCCGCCAGCGCTTCGACTTGGCGCACATCAACCGCGGAGAGAATCAGCTCACGGATCGGCGTGCCACGCAATTGCTCGAGGTCCACATTCGCGGGACCGCCCAACAGCAACCGGTCCCACGACCGGCGCTCACCGTCCGCGGTGAAAGCCAACAGCCCCAGATCCATTCCGTTGGAATCCCAAAGCAGTGCCTCCCACACAGCTGGGAAGCACCGGATCGGTCCGAAGTAGTCGAGCCAGCCGTAGTCACTGGTCAATCGCGTCCGCCGCAGAATCGCCGCCGCATCGGGTGGGTCCTCGGTCCTCGACCCGCACAGTGTCTCTCGCCATATCGGACTCAAACGGGACCAGAAGCTGTCCCAGCGCTCGTCGAATCGCGACTCCCACTCGGCGACAATCGGATCAACCTCACTCACCACGGGACCATATCGTCCGCGAGCTGCGCTGCCGCGACTGTTTGCATCGACTGCCATTCACGGAATCGGTTCGGCCAGTGCCTGTGTGATCGGTATGCCGGTGCGCGTGGCCAGCAGCATTCGCTCGCGAACCTCGCGCCGGGTGCGGGGGCGATAGCCCGGACCCTCGCCGCAGCATCCGCCGTAAAAGGTGAGGCCGGAATCGAGCACTGTCTGCAATGTGCGCCATCCGGCCCTGTCGGTTCTTCTGGGCACGGCCAGGTGCGGGCCGGCGTCGATGAATGATCCTCGGCACCGGGGGCAGTGTGCGGGACCGCGGCCGATCGGGTGTTTGTGTGAGATACGGCAGCTCACGCAGACCAGATGTGTCCGGCTCGGGTAGAAGCACATTCGCGCAGCGTACGGTCACCGCTCGATGGAGTCGAACCATTTCCAACACGGGCGAATTCGAGCTAGGACATGATCCATCGCGCGCGGGATTCGGGGCGGCCGTAGGACAGGATGCGGGGCAGCACTTCCCGCAGGCGCGCAAGGTCTGCGGCCGGTGCACGCAGTTCTGCCTCGATAATGTGATCGGTCAGGCCGAGATCGCCGAGAGATTCGGGATCCAAAGTCACGCGCAGTATCCCGTCGGTCAGCTCGACCTCGCGGATGCAGCCGTAGGCGGTGCCTTGATCGCGGGTGACCAGACAATGAGTGTCCATCCCCACCGCCACTTCCTGCTCGCCGGGCTCCTCGAAGTCGCACATGAACATCAGGAGGAAACTCTCCTCGTCATCGTCCTCGGACTCCGCCAGACCGGCCATCACGCAGGCATCCACGTCCGGGTCATCACACCCGCACGCGAGGTGCGCGGTGAACCTATATGTCATGCACGAGTTCTAGCATCCCGACTCGACCAATTGTTATTGGCTGAGGAAGTGAACGGTGGCGGGTGGTTGCTCCGTGACGAGGCCGCGCCGCCGCGGCAACCGCGGTTGATGCCCCGCTGCTCCGGTCCACGGACCGAAGACCTGAACGCGGACATTCTGTCGGTCGAGCAACCAGCCTGTAGTTGAGTGACCGACCCAAACTTGGCTGGTTTCATCGTATTCGAGCGACCAGCCGTACACCGTGCGCAGATGCGCGAGCACCGCATCGAGAACCGCGGTGTCGGGAGTTGTTGCCGACCCTCTGATTTCGAAGATATGCGCGCACATTGCCGCCTTGCTGTCACCGCATGGTTCGGTGGTGTTGCTCGAAACCACGAGCCCGCTCGGGAGCGGTAACAGCACCTCATCTCGGGCGACGGTGGGAGCGGGACCGATGACCCCGAACGCGAGGATGCTCAGCGCCACGGCGAAGACGGTGAACACGCACCATCCCACGGTCAATGTCCAGCCGATCATCGCGCGCGTCGACCATTGCGAACCATCCAGGAGCCATCCGCACACCAGCACCCCGACAACGACAATCGCCAGCACAGTCGTGAGCGTGTGCGTCTTGCCGGGCAGCAGGTCTCCCTGCACCAAAGCGAACTGCGCGCTGGCAAGAGCGAAAAGAACCAGGCACAACCCAATCCGGATCCCACGGCTCCTGGCCGCGAGAAACCAGCAAACCACGGGGAGGAAGAACAGCAGCGCCAGCACCGCGGTGAGTGTAGATGCCGGCGCGGCCAGCTCGCCTAATCGTCGCCGGTGCCGCCATCTCCGCTATGGCCATCGTGGCCGCTGTCGTGGTGGATGTCCGGATCGAAGTCGTCGAGTCGCCCGCGGCTCGGACGCCTATCCAAGGTGTAGTCTCGCCGCGCCCAGACCGCGAAGGACCACACCACCGCCACCAGGATCACCGCGATCACCCAGACCTGCATGGCCCGAACGCTATCGGTAGACGGAAGCGGCTTCCAGGCTCGCGCGCCGCCGAATCGCAGTGTCGCGTCCGGCCGCGTCAACTTTCACGGCGAAAGCGGTCGATGGCCTGCGCGATCCAGGTGGCGCAGTTGGCATCTGGTCGCTGGTCACTCTCGTAAGCGATCAGGAGTTCGGCGGAAGCAGGGTCGCCATCACCATGGCGAGCCGCAAACCGAGATCGTCCGACACGGGTACGAGCATGGCCGGAGGCGGTTGCGGAACCGTCCCAGGACTGTGACAGGGTGCCGCCATCCTTCACAATCTAGGTGTGACGCATGCACTGGATGGATACGGTTTCGACGAGATTCCGCTAGCGGCAACGGCATTGGCCGGACAACTGCCCGATCGACTCACCTCCAGCAAAGCCGCCGTCATCCAGACCTACACCTGCAACGCACACGACGACATCATGTGGCGCATTAGTGCGATTGTGCGAGGAGGCGGCGAGTGAGTGCATTGACACAGGGGACGATGCGCATCACTCGCGTAAAGCTCTCCCCAGAGCAAATCGCTGAGCGTCGCCGTGAGGCGGAGCGGATCCTGGGGCGGAAGCTGCCCCGTCCAAGGACAATCGACACAAACAAGTAGCGGCGCGAGACGAGACTGACAACAGAGATTCCGGGCCCAGCTCCCCGTCAGCTGCGTTCACGTGTCGGCGCGGGTCAGACGGGATAATTCGGCGGTCTCGCGTACCGGTCGGTCGATATGCTTCGGTGGTGAACGAAGACACCATGCCGGTACGAAGCGCCGCGTTGGTTTGGGCGACCGCTGTACAGGTGGGTGTGTCGCCAGCGCAGCTTGCGGTTGCGTCGGGGCTGGATCCGGCTACCTTTGATGACTTCCTGTTGCGGGTGCCGACCGAATCGGTGTGGCGGATATGGGAATTGGTTGAAACAGTGGCGGGGGTGGGGTCTGTTCCGGGGTTGCTCGCCGCGGAGCAGGCCGATCGGGTTGGACTGCATGTGTGGGATTACCTGTTCACCAGTCGGACCTCGCTCGCCGATAGCTTGCGCACCGCGATGGAGCTGCGGGCGGTGGTGACCGATCCGGCGGTGGGCTGGGAGGTGGGGGAGGACGGGGGGCTGCTCACCATCCGCTGTACGGTCGCTGTCGAACCGGAGGCGGTGCTCGCATCGGTGGAAGTGTTTGTGCTGTCGGTCATGCTGCGGCGGGTGCGCGCGGCGTCGCGGCAACATCTGGTGCCGATTCGGGTCCGGTTCACCCAGCCGCCGGGGCCGGGTCGGGCGCGGCTGGTGGACGAATTCGGGACCGGCAATATCGATTTCCGCGCGCCGCATTCGGAAATCACGTTTCTCGATATCGGTGCGCTGCCCACGGGGGCCGACCCACGGTTGGCCGCGGTGCTGAGTCATTACGCCGAGCTCAATCTCGCTGCCGCGCGTCCGGCGCCGAGCTGGAATGACAAGCTGCGCGCGGCCATGCGGCAGTCGATGGTGGCGGGTGAGCTCGATCTGAACAATGTCGCCCACCGCCTGGCCGTCAGCGCCCGGACGTTGCAGCGCCGCCTGAGCGAGGAGGGCACCACCTGGCGTGCGGAGGTTGCCGCGACTCGGCACCAGCATGCGGTGGATCTGTTGCGCGACACCGAACTTCCCGTGCAATCGGTCGCGGCCAAGGTCGGCTATCAGGATGCGCGGGCGCTGCGGCGGGCGTTTCAGCGCTGGACCGGCGATACACCGGACGCGTTCCGCCGTGGAATGGCCAGCGGTATGTGACGGTTCGTTTCCACCCGGATGGTTTGGCACATTCGGGCCGCCATGCGGCATATCCGGACTCCCTGTCCGCGCGAAATCCGGCCATAGATTGATGGACGTACACCGAAAGGTGTGCGTTCTCCATCGAATCTGTAAGCCGGACAGGAACATTCGCCATGCCCAACCACAAGATCCTCGCCATTTCCGGCAGCCTGCGAGCGGACTCGCACAACACCGCGCTACTGCGCGCGGCACAGAAGTTCTCCACCGGGCTCGAGGTGGTCATCTATGACGGACTGCGTGAGATCCCGCCCTACGACCAGGATCTCGATAACCCGGCCAACCGCCCGGCTCAGGTCAACGAGCTGCGCCGCCTCATCACCGAGGCCGACGGCCTGCTGATCGCCACCCCGGAGTTCAACTACTCCATCCCCGGTGTGCTCAAGAACGCTATCGACTGGGTGAGCACCGACTGGACCAAGACCGAGGGACTGCCGCTGCTGCACAAGCCGGTCGCCATCATGGGCGCGGCGCCGACGCAATTCGGTTCCGTGCGTGCGCAACTCGCGCTGCGTCAGGTGTTCGTGTGGACCGAGAGCGACATCGTGGTCAAGCCCGAGGTGATCGCGTTCCGTTCGCATGAGCGTTTCGACGCCGACGGCAATCTGGTCGACGAGAACACCATCGAACTGCTGCAGGGTCTGCTCACTGCGCTCACCGCCAAGATCGACCGCGTCAAGTAGCGAACACCGCTGTCCTGGAAGGGATTCCGTCATGTCCGAAACCCGTCCCCCGGTTCCACCGTTCACCGCCGAGACCGCCGCCGCCAAGGTGCTGGCCGCCGAGAACGCCTGGAACACCCGCGATCCGCTGCGCGTGGCACAGGCCTACACCCCGGATTCGTGGTGGCGCAACCGCGATCAGTTCCTCGTGGGCCGCGAGCAGATCGTCGAGTTCCTCACCGCGAAATGGGCGAAGGAACAGCAGTACGCGCTGCGAAAGAACCTGTGGGCCTTCACCGAAGACCGAATCGCCGTGCGCTTCACCTACGAATGGCACGACACCGACGGCCGGTGGTGGCGCAGTCACGGCAATGAGCTCTGGAAGTTCGATGCCGCCGGGTTGATGAGCCGTCGCGAAGCGAGCATTAACGACCTGCGCATCACAGCTGCCGAACGCACCATCTTCGGCCCGCGCGATGAAGAGGTGCGGGTATGAAACACCCCTCGCACATAGCCTGGGCCGGGCTCGCCGCGATGACGATCTCCTTCGGCCTGAACTTCTCCATGGGAGTGTTCTTCGCTCCGACCACCGCCTCCCACGGCGTCAGCGCGACCGCTCTGGCGATAGCCGCGGCATTGGGCACCACGGTGACCGGGTTCGCGCAACCGTTCGTCGGCAGATTGCTCGACCGCGCCGGGGCGAGGGCGGTGCTGATCGGCGGGCTGGCGCTGATCTCCGGCAGCTATCTCGCGCTGGCCGTGGTGCGCGAGACCTGGCAATACGTCACCGCCTACATGCTGCTCGGCGGTCTCGGGTTCGCGGCCTCGTCCACGCTCACGGTCACCACCCTGATCGGGCGGACGCTCGGCAACCAGGTCGGACCGGCGCTGACCCGGGCCGCCGTCGGCATCAATCTCGGACAGCTGATCGGTCCGTGGGCCGCCACCGCACTGTTCGAACCCGTCGGGGTGCGGGCGACCTACGCGCTGCTCGGTGCCGCCGGGCTGGCTGTCGCCGGGGTGCTCTGGCTGATCCTTCCCGCCGACCGGAATACGAATTCGGCTGCGGGACAGCCGGAATCGCTCACGGGGCGAGGCCGGGTTCTGGTCTCCTTCGGGCTGCATTCGGCGACCCTGTACGTGGTGATTCTGATGCTGCCCAAACACGCCGTCGAGGCGGGCTGGTCCGTGGTGGCCGCCGGCCGCCTGGTCGCGTTGGCCGCGCTCGCGGCGGGACTCACCTCGATCGCCATGGTTCGGCTGCAGCGGCGATACGCGGTCGAAAACCTGTTGCGGGCACTGTATGTCGTACGGATCATCGCGCTCGCGCTGGCGGTGTCGAATATCGCGCCCGCCACTTTGATTGCCGTCGCGGTGCTGTTCGGCGCGGCGTCCTTCCCGATCGTCCCGCTGACCATGGCCGTCGTATCGCGCGGCCTCGACCCCGCGCGGATGGGTCGAACCCTGTCCCCTGCCTGGGTGATTCATCAACTCGCCGCGGCGGCGGGACTGGCGATAGCCAGCACCCTGCACGCCCTGACCGACAGCTATCGCGGCTATTTCGCGCTCGGCCTGCTGTTCAGCGCCGCCGCGGCGCTGCTCATCCGTAGGAACGAACCGGTCCACCATGCCTCTCTGCACCGCCTGCCGGAATCCCCTCTCGACAACGGAGACCACCATGACGCACGTAACCCATCACACCGTGGACATTCAGGGCCTGCCGGTCTTCTACCGACAGGCCGGTGATCCGTCCAAGCCGACAATCGTTCTGCTGCACGGATTTCCGACCAGCTCCGCTATGTTCCGCAATCTGCTGCCCGAATTGGCGGCGGATTACCACCTGATCGCGCCGGACCACATCGGGTTCGGGCAGTCGGCGATGCCTCAGGTGGACGAATTCGACTACACCTTCGACAAGCTCACCGAAATCACCCTGGAACTGCTCGACACCCTCGGGATCGAACGATTCGCGCTGTACATCCAGGACTACGGCGCACCGATCGGACTGCGGATCGCCTCCCAGAATCCCGAGCAGGTAAGCGCGCTGATCACGCAGAGCGGCAACGCCTATATGGAGGGGTTCACCCCGTTCTGGGAGGTGCTGTTCGCGCACGCCACCGATCGCGTCACCCATGAGCCTGCCGTGCGTAAGCTGCTCGAACTCGACGCCACGAAATGGCAGTACACCCACGGGGTTCCGGCTGATCGGCTGGACCGGGTCAGCCCCGATACCTGGATTCTGGATCAGCATTACCTGGATCGACCGGGCAACAAGGAGATTCAGCTCCAGCTGTTCGCCGACTACAAGAACAATCTCGACGGTTACCCGGCGTTTCAGAAGTGCTTCGCCGTACACCGCCCACCGGTGCTGATCACCTGGGGCGAGCACGATGAGATCTTCGGCCCCGACGGCGCTCGTGCCTACCTGCGCGATCTGCCCGACGCCGAACTTCACCTGCTCGACGCGGGTCACTTCGCGCTCGAGACCCACGGGCCTGAAATCGCCGCTCTGATAAGGGATTTCCTGGGTCGCGTACTTGACTGACCGAGGAGTCCACGTGAAGACGCTGATCGTCTACGCGCACCCTGAACCGGAATCACTCAATGGTTCATTGAAGGACCTGGCGGTCAAGACACTCAAGGACTCCGGGCACGAAGTACAGACCAGCGATCTGTACGCGATGGAGTGGAAGGCCGTAGTCGATGCCGCCGACTACGGTCCTGCGGATTCGAATCCCCTTCGGATAGCACGGGATTCGGGTCGAGCCTTCGACTCCGGCGCGCTCACCCCGGACGTGCGCGCCGAACAGGAGAAACTGCTGTGGGCCGACACCATCATCTTCCAGTTCCCGCTGTGGTGGTACACGATGCCCGCGATCCTCAAAGGCTGGGTGGACCGGGTATTCACCTTCCACTTCGCCTACGGCGTCGGTGAACACAGCGCCACCCGATACGGCGAACGGTTCGGTGAAGGCACCCTCGCAGGCAAGCGAGCACTGCTGTCGGTCACTGCGGGCGGCCCGGAATCGCACTACTCCGCACGCGGAATCAACGGTCCCGTAGCGGATTTGCTGTTCCCGATCCACCACGGCATCCTGTTCTATCCGGGCATCGAGGTACTGCCGCCGTTCGTGGTGTACAGCTCCGACCGCCTGACCGCCGAGGACTATCCGGATCTGGCCAAAGCGTGGGAACAACGCCTGCTCACCCTGGAGTCGACCGAGCCGATCGCGTTTCGGCGACAGAACTTCGGTGACTACGAGATCCCGTCGCTGCAGTTGAAGAATGGGCTGGAATCATTCGGGCACAAGGGATTCGAGCTGCATGTTCGCCACTGAGCTTCGGGTTGGTTGAGCACGTGGGCGGAGGTGGTTGATCCGCGCACGTGGTGACCGCGCTCACCGGTCCGGATATCTTGGGCATCATGGTCATCACTGAAAGGTGGTGCCCGCACCAGGAGTCGGAGAATTCATGAGCTTTCCCATGCTGCCTCGACCGGAGACGGCCGACGCGCTGTTGGTCTGCACGTGCTACGAGGATGGCATCGCGCGGTGGGGCAACGTACTGCACGAGATCGCGGGAGCGAGGGAAGGCGATGTGCTCGTCGCCGGTGCCAACGGCGTGCGGTTGCGGCTCATCGAGGACCGGGCATGGCATTACCTGCGGGGCGGAAATGTCCCCGCGCTCGTCTCTGACGGGGGTCCGGTTCAACCTGTCGTCGTCGTGGCTGACACTCCGGCGGTATATGGCGGAGCCGGACCACTGTTGGTGGATCTGGTCGTGATACCCGGACGCGGCGTCCGGGTTCCCGCAGCACGGCTCGGCGATGTTTTAGCCGAATTGATAAGTGGCACACTAACATTCGACCATCTGATACGAGAGATGGACGTATGCGGCACATACCAGGGAGATGGCGGCCGCCCGGCCTATCCTCCGCCGACAGTGCCGCTCGACCGATGCTTTCCCGCGCTCCCCGCCGTCTCCGGTGTCGTGCTCGTCCGTACCTGCTTCGACGACGAACCGGGCTGGCACGCCCTACTCAACGAGCTGGGCGGAACTGACGACGGCTGGGTCGGCGCGGACCTGGACCCCGACGAGATCGACGTTGACCACTATCCGCTGACGGCGTTCGTCGTCGAGGATCGATCGTTCGAAGGTCTACCGCCGGGGCAGGTTCCGGCGCTCGTCCCGCCGCCCACAGCACACGACCGGGAGCGCACCGAACTGGTCGTTCTGGCTGACCCGAGAACGTTCGCCGAGCCTGGCCACCCACTGACCGCCGTCGACCTCGACGACACCCCGGGCCAGCCTGCCGTCCTGCCCTCTCGCATGGTCGGGTCCCTCGCGACCAACCTCGATATCAGCAATATGGACTTCTACGAATTCGTCGCCGTGCACGACACCGAGCCATGGTGGGAGGAGTAGCGGATGCCCGCTAGCTCGCCGTCGAACTCGTCACGCGGGGGCGCCTGCGCGCTGCCGCCACCCGTCCATCGGCCGGACAGCTGGCGTCCTCCGAATCTGCGGTCGGAGTAGTGTTCGGGAGATGACGCACGCTGTGTCCCAAGGGAATCGGGCGACAATGACGGTGTCGGTGTCACCTGCGACATGGGATCGATTAGCTGCGTTCGCACGACCAGGTGAGACGGTGGATGACACGCTCGCTCGCGTGTTGGACATGCATCAGACGCTACGATCGCGCACAGTGTACGAGGCGAGGATTGTTGCAGCGCAGGCGGATCCGGCAGCATGGGCAGCGGGCGCGCGTATGGCCGACGCGCTCGCAGAACGAGCGGCAACTCGGCGAGCGGGCCGGCGGTGACGCGAGAGAACCCGACTGATCGAGTGCCACGAACGCTGGGATGGCGGCACGCTGTGCAACTATCCCGTCCAGGAGTCCGGTAACTCACTCTTCCCGGCTCAGCCGGACGTGAATCCGATGGTGTCGTGGCCGTATACGCCCGAATCGACATCGCTACTCGGCGAGATGCGGGTGCGTGGTCGAGAATGGCGGATTCTCCTTCCTCGCAGCGCTTTTCCGCTCCAGTAGTCGCTGTTGGCGTTCGTGGTGCCTGGAACACAAGGTGGACGCGCCTATTGTGTGAGCCTCGCCCACGTAGATGTCGTGGTAGCAGCACGAAATCAATGGATACGGCCTCGAGCGCCTTCCTCGCCATTCTCGGCGTCAGAACCGAGGCCGAGCGGAACATGCCCCATGAATTGGGGGTGCAGCGACGCTGCATTGAAAGGCTAGCGTTTCAATGCGGATTCGAGCATTGGTGCCCGAAACGCGATCAGGAGATTCACATGGGAAAGCTTCACGCCGTTGTTCGCATCGGCACCGTCTCCGCACTGCTGACCGCAGGGCTTGCCGCAGGAGTGGGGGCCGCTGACGCGCAAAGCCCGGAGCCCTCGGCGCCGGGCGGCGGACTGGTCGCGCAAGGACTGTGCTTCGACACCGATCCCTCGCACCCGAACCCCATCAACCCGCTTGCGTGCCTGGTAAGTCTGCTGACCTCGGGTTCGGGATCAGGGTCGACCAAGTAGATCGCCTGGCTACAACCTAAGGGTCCACGCAGCGTCGCGAATGATGTCCTGATCGCCGTGGCCAACTCACCTGGAATCACTCCGAGCCTGCACGAGGGAAGGAGTCTTACCTGCTGTCCGACTTGGGTAGGCTTGCCGGTATGGCGAAGGTCAGCGTACGACTTCCCGATGATGTCGAAGCAGCGATCAAGGCCCAATCCGGTGGCAACTTCTCGGCGTGGGTCACCAAGGCATGTGAAGACGCACTGACCCGAGCGGCAGTACGCGTGGAGATGGCAGCCGAACGAAAGAACCCGGACGCGTTCACATCACACGATGAGCGTGAGTCCGAAATGGAGCAATTCCGCTGATGACGCACGCTCGCGGTGAGGGATCTTGGCGGAGGAGTTCGTACCACACCGAATCACCCATCTGATCGAGATCGGCGAAGGCCCTCCGTTAGGGCCGCTGGGTTGAGTGCATGATTGCGGTGAAGGTCATGCGGTCGCCGCGGTAGAGGGAGCGGCGTTGTTCTATCGGGATGCCGTGTTGGTCGTAGGAAATGCGGTTGAGCAGGAACATTGGGGTGCGGGCGTCGGCGGTGAGTAGGGCGGATTCGCGGGCGTCGGGGAGGGTTGTTTCGATGCTGTCGACGGTCTTCTCGAAAATGATTCCGCGGCTTTGCATTTCGGCGTAGAGCGAGGTTTCGGTCTTGAAGGTTTCGCGTAGGCCCGGATAGCGGTCGGCGGGCAGTTTGGTGGTTTCGAGGCCGACGCGGATGCCGTCGGTGCTGAAGACGCGTTCGAGTTGCAGGATCGGTGCACCGACGGCGATTTCGAGTTGGGCGGCCAGTACGTCGTCGGCATACAGGTCGGTCCAGTCCACCAGCATGCGATATGTGCTGAGCCCGTTGGCTTTCGCGGCTTCGGTGTAGGAGCCCATCGCCAGGGGCAGCATCACTTTGGCGCGGGCGACGATGGTGGTGCGGCCGCGGCGTTCGACGCGGCCCGCCACGAGCAACTCGCGCATGGCTTGGCGCACGGTTTCGCGTGCCACGTCGAATCTTTCGGCGATCTCGCGTTCGGCCGGGAACGGTTCGCCCGGAGTCATGCCGTCCAGGAGGCGGTCGAGTTGCCCTCGGACCACCTGATGCTTGAGGACGCGAGGTTCGTCGGTCGCGGTCATGGGGTCAACTCTAGCAGTCGCTGGTATAGACCAGTGGTATAGACCAAGTGGTTAGGCACTGTTCACCTGCACGTCTACCGCCGCATACTTCTTGGTCTATACCAAGGATCATCGTTCCTTCCGTCCTTCTCCCTCCGCCACCACGCTCGACTTCCGGTCGGAAGAACACAAGAAAGTTCCACCATGAAGGTCTTCACCCGCCGCTCGCTCGCCGCGGCCGGATTCGCTGCCGCCCTTGCCCTCACGGTCTCGGGTTGCTCGGGTTCACACTCGGAATCCACCGCGCGCAATGCCCAGGGATTCCCCGAAACCATCACTCTCGCAGCGGTTCCCGCCGAGAACTCCACCGATCTCAAGGCCAGCTACGGCCCGTTGATCAAATTGCTCGAACACGAGACCGGATCCAAGGTCGAATTCAAACAGGCCAGCGATTACGCGGGCGTGGTCGAGGGCATGATCGCCAAGAAGGTCGATCTGGCCTTCTTCGGCCCCTTCGCCTACGTGGTCGCCGGCACCAACGGCGCGCACCTGACCCCGCTGGGTGCGGTGATCAAGGACAAGGGGCTCCAGCCCGGCTACAAGTCCTACGGCCTGACCCGGGCCGATCAGTCGAATATCAACGGGCTCAAGGACTTCAGCGGTAAGAAGGTGTGCTTCGTCGACCCGGGTTCAACCTCGGGTTTCCTCTACCCGACCGCCGGGCTGATGGAGGCCGGGGTCATCAAATCCGGTAGCGACGGCGATATCTCGGCGGCGATGAAGCCGGTCTACGCCGGTGCGCACGACGCCTCCGCGCTGGCCATCGCCCACGGCGACTGCGATGCCGGATTCGCCTTCGACACCATGGTCGACAAGACCATGATCGACAAAGGCGACCTGAAACCCGGTCAGCTCAAGACGGTGTGGAAATCCGAGACCATCGCGGGATCGGTGTTCGCGGCCAATAACGCGCTCGGCGATGAGGTCATCGGGAAACTGAAGGACATTTTCGCGAACAAGATCGATATCGAGAAGCTTCAGGCCGCCGGATACTGCCAGGGCGATGCCTGCCGGTTCACCGATGAGCGCGCCTGGGGTGTTGTGGCCGTAGATGATTCGGCCTACAACGGCGTGCGCCACGTCTGCGAAGTGACCGGCTCCAAGAAGTGCAAGGGCTGAGCTGATGTCCGTGCCCGGTCCCACGCCGTCGCCGATCGCGGGCGACGATGTCGTCATCTCGGTCCGCGATCTCGGCAAACGATTCGGCGACACCGTCGCCCTGCACGATGTCACCTTCGATGTGCACCGCAGTGAACTGCTGGTACTGCTCGGACTCTCCGGATCCGGAAAGTCCACGCTGCTGCGGTGTTTGAACGGATTGCATCCGGTGTCCTCGGGCAGTGTCGAGGTCAACGGGGTGCGTGTCGACCGGGCCTCCGGACGCCAGTTGCGGGTGCTGCGCCGCGATGTCGGATTCGTTTTCCAGCAGTTCAATCTGGTCGGGCGGCTCAGCTGTCTGGAGAATGTGCTGATCGGCGCGCTGGGGCGGCTGAGTCTGCCGCGCTATGGGGTGCCGACCTATCCGAGGCGCATGCGTGCTGAGGCGCTCGCGCACTTGGATCGAGTGGGGCTGGCCGACTACGCCGAACGGCGGGCGGACACGCTCTCCGGCGGTCAGCAGCAGCGAGTCGCCATCGCGCGCAGTTTGATGCAGCGCCCCAGTGTGCTGCTCGCCGATGAACCTGTGGCATCGCTGGATCCCGAAAATGCCCGGGCGGTCATGGAATTGCTGTTCCGGGTGTGTATCGAGGACAAGCTCACGGTCGTGTGCACCCTGCATCAGGTGGATATCGCCTTGGGCTGGGCGCATCGGCTGATCGGGTTGCGCGATGGCCACAAGGTGCTAGACCATGCCGCGGCGGGAATGACCCGCGAGGACGTCATGGCCATCTATCAGCGGGGAGAGTCGCTGTCCGCCGCATCCTCGCAAGCGGAGCGATCGTGAACTCGACACTGTCCGATCGAACCGAATCGGCTTCGGTAACAGATGTTTTCGGTACCCGCGCGCGGCGTTATCGGCTGCCGCTGCTCGCCGCCGGGGCGGTGGTCGCGACCGCGGCGTCGGCATGGTCCATCGACTTCGCGCCGGGCGCGCTCGTCGACGGTGCGGACGCGGTGCGCGCGCTGCTCGAACGCATGTGGCCGCCGCGGCTCGATGAACCCGAACGCATTGCGCTACTGGGATTTCAAACCCTGTTGATGGCGATCCTGGGTACGGTCTTGGCAGCCGTGGCCTCGGTTCCGCTGGCATTTCTGGCCGCACGTAATACCACCCCGCACCCGGTGGTGTACACGGCGGCGCGGGCGATCATCACCTGCTGCCGGGCCATTCCCGATCTGTTGTTCGCGGCCCTGTTCGTCCGGGCGCTCGGGATCGGGGTGCTGCCCGGAATCCTCGCTCTCGCATTGCATTCGATCGGAATGCTCGGGAAGCTCTTCGCGGACGCCATCGAGCAATCCGATCCCGGGCCGCGCGAAGCGGTGCGTAGCACCGGCGCGGGATACCTGCGCGAATTGCTCAATGCCGTCGTTCCGCAGGTGATTCCGGCATGGATCGGCGCTTTCGTCTATCGGATCGACATCAACCTGCGCATGTCGGTAGTCCTGGGTTTCGTCGGTGCGGGCGGTATCGGCTTCGCGCTCCAGGATGTGCTGCGGGGTTTGGTGTATCGCGATGCGCTGGGCATCGTGGGCGTCATCCTGGCGATCATCGCGGCAATGGAGTTGGCGGCCATCTGGATTCGCCGACTGCTGCTGGTCCCGTCGCGCTTCGGTCCCCGTGCCGACCGCGTGGTCCGGATGGGATTCACGCTGCTGCTGGCCGCGGCGATCGTCGCGGGACCGCTGGTGCTCGACTTCGATCCGATCGCGCTGTTCACCTGGATCGGCCCCGCTCTGGACATCTTCACCCGGCTCACACCGCCCGACTTCGGTGCGCTGGGTGGTGAATTATTCACCGCCGCATTGGAAACCGTCGCCATCGCGGTGGTGGCGACGGCGACCGGGATCGTGCTGTCGGTGCCCGCGGGAATCCTCGCCGCCCGCAATGTCACCCCGAATCTCTTCGTGTACTGGCTATCTCGCGCCTGGATCCTGCTGGTCCGCGCGGTTCCCGAGCTGATCCTGGCCGTGGTGTTCGTGGCCGCGGTAGGGCTCGGACCGATCGCCGGGGCGTGCGCCTTGGCCCTGGGATCGATCGGGTTCCTCGCCAAACTCGTCGCCGACGCGATCGAGGAGATCGATCCGGGGCCGCTGGAAGCGGTCCGATCGGTCGGTGGGGGCTGGTGGAAAACGCTTTTCGCGGCCGTGATTTCGCAGGCGCTACCCGCGGCCGTGGGAGCGAGCCTCTATCTGCTCGACGTCAATATCCGGACCTCCACGGTCCTGGGCATGGTCGGCGCCGGAGGTATCGGATTCCTGCTGTTCGAATCCATCCGCACCCTCAATTTCCAGGTGGCCGGAGCAATTGTGCTCGTCATCTTCGTCATCGTCTACGCCATCGAAAGGCTCTCGGGATGGATACGCTCCCAACTGGTTTGACGCGCGCCGCGGTGTGGGACGGCACCGGCGTCGATATCCGCACGATCCCGATACCCGAGCTCCGCACGGGTGAATGTCTGGTCCGCGTTCGGCTGGCCACTGTCTGCGGCAGCGACCTGCACACCATCAGCGGTCGGCGACCCGGACCGTACCCGTCGATCCTCGGGCACGAGGCGCTCGGGGAAGTCATCGCGATCGGCTCGAATGCACCTGCCGCCGTGGGTGATCGGATTGTCTGGTCGGTCACCGTGGCCTGTGGCCACTGCGCCCGGTGCCGCTCCGGGCGCACCGCCAAATGCGTTGCCGTGCGCAAGATCGGCCACGAGGCGATGCATCCGGACTGGGCGCTCTCCGGTTCCTACGCCCAGCACATCGTGCTGCCCGCGGGAACCACCGTGGTCCAGGTCCCTAACGGAATGCCCGACCAGGTCGCCGCACCCGCCGCCTGCGCCACCGCCACCGTCATGGCAACGCTCGAGGCCGCGGGCGATCTCGCCGGACGCCGCGTACTCATCTGCGGGGCGGGCATGCTCGGCATCACCGCGGCCGCCGCCTGCCACGAGGCCGGAGCCACCGTCCACATCACCGATATCGACCCGGACCGCCTGCACCTGGCCGAACGCTTCGGCGCGCGCCCCGACAACGGCTCGAAGGCCGATATCGCATTCGACTTCTGCGGCTCCACCGACGCTGTCCGCGAGGCATATTCGCGCCTGGACATCGGCGGCACCCTGGTCTTGGCGGGCTCGGTCAAACCCGGCCCGCCCCTCCCCCTGGACCCCGAAGCCGTTGTCCGGCAATGGCTCACCCTCACCGGCGTCCACAACTACGAACCCCGCCACCTGACCCGAGCCATAGCCCTACTGGACCGCACTCGAACCCGCTACCCCTGGCACACCCTCATCGCACCCCCGGTCCCCCTCGACAAGATCACCACCGCACTCGGTCCGACTCCCCCGGGAATCCTGCGATCCGCCATCGCACCCTGAACCCGAGAGGCGATGCCACCACACGTCCGTCGGCCGGAGCGTTGACGATCTCCGACAACGCGTGCGGAGTAGTGTTCGGGAGATGACGGACGCTGTGTCCCAGGGGAATCGGGCGACAATGATGGTGTCGGTGTCGCCTGCGACATGGGATCGATTAGCTGCGGTCGCGCAACCAGGTGAGACGGTGGATGACACGCTCGCTCGCGTGTTGGACATGCACCAGACGCTACGACCTCGCACGGTGCGCGAGGCGAGGATTGTTGCAGCACAAGCTGATCCGGCAGCGTGGGCAGCGGGCGCGCGTATGGCCGACGCGCTCGCAGCACGAGCGGCAACTCGGCGAGCGGGCCGGCGGTGACGCGCGAGAACTCGAGGTGCGATGACGACCGATTACCCTGCGCACCATCACGGCCGGGGACGTCGCACCGCAGACTATTTCGAGCTGGCTGCCGAGCCGGTGAAGTCACTACCCAGGACGCCGACAACGAGTTCCATGAGGAGGGTGAAGATGCCCTTCTCATCGCACCCGGGCGGTCGCGGAATCACAGCGGCACAGGCCATTCCGGAGGAACCACCGTTCGAGAAGAGGGATGAGCTTCCCGAGGAGCCGATGGCGGAGCCCTGGAGGGTCTCAGCGGTCGCGGGGGCGGTGGTTGCGCCCCCGATCAATGCGCCGGCCAGGATCAGTCCGGAAATTCCACGCCTCACGATTCCTCCAATTATGCCTTTGAGCTGCCTGAACGACATTAGGCCACAGCACTGTGAAATATTAGCGATTCACATAAACGAAGGTGACTTCATTCGACACCCCGATCCCGACGTCCCAAGCTGGTCAAACCTGGGTGGCCGTGCCGAAGAGTTCGGATGCGGTGAACTCGGCGGCCGAGAGCTGATCGAGTGCCTCGGTGATGCGGCGTTCTTCCCAGCGAAAATGGGATTCGAGAATGGCTGCCAGGCCGGTGATTTCGTTGCGCACCGCCGTCACGTTCTCGGTGGTGAGGTCGGCGAGCAGAGCGGTCATCCTGGTCAGGATGTCCGCGACCAGGCGATGATCGTCGCCGAGTTCGGTAAGGACCGGCGCCAGTTCCGGAAAGCGCTGTGCCAGAACGGGAAACGCCGACTCATCCTCATTCGTATGATGGGCGCTGAGCGCGCGGCAGAAGGCCAGGCAGTGGCCGCGCAACTCGCGAAGCGGGCGGACGGTGTCGCCCTCCCGATGTTCGTCGAGTTCGCGGGCCACCCGGCCCAGCTCGCCACGAAGCCAATTGTGGGTATCGATCAGTTCCTTACCGAGTGCTCGAGCGCGATCGTGATCAGCGGACATGCCATAGGCATATCACCAGGGACACTTCGGATTACAGCGGCGTGACGCATACGATCCCGATCATGGCCGAATCCGACGATGCCCAGTACTCATTGCCCACACCCATCGATATCTGGGGATATGGTGCCGTGATCGGGCTGCTGTACAGCGTCGACGTACAGACACCCGAGGAGGTGCGCATCGATGCCGACGGCATGCATGTCCGCCACCTCGGCGGAAACTGGTGGTGGTCACTGACTTTCATGAGCGGCGGTCGCGCCGTCGTTGTCGGCGGTGACGTCGACTTCAGCGAGACAATGGATTACGACGTCGACCTGCTCGCCGGTGCGCCGGAGTGGTTCCCGCACGAGTGGTTCGACCGCGTCGGTGACATGGCGGGATTCCTGTACTGGTGGGATGGCACCAGCTGGGATCGAGTCCCCTACCCGCCGGGCTTCACCGCCGACGGCGAAAACCTCCACCGCGCCGCTGACATCATCCATATGCTGAGCGAGGACTCGGAATCAGAACTCAGCGAGGACTCCGAAGTGGCTTTGGGCGAACTGACCGAACACGTTGCCGCTCGAAGCCTCGACGCCACCACGCTGCAGACACTGCTCGGGCGCATCGGCCCCGAATCAATCGCCTCAGGTGAGTACAAACTCTCCCCTGCTGAGCGCGCGGCAGCACTGCATATCGCCGAACTCGCCGGTCTCCTAGCAAGATCCACCCTGCCCGAGCTCTAGCGGGCTGTGAATGTGACGTGGTCGCCGGAAGCGCTACCTATCTTTCGTTCCGGTGTGCTGCCGCGCCGGATCTTGATGCCCGACTTCCCGGCTTCACAACGCCACTCTTGCGCGTGAATACGAGCGAGGATGTGCTGCCACCGGATGCCGCTGGGCCGAAATTGGGTGGCGGGCGCTGGGATACTGAACCATCCCGTTTTCGATGAAAGGATCCGCTGGTGAGTGCTGCCGCCGTCGTGCCGCTGCTCGCAACTGTCGCTACCGCTGTGTCGGAGGCGATCGTGCGTGCCCGCCCGCAATTGGCGGGGGCGGATCCGGTGGTGCGCCGATCGGATCGGGCGGATTTCCAATCCAATGCCGCTCTGCCGCTGGCGAAGCGGAGCGGTGACAAGCCCACGATGCTGGCCGCGGAGTTCAGCAGCGGTATCGCCAGCCACAGCGGCACGGTCATCGCTGACGTGCGGGCCTCGGGGCCTGGGTTTCTCAACATCACCCTCACCGATGCGGCGCTGTGGGGGCAGTTGGCCGCTCGGTTGGCAGGTGCTCGGCTCGGCGTCGGTGCGCCTTGTGGTGGGCAGCGGATCGTCATCGATTACTCCGCGCCCAATGTGGCCAAGGAAATGCATGTCGGGCATCTGCGGACCACGATCATCGGCGACAGCCTGGCCCGGGTGTTCGGGTTCCTGGGCGCGGATGTGGTGCGTGCCAATCATCTCGGTGATTGGGGCACGCAGTTCGGGATGCTGATCCAGTTCATCGACGAGCACCCCGAAACACCTTGGCATGCCGACGATCTGGGCACCGGCTCCTCGGTGTCAGCGCTCGACGGTCTGTACAAGGCCGCGCGCGCCCAGTTCGATGCCGATGCGGACTTCGCCGATCGCGCCCGGACCCGGGTGGTCGCACTGCAGGCGGGTGACGAGGCGACGGTGGCGCGCTGGCGGGAGATCGTCGCCGAATCGGAGAAGGCATTCGGTGCGATCTACGACCGGCTCGGGGTGCTGCTCACTCCGAATGACTATGCGGGCGAATCGTTTTACAACCCCATGCTCGCCGACACCACTGCCGAACTGCTCGACAAAGGGGTGGCGGTACACAGCGACGGCGCGGTCGTCGTGCTCTCCGAACAGGTCACCGGACCCGACGACTCGCCCGCGGTGCTCATGGTCCGCAAACGCGATGGCGGATACGGCTATGACAGCACCGACCTGGCAACGATCCGCTACCGGATCGCGCACCTGCACGCCGATAGGCTGCTCTATGTCACCGATTCCCGTCAGGCCCTGCACTTTCAGCTGATCTTCGAAGCGGCGCGGCGCGCGGGGTGGCTGACCGACGCCATCGAGGTCGATCATGTCGCCTACGGCACGATTCTGGGTCCGGACGGCACACCGTTCAAAACCCGTGCCGGAGGCACCGTGCGGCTGATGGATCTGCTCGATGACGCCGTCGCGGCCGCCCGGGCAGTGGTGGCCGAGAAGAATCCGGATCTGCCGGACGCCCAGCTCGACGCCATCGCCGAGCACGCCGGTATCGGCGCGGTCAAATACGCGGACCTGTCCACCAGCCGGGTCAAGGACTACATGTTCGACCCCGCCCGCATGACCGCGTTCAACGGCAATACCGGTGTGTACCTGCAGTATGCGCACGCGCGGATCTGCTCGATTCTGCGCAAAGCCGGTGACCCCGCAGATGCTCGGGTCGACACCGGAGCCTCGATCGAATCGGCGGAGCGGGCGCTGTTGTTGCACCTGGACGAGTACTCCGGGGTGCTCGCCGATATCGCCAACTCGCTCGAGCCTCATCGCCTTGCGACGTATCTCTACGAGCTGGCGCGGGTGTTCACCGTCTTCTACGACACCTGCCCGGTCCTGGCCGCGCCCGAACCCGCTCGCGCCAACCGGATCGCGCTGTGTCAGCTCACTTCCCGCACCCTCGACCACGGGCTCGGACTGCTCGGCATCGCCGCCCCGGAACGGCTGTGAGAATCGGAAGCGTCTCTGTCCCATACTCATTCGCCGATGTTCGGCGCTCCGGCGCGGCCCACGGGTACCTTCGCCGAGTTCAGCCCACACCCTCGACCGATTCAATCTGAACATTCGATCCGATGGCGACAGCCAAGATTGGGCCTCGTACACGCTGGGCGGGTGTGCTCTATTCGCTCCCGCTCGGCGTGTGCAGGGTCATCGGGTTGTGAGGGCTTCGGTCGCTTGGACGTCGTTGTGCGCCTTGGGTCGGTGGTTCGTCGGACCACGAAAGACAATGTAGAGGAAGAGAACTCCCATCAGGGCGGTGCCTGCCCACATGGCTTGCTGCCAGCCTTCGACGAAGGATTGTTGGGCCGCGTGGATCAGATCCGGTGCGTGCGTGCCTGCGCTGCTTGCTGTTTCGAGGGCGTTGGCGATGCCTTCGCGGGCGGTGTCGGCGGTGGTCTGTGGGATGCCGTCGAGTTTGTCGTTGATGGCGGTGCGGTAGCCGGTTGCGACTAGTGCGCCGAGTAGGGCGACGCCGAGGGCGGTGCCGAACTCTCGGGTGACGTCGTTGAGTGCTGAAGCGACGCCTTGCTTTTCGCGTGGCAGGGAGCTGGTGATGGCTTCGGTGGAGGGTGTCATCGACAGGCCCGCGCCCAGGCCCATGGCTGCCATGCCGGGCAGCACGGACCAGAAGCCGCCGTCGACGGAGACGAGCGCGGCCATCAGCAACAGACCGGCGGCGGCCAGTGCGATGCCGGTGGCCATGGTCGTGCGGGCGCTGATGCGGGCGGCCAGCAGTGGGGCGAGTCCGGAGCTCACCATCATCATCACGGCCATCGGCATGATCGCCGCGGTGGACAGAAGTCCCGACCAGCCGAGTACGGATTGGAAGAACGGGAATAGGACCACCGCGATACCGGCTTGCACTCCGAAAAGCACGAGCAGTGTGAGGGAGCCACCGGCGAGACCGCGCTCGCTGAACAGGCGCACATCCAGCAAGGATGCGTGTCGGCGGCGTAGCTCCCAGGCCACGAAGGCGACCGTGGCCGCGATACCGACGGCCAGGCTGATCAGGGTGATGGGTGCGGTCCAGCCGCGTTCGGGTCCTTCCTGCAGGACGAAGATGAGCCCGACCACCGCGACCGCGGATGTCAGCGCGCCGACGGTGTCGAAGGCGTGCGACGAGCGTTCGCGGGAGTTGGGAACCGACTTCACTGTCATGGCCAGCGCGACGATGACCAGGACGATCGGTAGCGCGAAAAGCCAGCGCCAGTTCGCGATATCGACGAGCAGGGCTGAGAGGAACATGCCCAGGATCCCGCCGCCACCGGCGACACCGGTCCACACACCGATCGCCTTCGCGCGCTGCTCTTCGGGGAAAGTGGCGGTGATGACGGCCAGGGTGATGGGCATGATCATCGCCGCGCCGACGCCCGCCGCCACCCGTGCGATCAACATGACCTCCACCGACGGGGCAAGCGCGGCAACGACATTCGAGATTCCGAACACGACCAGCCCGGCGATCAGCATGGGTTTGCGGCCCAGGCGGTCACCGAGCGCGCCGAGCGGCAGCAGCAGGGCGGCCAGGGCGAGGGTGTAGCTGTTGATGATCCACAGGACCGTGCTCTGGGACGCGGAGAACTCCACGGCCAGGTGGGTTTGGGCGACGTTCAGCCCGGACACCGAGGCGATGACGGCCATCAGCGCGATCGAGACTGCGATCAGGATCGCGCGGAGTTCACGCGCGCCGGGCACTCCCTCGTCAGCGGCCGGGGTTGGCGAAAGTTGTTTCGTGGACACGGGTTTCCTCTCGGAATGGGCATGGGGAAACGAGCGCCGACGCATCGTCGGTCGCTGAGTTGATGGATTGGAGGCCGCCGCGCATCGCGCGCTGCGATCACGGCAGTGGGTCGCGCGGTGTGCGGGAACGTCAGCCGGTAGTGATCCGACCCTGCGCGGCGGCGAGCGCCGCATCGGTGTCGGCGGTGGCCAACAGGGCGTTGATGTGTGCACCGGCCAGGGCACCAGCCGCGCCCGAGGCACCGACCTGGGCGCTCAAGTCGGTGGCATTGCCCGCGACCCACACGCCCGGCACCTCGGTGGTGCCCGCCATGCCGGACGCGAAGCTGGAACCCATGTCGTCGGGCAGGTTTTCGATCGGCAGGTGCAGTCCCTCGAGGCCCTCGGTGCGCGCCCGCATGCGGGTGGCGACCGCGAGCACGCTGCGGGCGATGACCTGTCCATCGGCCAGCCGCACACCCGTGAGCGTGCCGTCCTCGGCGGTGACGACTTCCGCTACCGGGGTATCGACGATGCGGATGCTCCGGGCCGCGAAGCGCGCGCGAGTGTTCGCGTCCAGTTCGGTGTCGCCGGTGAAGTAGACCAGGTCCTCGGTCAACTGCCGGAACAGCAAGGCGTGGTGGATCGAGGCGGGGCCTGTGGCGAGGATGCCGATCGGCTCGTCGCGTACCTCCCAGCCGTGGCAGTACGGGCAGTGCACCACACCGTGTCCCCAATGCTGGGCCAGGCCGGGCACGTCGGGCAGTACGTCGCGCAGTCCGGTCGCCACCAGCACTCGGCGTGCGGTCAAGGTGCGTCCGTCGGCAAGAACGATGGTGAAACGCAGGTCTCCCCCGACCGGCGTGGCGGGTTCGGCGGAGGCCACCTCACCGAAGACGATCGTGCCGCCGTAACCGCGCACCTGCTCCCGACCCCGCTCGAGCAATTCGAGGGGTGGGGTGCCGTCCAGCACGAAGAAGCCGTGCATGGCGGTCGCGGGCGCGTTGCGCGGACTGCCACTGTCGATCATCACGACCGAGCGGCGCGAGCGGGCGAGCATCAATGCACCGTTCAAACCCGCGGCACCGCCGCCGATCACCACGACGTCGACGGTCTCGGCGGGCAGGGCGTCGCTCGTGTACCCCGCAGCCATCTCAACCATTGCCTCGGTCCCTTCGTGCATGGCCCAGCTGTTCCGGACACCTCTCAGCGACGATATGCTTCTCTTGCATCAATGGCATAGGCTCTTGCCTATGACGCAAGACGATGGTGAGCTGGACAGCCTCGTACGCAAACGCATCCGGGCACTGCGCGTGGCGCAGGGCTGGTCGCTCGAGGAACTGGCGAACCGCGCGCATCTGAGTCAGTCCACGCTCTCACGCATCGAGAACGGCCAGCGCCGTCTGGCCCTCGATCAGCTGGTCACCCTCGCGCGCGCCCTGGGCACCTCCCTGGACCAGCTGGTGGAAACCGCCGCGGACGATATCGTCACCAGCCCGATGATCGATGCCGCGCACGGGCTCATGCGCTGGACGATGAAAAGCGAATCGGGCATGAGCGTGGTGCGCCAACGCATGACCGAACCGCCGCCGGACAATCCGGCCCGCATGCGCGCGCATCCAGGCCGGGAGTGGCTCGTGGTCCTGTCCGGAACCGCGATACTCATGTTGGGCCACAAGCGTTTTCGCATCGAAGCGAACCAGGCCGCGGAGTTCCCGACCATGCTCCCGCACGCCATCGGCGCCGAGGGGGGACCGTGCGAGATCCTGGGCATTTTCGACCGCGACGCCCAGCGCGGCCACAAGGCCGACGCGCCCGCCCAACCCGACTAGTTACCGAGGTCGTTGATCAGATCCAGGGCCGGGTACAGGACGGGGCGCAGTGGGCGCAATCTCGACAGCGCCACAACGCGTTCGACGAGTGGGGCGACTCGGCGGATCAGCATTCGGGTGCGTTCCTGATCGGGGCTGCGGTCGTGCACCCAGAACAGCACGATGCCCATATGTGCCAGCCACAGTAGATTCGGCAGCTCGGCCAGCAAGCGCTTGTCGCCTTTGACGTCGTCGCCGATGACCAGGTTGCGCATGATGTCGATGGAAGACTCTCGGGCGGGGCGGCTTTCATCGCTGAACGGGCTGAGCGGACTGGTGGGTTCGGCGGCGATGGCGAAGAACTTGCCGCCGAACTCGTGATAGGGAGCGGCTACGTCGACGAAGGCCATTTCCATCGTCTGCCATCTCGCGGCGAGGGAATCGCCGCGAGTGCTCTGCTGCACCCGCTGTTCGTGCAGGGTCTGAATCTGCTGGTAGAAGCCCTGAACCAGCTGTTCTTTGGACGTGAAGTAGTAATACGCGTTGCCGACGCTGACGCCTGCCTCGCCCGCGATCGCGCGCATGGTGGTCTTCGTGAAGCCGTTCTGCTCGAACAGACGCAGGGCGGCGGCGATGATCTGCTGGCGAGTTTCCTCACCGCGCGCGGTCGTGGGCTCAGGGCGCGTCATGTCGATCAGGCTAGTGGGACCGTGTCGAACTGAATCGGAGCGGGTGCGATGGCGTCCTGCCGCTCCTGATGCCTGCTGCGGCGAATCTTGTTCAGCGCGATCAGGTTTGCGAAGTGCATTCCGCCGAGCACAAGTAGCACCATCCCGAGTTTCATGGCGAGTTCCTCGATGGCGGCGCGCACATCGGGCACCGGTCCGCTGATCCGCAGCGCCAGCGCCACGAATCCGGCATTGACCAGCCAGAACCCAATGACCAGAAGATGATTCACGGTATCGGCGAGATCACTGTCGCCATTCATGACATCCACCAGAAACCGTGCCCCGGTGTGGTGCAGGGTGCGCGCCACCCAGAACGTGACCGCCAAGCTGATGGCCGCGTATGCGGCATAGGTGGCAACGACGAGGTTCATTTTCCCAGCTCCCTTGCTGATTTGAACGTGTTCAACTCTGAGGTTAGGACCTTTGTTGAACATGTTCAAGTGTGAGCGCGGCGACATCGCCCCGCGACGCGGCTACGCCCGCCGACGATCGAGGCTGGGAACGAAAGACGGTTGATCGACATCGGAATCGGACATAACCTGCCGATGCCCGGCTCGCCGCGATCAAGGGCGATATGTGAGCCCGACAGCCGATCGATACCGAATGACAAAGCCAGGAAAGGCAACTCACGATGCCCGAAGCCGACGATCGCATCGTTCAAGAGATCTGGGTGGCCGACGCCGAAGCGAGCCCCTATGGCATCACCACCGGTGCCGACGGCGCGCTCTGGCTCACCCTTGTCAAGAGCGGCGAGATCGCTCGTTTGACCGTCGACGGCGTGTTCGACCGGTACCCGGCGGGCCCTGTCGGCTGCCGCCCGACCATCATCACCGCGGGCGTGGACGACGCCCTTTGGTTCACCCGATCCGGTGACGATCACATCGGGCGTATCACCAGCGACGGTGTCGTGACCGCGTTCGGCCTGCCTTCAGGAGCTAGCCCGTTCGGGATCTGCGCCGGTCCGGACGAGGCGATGTGGTTCACCGAGATGAACACCGACCGCATCGGTCGCATCACCGCTGACGGAAGGGTCACGCACTTCGACCTTCCCATCGAAGGCGGGTTCCCATCGATGATCGACCACGGGCCCGACGGTGCATTGTGGTTCACCCTCAATCAGGCCAACGCCATCGGTCGGATGAGCCTCGACGGCAAGACCGCCATCTACCCACTTCCCGACCCGGGCGCACCGGTAGGCATCACTCGCGGAACGGACGCATTGTGGTTCGTCGATATCGCCGCCGGCCGCATCGGCAGCGTCGACCTCCAGGGCACGATGAGGACGTTCCCGCTCCCCGATCCGACCGCGAAGCCCCACGCCATCACCGCGCTGGACTCGGGTGACTGCTGGTTTACCGAATGGGGAGCCAATCGCCTCGGACGCATCAGCCCCACCGGCGAAATCATCGAATACGACCTGCCCACAACGGAATCCGAACCACACGGCATCACTGTCGGACCCGATGGCGCGGTATGGGCGGCGCTGGAATCCGGAGCGGTCGCCCGCATCGCACCATGACCGAGCCGCTCGGGCGGGCGACGCCGGGGCAGCGGCTGCTGCCGCGCGAATCCTCCGGTAGTCCTCACCACCTTGCAGGTACCGCTAGTTCGGAACCAGATCTCCGTGTAGATGGTCGTAGGCGACGTAGGTGTGAAGGCGCACCCCGGTTACGAGGGTGTCGTCGTCGGCGTAGAAATGCGGATTGTGGTTCATCCACGCTCCGCGTCCACCGGGTTCGGCTTCGAAACCGTTCGGACCGCTGAACGAGGTGTCCTGCACCCCGAGGGTGACGTAGAGGCCACCGTACTTGTTGACGAATTCGGAGACATCGTCGTAGCCCAGGGTGGCCGGGGTTTGCACGACACGATCGTCGCCGACGACCTTGCGCAGGGTGGGAAGTCCCGCGTCGACCCACGACGCCAGGTTGTGTACGGCGGGCACGTCTTGCAGGTAGTCCACCGTCGCGGTGCAGTTGTAGGCCTGTGCGGTGTGGGTGGCCAGGGTGTGCAATCGCGTGCGGACGTCCGCCATATCGGATTCGACGGCGCAACGGATTGTGCCCCACAGGATTACGGTCTGGCCGATGATGTTGAACCGGCCGACATCTTCGATATGGCCGATGCTCACGGTGATCGGGTCGAAGGCGTCGATCTGCCGGTAGAGCTGGCCGATTCCGGTGAGCACGGCCCCGGCCGCGGGCATCGGATCGATTCCCATCCACGGCGTGGACCCGTGGACCTGCTGACCGGTGATGACGATCTTGACGAGGCTGGACGCGCCGAATTGGTTGCCGACCCGATATCCCACGTAGCCCTTGGGATACGGCGTGACATGGAACCCGAATGCCATCGTGGGAAGCGGATCGTCGAGCGCCCCCTGCGCGATCATCTCGCGCGCCCCGCCCTTCTCCTGCACCGGAGGACCCTCTTCGGCCGGCTGGAACACGAACAGAACGGTGCCGGGAAGTTGCTCCCGCACGTCGGCCAGCACGGTCGACGCCCCCAACAGCATCGCGGTGTGGCAGTCATGTCCGCACGCGTGCGATACCGGGAACGGCCCGCCCGGATACTCCTCGTCGACAAAAGTCGACGCGAACGACACCCCGCACTCGTCCGGGACCGGGAGCGCATCGATATCGGCACGCAATGCGATGACACGATCGCCGGGCACCCCGCCTTTTAGCACCCCGACCACTCCATGTCCGGCGATTCCGGTTCGAACCTGTTCGAGCCCAAGAGAATTGAGATGATCGGCAATCAGCTTGGCGGTATTGACCTCACGGTTCGACAACTCCGGATTCTGATGCAGATGACGGCGCCAGGCGATGACCTGATCGGCTACATTCGCCGCGCCCACATCCAACCGGTCATAGATCGTCATCTCCGACATCAGCGTCTCCGATCCGTTGGCGGTGGACACACCTCGATGATATTAGCTATGTAATAGCCGCCAGCTGGTCGATGTACGCATGACAAAATGAATACTTCACTCGCCGGTCAGCTCTGCTGCTCGGCGAGGTCGAGGTGTAGTGCGGCGAGTTCGAGTAGGTCGCAGCTGCGGCGGCTGGTTCCGGCGACGTTCGTAATGCCTTGGGCGCTCCACAGCGGCGGGTATACCGACAGGCCCTGATCGGGCGGTAGGTGTTTCACCTCGTCGGCCCATCCGGGCCAGCGCACATTGGCGTAGAACCTGTTGAGGCCGCCGTCGAGGGCCCAGTTGACGAAGGTGGTGTGGCCGCCGCCGATCGGTATCCAGGCGAGGGTGTCGGAGCCGAGAAAGCATATGCCGCCGGGCTTTCCGGGTAGCGCGCCACCGTTGATGGCGAATAGTCCGCCCAGCACGTCGACGGCGATGATCAGGGCTCCGTGGTCGTCGCCGGGGTTGCTGATTCGGTTCATGGTCGCCACGTCGGGAAGGCCCGCGTGTCCGCCGCCGAGGATCCGCAGCCAGCCGTGATCGACGAGGAGTCCACCGGTGTTCAACACCAGTGTGCCGAGCATTGATCGCGCGGTGACCTGCAGACGGAACAGGGATTGTCGCGCTCGGTCGGCATCGGCGGGCAGCACTTGGACGGTCACCGGACCGGTTGTGAGCTTCTTGGCGATTATCGGCCATGCGGGGTCATCGGTGTCGGTCAGCTCGTGGATGGATCGAACGGTCATGGCGTGAATCCTTTCTGCTGAATCGGTTGTCGCAGGCGAGCTTTGCGGCGGTGAGATCAGCGCCGCGTCGGTGCGCCCAGAGCGGCGCCGGCGCGCGATATCGCCGCCGTACCGAGACTCACCGCGCCGACCGCGAGCGCGAATATCGCCGCGTAGCCCCAGTGCGCGGCGAACAATGAACGAACGGCGCCGGTGGCGAGCAGTGCGGTAACCGTGACGAGGGCTCGGGTGTTGCGCAATTGCCAATGCGCCCGGCGGCGGACGAGTAGATATGTCACCCACAGCGTCCACGCCGCGGGTATCAGCGGCACCACCATCAGCAGCAGCACTA
Organism: Nocardia sp. NPDC056000; assembly: GCF_042269265.1. Lineage (NCBI taxonomy): Bacteria > Bacillati > Actinomycetota > Actinomycetes > Mycobacteriales > Nocardiaceae > Nocardia > Nocardia sp. NPDC056000. The sequence continues at coordinate 376,671 of NZ_JBHJXS010000005.1, read as the reverse complement.
GCAGGTGGAAGTGACCGTCCTGCAGGGAAATAACGCCGATCACGGCGACGGGGGTCAAGAAGAGCACGGCCAATGCGGCCGCTGCGAACGTGCCGCGCCGGATGGCTGCCTCGTTCGCGTCGATCGAATTCGTCATGGCGGCGACGCTAGGTCGCCGGACTCATCCGGAGCAGTCGGTCATGCTGCCGTACAACGCATTACGGCAGGTCAACGCCGCAGACCGGAATTCCTGACCGGAACTCGGCAGCCGAGTGGCGAGGTATCCCACCGGCATGAACCGAGCCGCGTCTGCGCATTGTGCACCGTAATCTGTTGCGGGAGATAGATGCTGGAACATGGAGGGCTTGTGGTCGAGCTGGGTGGGGAGCGGTTGACGCGCACGCCGCGCGAGGAATTCGTCCGCAGGCTCGCGGCATTGTGGGAGCTGGCCGGTGATCCGACCCTCGACCGGGTCACGCGGGCGGCGAATCAGCGCACCAAAGCCGCGCGGGGCTCCTCGACGCGGGGAACCGTGCGAATGCAGCGCATCAGCGCGTGGCGGCGCGGCGATAATGTTCCGGCGCAATTCGATTCGCTACGTCCGGTGCTGCTGACCCTGATGGACGCGGTGCCGCCGGGTGCGGAGCCGGAACTGACCGATCTGCGCGCCTGGCGACGCCTCTGGGTCGAATGTGATTCCTGGACTCCGGAATTGGCGGAAGGGTGCCCCTACGCGGGATTGCAGCCCTACCGCAGTGCGGACGCGGAGTGGTTCTTCGGGCGGGAACAGGTCACCGGCGAGTTGATGGAATTGGTCACCGGCACCGCGGCGGCGGGCGGCGGAATCGTGGTCGTGGTCGGTGCCTCCGGTGCCGGTAAATCCTCGCTGCTGGCGGCGGGACTGGTTCCGGCGCTCGGATCCGAATGGACCGTCGTGAGCGGAACACCCTGGCGGATAGAGGAATCCGACGCGAACCTCGAAGGCCGTCGCGTCGTGGCCATCGTCGATCAGTTCGAGGAAGTGTTCACCACCGCGCTCGACGAACCCGCGCGCACGGATCTACTGGGGCGATTGCGCGGCCGCGCCGATGCCGGTGAGACGGTCGTCCTCGGGGTGCGCGCGGACTTCTTCGCCCGCTGCCTCGAGACACCGGAGCTCGTGGAAGCCTGTGTGCGGCGCGCCTTCGTGCTCGCGCCGATGCGCGGCGACGAACTCCGCACCGCGATCACCGAGCCCGCGCGCCGCGCCGGACTCCGGCTCGAACCCGGTCTCGCGGAACTGATCATGGTCGAGTTGGTGGGGCTCGGCGGCACCACTGGATCGGAAGGCTCGGGCACCCTGCCGCTGCTCTCCCACGTCATGGAGACGGTCTGGCAGCGTCGTGCCAAGAACCAGCTCACGATCGCCGGATACCGCAGCGCCGGCGGCGTCGCCGGTTCGGTGGCGCACACCGCCGACGCGGCGTGGGCGAAACTGAACTCCGATGAGCAGGTGGCCGCCAAAGACCTGCTGCTGCGCATGGTCACCATCGGCGATGGCACGCGGGATACCCGTCGCCGGGTTCCGCGTGACCAACTGTTCACCGGTGTAAGCCATTCCGAGGATGCCGCCGCGGCCCTGGAGACGCTCACCCAGGCGCGACTGGTCACTGTCGACGGTGACACCGCGTATCTCGCGCATGAGGTGGTGCTCGATGCGTGGCCCCGCCTGCGGGAATGGCTCGACGCCGACAGGGAAGGCCATCTGATCCGCCAGCGGACCGCCACCGATGCCGCGGAATGGGAGACCTCGGAGCGTCCCAGCGCGCTGCTGTATCGCGGGTCGCGCCTGGATCAGGCTCGTCGGCATTGGCGTCGGCCCCCGCTGACGGGGGACGACTCCCCCGCCGTAGCGGAAACCGCTGTGCACGAGTCGGATAGAGCCGCATCGCCTCGGCGATGGGGCCGTTTGATCGCGGGCGACGACCGTGAGATCACGCCGGGAACCCACGCCTTTCTCGTATCGGCGATCCGGGCGCGGCGCAGGATGATCGGGACGCAGGCACTGGTCGCGTTCGGGGTCGTGGTGTTACTGGCGGCCGCATTGGTCGGCTTCGTGAATACCCGCGTGGCGGCCGATCAGCGTGATGAGGCGTTCTTCAATTCCGTGGTGAGCGAGGCGGATCGGTTGCAGGGCAGCGACCCGACCTTGTCGGCGGAGCTGACCGCACTGGCCTATCGGATGCGCCCGGGTGACGCCGGGGTCGGATCACGGCTGATCGCGAGCCAAACCCTGCCTGTCGCTTCGAGTTTCGTCGATCATCCGGGCAAAGTGGCCGCGATGGCTTTCGTCGGCAGTGATCTGCTCGCGATAGCGGGTGACGATCACACCGTACGATTGCGGCCTGCGCGGGGTGGCAGCGGATCGCATGAGCTGGGACCGCCGATCAGCGATCCGGCCGAGCGAATCATCACTCTGCTCTCCACCGGAAACCTGTTGCTGTCGGCGGGTTCCGATCACATGGTCCGCATTCGAGATCTGTCGGATCCGGTGCACCCGAAGCTGATTCGCACCATCGATACCGGTGATGCGATCGTCACGGCGACCCTCACGCGTGACGGTGGCCGACTGGCGGTGGTGCACGCCCACGATGTGACGCTGTGGAATATCGCCGATCCGGCCGCGCCGATCGCGCTTCCCGGACGAGTAACGAGCGAGGACCAGGTGTACGGCGCGGTCTTCCTCGGCGACGACCGCGATCTCATGGTCGCGGTGAATCACATCCAGGGCGGATTCGGTTCGACCAAGACCGGATTGTTCGCGAAAATAGACCCCGTACAGGGTATTTCGAGCACGACACCGCTCATCCAAAGTGCGGGCGGGTTGGCCGCGACATCGCTGGGCAGCGGACGGACCATGGTGTTCGCCGATATTCAGGGCCGGATCACGCCCGGCGGACCCGTCAGCAGCGTGGTGCGTTTCGCGCGCTTGGACGACTCCGGCGACATGACGCCCGAGGGCACGTCGTTCACCGTGGCCGCGGCCAATGACCTGCTCGGTATGACGGCCAACAAGGATGGCACGGTCCTGGCGACCGTCACCGTCGAGGGCGTCACGCTGTGGAATCTTGCCGACCTATCGCAGCCGACCGTGCTCGGAACACCGTTGGCGGGCAACTCCGTTCGGTGTGCGAAGTCCGGGCGCGGGTGCTCGGCGGTGCCGACGGTGTCGGGGTTCAGCCCGGACGGGCGGCAGTACGTGGCAGGTCTGGACAATGGTGCGGTGCAACGCTGGTCGCTGCCGGGCGCGGTGCTGGCCGGACAGTCCGGCCAGATCGATTCGCTGTCCAATGGGCTCAGTGCCGACGGGCGGCGCATGGTCACCCTCGCGCCCGGTACCGATGCCCATATCTGGAATATCGAGAACCCGGGCGAGGTGCGTTTGCTCGGCACGATCGCGCGACCGGATTTCGCGCTGGCCGGTGTGTCGGCGGCGGCCGTGCCCGCCATGAGCCATGACGGGCACCACGTCGCACTGCTACTGCACGGCGTCTTCACCTTGGTCGACATCACCGATCCGTCGAAACCTGTTGAAGTGGCGCACTTTCCGGGTGCAGCAGGGGGTGCGTTCGCCGCCGATCGGCCGATTCTCGCGACCGTGGTGGCGCTTCCGTCGCCGGAGATGGTGTTCTGGGATATCTCGAATGCCGCCACACCGGTGCGATTGGGCGCGCCGGTGCTGATACCGGTGTCGCAGACTCTCCTGACGGACGGATTGCAGTTGGCCCAAACCCGTGATGGCCGCCAGGTGGTGTCGCTGACCGATAAGTTGCAGGTGTGGAATGTGTTCGCGCAGAGCGATTCCCGCACTCCCCTGGGCAGCGTGGACGCGACCCGGGATGTCGGCGCGGTAGGTGTGGCCGTGAGCCCGGACCATCGGATCGCCGCCGCCGGATGGAATTCGGGGACGGTCCGGCTCTGGTCGATCGCCGATCCCGCCAAGATCACCCCGATGGGTGATCCGCTGCCGGTGAGCAGCATATCGGTGAGTTCGGTGGACTTCGGCGGCGATGGCGCACTCATGGCCACCGGGGGTACCGATTCCACGGTGCGGCTGTGGGATACCAGCGACCCCGAACATCCGAAAGCCTTGGGGCAGTCCATCATTGCGCCGGGTTCCACCGGGTGGCGGGTCGCGTTCCATCCCCGGGCGAACTTTCTCATCGGCGCCGGAGACAACGGGATGCTGCGGGTGTGGGATCTGAATGCCGCCCACGCCGTCGACCGAATCTGCGGGCTCACCCGGGACACCATCGCCGCGCAACTCGCCTCCGCGCTGCCGGGGCATGATCTACCGGCGGTGTGCGCCTGAGCGGGCGCCCGCAGTCACCGGGGAACCGTCACCGGATCGGTACAGCTGTCCGGAAGATCTGTGAGAGAACAGGATTGCGGCAGTCGGACGGGCCGGTAGCGGGCGGGAACGCCGCGTTCGCGCACCAACGTCCGATACGCGTCGGCGACCTCGGTGGGACGCCGAGTCAGCGTGGGATCGGTGCGGATATCCACCTGATAGATGCCCCATCGCGGGTTGTACCCGTCCCACTCGAACGAGTCGGTGAGGCTCCAGTAATTGTAACCGATCACGTTGGCGCCGTCGGCTTTCGCGCGTTGCAGCCAGTAGACGGTATCGCGCAGGTGGTCGGCGCGACCGTACCCATCGGGGCGGGCCGCACCGTCGAACGAGTACAGGCCGCTGTCCACGACGTAGAGCGGCTTGTCCGGATACCGACGTGCGTAATAGGTCAGAGCATAGTAGATGGTCTCCGGCTGGACCGACCATGAGTCCGGGTTGCCCCAATTCAGCGGGTTCTTGGTCAGCAGATCGAGAGTCGGGGTATAGACGGTCTCGATGCCGATGTAGTCGATGCGGTCCTCGATCTGCTCGGTGACCGCGGTGTTGGTGAGCCCTTCGACAACATCGGAGAAATAGGCAATCGCCGCGGTGACCATCGCGCCCGGCTGCACCCGATGGATGTGATCGTAGATGGCGTTGTGTGCCTGGCCGATTCGGCGATTCATCGCCGGGATCTGGGTGGTGTCCAGATCACCGTCGCGCCATTCGTACTTGATGTAGTTGAACGGCTGGAAGAAGGTGATCCAGAGCGGATTGCGGGATGCGTAGCGCTCCACCACTTTCCGCGCATTCGCGAGCCAGAGGTCGACGATCTCGTCGGTCCGCCACCCGCCCCGGTCGGCGACCCAACCTGGATACACCCACTCATCAAGCACGAGCATCGGGCGAATACCGCTGGCCGCCAGCCGATCCAGCACGCGGTCGTAGAAATCGAAGCCTGCTTCGGACCAACCGTCGAGGGTCGGTTGCACCCGCGCCCACTCGATCGACATCCGGAACACACCCGCACCCAATCCCGCGACCAGGTCGATATCGGAGCCATAGCGGTTGTAGAAATCGGCTGAATCGGGATACCTGCGCAAGTCCGGATTCTGTCTGCTCATATAGCGGGTCTGATTGCTGTCAGGCGTATGCCCCTCGGCCTGATAGCCGGACATCCCCACACCCCAGAGGAATTCCTCCCCCAGCGCGGGCACACTATCCGGCGCGGGCCGCGCCGCCGCCGTCCCACCGGCACCGACAGCCACCCCGGCCACCATGAGCCCCAACGCTTTTCGTCGCGATATCGGTAGCACGCCGCCCCATTCCCGATGCGATCGACGCCGCACAGCGTGATCTACAGAGACCACTTATCACAGTCGCAGTACGCGATTCAACCCTGACACCGCAGGCTCCTCGGCATCGCGGCCCCGCAACGGCTCTGAGTACTGAAACCAACTACGCCCCATACTCATTGCTTGCGGTCGCTGGTATCTGGACCTGTAGCCTGCGGTTCCCCGGTACGACTTCTCGCCGAGGGTATCTGCGGCCGCCATGCGCCGACTTGGACCGGCGGATACCAGGTCCAGTGCGGATGCCTACGATGGCCGGGTGTTGGCTGCAATTGTCTCGTTCACGATCGCGTCGGTGGTGTTGGTCGTCTTGCCGGGACCTGACACCCTGGTCGTGGTCCGGAGCCTGGTTCGGGGCGGACGGGGCGCGGGCATACGCACATCGATCGGTGTGCTCTGTGGGCTCATGGTGTGGGTGGGCGCGGCAGCCTTGGGATTGGCTGCGCTGCTGCAGGCCAGCCAGCTCGGATACGAGATTCTCAAGGTCGTCGGAGCCTGTTATCTGCTCTGGCTGGGTGTTCAATCCCTGCGGGCACTACGCCGCCCGGCCGTTGCCGGCTCCGCGGCCCATTCGTCGCCTGTATCGCCCCTGGATCGGCTGGGCAGCTTCGGCGCCGGTCTGCTCACCGATCTGCTCAATCCGAAAATCGGCATCCTGTTCGTCAGCCTCCTGCCCGGATTCGTGCCCGATGGGTATTCGGTGGGGTGGACGACTGTGGGATTGGGCGGCATTTACGTCGCACTCACTGCCGTGTACTGCGCGGCACTGGTGATGGGAGCGAATGCGATCGGAGACTGGATGCGGTCGGACCGCATTCGCCGCCGACTCGATGCCATCGCGGGGGTGGCGCTCGTCGGCTTCGGTATCCGTCTCGCCCTCGAGCCCTGAGCGCTACGCGACTGGATGCCCGCCAGTCAGGCTGCGCAGGACCATGTTTGGGGCTCGAGCGACTGAACGTTCGGCGGGGTCCGGCTCACCTTCAGGCGTGGGCGGCGAACTCGGCAAAGCTCCCTACCTGATCCTCGCCCGGGTCGAGGGCCCGGGCGAGCCAGAGCTCGTACCAGTCCAGGAACGTGAGCGGCTCGCGGGTGTCGGGGTGTAGCAGCGGCAGGGCGGCGGCGTGCTCGTAGCTGTGCCACCACACCTGCCCCGCGGCCGGGCCGCGCAGGACCAGCAGGTTGTACATGCCGCATCCTTCGTTCGCGAGGAAGGTGGCACCGCGGTGGATCATTCCGATGTTCTCCGACCACTGGGACTCGGAGTCCTCGTCGGCAGACGGGCAGGGTCGCTCGGCGGTGAAGGGGAAGTCCGCGGCGTAGTCGATCTCCGCGTCTTCCGCCTCCTGTTCCAGCGGGAACAGCCCGAGCATCGGTCCGGCTCCGCCGTCGCTCACCGAGGTAATCCACGCGCGGTAGTCGGCGGGAAGTCCGCCGCCAAGTCGATGCTCGAATGCCGTGAGTGCGTCGGCGTTCGCGCGAGCAGCGAACTCGTAGCGGTGCACGGTTGCCCCGTGGATGCGGCATTTGTAGCCGGTGACCTCGCGATCGCCAAGCGAGATGACAGTGGTCTTCAGATCGGCTGCTCGCAGTCGGCCGAGGTCGGTCAGGATCCCGGCGATCCGGTCCGCCTGCGTTTGCGCGTATTCCATGCCCACATCCTGACCGATGCGACGACTTGCTTGCGGGCTCGGATTCGACGGGAGCAAGCTGCATCTTCCCGAGCTTGTTGCGTTGCTGGCCGCAGTGCGGCCATTGGTGGAGTTCGGGTCGATGTCGTCGACGCCGACGGCGCCGCCGCCGAAACAGCTTGATGTGAGGCATCCAGGCCTGGCAGTCGCGACTGCCAGGCCTGGAGCATGTTTCCCATCCTGCTCTCGAAACACGTCTCAACATCCTGGGGTACGTCGTCTTGGTCGCGTCGCAGAACTCACTCACCAGGACAATCGTTCTCCGAACGAACCGGGAGGCGTGGGACGAGAAATGGCTACGGCGCGGATGGCTCGCTGCACCAATGCTCTAAGGTGCGCGGTCGTTCGGCTTGGTGTCGGTGTGGCCTCCTGCTGCGCTGGCTGCTCCCGTGCAGACGATCGTGCCCGAAGCCATGGTCATGAGTATGGCGGTGATGCACTTCGCGATCATGTGCCCCCCTTGTTCCTATAAGAACGCCCGAAACAACGGATACGTCGTTGCCCGGTCCGTACTTGTTTTCCTTGACCGGCCCGGGGTGTCGGGCCGCCGGACCGAGTGAAGTCGAAAACACAGCCGTGGTGACGTGGATCAGGTCGGTGAACACCCTGAATGTGCTGCTCTCGGCCATGATTTGGGTTCTCCGGACCGGAGACTGAACAGCGGATGGGCATGCTCACGTGTACGCCGACCTCCAGCATCACCGCCTCCAGCGCCGGCGACTACCGCGGCCCAGCCGTATGTTTTCGTCACCGCCGTGGGTGCGAATGCAAGCTGCAGGCCGGCGCCTGCCCCTGACGGTTGGGGACGCCGAGATCCTGGGCGCGCTGGCCTCGAGTGACTAGCGACCCTGACGCGGGGTCAGGAAATGCCGCGGAAGAAGGTGCGTATGTCGTGCGCGAGCAGTTCGGTTTCTTCCATTGCGGGGAAGTGGCCGCCGTCGGTGAACTCGCTCCAGTGGCCGACCGCTTTCCACGGGTCCATCGTGCGGCGGATGAGCGGGTGGGTGTCGAACACCGCCCATCCGGACGGAACACCGGAAGCCATGACGAATGCGAGGTCGGAGTGTTCGGCCTCGTAGTAGAACTGCGCGCTCGACTCGCCGCTGCGGGTGAACCAGTAGAGGCTGACATTGGTGAGGAGTTGGTCGCGGTCGACCGACTCGTGCGGCATCCGGTGATCGCCCATGGGCCTGGTCTTGAATTTCTCGGCGATCCACGCGAGCTGACCGACCGGAGAGTCCGCGAGCGCCGCGCCGATCGTGTCGGGACGGTGGTTCTGCATCAACAGGTATCCGTGATCGGCCGCATCCGCGTTGCGCACCGCCTCGAGCTCGGCGATCTCGTCATCGGACAGACCGTCCGGGAGCGGGAACTTAACGCCGACCAACCCGAGCAACCGGGGGTCGGCACCGATATGCGTGCCGATGACACGCTCGGGGTACAGCGCCGCCAGGCGACCGGTGATACCTGAACCCATGTCGGTGCCGTGCGTCGCGAACCTCTCATAGCCCAGCCGCGTCATGATCTCGGCAAAGGCATCGGTTGTCCGCGCCAGCTCCCAGCCGGTCCCGGACAGCGGGGTGGAGAACCCGAAGCCGGGCGGCGACGCGATGACCACGTGGAACTCGTCGGCCAGCAGCGGGATGAGCCGCTGGTACTCGACGAACGAGCCCGGCCAGCCGTGGTTCAGCAGCAGCGGGATGGCCTCGGGATTCGCCGATCGCGCGTGCAGGAGATGGAACCTCTGACCGTCGACGACCGTCGTGAACTGTTGGTACTCATTGAGTTTCGCCTCCTGAACGCGCCAGTCGAACCCGTCGCGCCAGTACTCGGCAAGCTCCTTCAGGTACGCCGCCGGGATGCCTCGGCTGAAGTCGGTGCGATCCTCTCGGCCCGGCACGGGGTTCGGCCAGCGCGTATGTGTCAGCCGGGTGCGCAGGTCGTCGACATCGGCCTGCGGGATGTCGATGCGGAAAGGAGTGAGTGCGTTGTCCTTGTTCATGACACCCACCTTCCCGGGTAATGCGGCAGGCTAGCTTCCGCAATTGCTGCAATGATCGAAACATGTTGGAGACCTCGGCGCGCCTGCTCGAACTGCTGTCGTTGCTCCAGCTCAAGCGCGACTGGACGAGCTCCGAGCTCGCCGACCGGCTCGGGGTGAGCACGCGGACAGTGCGCGCCGATATCGGCAAGTTGCGCTCGCTCGGCTATCCCGTGGACGCGCGTCCCGGCGTCGCGGGCGGGTACCGGCTGGCCGCCGGGACGGCGATGCCCCCACTGCTGCTCGACGACGACGAGGCCGTCGCCGTCGCGGTCGGACTGGGTGCGGTCGCGACCCAACGGCTCGGAATCGAAGAAACATCGCTCACCGCACTCGCGAAACTGGAGCAGGTACTGCCCTCGCGCCTGCGTCGGCGCGTGGAGGCGGTCCGCGAGGCGACGAGCGTGGTCCCAGGGATACAGCCGCCGCTCGATCTCTCGGTACTCGGCACGGTCGCCGCCGCGATCCGCGGCCACGAACGGCTTCGGTTCGGGTACACGAAACCCGGAGCCACGACAGGACCCCGGCATATCGAACCGCACCGGCTGGTGACCTGGGGGCCGCTGTGGTACCTCCTCGCGTGGGATATCGACCGCGACGACTGGCGAGTCTTTCGCGTCGACCGCATGGGTTCGCCCACACCGACGGGCGCGCGGTACCCGCCGCGCGTGATCCCGGCGGACGATGTCGTCGACTACGTCGTCGGACGCGTCAGCAGAGCGGCCTGGACGTACCGCGCCCGGGTACTCGTACACGCTCCCGCCGCCCAGATCGCCGCAAAGATCCCCGTCCCGGTCGATATCGAGGTGGTCGACGAGGCCACGTGCCGTCTCGAGGTGGGTTCCAACGATGCGGACCAGCTCGCGCTGTCATTGGCCCAGCTCGACGTCGACATCGAGGTACTCGACGGAGACGCGCTCGCGGAGGCGTTCGATCGCCTCGCGAACAGGTTCCGCCGCGCGGCAGGTGGCGCGTCCACGGCGTGAATCTCGGCCGCCGGTCGTTCTACGCGTGCCGCAGAGAGACGCCGGGCACGAAGATTACTTGTCTTCTTTACTTTCGGTGGTATCGCGACGGCGGATCTTGATGCCCAGCTTCTCGGCTTCACGTCGGCGTGCTTCGCGCTATTCCGGGGTCAACAGCACGCGGGTTGCACGCATCGCTTCTTGGGTCAGGGCGCCCATCACATACCTCCGGTCACTCGCAGCGATCGGTCAGCTCAGCTGAGCCAGTCGCCGAGCAACGCGGTGGATCTGCCGTTGCTGATCTGTACCTGCAGCCAGGCATTCACCACACCGTTGAAGGACGTGTCACCCCGTGGCAGCAAATAGACTTTCGCCGCCGAGTCAAAGGGCTTATCGGGGTGCAGCACCTGCAAGTCGGGGTATTCGCGCTGGCGGTAGAGGCCCTCGATGGAATCGGTGACGAATACATCGGCCTGGCCGTGACTGAGTTGGTCGTAGATGGTCAGGTTGTCCGGCCACACCATGATCTGCGCTTGCGGGAAGTGTGTGCGCGCGAAATTCTCGTTCGTGCCACCGGGATTGACAACGACGCGCACCTCCGGCCGATCAATCTCGTCGATGCTGCTGTAGGCATCGCCACTGCTACGACGAGTGACCGGTGTCTTGCCGTCGGTGACGGTCGCGACCGAAACATCGGCCACTGCGCGGCGGCTGGCAGTGTCGGAGATTCCGCCGACCGCAATATCGCAGTGCGCGAGGAAATCCTGGGTCAGTGTCGTCCAGGTCGTGGGCACCCACTGTGGCACCGCGTGCAGCATCGTCGCCAACTCCGCGGCAAGGCTGATATCGACCCCACGATAATTGCCGCCCGCATCGCGCACAGTAAAGGGCGGGTAGTCACCTGTCGTGCACACCCGCAAAACACCTGAGAGCGGCACGCTCCACAGTCGGGACGGTGAGGGTTCCGCCGCGGCAGGAACGGCCATTCCGGCGACGGCCAGCACCCCGGTCAATATCGTGTTCAGAATTGACCACAGTCGTCGCGATCGGCGCATCAGTGCAGGGTACCCCGAGGGGCACGGTCACTCTCCCCTCCCGTGAAGATCACCCGATATGTCAACGACCGCACAGCAATTGATGCGGACTAGCACGAGCAGCGCGCCGTTGCGGCGTCTGCAAGTCCTCCTGGCCAGCCCCACATCGGGATGCGCGGCAGCATCTGTTGCACTGTGCGGCGCGCCACCGTTCGGCGCGGTCGGCGTGCGCGTGGTCCGGGGCCTGGCGCGTGACAGGCGCGATATCGGTCACGTGACGTAATAGTCCCCAGGTCTCGGTACACCGCGATCACGGTCGCCGACCGGCCCGCCGGTCCTGAGCGCGAACACTCCCCCCCTGTGCGGCTGCTGATAATTGACGACGAGTCTTCCATTGGACGACGCGAACCCTTCGAGATATCTGACCGCCGATAAGGTTCACTTATCGGCGGCCAGATCCTCTCATTTCGTTTCGTTGATTACGTTTGCGATTGACGCTATTAACGCTACGAATTACGTACTTGTCGATTTCACCCGAAGCGGGTGACCCGCCGTCTGCCACAGCTACATAGCGTCGATCAGTCCGTGTTCGCCGATCCCTGAGCTGTTGTAGCTCGGGCGGTGAGAGGAGTGTTCGTGAACGGAATCGTGGTCGTACTGGTCGGGGCGCTGCTGTGCTTCTATGGGATCCGGTCGGTGCATCTGGGGATCCTCGCGATCGGGTTCGGTCTCGGCTGGATGATCGCCGACCTGTTCGACGCGACGTTCTGGTGGCTGATCCTGATCGGCCTGATCGGCGCGGTGTCGTCCTGGGTGGTGACCTCACTGGTGTTCCGGTTCGCGTCCTACTTCATCGGCGGTCTCACCGGCGCGATGATCGGCACCAAACTGGCCACCGTGCTGCAGCCCGGTGACAAGAACTGGGCCTTGAGCATGATCGTGGCGCTCGCGGTCTGCGTGGCGGGTGCGTTCCTCGCCGAGAAGTTCCGAGCCCGCGCACTGCTGTGGCTGACCTCCATCGGCGGCGCCAGCATGGTGCTCAGCGGACTCGGCCGGATGACCGATTCCCTTGCCTTCCTGCGCAATCCGGAGCCGGGGCTGCAGCAGGTCACCGCGACCCTGGCGTGGATCGGTCTGTCCGTGATCGGCTGGATCACCCAGCGTCGCCTGTTCGCCGAGAAACTCGGTATCGAGCATGGGCCAGCCGCCGCAACCGACAAGAGTCGGTCGAACGGCGGCTGGCCTGCGGGCTAGATCCGTTGCGGCACTAAGGCGTGACGATATTGAAGTCCGGGTCCGGTGTGTCCAGGACCGCGATCAGTTGGCGTAGTTTGGCCGGGTCACCGGAGACCTGGACCCGACCGTCGGCGATATCGACTCCGCCGGCGATGGTGGCGATCAGGTCGTGCCGGGTCAGGGTGAAGGTGGCATCCGGGTCGGGCCCGGTGAAATCCGCCGGGACCACATGGTGAATCAAGGCTCCATTGCGCAATTCGGGGCGGTAGGTGGTGTTCTCGTCGGTGATCGTCCAGTCGTTGATCAGGTGCAGATCCCACGCCTTGGGCCCGTTGACGAGGAAGGACGCTGATTCGAAGACCTGGTCGACGGTCAGCGCCGCCATGATCGACGGTGACGCGGTCTGAGTCGGCGTGCCGAAGTTGCCGTTGCGCAATTCGTAGGCGCCGGAGAGGAAGAAGTTGCGCCAGGTGCCGTTCTCGGCGCCGTAGCCGAGCTGGTCGAAGGCGTTGGCCTGCAACGCTTTCGCGGCGGCATGGGTCGGGTCGGCGAAGATGACGTAGTTGAGCAGCTGCACCACCCAGCGGTAGTCGCCGTCATCGTAGGCTTTGCGCGCGGCCTCGACTGCGGCGTCGGCACCGCCGATCACGGCGACGTGACGTTTGGCGGATTCGACCGGGGGATGCTCCCACAGGTGCGCGGGGTTGCCGTCGAACCAGCCCATATAGCGCTGGTAGATGGCTTTCACATCGTGGCTCACCGATCCGTAGTAGCCGTGGGTATGCCAGCTGCCCTCCAATGCGGGTGGCATCTGGATCATCTCGGCGATCTCGATGCCGGTATGGCCCTGATTGAGCAGACGGAGTGTTTGGTCGTGCAGATACGCGTAGGTATCGCGTTGTCCGGCAAGCCATTCGGTGACCTTGTCGGTGCCCCACATGGGCCAGTGATGCGAGGCGAAAGCGACATCGGTCTTGGCCCCGAACAGCACGATGGCCTCGGTCAGGTACTGCGACCAGACATGTGCGTCGCGCACCACCGCGCCGCGCAGGGTGAGGATGTTGTGCAGGGTGTGGGTGGCGTTCTCGGCCATGCACAGGGCACGGTGGTCGGGGAAATAGAAGTTCATCTCCGACGGCGCTTCGGTGCCGGGGGTCATCTGGAACACGATGCGGACCCCGTCGACGACCTCTTCCTGACCGGTCTCGGTGATGTCCTTGGTCGGCGGGATGAGGGTGACGGTGCCGGTCGAGGTGGTCATACCCAGGCCCGCACTGATCTGACCCTTCGGATCGCGCGGCAGCACAGCGCCGTACATATAGCCCGCACGACGGCCCATGGCGGTGCCGGCGTAGACGTTCTCGCTGACCGCGTGTTCGACGAATCCGGCCGGGGCCAGCACCGGAACCTTGCCCGCCGCAACATCTTCGACGGTGGTGACACCCATCGCCCCGCCGAAGTGGTCGACGTGGGAATGGGTGTAGATCAGTCCGGTCACCGGGCGGTCGCCGCGATGCGCGCGGTACAGCTCGAGGCCCGCTTTCGCGGTTTCGGTGGAGATCAGCGGATCGATGACGATGACCCCGGTCTCACCTTCGACCAGCGTCATATTCGACAGATCCAGGCCGCGGATCTGATAGAAGCCGGGCGCGACCTCGTAGAGACCCTGCTTGATCATCAACTGCGCCTGCCGCCACAGACTCGGGTTCACGGAATTCGGGCAGCTGCCCTGGATGTAGCCGAAGGAGTCGTTGTCCCACACCACATTTCCGTCGGCGTCCTCGACCACACCGGGTTTCAGTTCGGCGACGAAGCCGCGGTCGGCGTCGGTGAAGTCATTCGTATCCGACATCGGCAGCGTTGCCGCGGCCTGTTCCAGACGCCGCACCGTCAGGTCGCTGGGTTCGGATGCTGGAACCTGGTCTGTGCTGGTCATGGTTTCCTCTCCTGTGCTCATATCCGGATGACCGTCTGATAGGCAGCCGTCAGCCCAGTAGGCGAGCCTTGGCAGTGGCGACCTCGGTGTCGGTGAGCGCCGCGCGTTGTTCGGCGCGCTGGTTGACCTCGTTGGCGGTACCCGGGAGCGCCGCGGTGCGTGCGACGGTCCCCGCTAGTCCGGGCCGCCCGATTCTTCGTCGTCCGAATGCCATGCCCGGCAACCTTTCTCAGATTTCCGCCAGCGACGCCGCGAGTACATCGCGCGGCACCTGGAGATGGAGTTCGACCTCGCCGCCGTCGGCGCGGACCGCCTCACCGAGCGCGCGGGCCCAGGTTTGCTCGTAGACCACCACGACGGCGGAGGTGCCGGGGCGCATCGCGCCACTGACGACTTCCAGGTCCTCGTTGCTGATCAATTCGCGCGTGGCGGTGAGCCGGCCCAGGCCGAGGTCGTCGAGCGGCTCGGCGAACTCGCGTAGCGTGAGTTGTCCGTCAGAGTCCTTGGCCAGATAGACCAGATCCAGGACGGTGGCATAACCGGCATCGGTGGCCGCAGCCAATGCGGTGCCGATACTGGGGGCGATTTCGGCGTGCGGGAACGTGAGCACGACCAGTTCCACGGGGCCGAGTTGCGTTGGCGATTCCGGCATGCGGCTCATGCTGGGGCAGTGCGCGCGATCGTGCCTCATCCGATTCGGGTGAGGTCGGCGACCGCGGTGGTGCGCGAGGATCGCTTCACATGGAAGGACTTTCGCGGCGGTTGCGGGCGGCACTGCCGCGGGACCGGATGACCAGGGCCGATGTCGTGGCCGGACTGCCGGGGGCCGTCGGGAGCGTGCCCGACGGTATGGCGGCGGGGGTGCTGGCCGGGGTCAGCCCGGTGGCGGGGCTGTACGCGAGCATGGCGGGACCGCTGTTCGGTGGCTTGGCGACCAGCACACAGTTGATGGTCATCAGCACAACCAGCGCGTCGGCGCTCGCCGCGGGATCGGCGCTGTCCGATGTCGCGGCCGAGGACCGGGCCTCGGCGCTGGTGCTGTTGACGTTGATCGCCGGGGTGGTGATGATCGCCGCCGCGGCGCTGCGGCTGGGCCGCTACACGCGCTTTGTATCGCATTCGGTGATGACCGGGTTCCTACTGGGCATCGCGGCCAATATCGTCTTCGGTCAGCTGCCTGATCTGACTGGCGTATCGGCCCGCGGTGATGTCGCGGCGGGCAAGGCGGTGTACGTGGTGACCCATCCGGGTGAGATCGATGTGCCGTCGCTGGTGACCGGAACGCTGGCTATCGCGTTGCTGGTCGGTCTCGCACGCACTCGGCTGCGGCTGATCGCCTCGCTGGGCGCGCTCGTGGTGCCGACGTTGCTGGTGCTGGCGGCCGGATGGGATTCGGTGCGCCGGGTCTCCGACGCGGGCGCCATCCCCTCGGGGTTCCCGCTGCCGCACCTACCGGATATCACCGCGATCAGCCCCTCATTGATCGGCGGCGCGGCGGCGGTAGCGGTGATCGTGCTCGTACAGGGCGCGGGGGTCGCTGACGCCGCACCGAACCCGAATGGCCGCCGCTCACAAGCGAATCGGGACTTCACCGCGCAGGGGGTGGGCAATGTGGCCGCCGCGTTGTTCCGGGGTATGCCGGTGGGCGGATCGGTCGGCCAGACCGCGCTCAACAGCGCCGCCGGGGCGCGCACCCGATGGGCCGCGATCTGGTCGGGGGTGTGGATTCTCGCCATTCTGGTCGCGTTCGCCGGTGTCGTCGGCCGGGTCCCGATGCCGACCCTGGCCGCGGTCTTGATCGTCGCCGCGATCGGTTCGCTGGATCCCACCCGGGTTTCGGCGATCTGGAGCAGCGGTTTCACCTCGCGCGTCGCGCTGGCCGTGACCTTCCTGGCCACGTTGCTCTTGCCGGTGACGGCGGCCGTGGGCTTCGGGGTAGCCCTGTCGCTGCTGTTGCAGCTCAATCAGGAGGCAATGGATCTGAAGGTGGTGCGACTGCGGGTGGACGGTGATCGGCTGGTGGAGGAAGTGCCACCGAAACGCCTGTCCGACAACGAGATCGTGATCCTGGACGTGTACGGGAGCCTGTTCTACGCGGGCGCGCGCACCCTGCAGGCGCGACTGCCCGACCCCGCGGGCGCGCACGCGCCGGCGGTGATTCTGCGGTTGCGCGGTCGTACCACCGCCAGCGCAACCTTCCTGACCGTGGTCGCGGACTACGCGCACCGCTTGGACGCGAGCGCGGGCCGACTTTATTTGAGTGGCGTGGATCAGGGCATTCGCGCGCTGTGGACCGACGAACTGCTGACTGCCCAAGGGGTCAGCGTTGAGTTCTTCGAAGCGACACCGACGGTGGGAGAGTCCACCCTGCTGGCCCATGCCGAGGCCAGGGTGCGGACGCGGGAAGCAGGCTGAGGATGCACCGGGATCGCCGGTGCGATTCGGTTTTCCTGAGGTCACGAATGCGCGGTTGGGCCGAGACAGGTGTGGATGCGGTCCAGGAGGGCGCTGACCCGGAAGGGTTTGGGCAGATAGGCGCAGGCGCCTGCCGCGTAGATGGCGCTGATTTCGTCCGGATCGCTGTCCAGGGAGGAGGCGATCACTTGGACCTCGGCTTGCCGGCGCAGTTGCCGACAGAGGTTGGCGCCGGAGAAATCCGGCAGGGACAGCTCCAGGAGCACCAGGTCCGGATGCCATTGCTGGGATACGGTGAGCGCGTCGTGGGCGGTGGCGGTGGCGAATGCCTCGTGACCGGCTTTGGTGAGGACCAGGACCGCGAGTTCGGCCATTGCCGGGTTCGTTTCGACGACCAGGACCCGGCCGAAGCGGGTCTCCACACGAGACCGCGGGATGGTCAATTCTGTTGTCGGACGCGGATATTGACTCATGTCGATCCTCCACAGGCGGGTCCCCGACCCTGATCCCCGTCGCGTTCGCGCCGCAATGGCGAAGACGTGGTGCTCGCAATACCGCTATCGCGATCGACGGAATCTGAAACTACGCCTTGCCGCAACTTCTCAGCAATGGGCGGGGCGAGTATTCAATGGATGGCCACTCCCCCGCGCCCGATTCGTGACCTTTCGGTCTCGGCCGGATAACCATGATCCGGCCGATCCGAACATCAGGACTTGACCACCTGCGTGCCACCTGCGAAGTTGTCATGCCAGCCCTGCTTGGTCGGGCTCGAGCCGACCGTGACGGCGATGGCGATCGCCGAGCAGAACCACAGCAGTCCGCCGATCCACGGGATCAGGTTCAACAGCATGTAGGCGTTGCGCTTCGCCGATTCGGCAACACTCGGCCGAGCCGAGCTACCGGCTCCATTGACATGCAGGCCGAGCAGCCGCTTGCCCGGCGTCGCACCGCTCGTCACCTCGAAGAACACGAAGTAGAGGAAGCCGAATCCGGCGCCGGGCAGGACATCGACCCACCCCGGCACTCCCGGCACCTTGCTCATCAGCCAGAACAGAATCGCCCCGACAATGCCCGCGATGATCCAGTCGATGAACCGGGCCGCGGCGCGACCACCGATTCCAGCCGGAACCCCACCCACCGTCAGCCCAGCATCCTGTCCGTAATACCCACCGGCGGTCATCATTCCTCCTCATGCCGAGACGCCCGGCAAGGTAATGCGAGGCGCTCGAACAGCTTTCACACCATCGTGCTCACAATGCGGCCGCCTCGCATCAGGGGATCCCCCGATCCGAACCCCGGTTTCCCCATACTCCCCCGGTACCAACGCCACTCATCCCGGCACGACAGATTCCCAGACGATGCCCACGACAGAGGTCACGATGATCGACACGACAGTGGCTACGACGCTAACTCGACCCTCTACACGGCACGAGGACGTCTCTCACGGGAACCTCTGCCCAGCAACGCATTTCGATCGCAAGCGTAAGTCGGGTGAACAACGGCGGGATTCACTCAGCCCGGACCGATGCCCCGACCTTTTCCGCAACTACGCTCTGTTGCGCGCCACTACTCGGCGAACACCTCGTCGAGCGTCTCGGCAGCAAGCACCCGCGCGCTCCACATCCGCAACCGCGCCACCTCGGCCCCACGGACATAACCGTCAATCCGCTCAGGCACCTCCCCGAACTTGGCCGCCAACAGGTCGAGCAGACCTTCAGCGTGCCCTTCGCGGCGACCTTCCGCGCGAAACTGTTCGGCGGCGGTCATTGTCATCTCCTTCGCTCACGGACCGGACAGCCGATCAACGCGACCATCACGGAACAACAAGCACTACTTCGCAAAGACCTCGTCGAGCGTATTCGCGGTGAGCACACGCGCGTTCCAAGTCCGCAGCTGCGACTCCTCAGCGATACGTACGAGACCGACGATACGATCTGACAACGACCCGAACTTGAATGCCAAAAGATCGAGCAGACCCTCCGCGCGTCCTTCGAGGCGGAACTGTTCGGCGGCCGTCATCATTCTCTCCTTCGCTCGTGGACCGAGCGGGTCGTCCAAACGAGTAACTCAACGCTTGATCGATATCGTTAATGCTCTGCGTCGGCCCGGCCGAGCTGCGAGGTGCTACTCCGCGAAGACCTCGTCGAGGGTATTCGCGGTGAGCACGCGCGCGTTCCAGTTCCGTAGCTGCGACACCTCAGCCATACGCAGGAGACTGACGATCCGATCCGGCACGGCCCCGAACTTGATTGTCAATTGATCGTGCAGACTCTCGGCGCGTCCTTCGAGGCGGCCCTCTGCCCGGCCTTCGGTGCGGAACTGTTCGGCGGCGGTCATCATCATCTCCTTCGCTCGTGGACCGAGCTGGTCGATCAACGGTGCAAACCCGGCCAAGTCGGTCTGGCCGACACCCCAAAGATAGGTTACTACCTGGTCGAATTCGCGTGGGTGGTGCTCAATCAGTACTTGTAGCTCGCGCGCCAGTGGCAGTAGGTCGTGGCCCAGTTGGCGGTTTCCGGGGGCGATCTTCAGCGTGACCAGCAGGACCTTGGTGACTTCGGTCAATTGCCGTGCGCGCAGCGCTGCCACATCGGTGGCGCCCAGGTCATCGAGCACGAACCGCAGTCTCGGTAGGCAGTCACCCAGCGCGGCACGTGCTCCGGGATCGATATCGAGGAGGTCGGACAGTTCGGTGGGTGCGCTCCAGCGTCGTCCTTGCGGATCGCAATGGACCACTACCGGAATCACTACCGGCAGGCGTCGGGCGCCCGGGGTTTTGCGCAGGTAGCGGTTCCAGATCGCGACCATATATTCGAGCATCCGGAACGCCATTAGATTGTCCGAGCTGCTCTGGTGCTCCATCAGCACGAACACGAATGCCTCGCGGCCCTTCCAGCGGGTCTGATAGAGCACATCGCTGTATCGGGACTGCAGCTCCTTCGGCACGAAACTGCACGACTGCAGTTCCATGGCGTCCCAGTCCATCTCTGCGGCAACCGATTCCGGCAGCACTGTCCGCAGTTCACCCTCGGCCGCGGACGCCTCGGACATCACGTGTCGGAAGTAGGCGTCGTGAGGGTTCTTCGTCAACTTTTCCGGCTGTTCAGCCATGTTTTAGCAATCTAGTTCCGAAAGATCTTCAGCGAAAGCGGTTTTCGCAGTTGCGCCACAGGTGAGCGGCATGAACGAGTCATCAGGCTCGGCCAAAGCTTGAGGCGAGAGCGGGATTTCGGGCGCCAATCAATCTGAACGAGCAAATGCTTGGTGATGGTTCATATCAGTTTGGCGGGCGCTGCCGACCATTGATTGAACTCTGTTGCAAGCCTGTAGAATTGGGGCCCAGCGTAAGACCGCAGAGCCAGTTCGAAAGCAGGGTAGATTCATTCGATCCTGAGTTCGGATGCGCACCATGGAATGAGTGATATGCACCGACTTCTGGTGTCGCAATGGGACCGATGACACCTATCGCGTAGATGTGGTCTCCAACTGTGGTTTTGGAGCGGAGCGCCTGGTTCGGGCCTACCTTCCCGCGCTTCGGACGACGAGCGTGAACGGTGGATGCGGTAGTCGCAGCAGATACGACAATGTGGTGATCGACAACAGCCCGATCCCGCCGTGGCCGTTCGGCGGCACCAGCTCATCATTTTGACCCGATCCGCCCGTGAGAAGAACGCTAACGCTGTGCGCGACAACCGGTCTCGTTCGATGCGGGTGTCGGCCTCAGCCCCAGCCTGCCGGGCGATGGTCAATGATATGTACATCGTCCAGGGAGACAACGGGATCCGTCACGCCGGTGCGACCGGTGATGGTCATCGTCCCGGTGAAGATGTCGCCGGTGGCGAGCGTCTGGGCGCCCTGGCCGGTCAGTTCCACGCGCACACCGTGCAGATCGTAGAACTCCTGGGGGTCGGCGGTGACGAACGCCAGCGGCCATGCGGGGAGATCGGAATAGACGTGTCCGAACACCGGTAAGCGCTCACCGATGTGCCGGGTGTGGTCACGGACCGCTTGGGTCACGTCCGCTTCGGCGGTGGGCTCATTGGCAGGCGGCTGGGCGGTGGCGACGGTGGTGCCGGAGGTGGCTGCCAAAATGGCAAGGGCGGCTATGACGTGCTTCGGGCTGAAGGGCATTGGTCCTCTCCATCGTTGTCTCCGAAGCGGCATAACCGAATTCCCGGCCGCTAATCAGAAGTATCGAAAACCGATCCGCACCAGCACGAGCGACCTCCGTCTCGGTGGAAGACCGGACCGCGATCATCTTCGAGTCGTCGCAACGCTCGTGTCTTTCGCCGGTCGAACCGCGCCACGCACTAGCGTCTGTGGCAGAGAAGCACTTCCGGGCGAGGAGCGGAGAGATCATATGACAGGTGTTCGCCGCATGGTCGCGACGGCAATCCTGATCGCGACCGCCGCAACCACGACCACGGTCGTGTCGGCCTCGGCACTCGCCGACCCGCAAGGCTGCACACTCGATCGGTGGTGGAGCGGAGCCTCCGCACACTGCGCCGAGGGCACCTACATTCTCGAGGTCGACTGTTTCGGCGTGAGCGTGTCCGGCGGACAACCGTTCGGCCCCTACTTCAAATCCGCGACGATACGCACCGACCCCAACCTCGACCCGATCTTCACCCATCCCGTACGCGACTGCATGATGCCCCTCACGCTGGGACAGCTCGGTATCGCGACCGATGTGCGAATCACTCCGGTCCCTACGCGCCCAGCACCATCGAACGCGTACGAGTGAAGCCGCGAGCGCAACCTGCCGACCTTCACGTCAGTTCGAGTCAGCGAACACATCGTCCAATGTCTCGGCCGCGAGCAACCGCGAACCCCACGTCCGCAACCGAGCTGCGTCGCCCCCGCACACGAGAACGCGGATCCGCTCAGGCACCGCCCCAAATTTGACTGCCAACAAGTCGAGCAAACTCTCGGCGTTGCCTTCGATGAACCCTTCGATGAACCCTTCGATGAAGCCTTCGACGAAGCCTTCGGCACGAAGCCTGTCCGCAGCAGTCATCGTCTCCTCCACGAACCAAACTGGCCGATCAATAGACCGAAGCATTCTTCGTCAGCTTTCTGGCTTTTCAGCCATGTTTGAGCAATCTAGTTCTGAAAGATCTTCAGCGAAAGCGGTTTTCGCAGTTGCGCCACAGGTGGCGGCATGATCGAGTCATCGGCTCGGTGTGAGCAAGGGGTCGCGAGCAGGGCCACCTCATCACTTGCACGCAAGCCGAGCAAACGCTCGCTGGTGTTGTGCGCGCTCTTTCGGAAGGCTGCCGATCAGTCGCTGAGAGCCGCTCCATAGATACGCCGCCCTCGGCCGTAGGGTGGGTTGGTGGAGTCAGGTATGGAGCTCGAGAATCTGCGGTCCGCGCTGTCGTGCGTGTACGAGAAGCTTGGGGCCGAGAGTCTTACCGAGCCCGATCGGGTCGAGTTGGTGGCGCGCGCCGAGGTGGTGCAGGACCGGATCGACGCGCTCCAGGATGGTGTCGATGACCCCGCGTCAGCGTGAGCTGGTGCGGTACGGCTCGGCGGGGGCGCCGAGATTCGGTGTGCCGAGCAGGGATTGGGACGATAGGGCGTAGATGCCGTCGTTGGTCATGAGCCAGGCGATATTGCGGTCGTATTCGATGTAGACGCCGTGGGTCGGGTTGCTGCGAGCCCAGTCGTCGGTTTCGGGGCCGAAGGTGGGTGGGGCGAAGTAGCCTGCGATCTTGGGGTTTCGGGGGTCCGTGACATCGAAGAATTGGGCGCCGGCGTTGTAGAAGTCGTAGATGAGCAGGCCGTTTTTCGGGTCGCCGGGTGAGGTGTAGTAGCCGCTGCGTTTGGGGCCGAAGCTGCCGCCGCGCTG
This sequence comes from Nocardia sp. NPDC056000, assembly GCF_042269265.1. Lineage (NCBI taxonomy): Bacteria > Bacillati > Actinomycetota > Actinomycetes > Mycobacteriales > Nocardiaceae > Nocardia > Nocardia sp. NPDC056000. Next base: position 353,802 of record NZ_JBHJXS010000005.1, on the reverse strand, counting down.
GCAGTAGTCGGTCACCGTCGCACCCGCCGGTGGTGTGGGGCGCGGCAGCCGTCCGACGATGTGCGGTGTCGCCGGATTCGAGGCATCGATCTGAAAGATGTCCTTGTACGGCTCATAGCAGTCCTCCGAGAGCGGGTAGCCGCTCAGATAGACCATGCCGGTCGACTCGAACTGCGAGACATCGACATTGTCGGCTTCGGTTCCGGACACCGACATCGGGATGTCGAGATGGCTGACCTCGCGAAGGTTCGACGGATCGGAGATGTCGAGGATCGAGAGTCCGAAGCCGCCCATGGCCGCGAAACCGTATTTGCCGCCCTCCTCGATCGGGGTCGGAATGTAGAGCGGATTGCGCGAACCCATCCACGAGGTGCGATTGCCGCAGCGTGGATTGGCGCGGTAGGCGGCGTCCTCTCCGCGCACCATGCCGTCGCGATGCCAGGTGTCCAGGAGCTTGGGCGTCGCGGGATCGGCCATATCCCACACCTGGAATCCATTGGCGTACAGGTACGTCGGGTACTCCTGGTTCGACCAGTCATCGCTGGGCGCGGTCGACAGGAACATGTAGCGCCCGCCGTTCCATTGCGGCACGTCCAGTGACCCCGAGCCCTGCTGCGGTTTGGTCATATCCGGTGCGAGCGGATTCTGTTGCGTCTCATCGGTGCTCACTGTCGCGAGCAGTTCCCAATCCTTCTTGCGGGGACCGTTGAGCTTGTAGACCTTGAAGCCTTTGAGTTGGGTGTCGGCGCGCGCCGCCGCGACGCCGTCGGCCGCAGCGTATTTGCTCTTGTCCGGTGTGTCGCCCATCCAGAACGGCACCTGCCGCCGCATCTCGAAGCTCTGGACCATGACGTAGCCGTTGTACCGCGGACTCCATTGAATGATGGAGGCTCCCCAGTAATCGTGTGCGGCCCAATCCTTTCCGGCGACGGCCTCATCGTTGCCCGCGACACCGGCGACATCGTCGCGGCTCAGCGATTCGACGACCCGCACATTCTTGACGTCGGTGATGTCGTACACCCGCGCCTCGCTGCGGTCGTACTGGAACATGTACCGGCGGCCGTCGAAATCCACGATGTTCTGCCAGGAGTGGAATGGATCCGGGGTGAACTGCTTACCGGGGTAGTGCGCCTCGACGGTCACGTTATCGCTCTTGTAGGTGTTCGGGTCGTATCCGCCGGTCGCGGGAAACAGGTCCTCTCCCCCGCCAGGGAACGGATGCTGTTCCTCTTCATTCACGTAGGTGAGTCCGGGATGCAGGAATGATCCATTGTTCTGCATTCCGTAGCTGCCGGGATCGACCTTGCCCGGGCGGCTGTCCGCACACACGAGCGGAACGTTCGGATCCCCCGACGGCGCGTTCGCGCTCTCGCGCCGATCGTCGATGACCCGGGTCACCACCGCCCCACCCGTGCCGGCTCCCACGGCAACGGTCACGATCACCAGCCCGACGAGCAACCTACCCCGTCGTTTCACCACATTCATTCGGCCGATCCCTCTCCTCGATAGTGAGGACCAGTCTGGTCAGCCACCACCGGGCAACCCTCCTCCCGCAAGCCTCACTCCGATCCGCACATCCGGACCTCGATGCCCTTGTGGGCCGACGCTCGTTGTGCTATTCGGCGACCTAGTCAATCTGAAAGCAGCAGGCCATATTCGGCCAAGAATGCGGTTTTAGGCAGCCTTTTATAGCAATCTTGTAGCAATCAATCATTTCCCCGACTGTTCTGGGACAGAATCACCATTTCGAGGCTACGCCCCAGGCGTTATGCGCCGCGCCGAATCTGCGTTGCGGATACTTCACATCCTCCTCAAGCTATTATTTAGCAACCGAATTCGCGTGCGGCCCCACACCGCACCACCGTTCGGACCCACACACAAGCACTCGCTCACGCCAGGCCACCCACACACACGAATCCCCGGAAAGGTTCCATGCCCGTGTCGGCATCTGATGGATCCCGCATGCCTGTCGAACGACGTGATATCCGCACCCTCGATCATGATGTGCGGTGGCATGTTTCAGCGTTTCGGATACCGCGCAGCGGTGCCGATCACGCGGATCGGGTGAGCCGATTACGAGAACTGCGGGCTCGCATCCTGTACGACAACGGCAGGCGACCGGAGTTCCGCGACGCCTGCGGCGCGCATGTCGATGATCAGGAATTGGATTACGGTGCATGGCATTTCATCGCCCGCCGGCATCCGCGAGGCCCCGTGCTGGGCTACATTCGCCTGTCGACGCCGGAGACCGGCGAACTGTTCCAGTCGCGCGCGCATCTGGGTGAACAGCGCTACGAGCAGTTGCTCGCCGAGGAAGGCGCCGAGCCCGCCAATACCTATGAACACAGCCGCCTGGTGGTCGAGCATCGTGCCCGCAAACTCGGGCTGGGCGTCTACCTGAACGCGGTCGCGATCGGCGCGGCGCACCATCTGGGCGCCAAGCTCATGATCGGCACCTCGGGGACCAAGGACGGTCAGGACCGCTTCCACGGCCGGTTCGGATTCCATCCGGTGCCCGGAACCCGTTGCTATGTCGAGCGGTACACCGAGGACGTGGTGATTCTGCGGCACCGCACTGCAGACGGCGCGGGCGAGTACACCGACCTGGTGAGCGAATTGCGCCACCGATTCCCATCGCTCATGCACGACGACCCCGCCGAGTGGGCCTCGGCGGGATCCGAAAACCCGCCCGAGCCAGCGGCTCTCACCTCGGGAGTCGCACCGGATCGCGATGCCTGGCAGCCGGTGCTGCTCGAACCCTGCCATGCCGCCGACTACGCGACCCTGACCGCGCTGCTCGAATCGGACCACATCACCGCGGTGTACGACACCATCGACGCCCAGCTGGCGGAGTTGATCAGCTGCCGCGAACCGCATCTTCGCCACACCGAGGCCGAACTCGAACACAAGATAGAGGAACAGCTCGCCGGGGTCGAGCCATGGGCTTACGGCAGCTGGTTCTGGTATCCGTGGTCCGGGCGGCTGGTGCATGTGCTGCCGCGCGAGGAGTTCCGGCTCGTGCGCGCCGACCGCAATCGCGGGAAAATCGAACGCCCCCAACAGCGTCAACTGCGTGAGCATCGGATCGGGATCATCGGGCTGTCGGTCGGTAACAGCGCCGCGGTCACCATGGCGCTCGAAGGAGTCGGTGGGGCGTTCCGCCTGGCCGACTTCGACGACCTGAGCCTGTCGAATATGAACCGGTTGCGCGCCAGCGTGCATCATCTCGGCGTCGGCAAGGCGGTGCTGTGCGCGCGCCAGATGTACGAGATCGACCCGTATCTGGATATCGAGATCTTCACGGGCGGGCTCACCGACGAGACCATGACCGAGTTCTTCCACGGCGACGGGACTCCGATCGATCTGCTGGTCGAGGAATGCGATACCCCGTACGTCAAGATCGCGGCGCGGGAATGCGCACGCGCACTGCGCATTCCGGTGGTCATGGACTGCAACGATCGCGGCATGCTCGATATCGAGCGTTTCGACCTCGAACCCGACCGTCCGCTGTTGCACGGGCGCATCGGTGATCTGCACGCGGCGGATCTGCCCGAACTGACACCTCAGGCCAAGTCGGATCTCATTCTGGCGATGGTCGACGCCGACCGCATCAGCCCCGAGCTGGCCGCCTCCTTCGGCGAGATCGGCCGAACACTCAGCAGCTGGCCGCAATTGGCGTCCGATGTGGCGCTCGGTGGTGCGCTGGTCACCTCGGCCGCACGGCGCATCCTGCTCGGCAGACCGTGCGAATCCGGGCGGTTCTATGTGGATCTCGATCATCTGATCAGTCCCGACTACAACACTGCCGCCACCCATGACGGGATCCCCGCATGACGGGCATGGTGGCCGAGCCGCGTCCCGTGTCCGTTCGGCCGCCGGTCCCACGCCCGCTGCCGGTGACGGTGTCGGGCTCCAGCGTCCATCTGCCCGCGACCGTCGTCACCAACGACGAACTGACCAGAACCTTGGACACCTCGGCCGAATGGATCCTGAGCCGCACCGGTATTCGTGAACGCCGACGGCTCGCGCCCGACCTGGCGGTATCGGATATGTGCGTCGCGGCGGCGCCGGCGGCGCTCGCCGAGGCGGGAATCTCGCCCGGCGAACTCGATGCCGTCATCGTCGCGAGCTACACCTACGACCAGCCGCTGCCCTCGACCGCATTGATGGTCAAGGAACGCATCGGCGCGCATCGAGCGCTACCGATCGATATCACCCAGGCCGCGTGCGCCAATGGGCTGCAAGCGATTCTGCTCGCCGCCCATCTGCTCCAGGTCTCGGCGCGCGCGGTGCTGGTCATCGCGGCCGATTGCGCGTCCCGGGTCACCGATCCGCGCAACCGCACCACCGGCGTGTTCTTCGGCGACGCGGCGGGCGCGATCGTGTTGACCCGCACCGACACCCCCGATGCCGGAATACTGGCCTGGGACTTCGGATCTCAGCTCTCGCACAGCGTGGAGATCCGGGCCGGTGGATCCCGGTTGCCGACCAGCGAGCAGACCGTCGCCGATCGTGAGCACTATCTGCGCATGGACGGCCGAGCGGTGTGGGACACCGCGACCAGCTGTCTGCCGCAGAGTATTCGCGCCGCCGTCGGTCGAGCCGGGCTCGCCGTCACCGATATCGATCACTTCTTTCTGCATCAGGCGAACCTCAATATCCTCATCGCCGCGATGGCCGAACTCGAGGTGCCGATGTGGCGAGCTCCGGTCACCCTGGACATGCTCGGCAACACCGGATCCGCGGGTGTCGTCACCGCACTGCATCAAGCGCGCAGTGAGAACCTGATCAACGCGGGAGATACCTTTCTCCTGTCCGCGATCGGGGCCGGATTCCAGTGGGGCACACTCTGTTTTCGTCAGGCCTAGGGTGACAGGGTGACCAGGGGGATGGTTCGGGTCGTCAGCGCCTGATAGTCGGCGTAGCCGGGATGCGCCGAGATCACCTCGGGCCATAACGCGTCCCGCTCTGCCGATGACAGGACCCGAGCCGTCATCGGCAGAGCCGGACCATTCCCCCGGGCGACCCGCACCGAGGGATTGGCGCGCAGGTTGTGCAACCACGCCGGATCGGTGGGATCACCGCCGCGGGAGGCTACGACGACAATCGTGTCGCCGTCGATGATCGGTGCGGTGAGCACGACGGTGTGTGCACGGCCGGATTTGCGGCCGATGGTGGTCAGCTTGATCGTCGGCATGCCTTTGAAGGTGGTGCCGAGCATGCCGCCACTGCATGTGATCACCGCGCGGTGAATGGTGGTGATGGTCTTGAGCTGTCGATCGGTCGGCATGGTGGCGCTCCTTGTGCTGGGTGATGTGCCATCCAGCTTCCGGAGACGACTAGTGATCGACTTGTAAACCGATGCGGTGCTGCACCGCGCTGATCCATTCCCGGCATCCGCAGCGGCGAGCGAGGCGTTCGGCGGCTGCGTAGTGTTCGGCCGCCAGGTCGGGTTTGCCAAGCAATACGGCCAGGTCACCGAGCACGGTGTCGACCGGCCCCACGGCGTGCGCGCCGGTGTCGGAGCCCGCGATCTGACCCGAGTACACGCGCAACTGCTCGTACACCTGTTCCGCCTCGCCGCGCTGTTCGAGACCGGCGACGGCCATACCGCGCACGGTGAGGAACAGCGAGCGGAAGAAGTCGTTGCGCAGCGGGCGGCGAGACCGTGTCACCGCCAACGCACCGGGCCGATCGCCGGTCGCCAGCAGCGCCAAGGCCAACGGGTCGACGGCCAGATCATTGCCCGCGGTGTCGAGGTGCGCGAACGCCTCGGTGAGCGGTTCGGTGAATTCGCCGATCCGGCCCTGTGTGAGCCGGATGGTGAGGATCGCGATCAGCAGATTGCCGTCCGAGTCGAAAACACAATGGCGGCTGAACATTTCGTGTGCGCGCAGGTAATGCTGTTCCGCCGCGTCGAACTCGCCCGTCAGGTGCGCGATCATGGCCTCGCCCATGAAGTTCGCAGCCCGGGCCTGCATCCAGTGGTAGCGGTCGGCCAGCGCGGTCGCGGCCGCGAGTTCGGCCCGCGCGCGGTCGATATCGCCGCCGGCGGCGGCGACCTGCAGGGCGGCGTTGCGCCCGATCAGCGCGACGGCGGGCAGTGCGTTGTCCTCGCCGAGCGCGATCAACTCGGCCGCAAGCCGGTCGCGGTCGGCGAGGGGAATCGAGGTGTCGTACACCGAGGTTCGCGCCTGCAAGGCCAGTCCCAGCAATCGCGGATCGCCGAGTTCGCGTGCGAGGGATTCGGCCTGTTCGGCTGCCTCGCGCGCTCGGTCGTGGAGCTCGCCGCCGATCTCGCGGACCAATGCGACCAGGAGCCTGCAACGTGCCTGCGGTGTGAGCTCGGGTGTGCGCAGCGCGGTCTCGATCGCGGTGACCACCTGGTGGTCGACGTATCCGTAGGCGCGGTTCAGCCAGGGGGTCGGGGTGTCCCAGGCGGTGAGCGCCTCGATCATCAGGTCGGGGGTATCGGCGGCCGCGACCGCCCGATCGCGGGCATCGCGAGCTTGCGGGCCCGAACCCGCGGCGAGGTAGCTCCTGCTCATTCGCGAGAGGGCGGTGACTCGTTCGGCTGCGGTGCTCTCACCGCTGATCCGTTCGAGCGCCGCGACGACACGGCCGTAGCTTTCAGCCGCGGCATCGTGGGCGAATCGGCGTTCGGCCTGTTCGGCTGCCGCGTGTGCGGCGTTCGCGGCCCGTCGTGCCGTTGCGGCGGTGAGGGATTCGCCGAAATGGTGTGCGAGCGCGGATAGATCGTCGGGGCGGGTGCGCTCGATCGATTCGGCGATGCGCAGGTGCCAGCGGCGGCGGCGCACGCGGGACAGGTCTGCGATCAACGTGTCGCGGATCAGGGCATGGGTGAACCGCGCGTGATCGAAGTCCGGTTCCTCGAGCAGCCCGGCCAGTACACCGGCTTCCACGGCATCGAGGACTTCGTCCTCGCCGATCTCGGCCGCGCCGATCAGTACCTCGATATCGAATTCGCGCCCGATCACCGCGGCCAGCCGCAGGATCGACACGCTGACCTCGGGCAGGCGGGCGAAGCGTCGCCGCAGCACATCGCGCACGCCCTGCGGTACTTCCGAGGTCGCCACCAGCGCGCCCTCGCTCGCGAGTAGGCGAGCGCTTTCGGTGAGGTAGAAGGGATTTCCGCCGGTGCGTTCGGTCAATGCCTCGATGGTCGCCCGCGCGGGATCGTGCCCGGCGACCGCGCGGATGAGGACTGCCGCGTCGTCGACGTCCAAGCCGCGCAAGTGGATTCGCGCGGCAGTCGTGGTGGCCAGTGAGCCGAGCACCTCCCCCAGCGATGTGCCGATCTCGTCGGGGCGGTAGGCGATCACGATCAGGATCGAGGCCGATTTCGCCACGCTGCCGAGCAGGGTGAGCGTTTCCAGGTCCGCGCGGTGCAGGTCGTCGAGTATGACCGCGAGCGGTTGTGAGCGGGCCGTCTCATCCAGGTATGCGCCGACGGCGCGATGCAGCAGGAATCGTCCGACCGAGGCATCGGCGTCGCGTCCGGTGCGGCGGTCGGTCAGTAGGGGCTCGAGCGGTGCGGCGTAGTCGCCCGGGTCGACCGCGGTGGTGAGTTCGCGCAGTGCCTCCACCCACGCCCAGGCCGGTGGTGCGCCGTCCTCTTCGGGGCAGCGGCCCGTGATGACGCGCCAGCCGTTGGATACCAGCTCGGCTCGAAAACGCTGTAGCAGAAGCGATTTGCCGCTACCGGCTTCCCCGATCACCGCCGCGACACGCGGCGAACCCGGGCTCGCCGCGCGCATCAGTTCGTCGAGTTCCCTGGTGCGGCCGATGAATTCGGGATGCACCTCGGCGGGCACGGCGGTCGGTGACGGCAATGGCGTCGGCGCGGAGAGTTCGATCGGAATGCGTTGCGCCAGCAGGTCGGCCTCGAGCTGGATCAAGGCCGGGCCGGGATCGATGCCGAGTTGATCGGCGAGAATCTCCCGTGCGGAGCGCAATGCCGCGAGCGCGTCCGCCTGCCGTCCCGCGTGGAATCGCGCCAGCGCCGATATCCGCCATGCCTCCTCGCGCAGTGGATGCGCACTGGTCAGGGCGTCCGCTTCCACGGCGGCAGCGGTCGGGTCACCGAGTTCGATCAGTGTCGCGGCCAGGCGTTCGCGTGCGGCCAGGCGCAGCTCTTCGAGTCGGCTCGCCTCGGGCCGCGCCCAGGATTCATCGTTGAACTCGGCGAACGCCTGGCCGTGCCATCGGCCGAGGGCTTGTTCGAGGCGGTGCCTCCGCTCAACGGGATCTGTTGGCGCGCCGCGTAGTTCGGCCTCGAACTGCCAGGCGTCGACTGCTTCGGGGGCGAGCCGCAACGCATATCCCGGCGCCTGGCTCACGAGCACGGTGGCGGGTGCGCGGGGTAGTCGATCCGGTTCGAGGAGTTTGCGCAGGTGTGAGATGTAGGCCTGCAGGGTGCCGAGTGCGCGCGTCGGCGGCTCGCCGCGCCACAGATCATCGATGAGCCGGTCGACCGGCACGACCGCGCCGCGCGCGATGAGCAGCAGGGTGAGCACACCGCGCTGGCGGCGACCGCCGAGATCCACGCTGCCACGCCCGGTCTGGGCGGTCAGCGAACCGAGCACCTGAATCCGCACCATGGCGGCAAATTCTATTGCAAGTGCCCTACAAGTGGATCCACGCACAGTGGGCACATGACCGCCACAACCCACACCGTCGAACGCCCCGACACCACCGATATGCTGCTCATCCACCGCGCGTTCCGCCGCCATTTCGACGCGCTACCCGCCCTGGTGCGCGGTGTCGCCGACGCGGACACCGCCCGCGCACGCCGCATCGCGGATTTTCTGGCCGAGCTCAACACCGGCCTGCATCACCACCACACCGCCGAGGACGAGCTGATGTGGCCGCTACTGCTCGAGCGCGCGAAAACCGATGGCGCACTGATCCTTCGAATGGAAGAACAGCACGAGCGCATCGCCGAACTGATCACCCGAGCCGATCACCAAGCCCCGGAATTCGCCACATCCGCCCAGCCGCAAATCCGCGACCAGCTCGCGACCACCCTGTCCGCGCTCGCCACCGCCCTGGACGAGCACATGACCGAAGAGGAAATCTCCATCCTCCCCCTCGCCGAACGGTTCATGACCACCCACGAATGGAACGCCCTGGGCGAACACGGCCGCGGAGCCATCCCCAAAGACCGCCAACTGATCTTCCTCGGCTTCGTCCTCCAAGGCGTCCCACCCACCGACCGCCGAAAGTTCCTCGCCGACATGCCTTTCCCCGCCCGCCTCGCCTGGCACCTCCTCGGCCGCCGCGCCTTCGCCAAGGAACACCGCGCCATCTACGGCACCGATCCCGATTGATCCCTCGATCGGGTCGCCGAGTCGGCATAGCCTCATCAAGTCACGAGACCTCACCGCACGGGTCCGCACAAAGCGTGGACAAGAGCCTCGCCCGGCGGCGCGCAGGCCCACGGGGCGGGGCTCTCGTATCGGCTCGACCGGTGAAACTCGTGCCGCGCCGACCCCATAGAAATACCAACCGGACGGGACTGTAAACCTCCTGCGGACTCTCCGATAACGGCCGGACACACACCTCGGTAAGAACGCCACGTCAGAGAGCCGGGCCGCGTCGAAAACCGCTTCGGGTTCGGCAATTGCGATCGAGCGCCCATGGTCGGCGACCTTGTCGGAGCGTTCGACTATCTTTCTGCCATGGCTTCCCCCACGCCTGATCCGCATTCGGGCGTGCTCGTGCCCAGCGGCGACCCGGCGCAGATCCGGGCCGCTCTGCCCGCCATGGCCGTGCCGGTATTCGATCGCGAGTGGGCGCTGACCTTGGAAGAGGTCAAAACCTCGATGGACTTCGAAGAGGTCTTCGTGCTGCTGGCACATTGGCGGCACATCGCCGCCATCGAGCAACGGTCACCGGGGGCGTACGCACGCCTCCAGGCGAAGATCGAGGAAATCACCACCACCGGCGTCAACTCGACCGCCGCCTCCCCGCAGAAAATGCAGGACTTGATCGCGCGGCGACGAGCTCCCGCGGTGAAGGAATGACGTGGGAGCCCTGACTCAGGAGACGATGCGCATCGAGCGCGTGGAAACCACTCAGGCGGAGCGCGAACAGATCTGCCGCGAAGCCGAGAAGCTCGGCATCGAGTTCCGTCGTCGCGGCCCGGCCGATAGGACCAGCACGTAGGTTTCGGTCGGACGATTGGTTTCTGCTCTGTCCGTGTACTTCTCGCCCTTGGATCGGTCCGTGAGTACGGATGAGTTGCTCGGTGACCTTCGGCTCTGGTGGGGAGCGCGGGTGGGGCGGGAGAATTCGGCGGAACGGGGGTGTTGGAGAAGTATGGGAATCTGAAGCGGTTCGGGGTTGCCTTGTTGCACAGTCATTTTCAGCTCGGTGAGGATGAGATGATGCTCGAGACGACCAACGTCGAGCGGCGGGAGCATTGGGTTCGGCCGGTCAGCAAGAGCGATCTCGAAGGGCGGGGGCTGCGGGCGCAGACAACCATTGTTCGGTTCGATACGAGCGGATATTCGCAGTACTGCGGATGCCTTCAAGACAAGCACGGGCATACCGGCAGGCACACCTGAGCGGTAGGCGACCGAAACCCGATTGACCCGTGGGTAGGCCGATGCCAGCATCGCGGGGTGCGGACGCTGCGGGTGATCAAGGGGGATGCGACGAGCCCTCAGGCCAAGGGACCGAAGATTATTGCGCATGTTTGCAATGATCTCGGCGGGTGGGGCAAAGGGTTTGTGCTCTCGATATCGAAGCGCTGGCCCGAGCCGGAGCGCGCCTATCGAGAATGGCATCGGGGCCGGGCCCGGAACGACTTCGGGCTCGGGGCAATACAATTGATTCAGGTTCGTGCGGATGTCTGGGTGACCAATATGATCGGCCAGCACGGAATGCGTACGGGCAGTAGCGGTCCGCCTATTCGCTATGACGCCGTGGCTCGGTGCTTGCGCGCTGTCGGCGATGATGCGTTGCGGCTCGGCGCGAGTGTGCATATGCCGCGCATCGGGTGCGGTTTGGCGGGCGGGCGCTGGGAGCGGATCGAGCCGATCATCTCCGAAACCCTCCTGGCCAGGGAGATCGCCGTTACGGTGTACGACTTCGACTAGCGCACAACAGATTTCGATGCGAGCCAGCGGTACTCGCGCACCGCTTGGGGCGCAGAATCTCGACGCCGTTCCCCCTCGGACGGTTTGAGGTGATCGAGGCGGGGTAGTCCCCCGATCATGACCGTGACATACCAAACCAGTGCCGGCCGAACCGTCATCTCGATGCTGGACCGCAGCACGAACGGCACCCCGCAGCGCGATCGACTCGTACGCGCCCAGGCTGGTTTGGCCACGCTGGCCGGGGGATCCGCTCTCTCGGCGCTCGCGATCCTCACCCTGCTGTCGCCGCATCTCTGAGCAATTCGGGCTACTCGTTTTCGTGATTGCCGCACCATTGCAGGTCTATCGTGGAGAAGCACCATTAATGATCTGCAAGGAGGTTTCCGATGACGAGAAAGGTAGCTGACTGTCGTCGGTTCCCCAGCGACTCGAATTGCACGCTCACCATTTCCGGCGAGGAAGACGAAGTCCTGCGAGCGGCGGCCGAGCATGCGGTCTCGGTTCACCAGCATCAGGACAGTCCGGAATTGCGTGAACAGCTTCGCGGGATGCTCGAGGATGAGAAAGTAGCGCCGTAATCGCGCCCCGGTGGTCAACCACCGGGTCATCGATTCGGCGATAACGACGGCGTTGCCGCTGTGCGGCAACGGCGATCGTCAGTGGTTTGCGGCGTGACGCCCGGGCCGAGCGACGGTGCCGAAGTCGATGCGGGGAAGTTCCTGGGTCGGTGCATCGAGTTCACTGCGCAGGTGCGCGAGAAATTCTTCGAGACTGCTGTAGCTGGACAGGATCTGCGCCATCAACTTCAGCGCGCCACTGGTTTCGGTACCCATCGTGATCTCCCCTCGGATAGTCAGGAACCCGGGATCGCTTCCGTTCGGTCCCGGTGCAGGTGGGACCGAACGCGCCGCCCCGGGCGGGGACGGCTCACCACGCATTAGAGTAGAGACCGCCCGAGGTGTTCAGCCGATAAAACACGGCCACAATTGTGCGGATTTCGGCCATGTTGTTTCGTTCACGAACATAGCTGCCGAGTCCGCACCCGGCGGGTAGGTTCACCCCGGCGTTTCGGATAGGTTCCGAATTTCGGCAATAACGATCGCATTGCCGCCCTGCTGTTTTGCGCGATACATCGCATTGTCCGCGGAGCAGAGGGTTCGGCGAACCAGATCGTCATGGCGGGTCGGGCCGCTGCGAGTCGGGAAAGGAGCCAATCCGATGCTGGCGGTGACGGCAATGGCTCCGGTCGGTTCGGCGACGGCGCGGCGTAGTCGATCGGCTACCTCGGCGGCCGGATCAACGGGCAGGCGCACGATGATCGCGAATTCCTCTCCGCCGAAACGCGACACGATGCTGTCCGCGGGCGCGGTCCGGCGTAGCCGGTCGGCGGTGGAGATCAGGACCTCATCGCCCGCGGAGTGGCCGTGGGTGTCGTTGACGGCTTTGAAACGGTCGAGGTCGATCATCAGCACGCAGGCCGGGGCCGGTGCGGGCCGGGAGAACCAGATCGCGGCGTGATAATCCAAGCCGCGCCTGCTCAGCAGCCCAGTCAAAGGGTCGGAGAGCATTTCGCCGCGTAGCAGGGAATAGCAGAATTGCAGGCCCGGCGGCACGATGACCGCCGCCGACATACCCAGCAGCATGATCACCGCGGAGGTGATATCGCCGCCGCGCACCAGCGGTATCGCCAGCAGAACCGCAGCGAGCAGCGACCAAACCGTCTGCACGGCAAGCACTCTCGGACTGTGCAGCGCGCTGACATAGATGCCGATGATCAACAGCATCATCATCCCGACCGCGCGCACGACATATCCGGGACTCACCGCGCACACCGCCGTCACGCAGACATCGGCGATCGCAATGAGCACGAGCGATTCGGTCTCCCCCGGCCACGGCCGCAACCACCAGCGGGCACACCACACCACACCGATCCCGGCCAATAGCCACAGCAGCATTCGCGATGTCGAATCCATCGGCCGCGTCGGAGACAACACGGTCAGTACGGCGATGATCGGTGCGGCCAGACCACACAGACCTACCGCGACACGGAGTCCGTCCAATGCCGATCGGGCGTCGATCGCGTCGACCACCCATCGGTAGTCGACGTCCTCACGCCACCAGTCACGAACCAAGCGCAGATCAACGAGCACGTTCGGCCCCCTCGGTGCGGAACGAAACCTCCTGCTATCTCGATCAACGTCCGCCCGCACCAACCTCCGGCCGGATTACCGCAGTGTACGCACGGCCTATGACAGCGATCGAAGAATCGTGCGCCAGGTCACAGTTCGAGCATGGGGACCAGGAACTGGCGGGCGATCCGAGCGAGCTGCTCTTCATCCTCGAGATCGACGAGCTGGCTCGGTATCGCCAGGAATGACGCGCAGATTCGGACCATCATCTCCGCGATCAGCGGGGTGTTCAGGTCCGCCGAGATCGTGCCCGCGCGCTGTTCCACACCGAGCTGGTTGGCGACGAACTCCCGCACCATCGCCACCGCCCGGCCGCCGTCGCCGATCAGTGAGCTGGTGAACTGATCGGGTTCGGCGGTGATCAAGGTGCCGATCAGCGGGTTGCCGCGCAGTGAGCGCAACGAGCTCACGAAACCGGCGACGACGCGATCGGCCGGGGTGGTCGCGGCGGCGATATCGACCAGGAACGTATCGAAGTAGCCCCGGAACTCGCGCAGTATGACGTGCTCGACCAGATCTTCCTTGGTGGCGAATCGGCGGTAGACCGTAATGCGGGAGACCCCCGCCCGGCGGGCGACGTCCTCCATGGTCGAGCGCTGAATTCCCCAGTGCCGGAACTGTTCCGCGGCCGCGTCGAGCACGCGCGAGCGAATCCGATCGGTGTCGTCGGTCTGCTGCACCGCCTGCAAATAGGCACGTTCGATGAGGGATTTCCCGGCCGCGGGCGGCACAGCTTCCACGGTGTCCTCCTACAGACCGTTCGATGGTACGCAGCTACGTTAGCTGTTTCATTGCATCGCCGGTGTATCGCGAGGGGGCACAGGCGGTTTCGATCACCGGTTGGTCAGCGGGATCTCGATGCTCAACGGCATGCGGAGTTCGGCCAGATACCACATGGCGAATTGGCGCAGGAATTCGTCGAACATCCAGTACGGTGCATCGACCACCGGGGCCACCGACAGCACGCCCTCGCGCACGGCCACGAACGGACCCCATGCGACCTCCAACAGCGGACTCCACGCCGGTTCGCGCGGGATGGCGAGCCAGTCGGCGACCTTGTCCCCCATGATGAATCGGGTGAACGCGCCGAGCACACCCCGGCTCAGCAGCGTCAGGTCGAGGTTCGCGCCGAGATTGAGCAGCTGATTGGCCAGATCCTTACCCTCGGCGGTCGGCGCGAGGATGGGGTCGAGTTGCTGTGCGGCCTGCACGTTGGCCTGCTCCCAGGTGGCGGGCAGGTATTCGTCGCGGATGCCGAGCATATGCCCGGCCAGCTGCCAACTGTGCAGGTAGCCTTCGGATTCCGCGACGGGCATGGGCATTCGCCACGCGGTGAGCGTGCGCATGATGGTGGTCGCCAAACTGTGCCAGGTGACCATCAGATCGTCCTGGCTGATCGGGGTGACCCCGTCGGGCCAATGCGGTGAGCGCGGCAGCAGATGCCGCACCGAAGCGTGGATGATCCGGGTCTTCACGCAGGTCACGATCATTTCGCCGCCGGCGCCGTAGGCGTTGACCGTGCCGATGTCGTACCCGAATTTCGCGGTCTTGGCGATGCGGTCCTTCAGGTGCGAGCCGCCTCGGGAGTAGTACACCGCGAGCGCCTCGTGCGGGATGACCGTGGACATCATGCCGCTGGCGAACGCGTACAGCACCCCGAGGTAGAGCCCACGCTTCTTGGTGAATTCGAAGGAGCTGGCCAGCTTGCCCTGATCGGCCCAGGAGGGCAGCTGCCGAGCGGCTTCGATGAAGTCCGCCAACCCTTTCGGCAGTCCGGCGGGTACGGGTTGATCGTTGTAGACCCATGTCGCCAGCAGTCTGTTGACCTCGGGCACATCGTAGTGATCGATGACATCGGCCAGTACCGAGTCCGCGTCCGGATCGAACATCGTCATGGGATCTGCGCCGTCACCGCTGCCCACCACCGAATCGGCGGGCGACCATTTCCACGGCTCCGCCCGAGCGGTCCGCGCGGTCAGCGCCATTGCGCCGACCACTCCCAATAGCCCTCCACCGGTGCGCAATGCGTCGCGGCGGCTGAGGTGGTGTGCGTCCATCATCGAATCCTCATCGTCGAGAGATACAGAGACACAATCTGCGTTTCCCTGTATCTTCATGACAGCACATTGTTACCGCCATCACAACCGATTGCGGCACAACACCTTCCACCTGCGGGTGAATCCAGAGAAAGCTCGAATCGATGAATCCCTATGTCCTGATCCAGAACCTGCTCAACCGCCTCGACCTGGGCTCAGCGGGCAGCAGCGGCCCCGTCGCGCTGTCGCCCGGCCGCGGCTAGACAGGCCGATATGCCGAACCAGCGGGTGAGGGCGGCCTGGAGACCCTCGGTGTCCGAACCCGCCCAGGCGACGTAGCCGTCGGGGCGGATCAGCAGCGCGGGAGCGACGGGGTGGGCTGCGGTGACGCTGACGTGGCGCACCGCGTCGCTCAGGGAGTCCGCGAAGGCGGCGAGGGTGTGGTCACCGGTGAAATCGACCAGTACGGGCCGGGATTCGTGCAGGAATTCGGCGAGTCGCCGGGTGTTGCCGTCGCCGTCGATCAGGTCGAGTGGCGGGGCGAAGTAGCCGACGAGGTCGGAGGGATCGTCCTGACCCATGTCGTAACGGGTACCGGAGCCCGCCATGCCCGCCGCGAGGGTGGCGACGGTGGGCTGATGTGCCAGTAGTTCGGTGAATAGTGCACGCAGGGCGGTGATTTCGGCTCCGGGTGCGGTCAGCGCGGTTTCGGCCCGGGTATGGATCAGGAGCTCGGCGGCGGCCGGGTGGCGTTCGGTCTCGTAGGTGTCGAGCAGACCCTCCGGGGCGCGATTGTGAACGGCCGCAGCGAGTTTCCAGCCGAGGTTGGCCGCATCGTTCAGGGCGGCGTTGAGAGTGGGGCCGTGGCTGGTATGGGCGGCGTCACCGGCGAGGAATACCCGCCCCTCGCGGTATCGAGCGGCCTGGCGGGAATTGCGATTACACAGGCGGCGCAGCTGCGTGGGCGCGCCCTCGGGCGGCGGCGACAGCGGAACACGCACTCCCAGTACACGTTCGATGCTGTCTTCCATCTCGGTCAGAGTCATCTCGGGGCCGGGACCGGGATAGTTGCCCACGGGGTGTGGTTCCCATTCGGTGGTGAATACGTGCGGCCGCTCGGGGTTGTGCGGCAGCAGGATGAACATGCCGTGTTCGGTGCGGTACATCCCGACCGGGATGTCACCGAGTCCGGCGACGGCGACCTTGCCGCCGGGCAGGAATTTCAGGTGGTCGCTGGGCGCGATCAGGGCGGAGCGGTCGACGACCGCGTCGGTGACGCCCGGGAATTCGATATTGAGCCCCTTGCGGATTCGGCTGCCGCCGCCGTCGCATCCGACGAGGTATTGCGCGGTGAGGGTCGCCGATGTGCCATCGGGGGCGGTGACGAGCACCTCGACCCGCGTCTCGTTCTGCGTGAACGAGTCCACCTCCCAGCCGCGACGCACCTCGACGCCGAGTTCGGTTGCGCGCTCGGCGAATACGCGTTCGAGGTCGCGCTGGTTGATCGGTAGCGTGTAGACGGGATTGGCCTCACCGAGGATATCGAGCGGCAACGGGAGCCCGGCGTAACCGAAACGCGGGGCAGGCCGCGGCGCACCGCTCCCGCCGCAGCGTTCGTACAGACCGCGTTGATCGAGCAACCGCACGCTCTGGCCGATCAAGCCGTGGGCCTTATCGGACTGATCGGGTTCGGCGCGGCGCTCCAGCACCAGCGGGCGGACACCGGCCAGCGCGAGCTCGCAGGCCAGGAACAGGCCGGTGGGACCGCCACCGACAATGACGACATCGTGCATGACTGACTCTCCCGGGTTCGAGGCGCGACACATCCGCGATCAATGAATGCGAGAGCGCGATCCGCTAGATAAGATACTCACGCGTATCTAATTGCCCTCAGCGTACGACGGCCGATTAAGATACGCAAGCGAATCTAAACGAATGGGGCCGCACGCTGGTGAAACCACAGACGACGACATCGAGCCACGATCCGAACCCGGCCACCCGGCGGCGCGGCGCGGCCCTCGAGAGCGCGATTTTCGAGGCCGCATGGCAGGTGCTGGTCGAATACGGCTACAACGGCTTCACCTTCGAGGCGATCGCGGCGCGCGCGGGAACCAGCCGCCCGGTGCTCTATCGCCGCTGGCCGCAGCGCGAAGATCTGCTGCTGGCCACCCTCGCCCGCAATTGGCCCCCACTCGCAATTCCCGACAGCGGAAGTCTGCGCGCAGACGCCCTCGAGCTACTGCGCACCATCAATCATGGCCGGGCCCGCGCGGCGGTTCTGATGAGAATCCAACTGGCGGACTACTTCCGCGAATCCGGCACCGATTTCAACGATCTGCGCGACCGCCTTCGCCCACCCGGGGAGACGCCGCCCTTCGCGCACATCGTCCAACGCGCGGTCGCCCGCGGCGAACTCCCTTCCGCCGCACGCTCGGAACGCCTGCTGAACCTGCCCTTCGACCTGCTCCGGCACGACATGTTGATGCGTATGGACAAGGTCCCGGACGATGCCATCGTCGAGATCGTCGACGAGCTGTGGCTACCTCTGCTCGACACGCACCAGCCCGGTACGAGTGCGATGCCAGGCATAGGCGAGGAAGGCGATCAAGCCCAGTAGCGGCAGGCTGCTGACGGCCCAGCTCACGCTGAGGGGTGGGCCGGGCTGGGGTAGGACGGCGAGATCGCGGAGTTCGCCTTCGCCGTGGCCGCGGGGACCGTCCAGGGCGAAGCGGAAGGTCCAGGTGCCGTCCTTGTCCAGGGATCGCACGTCCAGGCCCCAGTCCTCGCGTTTGCGCGGGTGGTGCGAGAGGGGTTCCGAGCGGCGCACCTTGCCATTGGGCTGCACGGTGGTGAGCTTGCCGGTCATGCCCTCGGTGCCACCGTCGGGAACGAAGGTGAAGTCCAGCGATTGCATTGCGCGCAAAGGCCATTCGCTGAAGCCGACGGTCAGGTTGTACGGGCCGACGCGGACGTTCTCGGTGTGCACGATATTGACCGGTTGGTAGGCGGCGGCGGTGCCGGTGGTGGCGATGAGCGCGCAGCACAGTGCAAGTACGAAGGCGGCCAAGGGAGCCAGACGGCGGATCATGCGTGCACCTCCGGTGCGGGCGCGGTCAGGCGCAACATCGCGCCGAATCTGTGTCCGAGGAATCCGCCGAGCGCGCCCAAAACGGCTCCGGCGATGGTGGTTCCGGTGACGATGGACGACAGCGGCCAGTGCGCGTCGTAGATGAGCGTGTTCTGCTCGAACGACAGCACGGCGATGATCGCGCCGCCGATCGCACCGGCCAGCAGCGGCAACAGCCGGGCCGGGGCGGTGGTGCGGCGCAGCAGGAGATCGAGCACGATGCCCACCGGGATCAGGCAGAACGGGATCAGCGCCGGGGTGGTCGGGATGCTCCGAATATGTTCGCGCAGTGGCAATCCCACGACATCGGCGTAGGCGCGCGCGGCCCACGGCGCGAACCACCAGAACACGCCCTGAATGGCGGAGGCGAACACCGCCACGCCCGTCGCACCACCGCGCCGGAACGCCGCACCCGCGATCAGCAGCAGAATCGCCATGAACGCGGTGACCGCGACGGTCCAGCGCACGGTGCCCTGGCTCAGTCGCTGCACCGCCAGCGCGGTGACCGTGCTCGAGGTCAGCAGGTGCGCGAGCGAGACCAGCGCGCCGATCTCACCCCAGCGCTGCCCGCGCGCGGCCGCGAACACGATGACCGTGCCCACCGATATGACCGTGCTGGACAGGAAGAGTCCGATATGCGGGGGTGAGTCGATGACCGCGTCGAAGCCGTAGAGGCTGTGCCACCACAGGTCCCACAGTCCGTAGAGCAGGAACGAGGCCGCACCGAGTGCGGCGACCAGATACCCGAGCGGTGCGGTGAAGGTGCGGCCGAACACCCCGATACCTGGTCCGCCCAGTGCGGGGTCCACCTCGCGCCCGGCTCGTCCGGCCGCGGTGGTGTGCAGAATGACCGCGAGGCCGGTGAATCCGGCGACCGCGGCGCTGGCGTAGATGAACAGGTGCGGCAGGGTGAAGAAGGTGTCGGGCCCGACATCGGCGTGCCACTGGATATCCCAGGTGGATCCGATGGCGAAGGTGGCCGTGGCGGCGAACAGGATCGCCGCGGGTATCCAGGGTTTGACGACGAGCGGGGCGGACGCGGTGGCGGTGCGCCCGCCACCGTGTGCGGTGAGGTCCATTGCGGTCTCCTCGAGGTGATCGATCGGCTGCGGAATTGGCTGACTATGAGATCGATTGGCTGAGTGATCAATTGGCGCGAACGGAGAAGGTGGCCGACCCGGGTCCCTGCGGACCGGACAGTTGTACGGTGATCTCCCATTGCCCGGGCATGGGCAGGTTCACCGCGGCGCGATAGTGTCCCGGGCCGGTGGCGGTCGCGATGGCGGTCGGCAGCGCATGACCCATCTGCGGCATGGCAGGTGCCACGATCACCTTCTCCGGTGCGGCAGGATCGCCTTGCGCCGTGCGGATTTCGAGATCGACCGTATTGTCTCCGGTCCGCGCGCCGTCCCCGGCGACACTCAATGCCACCTGATACGGTCCGGCCGCGATACGTGACACCGACGCACCGCCGCCGTCGGGCCACAGCCACCAAACCGATAGCGCGGCAATGACTATGGCGGCCATCGCCGCGACTATCCCCCGGCGCGCGGTCATCGTGGAGCTCCCATCCGGACATCGACGACCGCGGGCAGCGTCAGTACGCCGTAGTCGCGCTCGGCCTGCGCCCAGACCAGATATCGGCCCGGTAGCGCGAATGTGAAGGTGAAATCGACGGTCGGTCCGTACTTCGCGACGGTCTCGTCGGCGGGCTGCGCACCCGCGGGCGGTAGCGGGGCCATGGCGTGTGCGTGCGCCCAGATCGGCGCGGTCGCGGCGGCGCTGCCGGTCGGCGTCCGCTCGGGCAGCGGGCCGACCGCGATGAGATGGCCGACCATGCCGAGCCACAGCTGGAGATCTGCCCCGCCGCCGAATCGTGCGGTGAGCGTTGCGGGTTCGCCCGCCACCGGATCGCTCACGGTGAGCGTCGCACCGGGAGGGAGGGGATCATCGGGCGCGGTCGTTCCGGGTTCTCCGGACACAGTCGGAATTGCGGGTGCGGCAACCGAAGCGTCCAACCTCGCCGCCGCCCTCAGCAATTGCACGCCACCGCCGCGCCGCGCGATCTCGGCGGCGAACGCGTACTCACCGGATTGCCCGCCGCGCAAGGAGATTCGATAGTCGCCGGGCGCGACCCGGATCGGATGGCGATGCCACAGCCGCCCGTCCGGCCCGACCACCATCAGATGCAGCAGTGCGTCATCGTTGACGAGCAGATCGTCCACGGGACGGCCGGTCGCCGAATCGGTCAGCGCCAGGTGGATATCGGCGGGATCGTTCGCCTGCACCGTCATATTCACCGGCGGCCGTGAGTAATTGACTGTTCGCGGCAGGTCCCGCTCGGGAAAGGGATCGCCCACATTGTCCGAGGTGGGATCGAGCAGGCTGCCCGCCGCACGCGGTGCGGGCGCGTAGCCCGACAGCACGGCCCCGGTCACCCCGACCGTGAGCGCGACCAGGAACGCGCCCGCGGGCAGCAGCGTCACCCATCCGCGCCGCGAGATCAACGCGGTGCCCAGAGCCACCAGCAGCATGGCCCCGGCGGTGCAGAAACCTCCGTAAGCCGCACGCTCCCACGGGGTTACCACGCGGGCGTAGACCAGGAACGGAATGCGCGCGGTGCGTTCCCCGTCGAATATCGTCAGTTCCCAGGGTCCGGCGTGATCCACCCGCAGCGTCACCGGATACGGACCCGCCTGATCGGTGAGCTGCACCGTGGCAGATCCGGCGTCACCGGCACGATCGGCGGCGGCCACCCCGAGCGTCAGCGTGCCCGCCGGTGTTCCGGCATGGGTCACGAGATCCACTTGCAGCGGCCCGGGTTCGGCGCGCCGCACGATCACCGTCAACTCCCGGTCGCCGAGCGACTGCGCCACCGTCACATCACCCCCGCTCACCGCGCCATCGGCCCGCGCCGGTCCGGCCCCGAGCACCGACAACAGCCATATCCCCACCACCCCGACGATCAGACCAGCGCCCCGCGGGCGAAATGTCAACGGCAACCGCACTGTTCCGAAGCTACCGAAACGACCACCGGTCTCGAATCCCTCTACAGAGGGATGCCACCCCGAGAAGCCCCCGATGACAGTCGGCGTGTGCGGGGACGCGCGCAACGCGGACTCGCAGCGAAACCGGCATGGCCACAGACGATTACAGCAATTCATCGCCACTCCGGGGACAGACACGCAGAATTTATGCGATACTCGAATCGCACGTGGTATTCCGTGCACGGGGAAAATGCACGCGGGGTCGCTGACCCACAGGCGGCCGTTCAACATGCGCTTTCATATCTTCCGACCCATATCGATACCGGGATCGATTCTCGCAATCAGGAGAGCCGATATGCAGACACCGGCATACACGCGCGGCTATCGCGAGGGCTATCGGGCAGGGTTCAAGGACGGCGACGCCGAACTGCCCAGGGCTTTCACTGCCGCAACACAATTGGCAGGTAATGGCGACTACCGGCAGGGCCAGTGGGACGGATACGACCGAGGTTACGAATCCGCGCTCACCGCGCGCAAGTAGTCCGGCCGCATCCACGCTACGCAAACGTCAGCAGTGTGTAGCGCCCACCTGAAGGAGAGACACGGTGCCACCTCGACCAGCACGGGTGGCACTGTGCCGCAACGCGAACCGCGCGATCGAACTATCCGGAAATTCCGAATAGTTGCACCGGCGATGGTTACCCGGGGATGGTGTCGCCTGGGAAGCCGTGGCAAAGGTGTACCTCGGGGATCAGCATTCCGGCTTGGACGCAGGGATCTTCGGCTATGAGCTTCGTGGCTTCGTCCACCGAGACAGTCATGATCGCGACGCCCGCGACGGTGTCGGAGGCCACCGGGCACAGGACGGCGATTATGCCGTCGGCGCGGAGGGAGACCATGCGGCGCTGGTGTTCGAGTTCTATTGCGTTGGCGCCGTCCATTGTTCGGTTCGGGCCCCAGTGCAGCAGCACCAGACTGTACGGTTTCGCCGTCGCGGCCACGGCTTGAATCTGTTCATCGGTCACCGTTGGTTTCATAAGCCCACATGATGCCCTTGCCACGGAGATATGACCGGGTAACGGCGCGTCGCGAGCGACTTGCCTTGTGCGGGGTCGGATTTCGGGGCGAGCGCTTGACCTGGGCGTGGCGACCGCCGGACGATCGAAGCCCAGCATGGTCGGCGAGGATGAAGCGAGATGCCGATGAGTACATCCAGTTTGAACAGTGGGAATCTGCTGCCCGCGGCGGGGGTGAACAAGGGGTCCGCGGTGGATATGGGTGGATATCTACGGGTTGGGGACTATTTCTTCAAACAGGGCCCGTTGAACGGGTTCTATGCGGTGCTGCAGGCCAACGGGGACTTGCGGTTCTACTTCGCCAAGCCCGGGGCGACCGGGGGCGCGTATGCCGATATCGATCCGGATCAGCCCTACTATTCGGTGGTCGGGGATGCCGGGGCGGCGCATATCGACAAGAGTTGGAAGTTCAATCCGGCGCAGACCAACGGGCAGTACTTCGCCGCCATTCAGAATGATGGCAACTTCGTCATCTATCGGGGCACCGGGCCCTCGGACAACCACGGACCCTGTTGGGCCACCAATACCTGGCAGAAGGGGGCCGGGCCGAAGTACTGGGCGGTGTTCGCGCCGGATGGGAACCTGCAGATCGGTTCGGCTCCGGAGGGGGTGGTTCCGGACAATGGATTCAATCCCGCGTTCATCACGTGGCAGTCGGCGCAGAGCTATCAGGCGCAGCGGGTCACCAGCGGTCACAGTTTGCAAGCCGGGCAATGGATTTCGCGCGGCATCGTATTGCCCTCGGCCAATGGGAAATACGGGATCACGCTGACCGAGACCGGTACGTTCGCGCTGGTGTGCGGCACTCAGCCGGGCAATCCGATCCAGGGTGGGACGCAGCAGTACTGGAGCAACAAGATCGCCAAACCGGCGTTCCCCTGCTTCGCGATCATGCAGACCGATGGCAATCTGTGCGTCTACAAGGGCACCGATCCGGGCCACAATCAGGGCTTGTACTGGGCGATTTCGGGCAAGGCTCGCGCGCAGGGCAGCTACGTGGCCAACCTCGACGACAACGGAACCCTCTCGGTTTTCTCCGGCAACGATCCGAACACCACTGCGGCAGCGCTGTGGAACAACGCCGCACCCGCGAATCCCACCGACAATGTGCTGACCATCGTCTCCGGTAACAACCAGACCGTCCACGGTGGCGGCATCGGCCACGACTGGGTGCCGACGGCGCCGCTATCGGTCAAGTACGGCCAGGGAAATGGCGTGCCCTTCGCGGGCGTCAAAGTCTATTTCTCGCCGTACAACCCGCAGGGCCAGGCGATGCGGATCTCCTTCGACGGCAACTCCGAGCAGGCGTACGCGAACTACACCACCGATAACACCGGCACCGCCACCACGCCGAAGGTCTACGTCTTCATCCTCGACCAGTCCGGCACCACCTTCGATATCCGCGCGGCCATCGGTGACTACAACGGAAACCCACACGTGGACTTCATCATTCACGGACTGGACCCGTAACGGCCGCGAGGCCGAAGTCCAGCCCGGACTGTGCATGTGCACGGTCTCGGCGTAATCGCCGCACCTGCGGGTCGTCCGCGGCTCACGATCGGTGCACTGCCGGAAAACTCAGGAGTGCACCATGATTCGCAGGATCGCGGCCGCGGCGGCCATCAGCGCCGCACTCATCGGAACCGGAGCCGGACTCGCGCAGGCCGAAACCCCCACGCCCGAACCGGTTGCCGCGGGCCAGACGCAGGCGCTGGTCGGTGAGCAGGTCGGCACCGTGGTGGGGACCGTGGTCGGGGTGGGCGTGGGCGCGGTGCTGGGCGGCGCGTTCGCCTGTGCGGTCACCGCGCCCGTCTGCCCGGTCGGCACCATCGTCGGGGTCGGGATCGGCGGCGTGGTGGGCGGAGCCATCGGAGCCACCGTCGGCGCGAGCGCTGGTGCGGCCCTCGGGGCACAGATCCCGGCCTGACCCGGCGCCGAACGCCTTTCACCGTCGGTTCCCTACACGCCGCCGCTCACCGGATGACCAGACTGCATGAGTCGCCGGTGCAGTCTCGACGCAGGCGACCGCCGGAGATCGTCTGCGCCAAGCCGATCAGCCAGCACATCGGGCAGCCGCGCAGGGCCACCAGCCCGACCGGCAGCAGCAGGAGCGCGCCGAAACCGAGAATCGGTGTCAGCGCGAGTGATCCGATAAGCGAGCCGAATCCGATGAGGCCGCGCACCAGGTGTGCCGAGAGGGATCGGCTGGCGAAGGACGGCTCGCCCGACCGGACCGGAGCGCTCATCGCGGTGCCTCCGCACTCGGGAAATCGAGTGCGGAGCGCACTGCTGCGCGCGCCCGATGCAACCGGGATTTCATTGCCGCCGTGCTCAATCCGACCGCATCGGCGACCGTGCCGCCCGGCAATCCCTGCACATCGCGCATGATCAGCACCCGGCGTTGATCGGGCGGCAATGCCGCGATGGCGGCTGCCACCCGCTCCACCTCGAGCCGAGCCAGCACATCGTCCTCGGCCGAGGAGACGCACAACTCGACCTCGGGTTCACCGCGCCGCGCCAGATCCGCCACCCGCCGCAGACATTCATTGCGCACGATCCGGAACATCCACGAGGCCAGCGCTCCCGTCGCCCGCAGGGTTCCGATTTTGCGGTACAGCACGATCAACGCTTCCTGCGCCGCGTCCTCGGCATCCTGACTACTCGCGCACAGCGAGAACGCGAACCGCCGCACATGGGGATGCGCCCCCGACACCAGTGCCGCGATCGACGCCTCATCCCCTTCCCGGGCGGCCGCGACCACCTGCTCCCCCGGCCATGCGCCGTACCTAGCCACGCGCCCGCCTCCTTCGCACCAACACCACGCAACTACACACCGATACGGCCGCGATCACCACGGCGACAATCCCTATGGTCATGAGATCCCTTCCTCGATGCGCGCCCGGGTGGACGCACACCCATAAGAGCGCTCAACGACCGAAAGGATTCACCATTGGGAGCCCCTGCCCCCGAGCCCCGGATCCGACTTCGATAGGGTCATCCCATGACATTCGTATTGCGTTCTGCCGCAAGTGCTCTCGCGATCACCGCGGTATCCTTCGCTGCTCCAATGGCATCGGCCCTGCCCACCGGCTCATTCGGAGCGGGCGACGGCCGCCAGGTCGTGATCGTCGACAACACCCTGGAGCTGAGCGATCTCAACTCCTGTTGGGCCAGCGGATTCCCCCGTGACATCCGCTTCGACAACCGCAGCTCCCGCAACCTGCTGGTCTTCGGCACCAAGGACTGCACCGGCGACCCGATCGCCACCGTCCCCGGAGGCACCTCGGGCACCTACTGGGGTTGGTCGGCCGTCGGAGCCTAGCCCGACAACGTTCACACGGCCCCCGGCATCTGCTGCCGGGGGCCGCGCTCGTCGGAGGCGACGTTGCCGAAAGCTATTGGCCGAGGGACTGACTCAGTAGTACTCGTGCCAGGCCCTGGGTGAATGCGGGGAGTTGGGTGGACCAGGAGCCGTCGGTGAAGGTGGAGGGGACGGTGGTGGTTTGGCAGGTGGGTGGGTTCGGGTTGTCGGAGTTCATGGCGCGGTCCAGCCAGGTGAAGGAGCCGCCGACGCTGGTGAGGGCTTCGATGCTGTGGTCGCTGATGAGGTCGGGGAGGTCGTCGCGGACATAACTCACTGACGCACCGGCCGCGCAGTAGCGGGCGACCAGGGCATCGACCTTCGCTATCGGGCTTACCTCGTCGTTCACGGCGTTCACGATGTACATCGGTGTGGTGGGGGTGGCGGTGCCGCGGGCTCGGTCGGCGATGGTCGCGTGGATCACCGGGTCCGAGAGCACTTGATCCAGTGGCACGGTCAGCAGGTCCGAGGCATTGATGAAGAGGTTCTTCGAGACTGTGGCAGAGACGCATTCGCGACCGGCTGCCGCGAGGATCGCGCGGGCTCCCGGCTTCAGGTAGCGGTCGAGGGCGGCGGAGAATTCCGGGGAGTCATACATGACTGCGGCTACTCCGACGGCGATCAGGCCGCCCGAGATGCGGCCGCTGACCGATCGCATTGCCGCGGCGAGGTCCGGAATCGGCGCGCCGAGTACGGCACCCACGATATTGAGTTCCGGGGCGTAGGACGGGTGTAGCTCTGCGGCCCAGCTGGTTCCGATGCCGCCGCCGGAGTATCCGGTCAGCGCGGTGCGGGTGGCGGCACCGTCGAGGCCGAGGGGGCTGAAGTTCTCGGCGGCTCGAATCCCGTCCAGCACGGTGTATCCCATGACGCGGGGTGTGAGGAAGCGGTTGTCGATGCCACCCGGGTCGGGAATCGATACCGTCCAGCCGCGATCCAGCGCGATCGCGGCCTCGAGCGCTTCGCTCGGTGGCGGGGAGGCGAGATCCCCGGCTGTCATGGCATACGACGGCATGCAGGTGCGCTGGATGGAGTCGTAGGCCGCCTGCACCGAAAGCAATCGAGCAGGGCCGGAACGGGTTTCGGGACTCAGCACGGTGGTGACCGCGGCGTACGGGTTGCCGTCGGCGTCGGTGGTGCGATACAGCAGCTGCCAGGCGTTCACCGCCAGCGGCAGCGACGGGAGCGCGGCGGCGCGGACCGGGCGGCTGGCGAGAATGGTTCCGGGCGTAGCGGATTCATAGCCCGCGGGTGGATCGTAGAAGGTGTCGGCCGGAGCGGACTGTGCTGCAACGGGATCGGGTGCGTCGTCGGCCGAGGCGGCCGGAAGCCCGGCCAGCACGCAGGTTCCGGTCAACGCCAGAGCGCCGGTGAGCGCGGACAACCGCAGCAGGGCTGAAACATGGTGCCGTGGGCGCGCATCGGTGATGTGGTGAGTGGTCATCATTCTTCCGGGTGATTCGAGCACGGACGAAAGCCCTCGACGCCGCGCATACCCCACGCGATGCGCGGTGCCGAGGAGGTGGTGGGGGCCGTTACGGGATATCGGCGCTGAGCGGGATATTCACCCAGCTGGGCTCGGCCGGATCCAGGCGCAGATGCTGCGGCGCGAGCTTACTGTCGACCAGAATCGGCATGGGCGGCAAGCCCTTCGGGAAATTGCCGGCGTAGACGTCCAAGCGCAGGCGATGCCCGGGTTGCAGGACCGCGTCGGTGGGGTCGATCGCGATATCGAGGACGAGCGGTTCGCCCGGTGTCACGGTTTGGCGCTTGTCGACGTCGAGGTAGTAGACGGGCCGGGTGTAATCGCCGTTGTCCGTTCTGCTGCTGCGGGATTCGTCGATCTGACGCAGCGAGGCGACCAGCTGACCCGAGCTGATCTCGCGTGAACGACCGTCCGGGGACACGTCATTCACGGTGACGACCCAGTAGCCGTCGGGTTGATCGAGCACCGTGTTCAGATGCGCGCTGATGGCCCCGGAGATGACCGTCGGTTCGGCGACCGGGCCGCTGGTGAAGCTCAAGCCGTTGTTCTCCCAGATCCGCGAGTCCTCACCGCAGGCCATGACGATGGACGGGACGCCCGCCAGAATGCGCGCGGTATCGCGGGAGCACACGCCGAGAATTCCGGGCGCGACGGTCAGATCATTGACCGCGCTCTGTCGCGGGCTGCTCGAAAGTCCTCCGTCGTACAGCGAATTCGCGGTGCCGGTGCGCTGATCGTCGAGATACATACGGCGGTAACCATTTCCGGCCTGCGGATAGGTGTCCGAGGAGATCCATCCCCCACCCTGCTGCATCAGCGTGAGCGGACTGTATCGGTCGATCCCGTTGTCGATTCCCTTGAGCCACTTGTCGAACCACGCGCGCTGGAGCACATCCAGGCGCGGCGGCATCCCTGGATCGCCGAATCCCTTGATACCCGCACCCGCGTGAAAGCCCTCGCCGACGACAAGTTTCTTGCGGTCCGCGGCCTGCGGTATGGCCCGATAGGTGTCGGTCGGTGTGCTGCCGAACAGATCCCACCAACCGCTGACCATGAAGCTCGG
Source organism: Nocardia sp. NPDC056000 (assembly GCF_042269265.1). Taxonomy (NCBI): domain Bacteria; kingdom Bacillati; phylum Actinomycetota; class Actinomycetes; order Mycobacteriales; family Nocardiaceae; genus Nocardia; species Nocardia sp. NPDC056000. The sequence continues at coordinate 325,354 of NZ_JBHJXS010000005.1, read as the reverse complement.
TGCGGTGACATTCTGGCTGTCGGCCTTCAGCCCCCGGCGCACGTCGGACTCCGGGTCGAACAGATCGCGGGTCTTGGGCATGAGCTGGCCGGTATTCATCGCGGTGAACGCGTTGGCGACCACATCCACCATCGTCAACGGGTCGGCGAGCCTGTCCTGCAACCACTTCAGCTGCTGCTCCGGATCGAACTTAACCGCAATGACCGACTCCACATCGGGCGCGAATTTGGCCAGGTTCACCACCATCGGCCAGAACGCGGCGAACCCGAATCCGACCGCGCCGCCCGGTGCCACGATGTCATCGACGAGGTCCCCGCTGCCGATATAGGTGAAGACCGCCTTGATCGCCGGATTGCCGCGATCGGCCGAGCGCAGGGCCGCGATACCGGTCGCCGACGTGCCCTTGACCCCGACACTGCCGTCGCTCCACGGCTGCTTGGTGATCCAGTCGATCACCTCGGCGGCGTCCTGCCGCTCCTTGTCCCCGAACATCTGCCACTTGCCCTGGGACGTCCCGGTACCGCGAATGTCCACGTGCACCATGTTGTATCCGGCTTTGACCAGGTCATAGTTGTGCAGAAAAGTCTGCAAAGCACCCGACCGCAGCTGCTGGCTCAGATCGGTGAGTCCCTCGAGCCCGGATCCGGCGGGCGCGCCGATCGATCCGATCCACGGCAGCAGCACATTCTCCACCCCGGGCACCTGCAACAGCACCGAGGCCAGGTTGATCGCGATCTTGCTGTAGGTCTCGAATTCCACGATCGTCGGCAGTTTGGCGTCCACCGGCTGCCCGGTGTTCCCGGGCCGGGTGACATCGAGTTTGATCACCGTTCCGTCGCTCAGGGTGACCGGCTCGGCCAGGTCCGGGAAGATCTGCGCGTACGGTTGCGGGCCGTCGACCGCGGCGGTCCACGCGGCGGCGTACTGCCCGCCGTCAATCCCGGTGAATTCGGGATCGGCGGCCGAGATCGGCTGGACGAACAGGGTCACCGCGGCGATGCCGATGACCGCCACGCTCGCTTTTCGAGCGAACAATCTTGCCCCCACCCTCGATTTCATATCGCTCCACATTCATTCGAGTCATCCGAAACGTCAATGTTTTTCAGAGTTCGGACGCATTAGCCGATTACGAGTTACCAGCGGGTAGGGACTGTAATGCGGCCCACATCGGCCGGGCAACCTGCACATATCCCATTCCCCCGCCGAAACCCCAGCTCAGAGCGATGTACATGGCCTTTTATCCCACGGCGACAATATTTTTCGCCGTGTCGGTGGCAGAATATGTTAATTGCATTGGGAGTTCACGGCCGCAGCCCGCGATATTGCGGTGAATCGACGCTCTGCATTAACGTCCGTAGTCGCGAATAACCGACATCGGGAAAGGCGAGCCATCACATGGTGACAACGGCACGAGCCGCCGGCCTGCGGGACTATCCGGCATTGGCCGATGAGTTGGGCGGCGATGGCGCGGCCCTGCTCGGCCGTTTCGGCATCACCGTCGCCGCGGTCACCAACGACGAGGCGATCATCCCCGCCGAATCGATCGGGTGGGCGCTCGAAGCCGCTGCGACAGAACTGAATTGCCCCGACTTCGGCCTGCGACTGGCCGCCCGGCAGGACATCGACGTGCTGGGACCGCTGGCGGTCGCGGTGGCCAACGCCGCCACCGTCGGCGACGCGCTGGAATTCGCCTCCCGCTTCGTGTTCACGCATAACGGCGGTATCTCCGTCGGCTTGATCGAGGATCCGGAAGGCGAGCCCGAGGCCATCGGGTTGGAATACCGCGATACCGCCGCCGCGACCGGCTTCGCACAGGGCGCGGGATTGTCGGCGGGCACGATTCACAAGGTCCTGCGGCAGGTGGCGGGTGAGGACTACGGTCTGCTCTCGATCCATCTGCCGCATCCGCCGGTGGCACCGAAGTCGCTCTACATCGAATACTTCGGCGCGCCAGTGGTTTTCGACTCGCCGTACGTCGTCTTCCGGATACCCGCCGAGATGCTCGCCCGCCCCATCGCGGGCAGCAACCACACCCTGCGCACCATCTCGGTCGACTACCTGAACAGGAACTTCTCCGATCAGGATCACACCATGAGCGCCCGCGTCCGCGTCGCGATCGAACAGCTGATCACCACCGCCAAACCCGATATCGCGACCGTGGCCCGCATGCTGATCATGCATGAGCGCACCCTGCAACGCGCCCTCGCCGCCGAGGGCACCACCTTCAACGATGTCCTCGACGGCACCCGCCGCGACACCGTCTACCGCCTGCTGCGCGAGACCGATCTGCCGATGAGCCAGATCACCGCGCTCGCCGGCCTACGCGAACAATCCGCGTTGACCCGGGTGGTGCGCCGCTGGTTCGGCGTCACACCCCAGCAGATCCGCAATTCCGCTCGGGCACAACATGGTTCATCGGCCGGGATCCGCGTTCAACCGGTCTCGCGCGAATAGCCGCGCGCCGATATCGCGCACCACTCCCCCGCGGAATTGGCTCGGCGTGGCATCGAAACGTCGGCGGAAAGCCTTGTTGAAACTGCTGGCCGAACCGAACCCCAGGTCCGAGGCGATATCGGCGATACTGCACCGCTGGTAGGCCGGACTGCGCAGGCGCTCGCACGCCACGTGCAGGCGTTCTTCTCGAATGACTTCGCTCGGCGTGGTGCCAATGGCGTTGAACGCCAATTGAATCTGCCGCAGCGACCAGCCGAGCGCGGTGGCGACGCGCGCGCCGGTGAGGTCCGGATCGCCGACGTGGGCGCGAATGTACCGGCGGGCGGCCGCCTGCACATCCGCGAGCGGGGTGGCCGAGGTCGCCGGATCGCCGAGGATCTGCATGCACAGCAGATCCACCAAACGTTCGGAGACGCTGTCGAATTCGCGATCGGTGAGGGTGGTGCACTCGGTGTACAGGCCACCGATCAGGGCGGCGGTCACGCCCCCGAGCCCGGTGGTGAGATCGAGTGGGCCGGGCGGCGGCGCGACGCGATTGAGGCGATGCCGCACCTGTTCGCGCGGAATGTTGATGATCACCCCGCGCGTGGCCTCGGACATGGACAGTGCGAAGGGCTGATCGATGGCCACCAGCAGCATCGATGCCGGGGTGAGGATTCCGTGCCCATCGTCGGACCCGAAGGCCAGCTGCCCGGTGAACGGAATAATCAGCCGATAGTTGTCATCGGGATCGGCACGGATGAGTTTGCGGGTGCGCAGGTAGGTGACGGCATCGGATTCCCACCCGATCAACTGATAGGAATCGGTGCGCCGCAGTTGGGTACTGCCCTGGAAATCGGTGCGACTGGGAAACCGGTAGCCGAGTCGGCATTGATACATATTGATCACGTGCGCCCAATAGTCCGCGCGCTCACGTGGATCCACGGCACTCGTCGTGGCCGAGTCGGCAATAGCCACTGTGTTCATCGGTACCGTCTTTCGGTTCGGCGACCATCGGTGCCTGATCGTCAATCCAATTCGAGGTCAGAGTTTACGACCGAACCCGCGCGGGCCGCAGCCCGGCCACGATCGCCGGTTCCGCGCTCTGCGCATTCGGACAATGGCCGTGCGTTCGGGGACAAGCGGGCACGCACGGCCGATCGATACCGTGCGAACAGCCAACTCCCGGATCGACGGGCGCTGACGATATCGACCCGTTCAACCGGACGCGGACGGGTAGCAAGGAGTTCACATGCGCGCAATCGCGATCGGCGACGACGAACCGGCCGCAGGTGCCGACCCACTTATGTTGCCCTGCAACAAAATAGACCGAATGTGGGAATCCGATGAGCTCTCCGACCCGCGTATCGACCCGATGCCCGTACGGGCCGAAATGCGATTCGTCCTCGTCCCAGGGGCGGCGCGTTTCGGTTTCATCTCATCGCTGTGGGGCTGACCCCGGTTCATTCACCACCTCCGATCGCACCGGGAGCATGGCCATCGAGCGGTACGAAATAGAAACGTTTCTGGCGCTGGCGGAGGAATTGCATTTCCGGCGGGCCTCCGAACGTTTGGGGTTGTCCACCGGCCGGGTCAGTCAGACGGTCAAACGCCTCGAACGTCGTGTCGGCGCACCGCTGTTCGATCGCACCAGCCGCCAAGTGGCACTCACCGCCACCGGACAGCGGCTCCGCGACGACTTGCAGCCAGCCTACGAGAGCGTGCAACGGGCGGTGGCGCGGGCGATCGAATTCGGCCGTGGCATCACCTGCACCCTGCAAATCGGATACTCCGCGCCGTGGGTGGCCGATCTGCTCGGGGCTGCCACCGAAACGTTCCGGATGCACCGTCCCGACTGCGACATCACGATTCACGAAGTGCAGGTGGGGAATCCGCTCGGCGGACTCCGCTCGGGCGATCTCGATCTGCAGATCAGCGAATTCCCGGTCCACGAAACGGGTCTCGCGATCGGGCCGGTGGTCCTGACCGAGCCGCGCGCGCTCATGGTCCCGGCGCGGCATCCGTTCGCACACCGGGACACCGTGTCGCTGGAGGATCTCGCCGATGTCCCGCTGATATCGATTCACGGTGCGGTGCCGGGGTATTGGCTCGACGCCCATCTGCCTCTGCACACACCGTCCGGGCGACCGATTCCGCAGGGGCCGACCGCCACCTATTGGACCGAGATCCCGACCCTGGTCGCGGCGGGTCGTGGTGTCTCGCCGGTGGCAGCGTGCGGCCGCCTCTACCACTCCCGTCCCGGCATCGCCTTCGTGCCGTTTCGGGATGCTCCGCCGATCGAGTACGGCCTGATCCGGTCGATCGGCAGGGATTCGGCCCCGCTGCGCGCGTTCATCACAACGCTCCTCGAAGTGGCTGCGGCGCAACGGGAGAACGGCACGGGCGACTCGAGGGCATTGGGGTTCGGTCCCTGAGCGATTGTGCTGCAGCCTTATTCCATAGTCCTGTGGCCCCGATGTGCGTACCCTGAGCTCGATCACACTCGAGAACCTGGGGTGACAATGAACTCGGGCCACCACTCCGCCGTCCGGCGCCCGACGGATCCGGGACCGGTGAACCGAATGGTGGACCGGATCGGGGCATTCGCCGTCCTCGCCATCGCTATCGGACTTTTCGCCATCGGGATCGGGGTGGCGAATCTGAGTTCCGATCCCGATGGGGCGGCCACGGCCCTCCAGGTCGCCGGAGCGATCCTGTTCAGCGCGGTCGCGATCATCATCGCGATCTGGAATTTCGATGCCTGGCAGGTCCGCCGCGAACGCGCGATGGCCGCCGAGACAAGCGAATCCGAGCCGGCCGGGAGCTCCGCGGTCGCGGTGCCCGCCATGCTCGGCGATGTGCGGCTGCATTCCACCGTGGAACTCGCGTTGCGCTCCGCCGCCGCCCAGACCGCTCCGCGACCACTCGATACCCAGGTCCTGTTCCTCACGCTCATGCGAGCGGACTCCTCCGGCCAGTGGTATCGCCTCTGGCTGCATACCGGTGGCGCACGCAGGATCACCGCTCGACCGGCGCAGGATCCGACGAACTACACCGCGGCCACCTGGCAGGGATACCCGCTCACCTTTGCCACTGCTCGATCGCTCGATATCGCCGCCAGGTTGTCGCGCCGCTACGACATCTGGCCGCTCACCGTCGGCATGCTCGCCATCGCCCTCATCGCCGACCCGGCTTCCGGAGCGGTACGCGCACTCGGCCCGAATGCCGACCGCCGTGCCATCCTCGATGTACTTCAGACCGACGTGCTCGGGGTCGAGCTCACCGATCTGACCCTCGTCCTCGCGGCCGTGCTGCACGAGACCCCCGCGCCACCGGCGGAGATCACGCACGGATCGAACCCCGGTGTGGTGCAACGCATTCCTGTTCTCCAGCGGCGATACCCGGTGTTGGTGGCGTGCCTCGGGCTGATAGGCGTGGCCGCAGTGGTGCTGGGCAGTGTTGTCGGGTGACATCGCGTTCGGGGGTTGCCGCGGACGGCCGTATCCGGTCGCAGCTCGGTGGTATCCGCACCGGGGCGATAGCGTCACGAGCGTGAGTGACGATGGGACAACCGAAGTCGAGCAGTTGCGTGAGCGGGTGGCGCGGATCGAAGCCGTCGAGGCGATCAAGGCGCTCAAGCATCGGTACTGGCGCGCGTGCGATGCCAAGAATCCGCGGGCTTTCCGCGACTGCTTCATCGCCGAGGGCGCGTCGATCGATTTCGGAACGCTGGGCCGATTCGATGATGCCGACGGGATCGTGAAGATCTTCGAATCCATTGCGCTGCACCAGGTTGACGGGAAGCCGGTGATACTCGATATGCATCACGGCATGCTGCCCGACATCACCCTCACCTCCGCGACGTCCGCGAACGGCGTCTGGACGCTACGGTTCCGGCAGGTCAATCTGATCGACAGAACCGAGAGCGTTTCCGCGGGCGAATACGACGACGAGTATGTCATCGAGAACGGCGCGTGGAAGATGTCCAAATCCCACTTCCGGACTTTCTGGACGATTACCCGGCCGCTCACGCCGGACACGGTCATCACCGTCGCGAACGACGGTCCCTGAGCGATCGGGTCGCATCGACGCAGCGGCCGGGCCGTGCTGCCCACCACTGGGAAGCGACGGTATGGCAGGTAGAAACACTGCGGTGATGCGTTTTCGGACCACGACCGCCGCCGACTCCGGGCATGCCGAATTCACGGTGATCGTGCGAGAGCCGGTGCCCGACACCGCCACGGTGCGGTCCATACTGGATTGGTTGCGCGACGCGGTTCTCGGTGGGCAGTGGATCGAACCGCGGCAGGTGTTCAGCATCGCCGGTCGGATGGTGCGGGTCATCGCGCGCGAGGATGGCACCCTCGGGCTCGAGGAAGAGGTCACGCCCGGGGTGTGGTCCGAACAGGTCGACGAGATCATCACCGATCTGCATCATCAGGAGACCGTCTGCGCCAGACTCGAATTGGCGATGTTCGACGGCAGTGTCGCCGGAACGGATATGGTGGCGCTCCGTCCATGCGTGCGTACCACGGGTTCACTCGGGTTCCGCCGACATGGGGGCACCCCGGATCAAGGCATGTCGGGCTGGTTCCTGGTCTGCCTGGACGAGCATGACCATGAGCCGGTGGGTTACTCCTCGCTCCGACATGTGTTGGCGGAGTGGCCGTATCTACGTCAGTTCCTGGCGCTGCCGCCGGACACCACCGTCGTCCTGGAACCGTCGGTCATATTGGCGGGTAGCGTCTTGGCCACCGTAGTGCGCGACGGCGTGGACATCACTCACGGCGGTATCTGGTTCGGGCCGCAAAGAGCACCGTTGTCCATGGCGCGGGCACGGCGCGGGCTCGGGAGTTTCGGAGATGGGCTGACCCGCACCATGATCGGTGAGCAGCTGGGACTACCCGATGTGGTCGCCCGGGTCGCTCTGACCTCGACGGAAGAATCCGGGGCGTGGTGGGTGGCGTGGGCGCTCGACGACATTCAGGACGCGATCGCCGACGGCACCCGATTCACCGCCGGGCAGACCGTGCGGTCCGGCTGGCGCACATTGCGGTTGGTCGAACGGCCCGATGGGCTACTGGGTCTCGAGGAACGCGTCACCGGCGACCACTGGGTGGAACAGATCGATCAGACGCTGCGCGAATCGTGGACACAGCGGCAGGTGGCCGCGGGACTGGGCCTGGAGGCCGGTATCGACTTTCCGGCCGACACCCAGGTCGCTGCCGTCGCGGACTGCGTCGATGAGACGGTGTCCGCGCTCACCCTCTCGCGCGATTCTCTTGACGACGCGATGCATTCGGGCTGGACGGTGACCTGCGCACGTTCGCATGAACATGGCGCCCTGCGAACCCGCACCCTATGGGACCTGGTCGAGTCACTGCCCTTCCTCACCGCGTTCCTGGCGCTGCCCGCACCGATATCGGTGCGGATCGACACCGCACGCGGCACCGACCCCACCGCCATCCGTGCACGAGTCCTGTTGTGGGACAGGGAGCTTCTGCCCGAACCCGGTTCCTACACCGCCGAGCTCCTGGGTACCGAGGACTTATTGGAAGCGTAAGGGTGTGAAATCCGCAGTCCGGCGAGACCGCCATGGCCCGAGGGTGTCCGGACTGCGCTGCGGCGGTGCGCAGCGGGTGTCGTGCCTATCCCAGAGCCGTCGCGCGCTCATCCCACGCGTGGCGCGCTGGTGCGAAATGTCCGGTCTCAGGGGGTGATCGCGACTAGTTTCAGCTGATGAGCGCGTCGCATACGCAGACCTCGGCCATCGGCACCGGCCGGGGTTTGTCCTACCCCATGTTTGCCGTCGTCGTCATCGTCTATCTCGCCCTCATTCAGGGCGGCGGGCTTCTCATGAAGCACCTCACCGGCGAGGACGATTTCCTGTCCACCCGGGCGGTGTTCTACTGCATGATCATTCCGCTCGGTGTGGCGTTGGCGTTCACGTACGGGGTGATCGGCTATCTCGGCTGGCTGCGGCCGGTGCTGCACGATGACCGGCCGACGCAATCGTGGGTGCGCGTGGTGCCGATCGTGTTCCTGGTCGCCATCGCCGGGGGCATCGCCTACAGCGCGCTCTCGCAGAAGGGGTGGCTGTATGTCGTTGTGCTGCTTATCGCCACGCAGTTCGTGGGATGGGGTGAGGAGGGGATGTTCCGCGGTATCGGGGTGGTGATGCTGCGCGAGCACGGGCTCACCGAAGGCCGGGTCGCGCTCTGGTCGAGCGTGATCTTCGGCGCGGTGCACCTGACCAATGCCATCAGTCACGGCGCTTCGGCGCTGCCGCAGGCGATCATGGTCAGCCTCGCGGGGTACTTCTTCTACCTGATCCGGCGGGTTACGCGCGGCAATGCGGCGAACTCGATCATCCACGGGCTCTTCGATTTCACGCTGCTGTCCGGGACCGCGATCCTGGCCGAGCAAACCTTCTACGCCGGCACCCTGCTGCCGATCCTGGTCTACCCGTTGCTCGCGATCATCCTGCTGATCAAGCGCCGCCACATCGAACCGGCCGTCAGCTGAGCCGACCGCCTGGGAATACCGCTACTCGCCCGTAAACCCGGCCAGGCCCTATCGTGCTGCGGGACAACGCGGTCGAGCAAGCGCGTACGCGACAGGTGCTACCGAACGGATCCGACGGTGACCAGCTCAATCCATCGACTTCTCGTCAAACCCGACGATGCGGGCATTGCCGGGCCCGTCGACGGCGGCCGTCTGCTGGAGTGGATCGACAAGGTCGGCTATGCGGCGGCCGCGCAGTGGAGCGGGCGGTACTGCGTGACCGCCTATGTCGGCAATATCCATCTCGACCGTCCGATCGCGGTGGGCGAACTGGTTGAGCTGCATGCGAATCTGGTGCATACCGGGCGCACCAGCATGCACATTCTGGTGACGGTCTACTCGACCGATCCGACCCGGGCCAAGCCGATCCAGACCACGCAATGCCTGATGATCTTCGTCGCGATGGACGACCACCGCCACGCCGTCGAAGTCCCGCAATGGGTTCCGACGACCATCCTCGAACAGCAGCGCAGTCGCCAAGCGCGCGAACGCGTCTCGGTGCGCCGCCGGATCGAGGAGGCGATGAGCGCCGAGCGGTACACGAGCGCGGGCACCGCACCCGACGCCACCCTGCGCTTCCTGGCGGCGCCCTCGGATATCAACTGGGGTGGCCGGGTGCACGGCGGGCGGACCATGGGCTGGATCGACGAGGCCGCCTACGTCTGCGGCGCTGGTTGGGCCGGACAGCACGTGATCACGTCGTATTTCGGCGGTATCCGCTTCTACCGCCCGATCGCCATCGGTCATGTGGTCGAGGTGACCGCGCGGCTGATCCACACCGGCCCGCGCAGTATGCATATGAGCGTGCACGTCACCTCCACCGATACCTTCTCCGATCAACCCGTGCTCGCCGCCCACGGACTCGCCGTCGTCGTGGCGCTGGGCGAGGACGGAAAAGCCCGGCCGATCCGCCCCTGGGAACCGGTGTCCGGTGAAGACCGGGCACTCGACGAACACGCCCGGCAATTGATCGAATTCCGCGCCGAAGCCACACCTTTCACACTGGCGGGAGCCGTGCCCCCGGACGCCGAACCCAGCTATCTGCGCGTACCGGTTCTCTCTTAGCCCTGTGCCCTGCGGAATCTCCGCGAACGCGGTCGGGAATGATGCAACGGTGATTCGTGTATTGGTGGCCGAGGACATGCGCATCCTGCGGGAGGCGCTGATCGGTTTGCTGTCCCTCGAGCAGGACATCGAGGTGGTGGCCGGGGTGGAAACCGGAGACGCGGTTGTCCCCGCGGTGCTGGCACACCGGCCCGACGTGGCGATACTCGATATCGAATTGCCCGGGATCGACGGGTTGGAAGCCGCGGCGCTGCTGCGCGATCGGGTGCCCTCGTGCCGGGTGCTCATCCTCACCGGCGTGGGCCGACCCGGCAATCTGCGCCGGGGTATCGCCGCGCAGGTGGCCGGATTCATGTTGAAAGATGCCCGCCCTCAGGAACTCATCGACGCGATCCGCACGGTGGCGGGCGGTGGACGGGTGCTGGATCCGCAGCTCGCGTACGCGACGCTCGATGTGGCCGACAGTCCGTTGACCGAACGCGAGACCGATGTGCTGCGCGAACTGGCCACCGGTGCGTCACCGCGCGAGGTCGCGGCCACTTTGCATCTGGGCTATGGGACGGTACGGAACTATTTGGCCGCCGCGGTGACCAAACTCGATGCCCGCAATCGCGTGGACGCGATCAAACTCGCGACAGCCGCGGGTTGGCTGTGACCGGTTCGGCCGCCGACTCCATCACCCGAGGGAGCGTGGCGGTGAGCGTGAACAGGCCCGAATCCCGTTCTGTCACAAGGACTCCTCCGGAATCGCTGAGCCGGGAAGACATATTCGACAGGCCGGTGCCCTGACGTTCGGGCACTTCCTTGCCGAGTGGCACGCGATTATTCGTGACAACCAGCCGCATCGAATTCGCATCGACGATCACGTGGATCGACGCCCGATCCGCTTCGGAATGACGCACGATATTGGTCACCGCCTCCCGCAGGACGATGGCCAGGACTCGACTGTCCGGCGGGGCGGGGGCAACGTCCACATTCACCTCGGCCCCCGTTGCCTCCAGAACCGAACGGGCGGTGGCGATCTCCTCGGCCAGGGACAGCTCGGCGGGTCCGCGGGTGATCGATCGGACTTCCTGTAGCGCCTGGTCGGCCAGCTGTGCCAGCTCGAGTAAGGCTTCGGCGGGATCCTCCGGGCGGCGCGCCGCCAGTTCGGCTTTGAGGGTGATCGCCGACAGGGTCTGCCCGAGCAGGTCGTGGACATCGCGGGCCATGCGAAGCCGTTCGGCGACAACAGCCATCCGAAGCGCCTGCGCCCTGGTCCGATACAGCTCCCGATTCACCTCCGGGATGCGGCACAGCACATAGACGTAAACGGCCGCCACCACCGAGGTCACGCTCCAATAGATGCGCCACCCGAAATGAATGCCGTGCCACTGGAACGTCCACGCGGCCACCAGCGTGCAAGCCACGATCAACGCCCACGCCCAGGCCGTCCGGATTCGAACCACCACCGCACCGAACATCAGGAAGAACGGTGCGATCGTCGACGCCGCGGGCCACGACGGGAGCACCAGCGCGAGCACGACGATCACCGCGTGCAGTGCGAGCGTCCAGCGCCAAGCCCTGGGTTCGGCATCGGATTCCCGGGGTGCTCCGTGATGCAGTTGGAGCGCGCCCGAGACGATCATCAGTGCGGTGATCAGTGCGAAACCGCGCCAATCGACATGGAGCTGGGTGAGATTGGCCAAGGGCATCGCACTGCAATTGAGCAGTAGGAACAGCAGAAACCACCAGGCGAACCGAGCCTGCGAGGGCTGCTGCGCGGTATCTGCGGGCGCGGGTATCGCGGCGCGCTGCGCGTCCGCGACCGATCGAACGGTACCGAGCGCCGATCTGCTCGACTCGGCGATTCGAATCAGATCCGCGCGGCCGGGTGCCCGCCGGATCTCCCGAATGATCGCACCGAGTTCCGCGCCGAGGGTCTGATGCAACCGTGCCGCCGTGTCCAGCTGTTCGGTGGTCACGGCCATGGCGGCCACTCGCGCGCGTTCACGAGCCGTGCGCTCCAACTGCCGGACCAGATATACCGCCGCGAAGAAGGTGAAACCCACATTGAGATCGACGACGGTGGTGGTGACCGCGGAAAACGCACTGTCCAGCAATAGATTCCACGTGGTCTCGGCGATCAACACCGCACTGAACAACGGCCAGGCCAGATACGGCCGCAGCGTGAGCACGATGCCCGCCCCGAGCAGACCCGCGACCGGCCCCCACACCGTGCCGAGCCACGGGTAGGGCGCGAACACCAATACCGCCTGCACACACAGCAATAGCTTGGGATGCCAGCGCCCGATGCTGATCAGCCCTTGCAGCACGACGATCGCCACCAGGACAGCGGACCCGACGAGGGTGAATCGCGATGCCCCACTGATCAGTTCGCCGATCCGAGCCACCAGTTGCCCAGCGAGCATGACCGCGACAAGTATCCATCCGGGCTGTCGGCCCACCGCTCGCCTCCAGAACCAGCCGTAACCATCGCGCAGGAATGTGCATTTTGCACCCGCATTGCTGCACCGGACACTGCCGCCGAGCACCTGCTCGGCGAACACTACTCATATGACCGAAATTCAGCCATTCAAGATCGATATCCCGCAGTCCGACCTCGATGACCTGCGTGACCGCCTGCGCCGTACCCGATGGACCGGCGAGGTTCCCGGCCAGGAATGGACCCGAGGCGTGCCGCTGGACTACCTCCAGCAGCTCGCCCGCTACTGGGCGGACGAGTACGACTGGCGCGCCGAGGAGGCCGCACTGAACGAACTACCCCAGTTCACCACCGAGATCGAGGGCGAGACACTTCATTTCGCACACGTGCGCTCGGACAATCCCAATGCCCTACCGCTATTGCTGCTGCACGACTGGCCCGCCTCGTTCATGATCTTCCGCGAGGTCGTCGCACCGCTGTCGCAGGACTTTCACCTCGTCATCCCCAGCATTCCGGGCATCGCGTTCTCCGGTCCGCTGAACAGCACCGGCTGGCACGCGGGCAAGATTGCCGGAGCGTTCGTCGAACTCATGTCACGTCTGGGATATGAGCGCTATGGCGTGCAGGGTCAGGGCGGCGGTGCCTGGGACGCGGTGGAAATGGGCCGGCAGTCTCCGGAAAACGTTGTCGGCGTTCATGTCAACGGTCATGTCACCTTCCCGCTCGGGCAGGACGGTGAGATGGACGGCCTGACCGAGGACGAGATGCGCCGCCTAGGCAAGCTGCAGCATTTCCGCGACGACATGATGGGCTTCGCCATCCAGCAGTCCACCCGCCCGCAGACCCTGGCCTACGGATTGCACGATTCCCCGGTCGGTCAGCTCGCGTGGATCGTGGAGAAGTTCCGTGAATGGACCGACCCCGCCACCGAACTGCCCGAGGACGCGGTGGGCCGGGACAACCTCCTGACCAATGTCAGCCTGTACTGGTTCACCGGCACCGCCGGATCCTCAGCCGGGCTGTACTACGAGAACGGGCACAACCCGGACGCCTGGACGCCCCGGCCGACCGGAACCGTACCGACCGGTGTCGCATTGGCCCCCACCGATATCACCATTCGCCGCTTCGCCGAACGCGATGCGCCGGTGACCCATTGGACCGAACTCGCGCGCGGCGGCAACTTCCTGCCTATGGAGCAACCGGACCTGTTCGTCGCGGACGTGCGCACGTTCTTCCGCGGTCTCGGCGCGATCGAATGAGGCCGGGGCGGTCCGGTGATCAGATCCGCTGACCGCTCGACTCCGGCGCAGTGGCCAGGGCGAGGATGCCGTGAATGAGGTTGTCCAGGCTGCGGCGAGCTTGCTCGTCGTCGTCGAGGACCAGGTATTGCAGCAGGATGCCGTCGATGCCCGAGACCGCGAGGTGGGCGAGGTCTCGCACCGGTGTCCGGGGTGTCTCGCCCGCGCGTGCGCAGGCGTCGCGGATGAGGGTTTCGGTGGCTTCGAGGTAGTACTCGTAGAGTGCGCGGCCCAGGTGGGCGGCCTGGGGGGTGCGCATGGCGTACAGGGTCAATTCGTATTGCACGCGTTGGGTTCCCGGGTCGCTCCGGATTCCCTGCCAGTAGGTGCGGGCCAGGTGGTAGAGCGCGTCGGCCAGTCCGATGGGTGCGTCCCCGGCCTGCGGGGTGCTGGCTTCGAGAGCCCGCTTTCCCTCCTCCAGCAGTGCCTCCAGGACCGCCGCCAGCACTTCGTCCTTGCCCGCGAACACATAGTGCAGGGTCGCCAATGACAGCCCCGCCTCCCCGGCGATCGCGCGGGTGGTGGTTCCGGCGACGCCGTCGCGGGCGATGACCGCGGTTGCCGCCTCGACGATCTGCGCGCGGCGGACCGCGGCGGGCACGTGGGCCATACCGTCCTTCCAAGATGTGATCGATCGACTTGATCAGTTGAACAACTTGGACTATATCAGCTGGTCCTCGCGCTTCCAGTGGCTCACACAGGCAGTAGGTTCCAAGTTGGTCATTTGACTTAGTCGATCGATTGACTTAATACTTGTGCTGTACCGAGACGACGGGAGGAAGCAATGAACACATCGCGGCGCATGATCCGCGCCTTCGTCGTCGAAGGTATGGCGGCTCTCGGGCTCGGGATGATCGCGATGCTGTCCACGGACGACACCGCGATCACCGTGCTCGCGCTGACCGCGGGCTACCTCATGCTCGACGGAATCGCCGCCCTGCTGGCCGGATTGGGAGCCGACCACGGCGCACTGCGTGAGGAATCGTGGACGGTCCCGGCGACGTTCGGTATCCGGATATTCGGAATCGGCGTGGGGCTCAACGCATTACTGCGGCCCAACACCACGGTGTGGACCTCGCTGGAGTGGATGGGCTGCTGGCTCATCATTCGCGGCGCGGTCGACATCATCGCCGCGATCACGCCCTATCCCACCCGGGGACTGCGATTCCTGACCCATGTCCCGGCCCGCATCCGGCGCGTTCGGATCGGTTCGATCAATCGGCCGATCACGAATACCGCTGTCCGCGGACGGAACCGGTCGATTGCCCCCGCAATCGGCAGGACCCGCGTCCCGATACGCCGATATCACGCCCGCGGCTGACGAAGTACACATCGAGTGAATGGAAGACGGTCATGAATACTCGCGTACAGCACAATGATTCGACTCAGGTCCAGCTGCCCGCCGCCACCGCCGCATATTGGGCGGACCGCCATGTGGTCATTACCGGCGGCAGCAGTGGAATCGGCCTCGCCGTCACCGAATTGGCGCTCGGCGCGGGGGCGAAGGTCAGCGTGCTCGCCCTCGACGATCCCGCCATGTCCGCACTCGCCGCCCGCACCGGCGACTTCGACGGCAGGCTCGCGACCTTCACCGCGAACGTCACCTCGCCCGACCAGATCCGCACCGCACTGCACGGCGCGCGCTCCCAGCACGGCCCCATCGGCGCAGTCATCGCCTGCGCCGGAATCGCCAAACCCGGCTACTTCACCGAACTCTCGGAATCCGATTTCCGAAACCATATGGAAGTCAACTACTTCGGCACCCTGACCCCCATCCGCGAAGCCCTCCCTGACCTGCTCACCGCCGACCGGGCCAGCATCACCGCCATCTCCTCGGCCGCCGGTTTCCTCAGCCTCATCGGCTACAGCGCTTACAGCCCAAGCAAATTCGCCGTCCGCGCCGCCGCCGAGGCCCTGCGCCAAGAACTCAAGCCCAAGGGCATCACCGTCACCGTCGTCTACCCGCCCGACGTCGACACCCCCCAACTCGCCGCCGAAGCCGCCACCAAACCCCGAGAACTCTCCGCCCTCTCCTCCGGCACCCCCATGACCGCCCCCGCCGTAGCCCGCGCCCTCCTCATCGGCGCAGCCTCCGGCAAACCCACCGTCCTCCCCAACCTCGCCACCCGCATCCTGCGCCGAATCACCACCACCGCACCAGAACTCACCGCCCACTACGTCGACTGGATCATCGCCCGCATCCAACGCGGCCGGCGCTGAACGAGGACCCCGGATTACCCCCGATATGCCGATCGCGGGCCCAATTGGGCCCGCGATCGAATGGGATGGATATCGGTCAGTAGCTCGCGGCTACGTCGAGGATCCAGGTGACGCCGAAGCGGTCGGTCAGCATGCCGAAGGCTGGGGCCCACTGGGCCGGGCCGAATTCTTCGACGATCTTCGCGCCGTCGGAGAGTTTGGCCCAGAGGGCCGCGACCTCATCGACGGTTTCGCCGCGCAGTGAGACGAAGAATGGGGAGTTTGTCAGGGTTGTTCCGTTTTCACGGCGGGTCCACGAGGGCTCGGGGGCATCGGTTTGTCCGGGGACGTCGTAGGCCATGATGGCGAAGCCGTTCTCGGCTACGACCTGGCCGAATACGACGTTGTCCGCGCCGGGCACTTCCTTGGGCATACCGAAGTCCGCGTAACTCGCCACGGTGAGCTGACCACCGAACACCTGCTGGTAGAAGCTCAGCGCGGCGCGCGCCTCGCCGGTGAAGTTGAGATGGGTGACGGCGGCGACGGTCATGGGCACTCCTAGATCGAGGTTCCTCCGGAGGAATTCCGGATGCTTCCGATCGTGTCAGGAGTACAGGACAGTTTCTGGCCTCTACTTCGCGCCGATACATAACGTTCCCAGCAACGTCCCGCCAGCATCCGAAACCGGGCAGAACCGTTCGCGGAGGTGAGGTTGGCGGGCGAGCAGTTCGGTCAAGCGTCCATTTCTCTGCTGTGGCAAGGTGATCCGGGCGGTCGTAGCATCATCCCAGCATTCGACCCGAACGGCAGGACACCTATGCGCGACGGCAGCCATGTTTCTTCTTCACGTTCGACTCGGCGTCGACGCGGGAGCGGGACTGGTGGCCGGGGGTTGGCGGCATTGCTGGCGGCGGCGGTGGAGCGGAATCCCGATGGGGTCGCGGTGGTCGCCGATGGTGTGGAGCTCACTTATCGGGAGTTGGATGCGCGAACCAATAGGATGGCGCGCTGGCTGATTCAAGCCGGGGTGGGGCCCGAGGATCGGGTGGGGGTGGCGCTGTCGCGGTCGGTGGAATCGATCGCGGCGGTGTGGGCGGTTACGAAGGCGGGGGCGGCGTTCGTACCGTTGGATCCGGGGTATCCGCGCGCGCGGATCGAGTATCAACTCGCGGACAGCGGATGTGTGGTGGGGCTGACCGATCGCGGTCATCGGGAGGATCTGCCCGATACCGTTCGGTGGCTGGAACTCGATGATCCACGGGTGCGCACGGCGGTCTCGAGCGAATCACCGGCACCGATCTCCTACCTCGACCGCGCTGCGGCGCTGCGGGTTTCGAATACGGCGTATGTGATCTACACGTCCGGGTCGACGGGCGTGCCCAAGGGCGTCGAGGTCACCCACACCGGGTTGGCGGCGTTGTGCGCCGAGCTCCAGACGACCTTGGCAACCACCTCGGCGTCGCGATGCCTGCACTTCGCTTCACCGAGTTTCGACGCGTCGGTACTCGAACTGCTGCTCGCAGTCGGTGCGGGCGCGACGATGGTCATCGCCCCGCCCTCGCTCATCGGCGGCGGTGAACTGGCGGAATTCCTGTACCGGCAACGGGTTTCGCACGCCTTCTTGACGCCGTCGGTGCTGGCGACCGTGCAACCGGACGGGCTCGATGCACTCGGCACGATCGTGGTGGGCGGTGAGGCGTGTCCCGCGTCGCTGGTCATGCGCTGGGCCTGTGGTCCGCGACGGGTGCACAATGCGTACGGGCCGACGGAGACCACCGTCGCGGCCAGCCTCAGTGGTCCTTTGCTTCCCGATGCCCCCGTATCGATCGGTGGCCCGGTGCAAGGAGTGGGGCACCTCATCCTCGACAATCGACTGCGGGCGGTCGCGAACGGCTCGGTCGGCGAGTTGTATGTCACAGGACCGGGTTTGGCGCGCGGGTACATCGGTCAGTCCGCGCTGACCGCGGCGCGATTCGTCGCCGATCCGCAGGGGGCGGGCGCGCGGTTGTACCGCACCGGGGATTTGGTGCGCCGCAGCGATGGCGGCGAGTTGGAGTATCTCGGCCGGATCGACCATCAAGTCAATGTTCGCGGCCTACGCATCGAACTCGGGGAAATAGACGCCGCGCTATCCGGGCTGGCGGGCGTGGCGAGTGCGGTGACCGTGGACCGCGAAACCGCTACCGGCGATACCGAATTGGTGTCGTTCGTGCTGGCCGACGCCGACGCGGCACCGGATTCGACGGACCTGCTGGCACGGTTGGCGGCCCGACTACCGGGCTATATGGTGCCCAATTCCGTTGTGGTGGTGCCGGAGTTCCCGCTCACCGAGGCGGGCAAGGTCGATCGGAACGCACTGCGAACGCTGCCGGTGCGACGCGAAGGTCAGCGGCGGGTGACCGGTGCCGGAGAAGACCTCGTCGCCGAGGTATTCGCCCAGGTGCTCGGTGTCGAACGACTCGGGGCCGAGAGTGATTTCTTTGCCGCGGGCGGCAATTCGCTGCTGGTGACGCAGGCGGCGGCGCGGTTGAGCGAGATCTGGAAGGTGCGGATTCCACCGCAACTGCTGTTCGATCATCCGACCGTCGCCACACTGACCAAGGCCATTCGGTCCCAGCGGTTCGACACCGCGCGTCCGGCACTGCTGGCGGGATTGCGACCGGACCGAATTCCATTGTCGCCGAATCAGCTTCGATTCTGGCTGCGCAATCAGTTCGACACCGCCACCGCGGTGGACAATATCGGTTTCGCGTTGCGGCTCACCGGCCTCGATGTCGACGCGCTGCGCGGAGCGTTGCGCGATGTGATCACCCGGCACGAGGCACTGCGGACCCGCTATCCGGCCGATGCCGATGGGCCGTACCAGCAGATCGTGGACGCGGACGCGGTGATGGACGGGTTCGCGGTCCAAGATGTCGCCGAGGACGAGCTCTCCGCCAAGGTGCACAGCGTGATTCGCGAAGGGTTCGACGTCACCGCTCAGGTGCCGTTGCGCATGCGGCTGCTGCGCACCCCGACCGAACAGGTGCTGGTCTGCGCGGTGCACCATATCTGCGCCGACGGCTCGTCGATGGCACCGCTGGCCCAGGATATGGGCCTGGCGTACGCGGCCCGCTGCGGTGGCACCGCCCCATCGTGGCGGCCGGTGGCGGTGCAGTACGCCGACTACGCGCTGTGGCAGCAGGCACTGCTCGGGTCACGCGATGACTCCGAATCACTGCTGGCACAGCAGCTTCAATACTGGACCGAGGAACTGCGCGGGCTGCCGGACCAGCTCGATCTGCCGACCGACCGGAGGCGGCCCGCGATCGCCTCACTGCGCGGCGCGACGCTCGATCAACTGCTCCCCGCGACCGTCCACGAGCAGTTGCTGGCTTTCGCGCGGGCACGCCACGCGAGCGTGTTCATGGTGATGCGGACCGCGCTGGCGGTACTGCTGGCCCGGCTGTCCGGCACCCAGGACATCGCGATCGGCGTGCCGATGACCAATCGCGCCGAACCCGCCCTGGCGGGTGTGGTCGGAATGTTCGTCAATACCACCGTCTCTCGCACCCGGGTGGACGCAGCGGAGAGTTTCGACGCACTGCTGGCACGCACCAGAGATCGCGATCTGGCCAATTTCGCGCACTCGGATGTGCCGTTCGAACATGTCGTGGACGCGGTCGATCCGGTGCGATCGCCGGGGCGGCATCCGCTGTACCAGATCGGATTCGCGTTCCAGAACTTCACGCCCGCCGACTTGGAGATGACCGCGACGGATATGTCGGTGTTCGAAATCGAAGCCGATACGGTCAAGACCGATATGCATATCGGCGTGATCGATACCCGCGACGCCGAGGGCGCACTCGGACCCATCGCGCTGCGATTCGGTTACAGCACAGACCTTTTCGATCGATCCACGGTGCAGGGCTTCATCGACGCGTACACCCGGCTGCTGGAGTCCATCCTGGCCGATCCGCGCACCGCGGTGGGCGATCTCGCGATGGTCGATGGCCGCGAGGTGGCGCGCGGGGACGATGTGGCGGTCGCACGCGAGCATCTCACCGCCGCGATTGCCCGGCAGGTGGCCGAGCGCCCCGACGCGGTGGCCGTGGTCGGTGCGGACGAATCCCTCACCTTCGCCGAGCTGTACGAGCGCGCCACCCGGCGCGCACGGTGGCTGATCGCACAGGGTATCGGTCCGGAATCCCTTGTCGCGGTGGCGATGCGCCGATCGGTCGAGCAGGTCATCACGCTGTACGCGGTCGCGGAGGCGGGCGCGGCGTGGGTGCCGATCGATCCCGATCATCCGGCCGAGCGCATCGGATACATCCTCGATTCCGCTGCGCCACAGTGTGTTCTGACCACCACCGGCGACGGGTTCACCCTCGGTAGCCCGCATACCGTCGATACCGTTGACCTCGCAGGGTATTCCGCCGGACCCGTACGTGATGATGAGCGGACCACACCGCTGCGGGGCGATCACCCCTCCTATGTCATCTTCACCTCCGGATCGACCGGTAAGCCCAAGGGCGTGGTCGTCACCCACGCCGCGATCGTCAATCAGCTCGAGTGGATGCGTACTCGCTACGACGTGCGCGCACGGGATATCTACCTGCACAAGACCGCCGCGACCTTCGATGTCTCGCTGTGGGGGTATTTCCTGCCGCTGGGGGCCGGTGCGCGACTGGTGCTGGCCGGGCCGGACGAGCATCGGGACCCGCGGGCCATCTGCCGGTTGATCGCGGAACACGGTGCGACACTGACCGATTTCGTGCCGACCATGCTGACCCTGGTGGCCCGCGCGGCGACATCCGCGGATCTGGCGACCTTGCGCGCGGTGTTCGTCATCGGCGAGGCGCTCGCTCCGGAGACGGCGCAGGCGTTCGCGGAGGTCACCGCGGCCGAGCTGCACAACCTGTATGGACCGACCGAGGCCGCGGTCAGCATTACCGAACACCAGGTGGCCGAGGCGGATCGGCGTGCGGGAATCATGCCGATCGGGGTGCCCGCATGGAATTCGCAGTGCGGTGTGCTCGATTCCCGATTGCATCGGCTTTTTCCGGGTGTGGCCGGTGAGCTCGTGCTGGCGGGCGATCAACTCGCACGCGGTTATCATCGTGCGCCCGGACTCACCGCTTCGCGATTCGTCGCCAGCCCGTTCGGGCCGCCGGGATCGCGGATGTATCGCAGCGGCGATCTGGCGCGATCTCGGCCCGATGGTGTGCTGGAGTACCTGGGCCGCACGGACTTTCAGGTCAAGGTGCGCGGACATCGCATCGAACTCGGTGAGATCGAATCCGCACTGCTCGATGATCCCGCCGTTGCACAGGCCGTGGTCACCGTGCGCCGGGACGGCCAGGACGATCGGCTGATCGGCTATGTGGTGCCGCGGGCGGGGACCACCGTCCAGCCGAAGGAACTGCGGCACAACGTATCCGGGCTACTGCCGGGATATATGGTTCCGGCGGCGGTGATGGTGCTCGAGTCGCTGCCGGTGAACACCAGCGGCAAGGTCGATCGGGCCGCATTGCCCGCGCCGGTGTTCGCCGCCGAGGTCGTCATCGCACCGAGCACCCCGCTGGAGATCGCGATCGCGCGAGTCTTCGCGGAGGTGCTGGAGGTTTCCGATGTCGGTTCGGCCTCGGACTTCTTCGAGCTCGGCGGCTCGTCGCTGCTGATATTCGTGCTGCACCAACGTCTTTCGGAGCGGCTGGACTGCGATGTCCCGATGTCCGCGATCCTGGCCGCACCGACCGTGGCGGGTCTGGCGGGGTATGTGAGCGGACTTCGCAGGCCGCTCCCCGCGTTCACGCCGGAGACCGATGCGGTTCTCGCCCCGGCGATCTCGCTCGCGGGATGTGCGCTGGCACGGCGTAGCGCGGACAACATCCTGCTCACCGGTGCGACGGGATTCCTCGGCGCACATCTGCTGCACGAATTGCTGACCAGCACCCGCGCGCGGGTCTGGTGCCTGGTGCGCACCCACGGCGACGATGATCCACTCGATCGAATCCTGCTGGCCATGGCACGATTTCGGCTGCCGACCGACGGCGTCACCGACCGGGTGACGGCCGTACGCGGTGATCTGGCCGCACCGCGACTGGGCCTGGACGCCGGGCAGTTCGATCTGCTCGCCGACCGGATCGACGTCATCTATCACAATGGCGCGAAGGTCAACCACGTCGATCCATATGAGCGGCTGCGCGCGGCGAATGTCGAAGGCACGCGCTCGGTGCTCGAATTGGCCACCACCGCACGGGTGAAGGCCGTGCACTACATCTCCACCCTCGGCGCGGCGATCCCGGCGGGCACGGTCCCCGAGGTCGTCGGCGAGAACGATCGGCTGCGCGCGGACCAACTTCAGTCCAATGGCTATCTGACCTCGAAATGGGTTGGTGAGGAACTGATTCGCCAAGCCGGTGCGCGCGGGGTGCCGGTGAGCATTCATCGGCCGGGAACGATCTGCGGTGACACCCGTACCGGTGTCAACAATCCCGATGACGCCCTCTGGAATATGGTGCGCGCCGCCGCGGTGCTCGGTGTCACGCCTGAGGTAGGCGATGCCACGGTTTCGCTGGTTCCCGTCGACTACGTCGTGCGCGCGATCGTCGCACTCGGCTCGAATCCGCGCACCGAGACCGTCTACCACCAGGTCAATCACACACCCGTCGAGGTGCGCGAGATCCTGGAATGCCTGCGCGAACACGGCTATCCGGTACACGAACGGTCGATGGATTTCGTACTGGCCGAACTGAACCGGCAATCGGTGACCCGCTCCGCCACGGGCGATGACTCCCTCGCCCGTGCGTCGGTGCTGGCGTCCACCTTCGGAGATCTCGCCGGGCACACCCGATGGGATGACACACATACGCGAGAGGCACTGCACGAGAAGGGCATTCATTGCCCGGTCATCGATCGAGAGGTGCTGAACCGGTATCTCGAACAGTTCACGGCATCGGGATTCCTGCCCGCGCTGACGGTCGGAGCACACTGAATCACCCCCCCGGCCGTGCGCCCCGCAATCAGCGGCGCGCACGGCCGGGGGAAGGAACGCTAGGTGACGGGTTCTGCTCCCCAGCGCGCCATTCGACGCGCTGCGGTTCCGATCAGCGCCGCTTCGATCCGCGCGTGGAGCGCCGCGAATTCCGGCTCGAATCGCACGTGCACATACAACTCCGCGTCGCCGGAGGGCCGCAGGACGGACACGTGACCACCCATGGCCGGTATCAGGAACGTACTCGCGTCCGCACCGGACGCCTCCTCCGCGACATGCATTTCCAAGTCCGAAATCGCGTCCCGCACCCGATCCAGCTCACCACCCGCCCAGTTCTCGTAGCAGCTCTGCCGGGTCCAGGAAGCGAACCACAGCACCTCACTGGCCACCACGAGGCGTCCCGAGGTGCAGAACCAGCGCACGGCGTCGGAGTACGAGGTGCCCACATCGATCGCCTCATCCGAATGACGCGGCAGCATCACAAGACCCCGCCCCGGGACCAGTGCCAGTTGGTCGCCATCGGATGAACCGCCCACCGGTACGGCGTCCGCGAAATCAGCCTGCCCCAGTTCCGGGTGCTTCCAGAACCAGTACTCCGCCCACATCTCTCGCATGCCGTCGAGACTGTCCAGAATGCGCGTCGGCCCCCAGACATCGAAAGCGTTGCAGACACTGCCCTGGCCGTAAGTCGCCATGAAGTCGGCGTATCCGAGCGGCATCGGCATGCCCAGGCGCTGTTCGAGGGCCGAGACAGCCGCGGCGTCAACTGGTTCGAGGCTGCTCGAAACGACGATCAGATCTAGTGACATGCTCACACGCCGTATCCGGTGAAGTCCTGGGCGGTCGTGGTCACCATACGACCGCCCAGCGCCTGCACCTGAGCGCGAGCTCGAGGATCGCCGCTGGGCGGCAACAACATTGACCACACCGTCGAACCGTCGGCAGCGTCGATCGCCTGCACCGTGACACTGTCGGTCAGGATGAGATGGGTGGCGTCTGTGATGCCGTCGTACCTGGTGAATTTGGTGGCGTGTTCGAACGGCGAGGGCCGCTGCCACACTCGATGACCGTCGGCGAGATCGAGGCCGGAAAGCGTTGTGCCATCGAGTGATCGCACGAGCACGCAATCGCGCACCACGCCCTCGATCGCGCTCGAGCGTCCGACATAGTCGTCGATGCCGATCTCGGGGTTGGTCCACAGGATTGCGCCGGTCGTCCGGTCGTAGGCGCTTTCGCCCGTCATGATCGGCAGCGGCGCAGCGGTAGCGACCGGGTACCACTCGAGTAGGAAGCTGGCGTTGGCGACCTCGGTGATCCGATGGCCGTCGCGACCGAGCAACGCGACCTTTCCCGCGGTGCCGCTGCGATCGATCACCTGCGAGGCGATCATGCCGCCGTTGAAGACGTAACTGACCGGTCCGGTGAAAAGTGGTTCGCCAGTTCGCAAGTCATGGACCCGGACATTGCCGTCCCGTCCGTACCGGAAGT
Organism: Nocardia sp. NPDC056000; assembly: GCF_042269265.1. Classification (NCBI taxonomy): domain Bacteria; kingdom Bacillati; phylum Actinomycetota; class Actinomycetes; order Mycobacteriales; family Nocardiaceae; genus Nocardia; species Nocardia sp. NPDC056000. Next base: position 300,906 of record NZ_JBHJXS010000005.1, on the reverse strand, counting down.
AATCCGGCGCGTTGATGATGGGGATGACCGGGTCGCCGGGAACGATGGTCGGGAAGCTCTTGCGCCAGCTCGCGGCGATATCGGAGAGGGTTCCCCGAGTGAACACGGCGGTCTGCAGATCAGCGGTACGACCGGCCACCGTAACGACACCGTCGCGAGCATCGACGTGCTCGACCTCGAAATCGGTGGTGGCGTCGGTGCGGACCGCGCCCGTCGCGCTGTCGATGATCAGGACCCGATGGGTGTCCCAGCAGGTCAGCAGATCCTGGAATACCCGTTCGCCGCAGCTGGCGATCGTACCGGCATCGATTGTCCAGCGCGGCTTTCCGGTTTCGGGGTCGATCCCGTGCAGTCGCACCGAATCGACCGGCTGTCCGGCTCCACCGTTCGCACTGGCGGGCACCGCGGTGGCCGCCACGATCGTGGTCCCGGCATCCATCGGCGCGCCGTATCCGTAATAGCTGCCCAGGCCGTGCGGGGCGGACAGCAGCACCGCACCGGGCTCGTCGGACAGGTCGGCGGCACGCACCGTCCACAGCGGCCTGGGCGCGGAGTCGAGCGTGGACGCGATGCGAAACTTGCCGCCCACCACCGGGGTCGCCTGCGGGGACTGCCGGGGCGATCGGACCACCCACGCGAAGGTCGCAACGCCCGCCACCACGGCCACGACCAGTACCGCGATCCAGATTCGGTACCTGTTCGGACCTGTGAACCACGATGCGGGCGAGTTCATGCGGTAGTCCCCCTCGAAGTGTCGATTCGGACACCAGTCCAAATGCGCGTCCTCGCAAGGTATCAGCTACCGCCGAAGCGGTCCGCCGCGCCCGATTTCCCACCGGTGGCACTGGCGTAGGCGATTCGGGAACTACGGTTGTCGACCATGTTCGCACTGTCGTTGCGCAAGGCGGCCTGCGTCGTCGCCGTTTCCTGCCTCTCGCTCTCGGCCGCCCTGGCCAGCCCTGCGGCCACCGCCGAGAACGCGGGCTTCGGTCAGGTATCCGGTCTCGGCGTGCTCGATCCGGCTTGGTCATTCCCGGCGGCCGCCGCCGCGATCGAGCTTCGATACACGACAACGAATCAGTACGCGCAGATCGCACCCGCCTCGGCGGGACTGTACGTACCGCCCGGGCTGCCTCCGGCGGGCGGCTGGCCGCTGGTGGTCTGGGCGCACGGCACGGTGGGGATCGCCGATGCGTGCGCTCCCTCGCGCCAACCCCAATCAGAGCGCAACCGCACCTATTTCAACGAGATCCTGAACAACGGCTATGCCGTGCTGGCTCCGGACTACCAGGGGCTGGGGACCGGCGGCGGGTTCAGCTACTACAACACCATCGTCGAAGGCCGTTCCATCCTGGACGCGGTAGCCGCGATCCGCACGACTCCAGTTCCGCTGTCACACAATTGGGTCGTCATCGGACAATCCGAGGGCTCGCACGCCGCGCTCAGCGCGGTCTCGCTCTACGATCCCGCCGGACGGGCGGCAGGGCTGAACGGCGCGGTCGTCACCGGCCTGCGCGCCAACACCGGACCGAGCCTGCGCACGATGTTCCAGCGCTCCTCCACCGGGTCCGCCAACCAAATCGCTTACGCCGCCTACTATCTGGCGGCGATGCAGCAGTTGTATCCGGATCGGGTGACGCCGTTTCTGTCCGACTTCGGCCGCGACTATGTGGCACAGGCGAATTCGACCTGCCTGGCGAATCTCACCGCCGCGGCGCAGGGGCGACGCCCGGCGGCGCTGGTCACCGACCCGGACTCCCCTACACCGACCTTCGAAGCCGATATCGCCGCCCTGGCGGGCTTCCGAACCGATGACTTCCCGATCGATGTCTCCATCGGCTACGGCACCGCCGATATCGACGTACCCCCCACCTACACAGAGGAATTCGGCCAGCAATTGCAGCGCAGCAACCCCGGCATCACGGTCGGCGTCACCCAATATCCGGGCAAGGATCACAGCGGAGCGTTCCTTGCATCCTTGCCCGATGCACTGCGGTTTCTGCGAGCCCATTTCTGAAGCGACAACCTGTGCCCGGCAGCCGATGGCAAACGCGCGATATCAGGCCCGCTGGTTTGCGGCCTCGGCTTCGGCAAGGGCCTTCAAGGCCGCGAGCACGGGGCTCTCCCCCTCGTCGTCGCCCTCAACACCGTCGGTCTCGCGGGGATCTTCCTGCGTGATCGTCAATTCCGTTGCGCCCGCGTCGTCTTCGAGCGCGTACCCCATGGTGAAGTAATTCTCCGGCTTGTCCTCGAGCTCCGGGCGGGGCGCGAACAGCGAATACCGCAGCCGCGCGGGGGAATCGACCAGTAGCACGGTGCCCCACTGCTCGAACGTGGTTCCATCCCATTCGGTGGTGAACCTGATCGGCGAACCGATCGACCAGTCGGTGCTCAGGACGCTGCCGTACTGCCATTGCCTGACATATTCGGGATCGGTCAGCACCGCCCACACGATCTCTCGGGGTGCTTCGATACGAACCTTGGACGTGACTGTGCACATGGCGGGACTGTAGCAATCCCCACCGTCAATTCCGGGCGTGCTGGCGTGCGGTGATCGCCTGGTGGACGCTGAGGAAGAACAGCACGAATCCGATCGTCAGCAAGATGTGCGCGCCGCCGGCCAGGTGCGACAGCAATTCGTACTTGCTGTCACCGCGGACTGTCCTTGCGCCGATGACGGTCATGCACGCCACCATCCATAGGACGCCCGCGTTGTAGAGGATGAAGAACCAGCGGTAAGCGCGGGTATCGGACAGGGCGAGTTGGTGTTCGAGCACCAGAACGATCAGGAAGAACAGTGTTCCCAACGCCAGCAGGTGGGTGTGGACCACGGCGAGTTCGGTCTTTCCGGTGAAGTCGTGGGATTTGGTGAGTTCGCGGTAGAACAGGCCGGACAGCAGTCCCAGCACGGTGTAGCCGACGGCGGCCCAATAGAGCTGTTTCATCGAGTCCTCGTTCGTGAAATATATTGCGGTCGTTCAGGTCTGCCGATGTCAGGCGGGCTGCGCGGCGGGTTCCCGGCCGGCGAGAGACTGGTCCTCGGGCGCGTTGCTGGTTTCGCGCAGAATCAGCAGGCCGGTGACTGCGATCAGCGCTGCGGTCAAACCGTGGACGCCGAACGCGGTGGCCGTGGAGCCGTCGTGAGCCAGGACATTGACCATGTCGCCGATCGGGGCGGCGGCCGTCATCAGCAAGACCCAACCCAGGGCGCGGCGTTGGCCGGTGAGCAGCAGGATGCCTGTGCCCAGGCCCATCGCGAGTTCGCGGCAGCCTTTCACGATGAGGAATCCGCCGCCGTCGGCGGGGATCTCGGGCAGCCCGAAGCCTTGGGCAGCCGCCTCGGGGGTCAGCACGAACGAGATCGCGAGATAGAAGGTGAACAGAACGACGGCGGCGGCCAGGACGGTGTTGATGGTTGTGCGCGACATGGTGGTTCTCCAGTGACGTTGTGGCGGTGAGCCGTTGTCCGACAGGGCATTCGGCGCCCTAGCGATGAAATCTAGCGGCGCTAGATTGTCACAGTAAATGACAATCCGATTAGTTGTCAATCATGTTCGATGGCAGTCATGTTGGATTGCTAAAGTGAGGCCATGGTGAACCGGCCGTTGGACTCGCGTGGGGTGTTTCTGCTGTCGCAGATCGGTCATCACGTGGCATATCGGTTCACCGAACAGCTGTCCCGATTGGATCTGGATCCCGCTCACTTCGCGGTCCTGGGTCACCTGGCAGCCGAGGATGGCCGCAGTCAGCAAGAACTCGCGGATCTGCTTCGGGTGCACCGCAATGCGATGGTCGGACTGGTCGACGAGCTGCAGGAACGCGCACTGGTGACCCGGCGCCCGCATCCGGACGACCGGCGCGCGCACGCGGTGCATCTCACCGATCACGCCCGCGAGATGCTCGAGGCGGTCCAATCCGAGGCCGACGCACTGGAATCGGAAATCCTCGCACCACTCGACGAGAGCGAGCGAAGCCTGCTCATCCCCCTCCTGCATCGCATCGCCGCACACGCGGACCTTCCGGCCGGAATCCACCCCGGCCTGCAAAGACGGCGTCGCGCCCGCCGAAACGCGCAGTGAACTCGGCTCGCATCATGGAACTCCCGGCCTCCGAACCCGATCGCCACACCGCAGCCGACCTGCTCGGTGTCCTCGCCGAGCTGGAATGCCGGGAGCCGATCTTCCACCATCCCGAATTCGGCACGTCGCGTGAAGACTTCGAGCGGGCCACGGCACCGGACTTTTGGGAGACAGGTGCATCGGGACAGCGATACAGTAGGGAATTCGTGTGGGCCACCCTCGAACAGCGACGGCTCGCCGCCGAGCCCGGCGCCGAGGAGGATTCGTGGCAGACCAGCGATTTCCTACTGCGTGAAATCGCCTCGGACACTTATCTACTCACCTACACCCTGCAACAAGATGATCGGCTCACCCGGCGCCTGACGGTCTGGCAGCGCGCCGCGAATGACTGGACGATCCTGTATCACCAGGGGACGGTGGTCGGGTAGGCTTCCCCGCCCTCATAGCCCGCGATCTCGCGAGGCTCTCGCTGCGCACGTGACCGCGCCCAGCGATTCCGGGGGTGTGAAACGGAGGCCGTGGTCCAGGGCCAGTTGCCTCGCACGGTCGGCGAACCCCGCTGGGCCACCGGTGTAGCTGTCGGCGAATCGGAGGGCACCGCCGGTCCAGCGCGGGAAACCGGCCCCGAGAACGGATCCGAGATTCGCTTCCGCCGCCGAGGCGACGGTGCCGTCATCCAGGCAGCGGATCGCCTCGAGCGCGACGCGGAAAAGCAGGCGGTCGGTGAGATCGGCAAGGGACACTTGCGGTTTCGGGGGCCGGGTGATCTGTGCGGGCGGCGGGGTGGACGGCACCACCGCTAGCGTGAAGCCGCCCACCCGGGCGGCCTGTGTGATCGACTCCGCCGATATGCCCTCGGCCAGCATCTGTTGGCCCTCATCGACGATCTGCGCGATGAGCCGGGCGATATACGGGCCGGTGACGACGATCGGGGTCCATCCCAGGGCCTCGGCCAGATCACAGAGCATCCGCGGGTCGATGTCGGCCGCGGCTCGGCCGACATCGATTTCGAGCACCGCAGGGCCGCCGGCCGAGATCGGGATCCGCAGGTGCGCCCGATGGGGTTCCTTCGCTGGGCCGGTCAACAGGGCGTCGGCGGTCAGGTACGAGACCGAGCCGGGATCGGTCGACTCCCCCGCGTGACCAGCGCCGCCGCGTGCATCGATCACCAGGCGCGCGACCGCGTCATCAACGGGCCCGGCCGCGAACCGCCGCACGGTGAAACCCTGTGTGGCCAGCAGCTTCTCGATCCGCGCCGCAGCGACGGTGTCGCCGAGAACGGCAACTTCGCCAGAGGTGACCCGAGGCTGACCGGCGAGCCGGGGCCGCAGGCTACGCACCTCGCGCGGGTCGAAGAACGTCAGGTGGATCATGTTCTTGGCGACGGTCCCGGTCGAGACGCGCTCGGCGTGGTGATCCTCGATCGCGCACGCGGTGTCGAAATCGAACAGCGCCCCTTCCGCCGCCGCGGCGGTGATGTGGTGCGGTGCGGTATACGGTGCGCCGCCGGTGTATCGGCGCACCAGGGCCGCGAGTTCGACCGCGGTGACCGCGTCGCCGGGAATCCGATGTCCGGGCCGATCCCAGGGCTGGGTGGCATCCGGGTTCGCGTGTATCCACCGAATCGCTTGTGGGAGTAGTCGCTCAGTCGCACCGACGAGTTGATCGATCAGTCCGCGCGCCAGCGCCTGCCGGGGTGTGAAGCGCGTCCCCGGCAGCAGGACATCCTCGAGTGCGGCCCGCACGCCCAGCCGTCGCACCGTGCGGACGATGCCGCCACCGGCGGGCAGCAGGCCCAATGTCACCTCGGGCAGGCCCAATTCGATGTCGACGGCGTCGACCACGATGCGATGGTGTGTGGCCAGCGCCAACTCCAATCCGCCGCCCAGCGCCGCCCCCGCGATCGCGCTGACCACGGGCCGGCCGAGCTGTTCGAGGCGGCGCAGTTGGGTCTTGGCGAGCAGTCCCGGTCGTTCCGCACCCGGTTCGCTTGGCAGGTCCCGGATTTCGCGCAGATCCCCTCCGGCGAAGAACGTCTGCTTCGCCGAGGTGATCACCACACCGGTCACCGCGTCGTGTTCGCGGTAAAGCCGATCGACGGTGTCGGACAGTGCGGCGGCGAAGGCGGTATTCATCGTATTGGCCGAGCGCAGTGGATCGTCGAGCGTGAGCAGCACGATGCCGTCGGCTCGGCGATCCCAGCGAATCGGACTGTAGGCGGTCATCGCCCGCCGACCGTGTCCTTCGTCGCGACCGTCATCGGCGGCGCGGCCTGCCAGTCACCGACCCCGTCGGCTTCGGTGGCGTAGGCCGCGCCACCGCCGTGCAATTCGGCCCAGTGCGCGTGCAACACGTGGTGTAGGGAGAACACCGAGGTCAGCGCGGTGCGAAAGCCCTGGGCGTCCACCGACTGGTTCACCGATTCCTTGACCATCAGCGAGGCCATCGACGGCAGCGCGGCTACTCGGCCCGCGAACTCCAGTGTGCGCGCGGGGAGTTGATCGGCCGGGAAGATCTTGTTGATCATGCCGAGGCGATACGCCTCCTCCGCATCGATCGCGTCACCGGTGAGCAGCAGCTCCTTGGCCTTGCGCGGGCCGAATTCCCATGGGTGCGCGAAGTATTCGACTCCGGCGCCGCCGAGCCGGGGCCCAACCGGATCGGCGAATCGGGTGCCCTCGGCGGCGATGACCAGATCGCAGGCCCACATCAGCATGAGCCCGGCCGCGTACACCCCGCCCTGCACCTCGGCGATGGTGATCTTGCGCAGATCCCGCCAGCGCAGCGTGTTCTGGAAGAAGTAGTGCCACTCCTGAATCATCCTGCGCTCCACCGATTCCCGAGTGCCGCCATTACCGGCGAAGGATCGATGACCGGTGGACCCGGGCAGCATCTCGGCCAGTGCCTCGGGCGATCCCAGATCGTGGCCGGAGGAGAACACCGCGCCCGCCCCGGCCAGAATCACCACCCGCACCCGATCATCGGTTTCGGCACGGCGGAAGGCCTCGTCGAGTTCGACCAGCAGACCGCGATGCTGCGCGTTTCGAGTCTGCGGGCGGTCCAACACAATTCGGACGATGGTGCCGTCCGCATGCGATTCATAGCGCAGGAACGCGTAGTCGCTCATCGGCTGAGCCTTTCTTGTTCGGCGTCGCGCAACGCGGCGCGGCGCACCTTGCCCGCGTCGTTGGCGAGCGGTTCTGATACGAAGCGGTAGGTAGCGGGCTGCTTGTATCGGGCCAAGCGCCCGGAGACGAAAGTGCGCAGGCTCTGCTCGTCGAGGTCCGCGTTCGCGGAGTGCACCAGGGCGTGCACGCGCTGGCCGAGATCCTCATCGGACAGACCGACCACCACGCAGGACAGCACGTCGGGATGTTCGATGATCGCGGCTTCGACCTCAGCGGGATAGACATTCGCGCCGCCGCGCAGAATCAGATCGGTGCGCCGATCCGCGAGGTAGAGGTAGCCGTCGGCGTCGAGGTGCCCGATATCGCCGATCACCTCCCAGCCGTCCGCGTACTCGAGGGCCTGCGCGCCGCGGTAGTGGTAGGTGGGCGCGGTGCCCGCGGGGCGGCGCACCGCGAGCGAACCGACCTCACCGACGGGCACCGGTCGCCCCTCGGCGTCGACGATCCTGATCTCACCCACCACCGGGCGGCCCACCGAGCCGCGATGCTCGAGCCACTCCGCGCCGGAGATCACCGTGACCACCTGGGCCTCGGTCGCGCCGTAGTTCTCGTAGAGCCGGTCGGGGCCGACGAGTTCGATCCAGCGCTGTTTGAGCCACGGTGGGCATGGAGCGGCCGAATGCCACACTGTCCGCAGGGAACTCAGGTCGTAGGCCGCAGGGTCAGCCTCGATCACTCGCAGCATGCGCAGCATCATGGTCGGGACCAGGTTGACGAATTCGACGCGGTGCGCGCGGATCGCCTCGAGTGCCGCGGCGGCGTCGAACCGCACCATGACCACCAGGTGGTGCCCCAGTAGCGCGCCGATCATCGCGGCGGCAAACGGTCCATTGTGATAGAGGGGACCGGGGATGAGCTGAACCTGATTGTGCCACAACCGGAATATCGACCCGGCCGCCTCGGGATCGAACTCACCGGAGTTCCCCGCCACGATGAGTTTGGGCCGTCCGGTGCTGCCGCCGGAGGTAGGCGCTTTCCACGAAGGCGACACGCGCGATGGCAGCGCGGAATCGTCCAGATTCGGGTTGGGCTGGAATCCCCTTGGCACCGTGGGTATTCCGGGCGGTAGCGCGGCGGACAGCTCCTCGGGGAAGCCGACCAGCAGCGCGGGTACGGCCAGTTCGAGAACCTGGGTGAGCTCGCGCGGTGCGAGCCCGGCCGCGACCGGCTGCGGGACCGCCCCCAATTTCCAGACCGCGAAACAGGTCTCGAAGAATTCGATGCCGTTGGGCAGGCCGATGCTGACGAAATCACCCTGGCGCACCCCGAGCGCGGCATAGGCGCGGGCGAGTCGGTTGGCCCGGGATTCGAGCTCGGCGCGCGTGATGGTCCGCTCGCCGCAGGTGACGGCGGGGCGGGTGGGTTCGAGGGTCGCGAGCACGGTGAGCTGATCACCGATGGGCAGCACGGTCATCGCCGCCCCCTACGCGTGCGACCGTGCGGGGACCCACAGCGCCAACTCCGCGGGGTCCGGATCGTGGATGAGGGTCGCGGTGTCAGCGAAGTCCATCAGCGCCTGGTGCGCGAGGTCGTAGCGCGGCCATGCGGGCAAACTGTCATGACGGGGATTTCCGGTACTGACGAACGACACCCAGGTGCGATGCAGATCGTCCGCCACACGCTGGGGCGGATTGGGGCCGGTGAAGGATTCGGCCTTGGGCACATCGAGCGCATCGAAGGCGAAGGGTTGCTCGACCGTATGCCCGGCACCGATGGTGCCATCGAAAGCCGTTGACTGCCACGAGAATCGATAGAAGTACGTGGACGGTGAGCGCAGCGCGGACGCGCGGGCCAGGAGGGTGGACGGGGCGCGATAGATCCGATCGGTTTCCAGGGCGGCCAGCAATTGCCCGGGATCCGCGTCCGGGCGGGTGGACCGGTACAGCTCCAGCACCTCGGCGCCGCGCCCGGGCAGCACGCCCTCGAAATGCGCTGTGACGGCGGCGGTGTCGAGGGTGATCAGGCCGACGCCGAGCACCAGGCGGAACTCCTCCCGGTTGTATCCGATGAGCAGATCAACCCCGCCATGGCCGGGTCTGGCGATCGTGTCGACCGGAGTGGAGGGCAGGAACTCACCGCCCACCGCAGGCTGGAAGGGGTTGCCGCTGCGCGCTATCTCCGCCCCGAACCGATCGACGTCGCGGGTGGCGACGACCTCGTCGAAGAGGTCACGCTGAATGCCGATCACCCGTTCGGGGTCGGCGTCACGCAGAGCGCGCAAGGCCTCGAGATCGCCGAAGGTCAGCCCGGCCCGCCGATAGACCTCGCGGGCGGAGAGCTGCGCGGAAGCCGGTGACAGCAGCGGGTCGGGATAGCCGCTCTGAATGATGGCCCGCGCGAACAGGTTCCGCGCCGAGGGAACGGCCAGCAGCGCGCCGACCGCGGTGCCGCCCGCCGAGTTGCCCGCGATGGTGACCGCGTCCGGGTCGCCACCGAACGCGCGGATATTGTCCCGGACCCAGCGCAGTGCCGCGATCTGGTCGGCGGTGCCGAAGTTACCCGAGGCGGGATCCTCGTCGGTCCAGAGATACCCGTCGATGCCGAGCCGGTAGTTGATCGACACCTGGACCACACCGTGCCGTGCGAATGATCCCTTGTCGACCAGCGGGCTGCCGGTGCCGCCGCCGAACAGGAATCCGCCGCCGTGAATCCAGACCAGGACCGGCAGCCCGGCGGCTCCGAGATCGGGGGTCCAGACATTGAGGGTCAGGCAGTCTTCGCCGGTGGGGCCGTCGGGGGAAAACAGCTCGCCCAGACTGCCCGGGGGCCGGTGTTGCGGTGCGGCGACCCCGAATTCGGCGGCGTCGCGTTCACCGTCCCACGGCTCGGGAGGCACCGGCGCGCGATAGCGCAGCGGGCCCACCGGCGCGGCGGCGTACGGCACTCCGCGAAAGACGTACACACCGTCCTGCACTACACCTTTGACCAGACCGTACGTGGTCGACGCGACTGTCCGCATGCCCAATTCCCATCGTCGATGATGCGTTGACGCTGTTCAGCCTGCGATGTCGGCGATTGCGGGGACAGTGGGGAATACCCTCGCGATAATGCGCGATACTCGGAATTCGCCCGGCGACGACGGCGGGTGAGCACGCACGCGGAAAGGGCTGCCGATGATCGATATCGATCGGTACGCGGTACCGACCACTCCGCTGCTGGGCCGTGACGGCGATATGGCGCGGGTGCGTTCGGCACTCGATGGCTCGGCGCGGGTGGTGCTGATCCGGGGCGAGGCGGGGATCGGCAAATCACGGGTGCTGACGGGGATGTGCGAGCGGCTCACCGCCGAGGGCTGGAATGTGGTGCGGTTGGGGGCCGATGAACTCGATCGCCCGATCGCCTATTCGGGTTTGCGCGCCGCGCTGGCCGGCCACGCCGATCCGGCCCTGGAATGCGGGGCGCTGACGGGCTCGCTGGTGCGGTTGCTCGACGTCGCCACGGCGGCCCCCGTGGCCGCGATCACCGCGACCGCACGCGTGCTGTTCGGCGAGCTGACCGAGGTGACGCCGGTGCTGTTGGCGGTCGATGATCTGGAGTTGCTGGACGCGGACACGCTGGCACTGGTGACGGTGCTGCTGCGCCAACCGGCGACGAATCCGCTTGTGCTGCTGGGCAATCTGCGGACCGTGTCGTTCTCGCACGCGAGCGAGCTGCCCACCGTACTGCACTGGAGTCGCGAGCGCGGGCAGCTGCGGGAGATCGAGCTCGGTCCGATGGGCGATGCGGCGATCGGCGAATTGGTCACGGCCGCAACGCTGCCCGGCGGAATCGACCCCGCCGCCGCGGTCGCGACCGTCGCGGCACGCAGCGGCGGGAATCCGCTCTTCGCGCTCCAGGCGCTGGTCGATATCAGCGAATTCGGCATCGGCGGCTCGACCGCGCCGGTCGCGGCCGTCGCCGCCGACGATCGGCGGCGGGCCTTCCTGGACCGGGTGCTGCGCGTGGACCACGAGGCACGGCTGCTGGCGCGCGCGGTGGCGCTGATGGGCATGGTGACCCCGACTCGTATGGGAGTGGTCGCCGCCATGACCGGATTGGAGCCGAGGCGGGCGGCGCTGGCTTTCGACGCGCTGATCGAGCGGCGAATCCTGGTGTGCGGCAGCGAAGGTGGCTACCGAGTCGTCCACCAGTTCGTCAGGGATGTGCTGTGCGGGGAGATCGGTCCCGCGCAGCGCTGGCACTGGCAGCGGCTGATCGTCGAGCATCTCTACACGCTGCCGCAGTCCCCGGAGACCGATCTCGAGATCGCCGCCGCGTTGCATGAAATCGCCGAGGTCGGGGACGATCGCGCCATCGAGGTGCTCACCCGAGCCGCGGTACAGGCCGGTGCGACCGCGCCCCGGGCGGCGGTACCGCTGTTCGAGCGGGCAGCGGCCCTTACCCGGCCCGGCGATCCGCGCGCGGCGCGGCTGCGATCGCGATTGGCGGGGGCGCTTTTGCTGGCGGGTCGTCCGCAGGAGGCCGCGACCGTGGCCCGAACGGTGTTGCCCGCGACCGAATCCGGTGCGGAGCGTGCGCGTTTGGTGACGCTGACGGTGGACGCACTGGTGTTGACCGGAGCCCTGGACGAGGCCGCCGATCTGATCGACGCCGCGGTCGCGGCACCCGATGCGGGCGCGCGGCTGCTGGCCAAGGCCGCGCATATCCATGCGGTAACAGACCGCCCGGCCGAGCCGCTGGTAACCGCGGCCGAACAGTCGATCGCGACCGAGCCTATCCCGGAACAGATTGCGGCCCTGGGCCATTTGATTCGCGCTCGGGTCATGCAATCGGACTTCGGTGCACTGCCGGAGCTGTGGCGGCGGTTGGCGGACGCCGCGCGAACCGCCCCCGCGGCCGCTCGGCTCGGCGCCACCACCGTGACCGCGGCGACGCAGGCCGCGGCGGGATACACCGAGGCGGCATCGGCGACCATCGCCCAAGCCCAGAGCCTGGCCACCACGGCGTGTGTGGTGCTCTATCGCGAGGATCTGACCACGGCGACGGTGTACAACGCACTGCACCTTGGCGATTGGGCCTCGGCGCTGTCCATAGCCGGGGAAGCCACCGCCGATCTCGAGGACACCCCCACGCATCGCGATACCCTGACCGCTCTCACCGTCGAGATACTTGCCCAGCGCGGTGAATTCGCCGCGGCCGAGCGGGCGCTGGCGGACCCGCTGTCCACGGACCGGCACGCGATCGCCTTGCGGGAGTGGGCGCGCGCGGCACTGCACTGGCTCTCGGGCGATGTCCGTGGCGCCCGGCAAACCCTTGTCGCCCAACTGGATTCGTCTGCGACTCCGCGCTGGCGGCGCAGTCAACTACTCGCACGGCTGGCCGCCGTCGAGACCGACGCCGGGGCTCGCGAGCGCGGGGCGCGGCTCGCGGCCGACCTGCTCGCCGAAGGTGAGCAGATTCTGGACCGGCCGACCCTGGTGCTGTCGCGACTGGTGCACGGGTGGGCGAACGCCGATCCCGAGGCCGTGGCCGACGGCGTCCGGCTCGCCGACGCATACCGCCTCGAGCTGCTGCGCGGCCAGGGGCGGCTATGGCTGGCGGAGCTCGACGCCGACGCCGAACCACATCTGATGGAGGCGGCGCGGATCTTCGGTGCGCTCTCGGCCGCGCCGTGGCGGCGGCGCACCGTGGTGGAGCTGCGCCGCCGGGGTATCGCCATTCCGCGGGCGCGCACCGGTGCGCGGACCACGCTCACCGAGACCGAAGCGCAGATCGCCCGTCTCGTCCAGCAGGGGCGACGCAACCGGGAGATCGCCGAGTCGGTATTCCTGAGCGTGAAGACCATCGAGCGATACCTCACCCGAATATACGAAAAGACCGGCACCACAAGCCGTTTCGAACTCGCTCGCGCCGTCGACGGCGGACTCCTGGACTAACGCCGGACACCGACGCACCGAGCCGGTCAGTCCGCGGGCCGCCATGCCGCGACCAGAGCGAGCAGACCCGGGAATCGCGTCTCCAGGTCGTCGACGCGCACCTGGCTGCGGCGTTCCAGCCCGTACTGCCGCTGCCGGGTAACGCCCGCTTCGCGCAGCGCCTTGAAGTGGTGGGTGAGTGAGGATTTCGGGCGGTCGATGCCGAACCAGCCGCAGGGGTGGTCGTACTGCTCGGAGTCCAGCAGCAGTTTTCGCACGATAAACAGTCGCAGCGGATCACTGAGCGCGCCCATGACGGTTTCCAGGCACAGTTCGTCGATGCCGGGTTCGGGTAGCGGTTCGGGTGCCGCGACCGGTTCCGGGGGGAGCGTGAACTGCGGCGCGGGGCGCACCTTGGTCACCATCGGCGAAATCCTCACTATCGATTCCAGTACGAGTTTGATCGTACTACATGCTATGTTCGACTCCATTCGTACTAGTACGAGTTGATTCGTACTATGAGTGTGAGGTAGTGAAAATGGTTGCGACACAACCCCGGTCGGCGGATGCGCCGACATCACCCGGTATCGGCAACCCGCCGCGACCGGCGCCCAAGTGGTGGATCTGGCTGGCCGCGTGGCCGGTGACCGCCGTCTTCATCCTCTCGAACGCCGCGACACCGCTGTATGTGCTGTGGCAGCGGGACTTCGGGTTCTCCAAGGGGACGATGACCGTGGTGTTCGCGTGCTACATCGCCGGATTGCTCGGATCCCTGCTGGTATCCGGTGTCGCCTCTGATCGGCTGGGCCGCAAAGCGGTACTTGTCCCGGCGCTGGTCCTCGCGGCCACCGCATGTCTGATCTTCGCGACCGCGAACGATGTGCTGGCGCTGATAATCGCCCGGCTGCTCACCGGTATCGCGGTCGGCGCGGCGGTCTCGGCGGGCATGGCCGCGGTCACCGATGTCGCCGGAGCCGAGCGTAAGCACCTGGGTGCGCTATTCGCTTCCACCGCAATGGTTCTGGGCGCAGGCGTCGGACCACTGCTGTCGGGTGTGTTGTCCGAGAACGCACCCGCCCCGACGGTGACCGTCTTCCTGGTCGAAATCGCCTTGCTGGCTACGGCTTTCATCACCGTGCTGCGCATGCCGATCGGGCGACCGGAGCATAGGGGTACGGGGTCATGGGTCCGGATGCCCCGGGTTCCCATAGCCAACCGCCGCCAGCTCCTGCTCGGCATCGCGGTCTTCGCTCCCGGCATCACCGCGACATCGTTCGTGCTGTCGCTCGGTCCCGCGCTGCTGTCCGGGCTGCTCGGCACCGCCAGCCGAATCCTTGCCGGCGCCATGGCATTCGCGATGTTCCTCACCGCCACGGCGGTCCAGTTCGCGGCCCGCTCGCTGCCCCGCTCGGCGATCATGGCGACGTCCGCCGCCGCGACCGCCGTGGCCATGCTGAGCTTGACGGTCGCCGTACACGGTTCATCGGCGAACTATCTGATCGCGGCGGCCCTGCTCGCCGGGGCGGGCCAGGGTTTGGGCCAACTCGGCGGGTTGTCCCTGCTCAACCACGCGGTACCTGCCGCTCGACTGGCAGAAGCCAACGCGGCGTTCAATATTGGCGGCTACATCCCCGCCGGGCTACTGCCGGTCAGCGCCGGATATCTGAGCGATGCCGTGGGCCTGTCGGCGGGTGCGACTACCTTCGCCCTCACCCTGCTGGCGCTGTCCCTGGTCGCGGCCGCGACGATCCGGAGCAATCGCCCCGCCATCTCCCCCACGTGAAGATCGTCAAATGCTGCGTGATACAAAACCCCTGTACCACAGTATGTTTCGATACCGAATCGCTCCGTCGAAGACGTGTCGCTGAACTGGCGCAAGCACCTTCGACTAGGACGCGGGAAGTCATGGTGTGCGGTTGTCGGTTGACTCGCGGATGCGAGCGTTCATCGTGGGGTGCGCGTCAGCGCTGTTCGCACCCAAGCTCGCGAGCAGGCGTATCCCGTCCTCGGCGGCGCTACCGGGGACCGCGGACAGCACCAGCAGCTCCATGCCTTCGTCCGGCAGTGCGAAGTTCTCCTGGTGCAGTTCCAGCAGTCCGACCAGGGGATGCCGGTATGCCTTGCGGCCGTGGGTGCGGGCACGCACGTCCGCGCGCGCCCACAGACGACGGAAACGCTCACTGCCCATGGACAATTCGCCGATGAGCGAGGCCAGACCGGGGTCCTCGGGGTATCGACCGGCGGCCAGACGAAGGTGTCCGACCACGTCCAGAGTGCAGTTGTCCCAGTCCGCGTACAGGCCGCGCTCGGATTCGTCGAGGAAGATGTGCCGGGCGGTGTTCAGGCCCGGCATCGCACGGCCGAACAGCAAGCCCGCGAGGCGGTTTCCCGCGAGCACGTCCAGGCGGTGGTCCATGATCAGCGCCGGTGCGCCGACGACCAGGTCGAGCACACGCAACACCTCCGGCCGGACCCGACCGCCCGGCGTCCTGGCGCGGCGGCGGCGCTGCCGCGCCAGCCGGTACAGGTGCCCGCGTTCGGTCTCATCCAGACCCAGGACGCGGGCAAGCGCGTCGAGGACCTGTTCCGACGGTTGCGTCGCACGCCCCTGCTCCAAGCGCACGTAGTAATCGACGCTGACTCCGGATAGATGCGCGACCTCTTCGCGGCGAAGCCCTTCGACTCGGCGGTACCTATCGGTCGGGATCCCGGCGTCCACTGGATCGACCCGGGCCCGCCGGGTCCGCAGGAAACCTGCCAAGTCGTCCATTGCCCCAGTATGGCCGGGGCGGCACCGGCGAAGGTGGCCCTGCGATTACCAGGAAGTCCCGTCCGACGGAAAAGGCGTCTCTGAACAGCCGACACCACGGCGTCCAGGATCGAAGGCACCGATCCGAAGGAGTTCTTATGAAGACGCTGATCGTCTATGCCCACCCGGAGCCGAAGTCGCTCAACAGCTCGCTGAAGGACCTCGCGGTTGCGACATTGCGGGAGGTGGGGCACGAGGTGCGGGTGAGCGATCTGTACGCAATGAACTGGAAGGCGGTTGTCGACGCCCAGGACTACGGCCCCCACGCCTCGAATCCACTGCAAGTCGCGGTGGACTCGGGGCGGGCGTTCGACGCCGGGTCGCTCACCCCGGACGTGCGCGGCGAACAGGAGAAACTGCTGTGGGCCGACACCATCATCTTCCAGTTCCCGCTCTGGTGGTACACGATGCCTGCGATCCTCAAAGGCTGGGTGGACCGGGTATTCACCTATCACTTCGCCTACGGCGTCGGTGAGCACAACGACGTCCAATACGGAGAGCGCTTCGGCGAAGGCACCCTCGCGGGCCGCAAGGCGCTGCTGTCGGTGACCGCCGGAGGTCCGGAGTCGCATTACGCCGCGCGCGGGATCAACGGTCCCATCGACGATTTGTTGTTCCCGATCCAGCACGGAATCCTCTACTACCCGGGCATCGAGGTGTTGCCGCCGTTCGTGCTGTACGGCACCGACCGCACGACCGACGCAGACTACCCGGACATCGCCAAGGCATGGCGGCAGCGCCTGCTCACCCTGGAGTCGACCGAGCCGATCGCGTTCCGGCGACAGAACTTCGGCGATTACGAAATTCCCTCGTTGCAACTGAAACAGGGGCTCGAGCGCGCGGGCCGGGCGGGATTCGGTTTACACGTGCGCGGCTAGCCGGACCGGGGCTGCCGCGAGAAGCTCGTCGTACTGCTGGCGAGCGGTACCGAACCCCGCGACGGAGTGCCGATCACGCGCGCCGGACCGAGCTGGGTAGCGTGGGTTGTCATGAGGTCGCCCGAGGTCGATCCGTATGTCCGGGTACGCGGTGCGCGCGTGCACAATCTGCGCGGGGTGGATGTGGTGCTGCCGCGCGATGCGCTGGTGGCGTTCACCGGGGTCTCCGGGTCGGGGAAGTCGTCGCTGGCGTTCGGCACGCTGTACGCCGATTCGCAGCGGCGGTATCTGGAATCGGTAGCGCCCTATGCGCGGCGGCTGTTGCAGCAAGTCGAGACGCCCGATGTCGACGAGGTGACAGGGCTGCCGCCCGCTGTGGCGTTGGGGCAGCGGCGGGCGGTGCCGTCGTCGCGGTCGAGCGTGGGCACCGTGACGGCCATGTCGAACTATCTGCGGATGCTGCTGTCGCGGGCGGGACAGTATCCGGAAGGGGCGGCGCATCTGGATTCGAATGCGTTCTCGCCCAACACCGTTGAGGGAGCGTGCCCCCAGTGTCACGGGATGGGCACGCTGTACGAGGCGACCGAGAAGTCGATGGTTCCGGATCCCGCGCTGAGCATTCGGGACGGCGCGGTCGCGTCCTGGCCGGGGGCCTGGCATGGGAAGAATCTGCGGGACATCCTCGCGACGCTCGGGTACGACATCGATATTCCATGGCGCGATCTGCCTGCCGAGGCTCGGCAGTGGATCCTGTTCACCGAGGAACGACCGGTGGTGACGGTGCGCCCCCAGCGTGAAGCCGGGCGCATTCAGCGATCCTATGAAGGCATCTACACCAGCGCGAAAGACCTTGTACTGCGCGCTTTCTCCGAATCCAAGAGCGAGGCGCGGCGTAAGAGCGCGGCGCAGTTCCTGACGACGCGTACCTGCCCGCTGTGCCATGGGGAACGGCTGCGGCCCGAGGCGCTGGCGGTGACGTTTGCCGGTCGCACCATCACCGAATTGGCTAGCCTGCCGCTGGCCGAGCTGGCGGAGGTCCTACGACCGCACGCCTCGGGCGACGATGCGGCGGCTGTGCTGAGCCGGGACCTGATCGCCCGCATCGAGGTGCCGGTTGAACTCGGGCTCGGCTATCTGAGCATGTCACGCGAAAGCCCGACCCTGTCCGGCGGCGAACTCCAGCGCCTGCGGCTCGGAACTCAGTTGCGCTCAGGGCTGTTCGGTGTGGTCTATGTGCTCGACGAACCCTCGGCTGGACTGCATCCGGCCGACACCGCAGCACTGACCTCGGTGCTGATGCGCCTGCGCGACTCGGGCAACAGCGTCTTTCTGGTCGAACACGATATGGACGTGGTGCGCCAGGCGGACTGGATCGTCGACGTGGGTCCGGGGGCGGGAACCGCTGGCGGGCACGTGCTCTACAGCGGACCGCTGGACGCACTGCACAAAGTCCAGGACTCAGCCACTCGGCGCTATCTGTTCCCGGATTCGGCTGAACCCCAGCACATCCCACGCAAGCCCGCCGGTGCGCTGAAACTGCGCAATCTCACCGAACACAATCTGCATGCGCTCGATGTCGAGCTGCCGCTGGGCGTCCTCACTGTCATCACCGGCGTCTCCGGTTCCGGCAAATCGACGCTCCTGCATGCGATTTCGAGGCAGGCTACCTCCGAGTCGGGCATCGACCGGGTCGTGGAAGTCGATCAGCAGCCGATCGGCCGCACACCCCGCTCGAACCTGGCCACCTACACGGGCCTGTTCGACACGGTCCGAAAGCTGTTCGCCGCCACCCCTGCAGCCAAACAACGCCGCTACGGCGCAGGCCGATTCTCCTTCAATGTCGCGGGCGGCCGCTGCGAAACCTGCCAGGGCGAAGGCTATGTCACCGTCGAACTCCTCTTCCTCCCCAGCACCTACACCCCCTGCCCCACCTGCCACGGCGCCCGCTACAACCCCGAAACCCTCGAAATCACCTACCGCGACAACAATATCGCCGAGGTCCTCGACCTCACCGTCGACGAAGCCACCGACTTCCTCTCCGACACCCCCGCCGCCCACCGCGCCCTGACCACCTTGCAACAGGTGGGCCTCGGCTACCTCCGCCTCGGCCAGCCCGCCACCGAACTCTCCGGCGGCGAAGCCCAACGCGTCAAACTCGCCTCCGAACTCCAACGCACCAAACGCGCCGCCACCCTCTACCTACTCGACGAACCCACCACCGGCCTCCACCCCGCCGACACCGAAGTCCTCGTCCGCCAACTACATTCACTGGTCGACGCAGGCGCGACGGTCATCATCGCCGAACACGACATGACCGTAGCCGCCCAATCCGACCACGTCGTCGACTTGGGCCCCGGCGGCGGCCAAGACGGTGGCCAAGTAGTCGCCCAAGGCACCCCACCGAAAGTCGCACGCTCAGCGCGCAGCCGAACCGCCCCCTACCTATCAGCAGCCCTAGCGCAGCGCGCCCCGATCACAACGCCCTCCCAAGCTTGAACGCCCCCGCCTCACCCGCACGCAACATCCAAACCCGTTCGGGCATATCAGTCCCCGCAGCCGTCCGATACGACTCAACCCGCAACGCCCCGGCCCCACCCACATCCGTGAGCACCTCACCCCGCGCCACCGACCCATCCGAGAACGCAATCTGGTACTCATCTGCATCCCGGTTGGGCCGCAATTCCAGCCCAGCGAACAGATGCGAATATCCAACCTCGATACGCCCCGCCACCCCGATGTCATCGCCCATAACCGCAGCGTATGACGCCGCAACGGCCGGAACTCCCTGCGACACTCACGAAGTCGCAACCGATCGAGGGTGAGGTGAAACAACCCTCGGGTAATCCCCGGCAGTCCAATAGAATTCCCGATGCGCACATCGACGGGCGTACAGCTCTATCGGTACGAGCAGTGGGAGTACACCGATGACTTATCCACTCGACCCCACCACCCTGAATGAAGTGAACGACCTGTTGGGTCGCTTGAACTTCACCGACCTCGAAGTCGAGTTGCCCCTCGAGCTGGGACAGGATGCCGATCCCGCACTCGAGCCGCGCACTGTGCAGATGTCCGACGATATGGATCGTCGTGTCGCTGCTCGCGCGGTCAAGCTCGGGCTGTCGAAGTCCGCGTACATCCGCTCTCTCGTCAAACGCGACCTCGCTCAACCGCGCAGCGCCTGACTTCCGGTGCGCTCAGCCGTACCAGCCTTCGGGTGGGGGAACAGCATGCTCCCAGGTCTTTTCGAACTCCGCCGCGGTGATTTCGTAGGCCGCCAGGTCTGGGTCCCACAGGTCGATGGGCGGGTTCAGGGGGAAGTCGTCGAGGCCGGTTCGGACCGATTCTCCGCTGTCGCGGACCTCCACCTGGCGGGTGCGGTAGCCGTCGATGATCTCGGTGAAGTAGTGGGCTGCCGCAAGGTCATCCTCATCCCAGCGTTGGCGGGTGTACAGCACGGCTCGGTCGGCCAGCGCTCCGAAGCCGGGGCGGGTACGCTGGGCGTCTCGTTGTTCACGAAGATCCTGTAGGCCCGGCGGGCTGGGCTCATCGATGTCGACCTCGGTCAGATCGCGCGTGAACGCCTCCGAGAATCGTGTCGTGTCCTCGATAACCTTTGTCTCCGCGAATGTTTCAGCGATCTCGCGGGCCGAGCGGGCGTGAATCCACCACCATAGGCCGCCCATTCCGTAGTCATGGCACACCAGGAAACGGCGCTTGGGGATCTCGTCGGCGGTCACGGCCACCGAGCATAGGTCGACATGGCGAATGCCTTCAGTTCGGCACCGGTGGTTCCTCTGCCGGGAACAGGATCGGGCTGATCAAGTACGGTCGTCGGCCCGGCTCGGGTTCGTTGGTGGCAAGTGGGGCCACGATGTCGCGGAAACCGGTGAGCATGGTGTCGAGTTCGTCGGGGGTGAGCCAGAGGGTGCCCTGGCGGTAGCCGACCGAGTCGGCGATCGGGTTTGCGTCGGGGCGGTCGAGGTAGGCATTGAATTCGGCGATCAGGACGGCCATGGCGGCGGCGAATCCTTGGCGGTGGTCGTCGACGGTCATCGGGGTGTCGGAGGGGACGGTGGGGCGGTCGGGGCGTAGGCGGTATGAGCGCTCGACGGCGCCGCGCACGCGGCGCTCATCGCCGATTTCGAGCATGCCGCCCTCGGTGAGCAGACCGAGGTGCCGATAGACGCTGGTTCGGGGCACATCGGGCAGGCGCTCGCACAGCTCGCCCGCGGTGCGCAATCGGCCGCCGGCCAGGGCGTGGATGAGGCGCAATCGCACCGGATGCAGCAGCAGCTCTGTCGGGTCCATATCGCAACTATCCCATTCCTGGTACCTTTCCCAAAGTTGGGATCGATTGGGAGGAAGCCGCCATGCGGGATACGCCTGGGCGTCGAATGACTGTGCACGGCAACGACATCTACTTCGAAGAGGCCGGGAGCGGGGGAACGTGGGTGGTGTTCGAGTCCGGCGCGGGGGCTGGGCGCACCCTCTGGGATCGGGTCGTGCCGCTATTGCGGAACGACGCGCGCACCGTCGCTTACGACCGAGCGGGACGCGGCCGCAGCGCCGCCCCTGCCGCACCTCAAAGCATCGACGATATGGCCGCCACCCTGGTGGCGCTGGTCGAGGCGCTCGCACCGGACCGGCTGATTCTGGTGGGGCACAGTATGGGCGGGCTGATCGTGCGCCGCGCCGCGGAAACGCTGTCCCCGGCGGGGCTCGTCCTGCTCGACCCGACACCGGAAAACGCTCCCACGTACGACAATTGGGCTCCGACCGCCAAGAAGACGGATCGCATCCTCGCCGTACAGCAGGCGCTGAGCCACTACCCACCGCTCATGCGACTGCTGACCCGCTCCTACGGACGCAAATTCCCCGCCGACACCTACGCCACCATGCTGTCGGAGGATTTCACCCCCGCCGACCTCGCCCGCACCCGGCATGAGATCGCGGCCGTCGCGGCGGCGATCGGCGAATTCCGCAGCCGCCCACCACAACCCCCGAAATCCGGCATCACCGTCCTGTCCTCGACCAGCGCCGCGCGCTATCAGGCCCGCAATCTCGACACCCTGCGCGAGTATCAGCGCCGATACGCCGAACAGGTCGGCGCGCATTTCGAGGATGCCGCCTGCCAGCACATCATCCCCGCCGAACAACCCGAGCAGGTCGCGGCCGCGATTGTCCGACTGGTGAATTCGTAGCGTCAACGCCCGTATCGTGCGGCAACAGCCAGAGCCCGTTCGCGCAGCGCGGTACGGAGTTCATCAGGGCTCAGGACCTCCACGGCGGTATCGAGTTGCCAGATCGCCCAAATCGCATGTCGCAGATCCTCGAATGTCACGTCGAGACGAACCCAGTCCTCTGGTTCGGGGTGCTCCGCGCGGACACTGCGGGTGGCGTTCAGCAGCTCTTCTCGACGGGTGGACTTGACTCTGATCAGGACCGGGATGTGGTCCTCGGAGAGGAAGCGTGCGCTTCGGTCGGCCCAGATCCGGTCGAGGTCCACCTGGGCGGGGCGCTCCGCGGGCTCGGAAAGCTTCTCCGCGAACAACATTCGCGACAACCGATAGGTGCGATCCTCCCCGGACTTCGTCGCCAGCAGGTACGTGCGGTCTCGGACGGTGACGAGTCCGAGTGGATCGACGGTGTGCCAGCGCGGCGTCTTGTCGGGTGCGGCGTACTCGAAGCGGAGTTTGTGTCCGGCGAGTACCGCATGCCGCACCTCGTCCATCACCCCGGTCGCCACTTGCTCTGTGCCTGCTCGCCGCGAGAGCAGATCGGTCTCCGGCTCGACCAGGAACCGCTTGGCGGCATCGTCAAGGGTGGCCCGGTGGCCTTCGGGTAGCGCGTCGACCACCTTGCGCATCGCCGAGGCGAGGGCAGAGCTGAGCCCGAAAGCCTTTTCGCCCCGGCCCGATCCGGCGGTGAGCAAGGCGAGAGCCTCATGGTGGTTCAGTCCGGTCAATTCGGTGCGAAAGCCGGGAAGCAGCGAGAAGCCGCCGTGCCGACCGCGGTCGGCGTAGACCGGCACGCCCGCCGTGGACAGCGCGTCGATATCGCGCAGCACGGTGCGAACGGACACTTCCAGCTCGGTGGCCAGCTGGTCCGCGGTCATCCGGCCGCGCTGGCGCAATAGCAATACCAGCGAGACCAACCTATCGGCGCGCACAGCTTCGATTCTCTCCGGAAAACATGACACAGGATGTCATGTATCGCTGGAAATCTCTTCTCTCGAGCGTCGACGACGGTGGCCATCGGGCCCCGGGCGCTCGAGCGCTCGAGCGCAACGATTGGAGTGGCAATGGAACGCACGGCAGTCAACCCGGTGACCTGGTCGCAGGAGATGGGCTTCAACCAGGGCGAGATCGTTTCCGGAGAGTCACGGACGCTGTACATCTCGGGGCAGACCGCGATGAGCAAGGACGGCCGCCCCGAGCACGAGGGCGATATGGCGGCACAGCTCGAAATGGCCGTGGAGAACCTCGAAGCCGTGCTCAGCGAAGCGGGTATGTCGCTCGCGAACCTCGTTCGGCTGAACGTCTACACCACCGATGTGGACGCACTGTTCCCGCACTACGGGGTGCTCGCCGCGCGGCTCGGAGCCGCGGGTGTGGCCCCGACGACCACCATGCTGGGGGTGACGCGCCTGGCGATCCCCGGCCAGCTGGTCGAGCTCGAAGGCACCGCCGTCGCCTGAGCCACGGCACCCTTCTCCGAATTCGAGGAGGACGGCCGCTCCGTATCCCCGGAGCGGCCGGGCGCCGACGGTGCACAATCGAACCCATGCAGAGCACCCTGATCGATGTGAAGACCGGCCGGTCCGAGGTCGTGCACGATCTCACCTCGCAATGCACGGCCTACCTGCGCGAAACCGCCGCCGACCGCGATGGTCTGCTGCACGTGTTCGTTCCGCACGCCACCGCCGGAATCGCCCTGATCGAACTCGGCGCGGGCAGCGACCACGATCTGCTCGCGGCCCTGCGGGACCTACTGCCCGCCGATGACCGCTGGCGCCACGCCCACGGCTCCCCCGGCCACGGCCGCTCGCACGTCATGCCCGCACTCATCGCCCCGTACGCGAGCATTCCGGTGCTGGGTGGCGAAATGGCTTTGGGCACATGGCAATCGGTTGCCCTCGTCGACCTCAATATCGACAACCCCGTCCGGCACGTACGCCTGTCGTTCCTGGCCGGGTGACCCTGGGTTCACGATTCCGCGGTGCCGAACCAGCGGGTGGCCGCGCGCTCGAACGCGGCCGGGTCGATGTCACCTTCGCCGATCCAGGCGACGATGCCGTCGGGGCGGATCAGCACGGCGGCCAAGCCGAGGTCGTTTCGCACCCGAGCGGCCGAGTATCGAATCCTGTTGCGCCAGTGAGACACCGAATCTTCCAGTTGGTGATCGCCGCTGAAATCCAGTGCGACACCGAGACCGTCGTGCATCAGCTCGGCGAGGCGGGTGCCGTCAGCGAGTCGGAAGTCCGGGGCGCTGCGTCCGATCAGCGGGTGCGCGTCGTCGAGGTCGTATCGGGTCGACAGACCCGCGATCGTCTCGAAGACGTAGGTCGATCCGTCGCGGGTCGCGATGAGGTCGCGGATCACGGCCTGAATCGCCTTGCCATAGGAATCCGGCCGCATGGCTGTCACCTGCGCCCGAGACCAGTCGAGTACGTGCGCGCCGATCGGATGACGCTCACGCGTATAGGTGTCGAGGAGTCCCTCGGACGCGTCACCGCGCACGGTCGCCGCGAGCTTCCACCCCAGGTTCATCGCATCGCCCAAACCGGTATTGAGGCCCTGTCCACCGAGCGGTGAGTGGATATGGGCGGCATCGCCCGCGAGCAGGATCCGCCCGCGCCGATAGGTGCTCGCCTGCATCGCCCGATCGGTGAAGGTCGAGGCGTAGTGAACTTCGTTCAGGGTGACCGCGGTGCCCGATACCCGGCGCAATACCGTTTGCAGCTCATCGAGTGTGGGCTGGCGCGCTCGGTCGAACGCACCACCGTCGAAGTCCATCATGCTGATGAGCCCATCGGGCCGCAGCAGATACATCCCCGTCGGAGTCAGCGTGAATCCGGATCTCAGCTCATGCGGTTCGGCGATCGAGGCGAGCACGCTGTAGCCGGTGAATTGTGGTTCGGTACCGACGAATTCGAATCCGGCGAGCTTGCGGACCACACTGCGACCGCCGTCGCAGCCCACTGCCCACCGCGCCCGGAACTCACGATCCCCGCTGCGCACGCTGACGCCCCGGTTGTGCTGGGCAATGCCCGAAACCGGGACACCATAGCGAACCTGAACGCCGAGTTCGCTCGCCCGCTCGGACAGCACCGTCTCGATGGCGTCCAGGCTGCTCATCATGGAATCCGGTGCGGGACTGGGCAATCGATACGGCAGGGCATCGAAGTCGATATTCGCCGGATTGATCCCCATGCCCGCGAAATGGCCGGCGAATCGCACCCTCGATGGTTCGTCGGCATCGAAACCTGCAGGCAGACCCGACGCCTTGCGCACCGCGGACAGCAGGCCCCGGCGGTCGAAAGCCCCGATCGAGGTGGAGAACAGGCCCCGATTCCCGAGCGGTTCGGCCCGCCACGGGGAGTGCGGCGCGCTCTCACGCTCGAGCACCAGAACCGAGCATCCCGCCAGGCCCAGCTCACAACCGAGGAAAAGGCCGACCGGCCCCGCGCCGACGATCACAACATCGAATTCGCTCATGGATCAAGCCTTTTCGACTCCCCTTGCATCGCTCTGACATGCGGCTTGCGACGCGATTGCGCGACGCCCGACCACACGCGCCTTCGGTGTGCGTGGTCGGGCCGGTAGGGCTTGCGCGCTGAAGTTAAGTATATTAACTTCTAGTTAGTCGCATTAACCAACCGGGAGTTGCCCTCATGTCCACCGCCGTCGCTCACCGCCACCACGTTCTGACCTCTCTCCCCGCCGTTGTCGGCATCGCCTACTCCGCGTCCTGGATAGCCGGACTCGCGGTTGGCGCGCCCGCCCCGGTCTTCGCCGATTCCGGCAGCGATATCGTGCGCGAATTGTCCGGGCACGGCACCGCTTTCACCACGCAGTTCCTGTTGACCGAAGGGCTGCCCGCGATCGGGTTGGCGGTTGTTTCGGTGGCGCTGGCACGATCGGCGCGCTCGCCGTTGGTCGCTCGACTCGCGGCGGTGAGCGGTATTGCGGCAGCGGTGATTTCGTTCACGCAGTTCCTGCTCGGTGTGGCGCTGGCGGGTACCGGATCACCTGACACCGCGCATCTGCTGTTCGAGCTGGTGAGCCGGTTCGACGGGGTGAAGATGTTCCTGCTGGCGGGGCTCGGGGTCGCGGCGGTGCTCAGCGGGTTGTTGCCGCGTTGGTTGCGCTACACCGCCATTGCCATGGCGGTGGCGATCGTGGCATCGGGGATCGGGTATCTGTTCCTGATTCAGTCACTGGCTACTCTTGCCTACGTGTCCGGACCCCTGCTGCTCGTTTTCGTCACCGGTACCGGTGTGGCCCTGAGCCGGAAGGACCGGTAACCCGGTGCCGCGCGCTGGACTCACACCCGAGCGAATCATCGCCGAAGCCGCGCTCGTCGCGGACGAGGTGGGCCTGGAACGGCTCACCTTGGCGGCGGTGGCGCAGCGCTGCGGCGTCTCCCTGCCAGGTCTGTACAAACACATCGACAACCTCGAGGCCGTGCGCCGTGAGCTGGCGGTGCGGTCGGTCGGCGAGTTGGCCACCGTGCTGGCCGATGCCACCGCGGGGCTGTCCGGTCGCGATGCGCTGCGCGCGATCTGCACGGCCTATCGCGAGTACGCCCGCAGCCATCCGGGCCGCTACACCGCGGGCATTGTCGCGCCTGCCACCGACGATGACGCCTACATCCACACCGCCACTCGCGCTTACCAAGTCCTCACCTCGGCACTGCGCGGCTATCACCTGTCCGACACCGACCTCATCCACGCCGTACGGATGGTTCGCATCCTCTGCCACGGCATCGTCACCTTGGAATCCGCCGGAGGCTTCGGCCTCCCCGAATCGGTCGATGAGACCTTCGAGCGCCTGCAAGACGCTCTGCACACCGAATTCCGCGCCATGGCGCACTGAACAGATCGAGATATGTTGTGACCGAACAAAACCCGAAGATCGCCGCCATCAACGCCTTCTTCGCCGCCTACGCCGAATACGACCTGGACGGCATGCGCGCGGTGCTGACCGACGATATCGCCTGGACCATTCCCGGCCATCATGCCCTCTCCGGCACCAAGCACGGTATCGACGAGGTCGTCGCGTTCTTCAATGAATTGTCCAGGGCGGGAATGAAAGCCGAGACCTTCTTCCTCGAAGCCAACGACGAATACGTGGTCGACATCCACCGCGGCTACTCCACCGCGGGCGAGGGCGGGGTCGACACCATCTGGGCGCTGGTGTGGCACTTCAACTCCGACGGCAAGGTCGATCGCGTGGTGAACCTGTCCGGTGATCAACATCAGATGGACAACTACATCTGGCAGAACTACACCCTCGCTCCGCTGCCCACCCGCCTGGGCTGACAGACCATAGAAGTACCGTCGCCCGGAATGGGCGACGGTACGCGGAGAATGGGTGCGGGCACGACAAGATGTGGCGCACAGGGACACCCAGGTGCTGGAGCTGCGCGTCGAGCAAGCGATCGGGTCATCCTCGACGGTCCCGACACGGTCGCGCAGGCTGCAGACGACCTGGTCCGGCAATTGAGCCGGTTGCTGCAGCGTGTCCGCAGTTATGCGCAGTCCCACGCAGACTCGGCTTCAGATCTATCAACGCGGGCGGTTGCCTCCGAGACCGAGGGCGGGACGTTCCTGATCTTTCGGCAGAAGTTCCTCGAGGTCGCCCGCACCGCACTCGATGAGATCATCGACCTCGGCTGACGGGGAGCGAGAAGCTCGAGGAGATCAATCAGCTCGAGTCCAAGTCTGTGCCGGTGACAGGCGGTTCCGCAGAATCGGGGTCATGAGGCGAGCAATTATCGGTGGTGGGATCGCGGTCGGGGTCGGCGTGGGGATCATGGCGCTCGGGGCGGGAAATGCCGCCGCGGAGTCGTTCTCACCCGATTACTCGCAGGTGGCCAATGGGCAGGGATACGACCGAAGTCAGTTGTTGACCCCGGGGTTCTCGCCGGTTCAAGTGCCGGAGGTAGCGGTGGAGAACGCACCGGGAGCGACCACCGTTGTGGCGCATCCGTTCATCGCGCCATGGGTACACGAGGTGGTTCCGGTTCCGGCGGGCACGGCGGTGGAGTTGCGCGGGGCCGCGCGAGTCCAGATTCCCAATGCCGGTGGTGGCGTGGGACAGTCGCTGGTGATCAACCCCAACGGGCACTGCGTGTTCTCGGGCCCGGGAGCCGAACCGACGGCGCTGGATGCGACGGCGCTTGCGCCCGTTCGGGTGGATACCCCGTACTTCGATCTGGTGATCGAGCCGACGCTCTACCGATGATGGCGAGTGCGCGGTCGCTACCGCGCGCCGGGCCGCACGATCATCAGCACAACCACCACCGCCCACAGCAGGTTGTAGATCCCGGCCAGCATGCCCAGCGTCCGCAGGCGTTGCCCGTCGTCGGGCTTGTTCAGCGCCTCGCGCTGGATGGGATGGATGAACGCCGCGAGCAGAACACCTGCGGAGAACGTGAGCGCCATCGCCAGGGTGATCCAGATTTCGCCCGATCGGCCCTGTAGGAAGGCCAGGATGATGCCCACGACGGGAACGATCAACGCCAGCATCGCGTAGCGACCGGTGATGCGGTGAAACGCGTTCGCCACGTTGATATTTCGCTCTTCTGATCCATTGGCGCCGGCCAGTGGCGCATAGCGCGGGAACAGGCTCGCGGCGACGGCGGACCCTCCGACGAAGATGATCCCGGCCAGCACGTGTATCGACAGCAGCGCTTTCTGCATCGCTTCCCTTCCACCCTTCAGTTCGACTGAAGCATAGCGATAAGTGACAGTCTGACTGTCAGTTGTGTTCATGGTCACCGCCGACCGCGCGCGCCCCCTATGAAGGCTGCGTGCGCCGCTGTCCGATGACTTTCGAGGCGGGCAGGCGTCCGGCTCTTGCTGTGCCGCTGAGGTTTTCGCCCTCAATGATTACCGCGAAGGCCAGGTTCAAGCGCATGGGTTTCGTCACCGCCTGTTTCCAGGTGAGTTGGTCACCGTTGAGGGCGAGATCGCGCAGTGGGACCCGCTCGCCCGCGCCCTGGGCGGTTCCGGACAGCAGATCGCTTTCTTGGTGGAGTTCGACTTCGGCTTTGATTTTGCCGATCGGAGTCGAGATGGTCAGGTCCCAGGTGCCTTCGACTGGCATAGGTCATTTCCTCACAAGTGTTGAGATCAACGATGTTTCAGAGGGCTGCGGGCTCGGGACCGCGGCGGCTCCACACGGTGCCGCGGCGCTCATGTGCGAAGAGTTTTTCGACCGCGTGCGCGATCCGCGGGCCGACTTCGCGTTCGAGCAGGTAGAGACCCAGGTCGAGTCCGGAGGTGACGCCCGCGCCGGTCACCAGGTCGCCGTCATCGACGACGCGCGCGTCGACGGCGTGCACACCGGTGGCGTCGAGCATGTCCAGACCCAGGTGGTGGGTTGTGGCGTAACGGTTTTCGAGCAATCCGGCCATGGCGAGGACCAATGACCCGCCGCATACCGCCGCGACGGTCACTTCGGGGTTCGCCATCGCGGCCGCCAGCAGTGCGGGCAATTCGGTGGTCAGGGTGCGGCCCAGGAGCACCGGGATGAACTCGTCCTGGCGCCATTCACCCTCTCCCACAGCCTGATCGGGAACTTCCCCCGGTTCTCCGACACGACCCGACGCACCCGGGATCAGAATCACCCCGGCACGGTCCGGGTCCAGCGTAGCGGTGGCACGTAACGCCAATCCCCCTGTGCCACTGATCACTTCACGCGAACCTTCGGCTGAGACCAGTTCAACGCTCACCGTGCCCGCCGATGCGGTGCCGCCCGCGTACAGCACTTCGTACGGGGCGATGACGTCGAGCGGGTCGAAGCCGTCGAACAGGACGATCTGAACGTGCATAGGTTGCTCTCCTCGAGGTGACTCCCCCGGTCCGCGCCGGGTCGCCCCAGACGCTATTGCGTCGCCGTCCACGCCCCCAGTGGCAATAGCGACACATATCAACGGATTAGTGACAGACAAGTCTTCGTGGATCTGACCGGCAAGAATTGCCATCCGCAGCATGGCGTCAGCGCTGACCGATCGAGGCGATCGGGTACGTTCCTGCCATGCACACCGTCGCTGTTCTCGCGGTGGATCACGTGATCCCCTTCGATCTGTCCACGCCGATCGAGGTCTTCACCCGCACGCGACTGCCCGACGGCCGCCCCGGCTACCGAGTTCGCGTCTGCGCCGAGCAGCCGGAGATCGACGCGGGCGCGTTCACCGTGCATGCGCCGTGGGGACTGGACGGACTCGCGAGCGCGGACACGATTTTCATCCCCGGCACCTCCGAGCCCGCCATCACCCTCTCGCCGCTGGTCATCGAGGTACTGCTCGCCGCGGCCCGGGCGGGCACCAGAATCGCCTCGATCTGTACCGGAGCGTTCGCATTGGCGAGCACCGGACTCCTGGATGGCCTGCGCGCCACCACGCATTGGGTCGCGGCGGCCTCATTGGCCACAGCGTACCCACGGGTCGAGGTCGACCCCGAGGTCCTCTACGTCGACAACGGCCAGTTCCTCACCTCGGCCGGTGCGGCGGCGGGCTTGGACCTGTGCCTGCACATGATCCGCCGCGATTACGGTTCGGCCGTCGCAGCGGACGCGGCACGCTTGTCGGTGATGCCCCTCGAACGCGAAGGCGGACAAGCACAATTCATCGTGCACGACTTCGCGCCGACACCGAGCGGTTCAGCCCTGGAACCGATACTGGCCTGGTTACACGAGAATCTGCACGCCGAACTGTCCCTCGCAGACATCGCGTCCCACGCGGGACTGAGCACCCGAACCCTCATCCGCCGATTCCGCGAACAAACCGGCACCACCCCGCTGCAATGGCTGCACCACGCCAGAATCCAACGCGCACAACATCTTCTCGAATCGACCCAGCATTCGGTCGAACGCATCGGCGCACAGGTCGGTTTCGGTTCACCGACCGCCTTCCGCGAACGCTTCAAGCGAACCACCGGCGTGAGCCCGAACAGCTACCGCCGCTCTTTCAGCTGATATTTGGCTCACCCGAGCGCTCCATCGATGCCGCCGCTGGTCTAACCATACGTTCGACACGATCGGCCGACGTTCGGCGCAGCGGCCGCGGGTGGTTATCTAGGTGTACCGATACCAATGCGTCCCCGTCGGCGCAGCACGACGAACGGAGACCGATCTTGTCGCTACCCTCCCGGTCCGACCAGCGCCCGGACCCCGGGACCGAACCCGGCGGCACCGCACTGCTGCTGGTCATCGTGGGCCGCCGGTTGCGGGAGCGCCTGGACGAATCGCTCGCAGATATCGGAATCACCATGCGCCACTTCAGCGCCCTGGGCCATCTCGCCCACCGCAGCGACCTGTCCTACAGCGATCTGGCCCGCCGCTCGGGCGTGACCACCCAGAGCATGCGCGCGACCGCCGCCCACCTCGAGGAGCTCGGGGCGGTGGCCGCCGTCGCCGGAGGCAAGGGCCAACGGGCTCGGCTCGAACTCACCCAGGCCGGGCACGAACTGCTTCAACAGGCCAAACAACTCACCGCCGCAGCCGAAGCCGACGCGTTCGAACGCCTCGACCTCGACACCCGCGCCGCCCTGAGCCGCGCCCTGCCCGCGATCATGACGCAGCTCGCCGCAATCTCCGCGTGAGTGTGATCAACGTCGGGCAGACCCCGGGTTTCAGCATTCCCACGCGTCGACTGGACAGCGAATCATAGTTAACGGCAACCAGTTTGGAGCGTTGCTGCGGCCAGGCGCTCACCCAGGTAGTCGAGCATCACGGGAAGTTCGGCGATCGCCGCCTGTGCGTGCCAGGCGTACATCGGGAACCGACTCATCAGCACAGTCGAGGTAGTCCACCGGTACATCGAAGAACTGCGCCAGCCGCGCCAGGACAGCGTGTGACGGACAGAGACGCAGTCCATCTCTGAGATGGGCCAAATACACCGGCGACATCGGCCATTCAGTACCGGACAGGCGGGAGGCGAGTTCCTGGTCGGTCAGCGCGTGGCCGTTGTCGCGTTCCCATTTCGCGTACAGAACGTTCAGCCGATCCGCCAGCACACTCACGATCCGATTCACCAGCCCCGGCGATACGGCTCGAACGTGTCGGATCGACTGTCGTACCTTGTCAGGCCACGACGGAACGCTGTGGCACACCGATATATTCGCTCAGTGGCCGGATCAGGGCGTTGGATTCGCCCTGTTCGATGATGTGGGCTGTCCAGCCCGTGATGCGGCTCATCACGAAGATGGGCGTGAACACCTCGATATCGAAACCGAGCAGGTAATACGCTGGGCCGGTGGGGAAGTCGAGGTTCGGCTTGATGCCGGTGGCCTCGACCATGGTGCGCTCGAGGATCTCGTACATGGCCACCCACTGCTGTCCGCCGGTGGCGGCGGCGATGTCCAGGAAGGCCTTCTTCATGGTCGGCACCCGGGAGTCACCGTTCTTGTAGACCCGGTGGCCGAAACCCATCACCTTTTCCTTCTTGGACAGCTTGTTGCGCATCCACGCCTCGGCCAGCGCCGGATCGCCGATCTCGATCATGTCGTGCATGACCGCCTCGTTCGCGCCGCCGTGCAGCGGGCCCTTGAGCGCGCCGATGGCGGCGGTGACCGCGCTATAGATATCGGACAGCGTGGAGGTGACCACGCGCGCGGCGAAGGTGGAGGCGTTGAAACTGTGCTCCGCGTACAGGATCAGCGATACCTCGAACGCCTTGACCAGCTCCGGGGCGGGGACCTTCCCGAAGCACATGTTCAGGAAGTTCTCCGCGAAACCCAGATGCGAATGCGGGGCAATGGGATCCAGGCCGTGGCGGCGGCGGTGATCGGCGGCCACGATGGTGGGCAGCACCGCCATCATGCGAAGAGCCTTGGCGCGGTTGGCCTTCGGCGAATTGTCATCCTCGGCGGGATCTTCCGCGCCCAGGTAGCTGATCGCGGTACGCACCACATCCATCGGATGGCAGTTCTCGGGCAGCTTGGTCACCAGCGATAGCAGGGAACGATCCGCGCGCCGGGATGCGCGTTCCTGCTGCAGGAACTGCGCCAACTGGGTGTCATTGGGCAGTTCGCCGTACCACAGCAGGTAGGCGACCTGTTCGAAACTGCAGTTGGCGGCCAGATCCTGGACCGCGTAACCACGGTAGGTCAGGGAGTTGGTCTCGGGCACGACCTTGGAGATGGCGGTGGTGTCGACGACAACGCCGGCGAGACCCTTGTAGATGGCCGGTACCGTGGTATCCGTCATCACTGATTCCTTCCCAGAGTGAAATTGAAGATGTCGGAATCGAATTCGTTGTAGCGCTCGTACTTCAGCAACTCGTACAGGCGGCTGCGGTGCTGCATGCGGTCGAGCAATTCGGCCTGGGTTCCGCTGGCGAAGATCTCGCGCAGTCCGGTCTCGGCGGCGTACATGGCCAGGCGCAGCGTGGTCACCGGGTAGATGACCGCGTTGTAGCCGATCTTCTCCAGCGTGGCCGCCGCGATCAGCTCGGACTTGCCGAACTCGGTCATGTTGGCCAGCAAGGGAATCGAGACCGCGGCGCGGAACTTCTCGAAATCGGCTTCGGTATTGAGCGCCTCGGTGAAGATCAGGTCCGCGCCCGCGTCGGCGTAGGCCTTGGCGCGTTCGATGGCCGCGTCGATGCCCTCGATCCCGGCCGCGTCGGTGCGGGCGCAGATGATGAAGTTCGGGTCGCGGCGCGCGGCAACGGCCGCGCCGAGGCGTCGCAGCATATCCTCAACCGGCACAACGGCTTTGCCGTCGAGATGCCCGCAACGCTTGGGATTGACCTGGTCTTCCAGGTGCATGCCCGCGATCCCGGCGTCCTCCATCACCGTAACCGTGCGGGCCGCGCTCATGGGTTCACCGAAACCGGTATCGGCGTCGATGAGCACCGGCAGATCGGTGACCCGCGCGATCTGCTGTCCGCGTCCGGACACCTCGGTCAAGGTGGTCAGGCCGATATCGGGCAAACCGAGATCAGCCGAGAGCACCGCGCCCGAGGCATAGACGCCCTCGAACCCGATCTCCTGAATCAGCTTGGCCACCAGGGGATTGAACGCACCGGGCAGACGCTGAATCCTGCCCGAGTTCAGCCCCGCCTTGAATGCGAGGCGCTTATCGGCAGCCGAGGCGCTTGCGGCAAGTAGTCCTGTCATTTAGAACAGCCCCTTCGGGGACTTGGGCGCGCGGGCGAGCACATCGGCCGAGACGGTGAAGGTGAGCTGGGACAGCTCCCCCGCGGACAGTTCGCCCGCGCGCTGTGCCACCTCGAGGAAACGATCCTGTTCGGCGGATTCGATGACGCCCTCGGCCAGAGTGCGGAACTTGGCGATGTACTGGTCGCGGGCAAAAGGCTTGGCGCCCAGCGGATGTGCGTCGGCGACTGCGAGCTCGTCGACGATGACCTCACCGCTCTTGAGGGTGACCTCGGCGCGCGCGCCGAAAGCCTTCTCGTTCGGATCGGTCGAGTGGTAGCGCCGGGTCCATTCGGCGTCCTCGGCGGTGACGATCTTGTTCCACAGCTCGATGGTGTCCGGGCGCTGCGCGCGCTCGGGGGCGTAGGACCGCTCGTGATGCCAGGTGCCGTCCTGCAGCGCGACCGCGAAGATGTACATGATCGAGTGGTCGAGGGTTTCGCGAGAAGCCTTGGGGTCGAACTTCTGCGGGTCGTTCGAGCCGGTGCCGATCACATAGTGGGTGTGGTGGCTGGTGTGCAGCACGACCGAGGCGATCTGGCTCAGGTCACCGATGCGCTCGCGCAGCCGGAACGCCAGATCGATC
The DNA here is from genome assembly GCF_042269265.1 of Nocardia sp. NPDC056000. Taxonomy (NCBI): domain Bacteria; kingdom Bacillati; phylum Actinomycetota; class Actinomycetes; order Mycobacteriales; family Nocardiaceae; genus Nocardia; species Nocardia sp. NPDC056000. The sequence continues at coordinate 266,122 of NZ_JBHJXS010000005.1, read as the reverse complement.
GGGGCCTGGCTCTGGTATTCGGCGGAGTGTTCCTTGGTGTAGGTGTCCAGGATGCCGCGCTTGGGCTCACCCGGACCGGGCAGCGGCACCGAGTATTCGGCGTTCGGGCCGCCCAGCAGCCAGGCGATCACGCCGTCCTCACCCTCCCAGATGGGCGAGGGCGCGCCTTCGCCGCGCATGGCGCGGTCCACGGCCTCCACGGCCATCTTGCCCGCGAAAGCCGGGGCGTAGGCCTTCCAGCTGGAGATCTCGCCCTTGCGGGATTGGCGGGTGGCGGTCGTGGTGTGCAGGGCCTGTCCGACGGCCTGGTAGATGGTCTCGGTGTCCAGTCCGAGCAGGGTGCCGATGCCGGCAGCGGCAGACGGGCCGAGGTGTGCGACGTGGTCGATCTTGTGCTCGTGCAGGCAGATCGCGCGCACCAGGTCGACCTGGATCTCGTAACCCGTTGCCAGACCGCGAATCAGGTCGCGGCCATTGCGCCCGGCGTGCTGGGCCACCGCGAGGATGGCGGGAATGTTGTCACCCGGGTGCGAGTACTCCGCGGCCAGGAAGGTGTCGTGGAAGTCCAACTCGCGCACCGCGACTCCATTGGCCCACGCCGCCCACTCGGGCGAGTACGAGCCGTCGACGCCGAGAACCGTTGCGCCGGGCTGATACGGGTGGCTCAACGCCTGGGCGCGAGCGTTGGCGACCGGGCGGCGGGTGATGGACGCGGCGGCGACGGCGGCATTGTCGATGATCCGGTTGACGATCATCTCTTCGGTCTCCGAGCCGACCTCCACGGCGTCCGCGGCAACCTCGGCGATCCGCCAGGCAAGGTGCTCTTCGCGCGGGAAGGTCTCGGCGGAGCGGTGGGTGCGAACGAGATGATTCTTCACGGTCAGAGTCCTCCAGGGATTTGTTTTCACCGATGCATTTCGCACGCTACGCAGCGCCGCAACCGGCGCATATCCCTCGCAAATGCCGATTTTTGCGGACGCGAAGTTGTGAAATTGTGAAGGTTGTGGGCACGGCATTGATAGATCGACCGCCTGGAGAAGGTCTATGCGGGGGCGCGCTTGCGTACGCTGCGGGAACAGCGTGGGCTCTCCCAGGCTGCAATGACCAAGGAACTCCAGCCCTGGGCGGCCTACTGCGCGTGGGAGGTGCGCCGCGGACCGATTCGGCGAAGTAGGAGCCTGACCAGACGTATTGCGTGCCAGCGGCGTCCGAGGTGGGTATCGACCTCGGACTGACCACATTCGCGGTGTTATCGAATGGGAAACGGATCGATTCCCCGAGGTTTTTTCGCCGGGCGGAACGTCAACTCGCCAAAGCGCAGAATCACTTTTCACGCAAGCGGAAAGGTTCGGCCAACCGAGCACGAGCCAGGATCAAGGTGGCGCGGGCACATGCGAAAGTGGCTGATGCGCGGCGGGATTGGACACACGCACACCATGGCGATAGTTCGCGAAAACCAAGCGATCTATATCGAGGACTTGTGCGTGAAGGCACTGGCCTTCCGCTGCATCTGGCCGAGGAGGACGTCAAATCAATCAGCTGGAACAGCTGATGAGCCGGGCGGCAAGGTCTGCGAACGTACCGGCGCCGACGTGCCGTCCCTCAACTGGGCCGCCCGATTCGCTTGGACGACAACAGCTCTCAGAACATTCCCTACATCACGACGTCGGCGTCCTGAATTGCACCGGCTGTTGGCGGGCTCGCCGTCAGCCCGCGTCGTGGGTGTGCAGCCACATGAGGTGCTCGGCCAACTTCTCCAGTGTGTCCACTTCCGTTGGCGCGCAGAGATAGTACTTGTGCTCGTACTCCTCGATATCGCCCGCTCCGGGCTCGCGGTCTCCCAGGTCGAGGCCGATCGGATATAGCTCCGCGAACCGGGTGATGTCGAATGGCTCCCGGGTCCCCGCCGTACGTGCGGCGGCGATCTCGGCCCGTCGGCGCGCCTGCCACTCCTGTCCGTGCTGCCGCAACTCCGCCAAGGTCTGCTCCGCGGACTTCGGCGTGAACTCCCCGTCAATGCTCATGCTGCTCTTTACCATCGCGATGACCGCTACGTCGAGTACTGCTGCCGAGGTGCACGCGTGGGCGTGGACCGAGGGCCTCAAATCGAGTCAGATAGATTCGGTCCGTTGACCTTTCGGCAATTCGACCTTGCTTGTCGGCGCGCGGTCATGTCACTTGAACCGAGTACATTTGCTGCCGCACGCGTGTTCGGCGCGATGTCTGTGAGTTAGGGAGTTGCTTTGGTACGGAACGTTTTCCGCGCGGGGGTGCTGGCGGCGACGCTGGTGTCATTGGGGATCAGCGGAGCGCAAACGGGTTTCGCGGCGAATTCTGGCAGTGGATCGACCCCGGAACCGCCACTGGTCACACTCAAGCCGGGTGGTGTCATCCACGTCGATGCCCCCGCCGACGGCTCGGCTGGAACTGCAAGGGCATGAGCCTGCTGCCGCCCGTCACCCAGTCGGCCAGGGTCAGCAATAAGCCGATATCGACGGGCTCCGCGATGCTGGACGCCACACCGTCGGTGGCATCGGTGGACCTCCAGTTCCCGCCCAGCGCGACGGTGCTGTGGGAATGCAGTACTCCGGGTTCCGGTAACCGGACCATCAAATCCGAGGGCATCCTGCAAACCCTGCCCTAGGTCCTCGAGGGTCCGTCACTGCCCACACAGTATTGAGACGATCAGTCCAAAACTGTGATAGCGTTTCCCTCATGGCGCGACCGAGGAACTTCGACGAGGATCGAGCGGTCGAGGCGGCGATGCGGACGTTCTGGGCGTCCGGCTACGAAGCCACCTCGACCGCCGACCTGTGCGCGGCAACCGGGTTGGGACGCAGCAGCATCTACAACACCTTCAACTCCAAGAACGCGTTGTTCGAGAAGGCGCTGCGCCGCTATATGGATGAGAAGAACGCGCCGGTGCTGGACCTCATGAACGATGACGCGCCGGTGCGGGACAAGATGCGGGCGCTGCTGTGGCGGGTGATCGACCAGCAGCTCGAGGAACCGCCGGGCTGCCTGGTGGTGAACTCGATGGTGGAACTCGCGCCACACGACCCGCAGATCGCGCGCTCGCTGCGGCGCGACCTGGATGTGCGGGTACAGACTCTGCGCGCGGCCTTCGAATCCGGTCGCCGCCGGAAAGAGATTGCCGCCGAACGTGATTCGCTCGGGTTGGCACACTTCATGATCGCCACGATCAGCGGGATGCAGGTGGCCGCGCGAGGCGGAGCCGACCGGGCGACCTTGGAATCCATCGCCACCAACGCACTCAACGCGTTCTGACGTGACCTGAATCGGATGCGCGGGTCCACGCGTGTCCTAGTTATGGACTGATCGATCTAAAACTGATGGGGAAGTGATCGCCATGCCATTGGCCATCTATGTGCTCGGATTCGCGATATTCGCGCAGGGCACATCGGAATTCATGCTTTCCGGGCTGTTGCCCGCGATGGCACACGATCTGGGTGTCTCCATACCCGATGCGGGACTGCTGATCTCCGCCTATGCCATCGGCATGGTCATCGGCGCGCCCATTCTCGCGATGGCGACGCTGCGCTGGCCCAAACGCCGTGCCCTGCTGACCTTTCTGGCCGTATTCATCGCCGCCCATGTGGTGGGCGCGGTGGCCACCGGGTACTCACTGCTGTTCGCCACGCGAGTGATCGGCGCGATCGTCTGCGCCGGATTCTTCGGCGTCGCCGCCGTGACCGCGGTCAACCTCGTCGGCGCGCATCGGGCCGGGCGGGCGCTGTCGATCGTGATCGGCGGGATCACGGTGTCGACGGTGCTCGGCGTCCCGCTCGGCACCGTGATCGGCCAGCATCTCGGCTGGCGCGCCGCATTCTGGACCGTGGCCGTACTGGCCGCCGTGGCCGCACTCGGTGTCGCGGTCAGCCTGCGCACCACCCCGAGCCGATCGGGCGGCGAAACCCCCGGAACCGTAACGAGATTCACCGACGAACTGCGCAGCCTCGCCGATCCCGGGCTCTGGATCGTGTACGGCACCAGCGCACTGATCTTCAGTTCGATGATGGCGTCGTTCAGCTACCTCGGCGCCATGCTCACCACCGATACCGGTCTGGATGCGAGCTGGGTTCCGATGGTGCTGGCGCTGTTCGGCGTCGGCTCGCTGATCGGAATCACCCTCGGCGGCCGGGTCGCCGACACCCACCCGTTCCCGACCCTGTACATCGGCGCGACCGGGGCTCTGCTCGCCTCGATCGGCATCGCGGTGTTCGCGAGCCATCCGATTCCGGTGATCGTGCTCGTGTTCCTGATGGGAATGTTCGGACTGGCGACCAATCCGGCGATCAATGTCCGGGTGTACGCGCATCTGGGAGAGGTGCGCACGCTCGGCGGCGCACTGGTGACCTCGGCCTTCAATGTGGGGAACACGGCCGCGCCCTGGCTCGCCGGGTTGGCCGTCGCCGCCGGATTCGGCTACCCGTCCACCGCCTGGGTGGGCGCGGGCATGGCCACGGTCGGACTGCTCACCGTGGCCGCCGGACACCTGCGCAGCCGCCGCCCGACCCCGACTCCGGCGGCATCGGCCGAACCCGTCATGGTCAGCTGATCACTGTCCGTCGATGCCGTCCTGCGTCGGATAGTCGATGACGACCACACCGCCGGTGGCGTAGTTGGCGACATCGGCGGACGCGCGCTGCCCCTGCGGTGACGCCTGCGCGGCGGCCAAGGCGGCGTCGTCGGCGAAGTCGGCTTCGAACACCGCGAAATACGGCGATTCTCCCCGGGACGCTGTCACATCGAAGCTGTAGCGGCACGCGAGCAGGCCGGGCATCTCCCGCACCAGCGGAAGGTGCTTGGTCACGTAGTAGTCCCGGAAATGGTCCGGATCGGTGGGCTCGGGATACAGGACCAGCAGCCTATGCATGAGTGCCTCCTGTTACTACCGCGGTCGGTCGAATCGTCATATGTGCAGGTTAGGGCTTGATACGCGGTCGAGGGAAAGACCGGGACGCGATAGAGTCAGAACGGATCGTTATCAATCGAGGGAGGCACGTGGCGCCGGATACGGTGAGCCTGCGGTACTTTCTGGTACTGGCGCAGGAATTGAATTTCACCCGCGCGGCCGCACGGATCGGTATCGCACAGCCCGCACTCAGTGCCCGGATGCGCCGACTGGAAGCCGAACTCGGCACTCCCCTGCTGATTCGCGACACACGCAGCGTCGTATTGACCACGGCCGGTGCGGCTTTGGCGGAATCCGCGCCCCCCGCGCTGGCGGCGCTGGACCGGGCGTGGGACACCGCCCGCAATGCCGGGGCAGGTGAACTGGGCACTCTACGCATCGGATACAGTCTCAGCACGGGGGCCGAAACGGCACCCGCGTTGGTGAACAGGCTCATTCACAGCAGCCCAGGGCTGGAGGTCGGCGCGGTGCCGATGGCGACGCCGGAGATCTCCCCCGCGGTGGCCGACGGCCGCATCGACGTGGGGATCACCCGTGGTGAACAGCCGGGTCGTGGCGTACGCCGGTTCCCGCTACGCCGTCTGCGGGTCGGAGTCCAACTGGCACAGCATCATCCGCTGGCCGAGCACCCGGAGATCGACATCGCCGCGGCGGCCGAGTACCCGCTGCGACTCCCCGACCGCACGGCCAACCCCGTGGTCCACGATCAGCTGTCCGCGCTGTTCCGCGACATGAACCCCCGATTCCAGACGCCCGCAGTCTCTTTCGACATGTCGCAGCGCGACCTACGCGACGGCCTCACCCTCGCCCCGTGCGGTGAAGCCGCGATCGCGGTGGTGCCGGCCGGTATCACGTGGCGACCGCTGCGAAACGCACCCGCCATGACGATCCACCTGGTCCTCCCACGCGAGCAGTCACCACTACACCGCCGCATCCGTGCCGTCGCCAAAACCCTTGCGCACGAATTGAACTGGCTGCTCGACTGATCCCGCGAGACACCCGACATCGGTGTCGCCGCGATGGCACCCGATATCGAGTGCCATCCCGACGACCCGGATCATCAGCGCGCGGAACCACTTTCAAGGAATTCACGTATGAAGCAGAGCGGGCAGATGGGGTCGAACGGCCTGGTGATCTGAGTCGACACGGTGGTCGACGGCACCACCGGAAGTTCATTCGGCGCGGCCGCCGCGAGCGCGGGTTGCAGCGCGAGCGTGACAGCAAACGCGCCGCCGACAATGACATTCAGCATGGGACGGTACATAAGTTCCTCCACGTTGATGCGATGAATCGTGAGGTTAACAAGACCCGCCGCCATGGTCATGCCCCCAATTCCAACCGGAATCAGGCCCTACGCTGATAGCAACCCGCAGATACTTAGGGCAGATACTCAGACATTCGCCCGATAGCGCCGCGTCGTGCGCGATACCTACGTTCGTGGACATGACCGAAACCCTGATTGCCGACCGACTCGAAATCTCCGACCTGTTCAGCCGTTTCGGGCGGCTGCTCGATGAGCACCATTGGGAGGCCGCCGACGCGGTCTTCGCGAAGGACATCGCCGTTTCCTCACCACGAGCGGGAAAGCTGACGGGAATCGACCAGGTAATCGGCTACATTCGCCAATCGGTAGTCGAGGGAGAACATACCCAGCACATCACCACCGACCTGCAGGTCGACATCGACGGTGACCGGGCATCCGCCTCAGCGAACTCGCAGGTCTACTTCTACCGCGACGGCCAAGCCCCCCACCAGACAAGTGGCCTGCGATTGGAAGCCAGCGTCGTCCGCACACCAGCCGGCTGGCGATTGAACGAAACCCGCACCATCCTCGCCTGGGTCCGCAAGGAATGACGCACGCTGCGGGTGCAACACAATCCGATAGGCAGCCTGGTACGGCTCGGGAATGTGCCTGCGAATCAACGCATACAGGCCGGGCTCACTCATATCCGCATCGAATCCGATTCCACCGACAACCAATTCAACTCAGCACTCCTCAACTGCTCCCGGTTGTGCTGCGGGGAGGGCATTTTCGATGAGGATCGTGGCGATGGCGGCGGCGGTCGGGAGGGTCTCGATGTCGAGTGCTCGGGTGCGGGCCGAGGCGCCGTCGAGGAGTAGGGCCAATTGTTCGCCGAGTTGGTCGGGGTCGGTGGCGCCTGCCTGGCGGGCGGTTTCGGCGAAGCGGGCGGCGACGGATGTCTTGTAGTCGTGTGCGCGTCGGCGGGCGGGGTGGTCGGGGTCGGTGATCTCGACGGCGGCCGCGATGAACGGGCACAGCGGAGTGAGCTCCTGCGGGGGTACCTGCTGTGGCTTGTCGAACGCGGCGAGTAGACGTTCGCGGGGGGTGAGGTCGGGGCGGTCGAAGACGTCGGGCATGGTGTCGGGATCGTGCCGGCGCAGGTACTCGGTGACGAGCTCGTCCTTGCCGGAGAAGTGCTGGTATGCGGTGCGTTTCGACACTTGGGCGACCGTGCAGAGCTGATCCATACCGGTGTTGTTGATGCCCTGCTCACGGAACAGTCGACGTGACGCGTCGAGGATCCGTTCGCGCGCGCCCCTGCCGCGACGTTGGCCGCGGGGGCCCTTCTCCAACTCGGTCACCAGTCGATACTACCGCGTGGGTAATGGTCGGTGTACTTAGCTTGCGCGTCGGCCGATGGGCCGTTACGTTAAGTAAACCCAACCGTGTACATAGTTGGTTTTCTACAGGTAGAAGCGTTGATTTGTGCCTACGCGCAATGAAGGAGTGATCATGGGCAAGCTCGACGGCAAGGTCGCGGTAATCACGGGCGGATCCAGCGGCATGGCATTGGCGAGCGCCGAACTGTTCGTCGCGGAGGGCGCGTACGTCTACCTCACCGGTCGGCGAAAGCAAGCGTTGGACGAGGCCGTGGAGCGGATCGGGCGCAACGTGACCGGCGTGCAGGGTGATGCTTCCGATTTGGCTGACTTGGATCGCCTGTTCGAGACGGTCGAACGAGAGCACGGCAGCATCGACGTGCTGTTCGCCAGCGCCGGCACGGCCGAGGCAGCCAGGCTCGGCGAGATCACCGAAGCGCAATTCGACAACACATTCGGGCTGAACACGCGCGGCACCCTGTTCACCGTTCAGAAAGCGTTGCCGCTGTTCAACGACGGCGGATCGATCCTCATGACCGGGTCGATCGCCTCGGTCAAGGGCTGGCCCGACTACAGCGTCTACGCGGCCAGCAAGGCCGCACTGCACGCACTGGCCCGCGTGTGGTTGTACGAGTTGAAGGACAGGCGAATCCGGGTCAATGTGCTGAGTCCGGGCCAGATCGCCACGCCGATCCAGGAGCAGCTGTTCGACGCCGAGACCAAGGCGCGGTTCGAAGCCTTGATTCCGCGGGGGAAGATGGGTCGGCCCGAGGAAATCGCCTCGGTCGCACTGTTCCTCGCCTCGGACGACTCATCGTTCGTCAACGGCATGGAACTGGCCGTCGACGGCGGCACCTCCGCGATCTGAGATCACTCCTCAGTCGTCTGCCGCCACGATCAGGACGAGGACGTGATCGCCTTCGTCGATCGCGACGATCTCATGAAATCCGTCGACACCGACAACTTCACCCCAGTCGTGCTGCGCATCCGGCCGAAGGTCGGGCAGTTGAAACAACATCGGCGACTCCAGCAACGGGAACACCCGAGTGTCCAACTCGGCCTGGACTTCTGGTGACACCGGAACTCCGGCGTTGTTCGCCCAGTCCTGCAACAGTTTTCGTGCAGACAAGGAGGTGATCGGCTCGAACGTGGCCGCCGAGATGTGCTCGACCCGGTAGGGCCCGTGCAGCAGATGGGTGCCCTGCCCGGCGAATTCGGTCGCGAAGGTGTCCCGGTAGCGAGGATGCGCGATCAACGCTGACAACAGCTCGGATACCAGTCGCGCCGAGCCGAACCTGAACGTCTCGAGTCTCACCCAGTGATATGTGGCGCGATCCAAGAGGATGGACCGTTCATGTTCGAAGGTAAGCAGACCGTCCATGCCGGAAGCTTGGCACGGTTTGCGAGCCCGGTGTGGGAGGCATGAATGCCGCCCACATTTCGGCGATGCAGGGCCGCAGGCAACGCACTGATCGCGAGACTGGCGTGTTCGCTCAAGTGGTCCCGTGTATAGGTCACCGGTGCTCCCGATGCGCACCACTGTGCCACCGTCCGGTCGACCGGTGCGATGGCGACGATCTCGTCGTGCACAGCGTGAAACAGGAAGAGCGGCAGGGTCGAGTCGCGGGTCCGATTGGGGTGCTGTACGACGAATTGAACCTCCTGCGCGCGGATTTGGAAGCGGAACATCGCAAGCCAACCCCTGCGGAGATCGAGCGAGTCAGATCGATCTATTCGCAAGCCTCCGTGCTGTGGGAGGAACGTCAGAGGGCAACCAGCGGAGGCGTTTTCCGTATCCCGACGCCGGATGTCCGGTCAGCCAGTGGTACGCAGGAACCGCGAGATCGGTTTCGGAAAGCCTTCGCCGGCAGTGGTTTTCACGTCCTCGTCGTTGACTGCTGCACCGAGCGGCAGAGGCTGTTGCGGGTGGCCACCACCGCATACCGGCGGCACTCGCTCATCGACAAAATCGTGCACTGACGGCGGCCGAGCGATGCTCAGCCCGTAGATCTTTCGCGAGATAGTCGATGGGCTTCGTGGCCCGGCGGGCATCGCGGAGTTCGCTCAATCCCGGTAGTCGATACCGTAGAACCCGTCCGGTCTGACCAACCGCAAATGGATCGATCGCCAGGTCATGGACAGCCCGACAGTCATGTTCGGCCTGTCCCAGAACGCGGTCGCTTCGCGGCCGGGTTCGTAGCGGCTGTGTTCGCCGAGGACTGTGGCGAGTGCTATGCGTAGTTCTTCGAAGATCGGTGTGATCCACTCGGTGAGGCCGGGTGTATCGATGTCGGCGACGTCCGTGACACAGGTCGAGATCAGATTCATTTTTCGGGGGTTGCCATACATGCTGGCCTCAGGGCGACCGACGTGGAGCGTTGTCCGGAGGTCTGCACTCTTCGACGGCATTTTGCTGACGATTTCCCAGCCGGTGGCGTCGCACAGCTGGTGGAGTCCGTCTGGGTTGTTCCAGTTCCAGTTGGGTGTGGTTGCCAGGCGTGCGATTTCGCACGCGCCGTCGATGTCGACCCGCATGGGGTGGATGCTACTTTTCGAGAAAAGCGACCGCTGGTCCCGCCGATATTTGCGGAGGTAGGGGGGCTCGGTGAGGTGCGTCAGTCTCTAGGGAGCGGATTTTCGGACGGGTTCCAACCGAAATCGCCCCGGAACGTCGAAGGCCCGCAATCACAACAGGCGGCAGAAATCCCTGGGATGCCCAGACGTTCTCAGATCTCGACGAGGGTCAGTCCAGCATGGATAGAGCCGCAGATCATCGACAACACCCCGAACACGGTCTCGCCACGAAGGAGCAGCGTTGCTGGTGGCACAAACAAGGCAATGTTCTTGCGGCGCTGCCGAAGTCGGCGTATCCGGGCGCGCTCGCGGCGATGCAGGAGATCTCCAACGCCGAGGACGCCGACATGGCCCGCACGACGATCGAGGCGTTCGAGCGGGACTACGGCGCGAAGTTCTCAAAGCCGTGGCGAACCCTTGTCCGCGCCGCTTTCTCGACCGCGGCTGAGAACTGCTCGGGTCGAGGTACATATCCATTCGGTCATGATTCGAGGCGCGCTGCCTTCGTGAGGAGATAGCGACGCTCGGGTTCGCTCAGTGTCCTGTGTGCTGCCGAACGGTACTGCACGGCAGCCAGTTTCAGATCGCCTGCGAGTTCGGCGAGATGCGCTTCGACTGCGGCGAAACGATGATGCTCGGCAAGGATCCGGTCGGTCCGCAGTTGCTCGAGCAACGTGAGCCCGGTGGGCACCCCACGTGCCATCGCCAGGGCGACAACACGATTCAGCGTCACCATCGGATTGTCCGACATCTGGTCGAGCAAGGTGTAGAGCGCGAGAATCTGCTCCCAGTCGGTCGCGGCCGGTGTCGGCGCCTCGTCATGGACTGCCGCGATCGCTGCCTGAATCTGGTAGGGACCGGGCTTGTTTCGTGACATCGCGGCAGTTACCAGCGCAACACCTTCGGCGATCTGCGCGCGGTCCCACAACGTCCGGTCCTGCTCGGCCATCGGAATCAGCATGCCACCAGGCCCGGTCCGCGCGGCACGGCGGGCGTCGGTCAGCAGCATCAGCGCGAGCAGGCCGGCGACTTCGCCGTCGCCGGGCAGGCTGCGGTGCAGCATCCGGGCGAGTCTGACGGCCTCGGTGGACAATTCGACCCGCGCCAGCACCGGCCCCGAGGTGCTCGTGTAGCCCTCGTTGAAGATCAGGTACAGCACCTGCAGTACGGCGTCGAGGCGTTCGGCGTGCTCGGCGGGCATCGCGAACGGCACGCCGGACTGCTTGATCGTCTTCTTGGCGCGGCTGATCCGCTGCCCCATCGTCGCTTCGGGCGCGAACAGCGCGCGGGCGATCTCTCCGGTCGTGAGGCCGCCGACCGCGCGCAGGGTGAGCGCGATCTGACCGGTGCGCGGCAACGCGGGATGGCAGCACATGAACAGCAGGATCAACGAATCATCCTGTGCCGAAACGGGTCCGGACGGTGCAACCGGCACTTCCTCCCGCTCGCGGCGGGCCTGCTCGCTGCGCAGCAGGTCGATCAATTTCCGCGAGGCCACCCGGATCAGCCAGGTGCGTGGTTCGTCCGGCAACGGGGGCCACTGTGTCGTCGCCGCGAGCATGGCCTCCTGGACCGCGTCCTCGGCAAGGTCGAAGTGCCCGTACCGACGGACGAGCGCACCGAGGACCTGCGGCGCCAGGTCGCGCAGCAGGTCCTCGATCTCGCGAGCGATCACAGATCGCCCGGCGGGCCGTCGGGTAGTGGCCGGACCTCGATCGTGTCGCCGATGTTGTCGGCGACTCGTGCGGCGATTGCCATCGCGCGGTCGTGGGAGTCGACGTCGATGACCGAGAAGCTCGCAAGGACCTCCTTCACCTCGGCGTACGGCCCGTCGCTGGCGACCGGTCCCGAAGCGGACTTCCGCACGGTCCGGGTCAACGACGGATCGGCAAGCCCCATCGTCGTGACCAGCTCGCCGGACTCGGTCAGCTCGGCACCGAGCTCCTCGTAGAACTTGCACATCGCGGCGAACTCGGGACTCGAGTAGTCGACCGACGCCCAGTCCGCGGTGTTGGTGTAGGCCAGCAGGATGTACTTCACGGCTCCATCCTCTCGCTATGCAGTGACACGTGTCATCGTGGCCTCATAACCGCCACCGGGCCACACCCACGCGCCGGACAGCGTGTTGCCGTCGGCGCTGAACGTGGTCCGGCAGTACGCCGGCGAGCCCTTACGGCCACCCCAGATCGTCAGCACGTCGCCGTCGAGTTCGTACTCGTAGTCGAGCGTTTCGCCGTCGCTCGAGTAGAAGCGTGAGGTGACCGCCTCACTCGTCTCACCGCCGAACGGTCGTTCGTGGCCGATGACTTCGAGTCCGGAGACGTGGTGCCCGTCGTGTTTCATGTCTACGCGCTGGGACAGGAAGGCGCGGCCGTCGAGCCACGCGTAGGTCGTGGTGCCGTCGGCGCCGCCGGACACCCGCCAGGTGCCGACGAGACGGTCGAGGTCGGAGATCGAGGTACTCATGACGAGAGTTCCTTTCGGTTGATGGTTCCTTCGCCGGTACCACGGAGCCAGCGGACAGTTTTCGACATTCGATCGTCGAACCGTGATCTTGGACTTCTTACGAACGATTCGCCCCAACTCAGTACGCTGCGAAGTCGTCCGGGGTGTCGATCCATTCCTGGTAGGCGGGGTTGACCAGGTAGAGGTTGATGTAGCCGCGCAGTACATAGAGCCGGAGCACCAGATTGTTGCGGTCCCAGCGCGCCTTTGGTTCCGGTCCTCGTTGAATGGTGTGTGGCGGGCCCAGCACGGTTTCCAGGCGGGCCACCAGCGTGTCGTATTCGCCGCGCAGCAGCTGCATTGCCGCACCGTCGTTCGCATTGACCTGGTCGGTGACGACCATGATCAGCTCACCGATACCGCCCTGGTCCCAGGCGCGCCAGTACGCCTGGGACTGCGCCGCCGAGAGATCGGTGCGGAGAGTCGCCGTACGCTTGGTTCGGCTGACAACCCCTGTCCACCCGAGTGCGTCGCACAGGGGAATGAGGTCCTCCTCGGTCCAGCTCCAGTCGAATGATGCTGCGACGGTAGCGATGTGCTCGACTTTCTCAGTTTCGACCAACATGAGCTCTTTCGGTTGTGCGATAGGTCAAGTGCGTTGCCCTGAAAGTCGAAGCGTTCGGCCAACCGCAGCTGTTACGACCTCGAACGCGCCCGTGAACGCGGGGCGGCGGCAAGGGCACGATTGATCTGGATCTCGTCGTGGTGGTCGGCGGCCCAGCTGATGAGCTGCATGACGATCTCGTGCAATCCCACCCCGAGCGGGGCGAGGGCGTATTCCACTCGGGGCGGCACTTCGGCGTAGGCGGCCCGAGTGATCAGGCCGTCCTGCCGCAGTTGTTGCAGGGTGTGGGTGAGCATGCGCTGGGAGATGCCGGGGATCTGACGCTGCAGGTCGGTGTAGCGCAGGGGACCGTCCTGGAGCACCGCGACGATCAGCATGCTCCATTTGTCGCCGACCCGGTCGAGCACCTGCCGGATGAAGACCATGTGGTCGGCCGGAATTCCCGCGCACGGCCCGCTCGCGGCCGCCATCTCGATCTCCGTGTTGTCCTGCATGGCACCCATCCCGCTCCGTCACGCACACCGAGGTGCCTTTTGTACCGCCTCCAATACTGGCGCATTATGGCGCTACGAACAAATCGTATGAATTGCAGGTAGGGATATGTGGATGGAGATCTGCAGACCCTCGCAGTCCGTCCCCGGAAAGGCACACCCATGACACATCTGCTGCACATCGACTCGTCCTCGCTCGGTGCGGGATCCGTCTCCCGCGAAGTCGCGCAGTCCTTTCTCGACCGGTGGCAGGGCACCGTCGTCCATCGCGATCTCGCCACCACCCCCGTGCCGCACCTGAGCGCCGCGGGCATCACCGCCCGCCTCACCGACCCCGCCCAGTACACCCCCGAGCAGGCCACGGCCGCCGCGATACAGGACCAGTTGATCGAGGAATTCCTCGATGCGAGCGCGTACCTGTTCACCGTGCCGATGTACAACCTCACGATGCCGTCGGCATTCAAGGCATGGCTGGATCAGATCATCGTCGTCGACCGCACCCTGAATATCACCGGCGACTCACCCGTCGCGGGCCGTCCCGCCGTGTTGATCTCCGCGCGCGGCGGCGGTTATGGCCCCGGCACCCCGAACGAAGGACTCGACTTCGTAGTGCCCACGCTCGAGGCCGTGCTCGGACGCCTCCTGGGACTGGAGGTGATCACGGTGCTCCCCGAGCTCACCATGGCTCCCCACACTCCGGCACTGACCCCACTACTGGCCCTGCACGAGGCTTCCATGGCCGACGCCCACGAACGAGCGCGCGGCCTCGCCACAACCGTCACCCCGTCCCGCGCCGCATAACGACCCCACCGGAACAATCTCGATGACGCACCTGCTTGTACCCGAGCCTCTGCTGACGACGGCCGTATGCCGCTCTGCCCGTTGATCCTTCGATGTCTCGCGCTGATCGGTCCGGTCAGCGCGAGATATCGGCCTGTGTGGAAGTCGGCTTCGATCGTGTCAGCGGTGGCGATGCACTACCCGTCGCGCATTACAGGTCGCCGCCCTGTGCCGCCAATTGCTTTACCGCAGTGATCATTTCGGAGAAGAACTCCTCCGGCAACACGCGCCACATCCACGCGCTGCCCAGGCTCGACGGAAGTCGATGTGCGACATCAGCGACGAGACTGTATCCGTAGCTTTCGGGGCATTCCCCCGGCAGCCCGAGTCCGACCGCCAGCCAGGGCATGAGCTCTCCGAGCTCGAGATACTCCCACCACGGCGCGTCGTCCCAGCCGCGCTTGTTCTGCACCACCTCTTCGAAATGCCATGCTCTCGAACACAATCGGCGGATCGCGTGCGCAACACGATCATCGATGTCAGCGCGTTCGGTATCGATCGCCGCATGCGCTTGACCGATGTGGTTGAAGACCGAACCGAACGTATTGCTGCCGCTGGACAACACTTCACTCACCGATGGCCGCCGCTGGTCCAGCGATAACCAGCCCTGAACCCCAGCCAGCCGCAACGGTTCGGCAACGGTCCACAATCCATGGAGACCGAGCGGCCACTCCAAACTCTCGTTCGAACCCGAGACCTCGAGGAGCGGTCCCAGCGCCTCGTCACGCCATTCCAAAGACGCTGTACGAGCAAGCGCGCGAACTACCGCGACTTGCTCGTCGGTAATCGGCGCATCCAGCTGTTCGACGGTGAGCGGCCCGAACTCCCGACACCATCCACGCAGTATCGCCTGCCGCAACCGTTCCCCCGCCCGCCACACGGCCAACGGTTCACTCGCGGCCACCACCAGCCGGTACGCCTGATCCCATCGATCCCGGTCTCTCACAAGACCATTGTCTACAGCGGCAGAGGTGTGGCTAGGGAGCTGGCGGCGATGTGCGACGCTGTCGCGTATGAGTCTTGCAGTACATCTGGAGCAGCTCGGCCGACCGCTGGTCGAGGAGCAACTGGCGCATCCGACCGTGGTGGGGATCGCGAAGGGGGATCTCGCCGAGCCGGTGTTCCGGTCCTGGTTGGAACAGGATTATCTGTTTCTGCTCGACTATGTGCGGGTCTTTTCTCGCCTTGCTTGGCAGGCGCCGGCCGCTCACCTCGGCGATCTGGTCGACCTTGCGCACGCTACTTTCCACGACGAGCTCACGCTGCATCGCAGTCTGGCCGCGGAGTTCGGTGCTGATCTCGACGGGGCGGTCAAGGGCGATCCGTGCGTGAAATACACTGCGTTCCTGTTGGATTCGGCCGCGAACTACGCTGACGGACTGGCTGCGCTCTACCCCTGCATGTGGGGCTATTCGACGCTCGGGGCCATCCTCGCACAGAATCCGCCGGCCGATCCGCGCTATCGGCGCTGGATCGACACCTATGCCGACCCGGGCTTCGCGGCGCTCACCGCCCGCTGCGCTCAGATGCTCGACGAAGCGGGCGGTGATAACGCGGAGGAGCTGTTCCTGACCGGCATGCGCCACGAAATCGCATTCTGGGATGTGCCGTTCAGCCACGAGTGAACCGGTAGGTCATCTCGGTGAGCGCGCCGACCGCGATCCGCGCGATCCCGGCGGCCGGGCGTTGGCCAGCCCCTGAAACTGAGGGCTCAGGAAGGCATAACACCATTCGTGCCCGGAACGAAACATAAGGCATGACCCTGAAAAACGTTTCCCTGCAACAGTTCACGTTCCGCACGGGTGTGGCCGCGGCGGCGATGGTGACCCTGTGGAGCGGGTTCGCCGGCACTGCCGGAGCCGATTCCAACGATCAGGTCGCCCAATTCACCCCGACCCTCACACGGGTTCCGGGTTCCAACTGCGCCGCGATACTCGCCGCCGAGACCGTCCCGCAGCCGCAGTCCGGCACGTTCGGCGTTCGGGTGAAGATCACCCAGACCGGGGATTCCTGCGGGGCCTACTACCTCACCGTGCACTGGAAGAACGTCGGCACCGGCCTGACCAGCGGACAATCGCAACGCGTCGAAGGCACCTCGGTGGTCGGCCTGCCGGACAACGTCATCACCGGCATGGGCATGGGACCGGGCGCGGGCAAGGTGGAGGCGTGGATCGACACGTACTCCGAGGTCTACCCGCAGAACAAGGATCTGGAGCACATCGCGGGCCGCACGACGTTCACCCTGGGCTGAGCCGAGACCGGTCATCGGTCCACATCTCTACAACGAATATTCTTGTGGCCCAGTCATATTCACCCGTTTTGACTGACAGTCGCGAACATCCGCATACGCGGAGACCCGCCTGGCACGTAGGCCACTACCGGTTCCTCCATGCCGACCCGTCCGGTCGACATGTTCAATCGACACGAATCACGATGGCGGAGGCGTTGTCCTTTCCGCCCGCTGTCTCGCACGCAGCCAGTAGGGCGGATACGACGGCGCGCGGCGGTGTATCGCGACCGAGGAAGGTTCGCAGATCGTCGTAGCCGACCTGTTCGGATACACCGTCGGTGCACAGCAGGTATCGGTCGCCGGGTTTCATTGTCACGCTGAACACATCGGGTTCGGGCGCGGAACCGTGGCCGATGTATCGGGTGAGTTGATATCGGGCCGCGGCGGCCTGTGGCGAGTCGAATGGGTACCAACCGTGCACGGCTCCCAGCCAGGCCATCGTGTGGTCGGTGGTCAGCAGTTCGAGTATCCCGGCACGCAACCGATACACGCGGGAGTCACCGATCTGAACCAGCCAGCAACCCTGTTGTGCGGCAACCATAGCCGTGAGAGTGCATCCCGCGAGGGTCCGCAGTTCACGGCCGACGCGGCTCACCCGCGCATGAGCTGCCGCCACCGCCTCACGCAGTACATCCGGTCCCGGCTCCGCCACACGCGTGGCGAAGTCGGCGAAGGTATCCACTGCGATCCGCCCCGCGGCCGCACTGCCCGGCCCGTCCCCCATCCCGTCGGCGACCACTGCGAGCAGAGGTCGCTCGACGAGATAGGTGACGTCGAAATTCGCCGAGTAGCGGTTGCCGGTGTCGCTGCCCACCGCGGTTTCGATGTCGAGACCATCCACAGCGTGAAGACTAGCCGCGGCGACGGCGAATCAGCAGAACCGCGGTGAGCGCTCCGATCAGGACGACCGCGGCGGCGGCCATGGCGATCAGGATCGGTCCGCGCAGCCCTTCGTCGGACGAGGACACATCAGCAGGGGCGGCCTGGGTACCGGCTGTGCCCTTCGAACCGTCGCCTGTCACCGATCCTGTTGCGCCGCTTGCGTATTTCGGTCCGGGCTCGGGGGCTCCCGCCAGCGACAGATCCAGCCGGATCGGGACCGCCCGCTCGTCACCCGCCTCGACCGGCGAACCGAGCTTGACCGCGATGTAGTACCAGCCCGCGACGGCTTGGCGGGTCACCGCGGAGGTGCTGGAATCGCGGTTGGCGTAGCGGATCGGCACCGTCGCGATCGACTTATCCGAATTCGGCAGGGAGACATCGGTTCCCGTGTACACGTGGGTGTCCGAAGCGACTTGCGCGGCGACCGGTGAGTACAGCACGGTCGCGATATTGGAGGTGGCCTTGGTGCCGGTGCCGCCGTTGGCGGCGAAGTTCACCCGGTACGCCAGCCCTTGACCCCAGTCCGCCTTGACTCGATAGAAGACGTATTCACCCGGCCGCAGCGTATCGGTGTAGCGGCCCGCGCCGCCCAGTGTGGCCGCCGAGGCCAGCGATCCGCCTCCGGTGACCGGCAGCTCCGCACCGCCCGGATCGGTGAACGCCGTGGCGATCTCGCTCGCGGCGGGGCCGCGATCGGTGACGCCGGGTTCGACACCGATCATCATTTCCAGCGGCACCCGCTGCGGCAGGCCATTGGAGACCTTGTCCCAGTCCAGCTGGAAGTAGTAACGGCCCGCGCCGTGACAGGTACCGCTACCGGCCGCGCCCTGCACCGCGCCCCGGAAGGTGAGGCTCACTGCCAGGGTCACACCGTCGCTGGAATGCGATGCCTGACCGTATTCGAATACGTTGCAGTCCTTACCATCTCGATCGAACACCCGGATATTCATGGTGTTGAAGTCATCGGCGACGTTGATGTCCGGCAGCCGCGGGAACGACACGACACCGCTGAAGTAGGCGGTGCCGTCGGCGGGCACATCCACTCCGTAGTACCGCTTCTCGTGCTGGCCGACGGTGTCCAGATAGTGACCCTGGGTCGCGACCGGAGCCGTCCGATAGTCGTTCGTGCCGGTGATCGGCGTGCCCGAGGCCGCGTAATTGCGCAGGGCCGCACCGGTGACACGGGGCAGAATCCGTTCCAGTGCGGCGCCGTCCGCGGCATCGGCGTACGTGCCGCCGGTCACCTGTGCCATACAGCTGAGCTGGGCGCGCGCCTTCTCATCGACCGCGAACCCGATCGAGTGCACGATCAGGTCGAGGCCCTGCTGCTTCAATTCCCTTGCCACATCGCAGGGTTCGGGCGGTGCGCAGGTGTCGTCACCGTCGGAGACCAGCACGATCGATCGCGGGCCCGAGCTCGGTAGCGCTTCGGCGGCCTTGCGCAGCGACACACCCATCGGTGTCCAGCCCCGGGCCTGAATGCCGTCCACGGCACCGGTCAGCGAGCCGCGATCCAGGGTGTCGGGACGCTGCAGCACCTGCACGTCGCGGCACCCGGCCGCCTTGTCCGCCTCGGCGTTACCGGTGCCGGTGCCGTAAACCGCCAGTCCCACCTTCGATTCGGCGGGAGCGGAACCGACGAAGCCGCGCACGGCGCGCTTGGCCGAATCCATCATGGTGCCACCGACATCGGGGCGCTGCATGGATCCGGACGCGTCCAGGATCAGCATGGTGGGGGCGTACTGCGGCGAATCGGGACTCCCCTGCGCGGCCGCCGGCAGCAGCGACGGCAGTAGCGCGACCGCGGCGGCCGCGAACAGCGCGGTCAGTCTGGTCGTTGTCGACATGATCCTCTTCGGTATTCGGTGATTCGTGCCCTCCGAAAATACCGACCAGACAGTCACCTTCGCATAGCCGAGAAGCGCGCCAGCATACGCGAGCGTCCAAAACGCCACCGCGACCTCGCAATTCACCCGCGACGGCGCACTTGCGTCACTCCGCTCAACCCGCAGGAGGCGTCGGTACGACCTGCAGACCGTCGACGAAGGTATCGATATCGGATTTATAGCGGTCTCGATCGGCCGCCGGGGCGTCGACCCTCATTTTGATCGGGTACACCATTTCCCCTGCGCGATAATCGAAATCGAGGAACTCGCGGTAGAGATCGACGCTGCGGGTATCGGACGCGGGCAGAATTCCACCGAACCGGTTGCCACCCCCGCCGCACACCTGGACGGATTCGTTTCGCCACTGCTTCCAGTCGCCGGCCATTGCGGAGACCACGCTTATGTTGGCGCTGCGCGGAGCGGACACCCCGAGAGTGATGGTCGCGCTGCCCGTCCGGCCCGCCGGCCAAGCCACCAGACGCAGCACCGAATCATCCCCCTCCACCGGCTTTGCCTGCCAATCCTCGAGCTTCGGAAGCTGAAGCGTGAACGGCACATCCAACCGCACTTCGGTGCTGATGACAGATCCGTTGGCCGCGGCGGCGGCACAGGAGGTGCGAATCGGCGGCGCGGAAGCACTCTCCGAAGAATCCGACCCCGAGTCCCCGCACGCGGTCACACCCGCTGCCACAACACCGAACAAAATCAAATGGCGAATCCTCATCACGGCCGCCAGCCTATCGGGCCGCTACGACACCGATATCCCCGATCGGTTGTTCAATGAGCCGCTTTGGAGCATCGAGGTGGGCAATTGTGCCTATCCATTTGACATAGCCCACTGCACATATTCTCCGATTCAACAACGGGTCGTGTTGCCGATGATCGAGATCGCCTCGACCCGTAGACCTCGCCATCGCCGGCTACGACATGACCCCCGACAAGGTTGCCGCCCTCACCGCACCCGCGCTCGTGCTGCACGGCACCGCGGACGAGGCGGTGCCGTACGCCGCAGCGGTACGACTGACCGAGACGCTGCCCGACGCTCGCCTCATCACCTACGAAGGAGCCGGTCACAACTATCCCGTCGACGTCGGCGCCCGCGCCAACACCGACGTGCTGACATTCCTGGCCGATCGAACCCGGCAGCTCGAAGGACCTGAGCGCGGTCCGCCGACCCTGCCTCGCCGGACTCCCGGCCCCGGTTCATCGGCCGAGACCGATCAACCGGGCCGCCGCGTCGCGGATCACCGCCGACGCTTGGGCTCGCGTGCTGATCTCGGGTATCTGCACCAGCCACCAGGTAGCTCCGGCGGCGCGGTATGCATCGGGATCCCGGTCGGCGGCACCGGCGACGGCGATCTCGAATCCGTCCAAGCTGCCACGGAATTCGCCGATGAGCTCCAGCATCGCGACCAGGTCGGGCGGGGACGCCTCGGGGCAGCACCCGTCGAATCGCGCCGCTCGGCGCAGCGGTGCCCGGTTCAGCGACTGCGTCGCGACCCAGACCGGGATCCTGGGAACCTGCAGTGGACGCGGTAGGAAACTCAACCCGTCCACCTGGAAGTGCGGTCCGTGGTGATCGACCACCGCGCCACTCCACAGCGCGGTGATCACCTCGAGGCTTTCGTCGAGCAGCCGGGCCCGCGCCCGGGCATCGGGCTCCTCCCCGAGCGCGGTGAGCTCACCGCCGGTGTTCGACCCCAATCCGACGCCCAGCACGAACCTGCCGCCGCTGAGCTGGTCCAGCGCGACGGATTGTCGCGCCACGTCGTGCGGACGCCGCCGCGATAACGGCGTCACCCGCGGCCCGAACCGCACCGTGCGGGTGGCGGCGGCGATCGCGGCCAGGGCGATCCACGCATCGCACACCGGCAACCCCGGCCGCTGCGGTCGAATCACGTGGTCCCACAGGAAGACTCCATCGAAACCCGATGCCTCGGCCTCGGCCGCGAGGTCGGCCAGCACCCTCGGATCGGCCAGCTCCCCGAACGGCGGCAGATACACCCCTAGGCGCATCAGCCCAGCGTATTACGCGATCATCGATTGCCCGGTGACCCTGCCGACGAGTTGCCGTGTTCGATGCGGCGGTCTCGCCGGTCTACCCCAGATCGGCCAATGCCAGTCCGGTCAGCGGGCCGCCGGGGCGGGCGATCACCTCGTCGGTGCCGTCGGACAGATCGACCAGCCGGATCGATCCACCCAAATCGCTGACGTAGAAACGAGATTCGCTGACAGCCGCGACGCCGATTGCTTCGCGGTATCCACTCGACAGGATCTGTGGCGGCCCGGGGGCGGGCTGTACGGTGGCCCGGTTGAGGGTGTTGCCTTCCGGGGCCTTGCCGCGGTCGGTCCACACCAGCGTCCCGTCATCGAGCAGTTCCAGATCGATCGGCTCGGGCAGGTCCTGCCACAGCAGTTCGATATCGCCCCGGTGGCGCGGGGACGCACCGGTCGGCAATTTCAGTGGGGCCCGGAAGATTCGGCCGTCACCGGCCTTCGATGCGCCCTTCTGGGTCCAGTACAGGAGCCTGCGGTCCAGATCGAGGCAGATGCCGACGGGCCAATTACGCACTACCTCAGCATCTTCGGGGCCTTCGCCGGTAACCACCAGCGCATGCAGATCGCCGCCGTCGAGGTCGCAGGTGAGCACCTGCATTCCTTCGCGGTCGCACCAGTAGAGCCTGCCCGCGGCGAAGTCGGCGGTGAGCTGCTTGCCGGTGGTGAACCCGCCGGCCGGAACGATCGTCGTGCGCTGCTCGCCGGCGAAGTCGACGCGTTCGATCTTGCCGTTGCGCCGGAAGAACGGTGGCTCGCCCCCGGGTTCGGGGCGGGTGTCGGGTGCGCCCATGCTGGTCCAGTAGATGTG
Organism: Nocardia sp. NPDC056000; assembly: GCF_042269265.1. Lineage (NCBI taxonomy): Bacteria > Bacillati > Actinomycetota > Actinomycetes > Mycobacteriales > Nocardiaceae > Nocardia > Nocardia sp. NPDC056000. Next base: position 243,665 of record NZ_JBHJXS010000005.1, on the reverse strand, counting down.
GCCGCGCCCCTGATCGACCACGATGCCGTCGGGCGTCGCGTCCAGGCCCTCGACCAGGGTGCGCACCCGGCTGCCGTCCAGCGAAATGGCGTGCATCGCACGTGCTTTCAAATCCAGTGCGAGCAGTTCGGTCATGAGGTCGCCCTCCGGCTCAGCTCTGCTTCGGCTCGGGGTAGTCGTCGTAGAAGCCCGCGCCCGTTTTCACCCCGAGCTTGCCCTGGTCGATGTACTTGCGCAGCAGGATGCGCGGGCCTTCGGGCAGATTCGGATTCTCCTGGGCGTAATGCTCCTCGATATCGAGCACGACATCGAGACCGACCTGATCCATCATTCGGAACGGCCCGGCCTTGGTGCCGAAATTCATCGCGAACATCGCGTCGACGTCCTCGGGAACCGACACGCCTTCGTAGACCACCTCGAGCGATTCCCGTTTCAGCGCCGCCCAGATGCGGTTGAAGATGAATCCGGTGCTTTCCCGGCGGCAATGGAACGGATGCAGTCCGTACTCGGGAAAAGTGCGCAGCACGAAATCGATGATCTCGGGCGCGGTGTTCCCATCGGACATGACATCGAGCGCGGTCGCCGCAGGCGGCATATAGAAGTGCGTGTTGAGCATGCGATCGTTGGTTTTCAGTCCCTCGGTGAACAAACGGCTCGCATACGACGAGGAATTCGAGGCGATGATCGCATCGGCGGCACAATCGGTCTCCAATTGCGCGAAGATCGCCTTCTTCAATTCCAGTTTCTCCGGCACCGCCTCGACCACCAGCCACGCATTGGCCACGGCATCGGCCTGATCCGGCACGTAGGTGACCGTTCCCGGGGTGCCGCCGTCGACTTTCGCTGCCACCGTGGGCAATTCGGCCATGGCATAGGCGACGGCCTGCTCACCCTGTTCGGTATTCGGGTCGGTGATGTGGGCTTGGCCGCCCCGGGTGGCGAACATCAGGGCGATCCGGCGTCCGAGCGTGCCCGCGCCGACGACAGCGACCGGACGGTTACGGTAATTCTGCGGAATCGGGGTCACGAATGGCTCCTTCGGTCCGGGCGAACACGAGGGTGACACCGGCACCCGAGTCTATTGATTCCGTCACGGCCAATCGTGCGCACGGCAACGGAGTTATCGAATCGCAAACCGATTGGCGCTGGATCCGGCGGTATGTCCCCGATGATGGTCATTGTGAACTGAGCCGAGCTCTCGACCAGCCCATTCTCGATCGGCGCAGCGTTTCCACCCAACCTTCAGCAGTGGCCGGCAGGTGACGGGAGCGACGTTATGCAGGGATTCTCTCGGGATACGGGAGTTCACGGTTCGCTCGAGCACATACCCGCGGACGGGAAACGCAAGGTCGTGTTGTGGGCGACGATCATCGCGGTCGGCGGTTTCCTTTTCGGCTACGACACCGGTGTCGTCTCCGGAGCCCTGCTGTTCATCAGCGCGGAATTCGATTTGAACTCGGTGCAGCAGGGCAGCATCGTCAGCGTGCTGCTGATCGGCGCGATGGCCGGAGCCATGTCGGCGGGCCGCATCGCGGACCGGCTGGGTCGACGAAACGCGCTGGCGGTCGAGAGCGCGGTGTTCATCCTGGGCACCCTGCTCGCGGTTGCGGCCCACCACTATTGGGTCCTGCTACTCGCGCGGGTCGTGCTGGGGCTGGCGGTGGGCGCGGCCTCGGCGACGGTGCCGGTGTACCTGTCGGAAATATCTCCCGCCGAGATCAGGGGCCGGATCCTGAGCATGAACCAGCTCTTGATCACCGTGGGCATCGTGGTGTCCTACCTGGTCGATCTGGCCTTCGCCGGTAGCGGGAATTGGCGCGCCATGTTCGCGGTCGGGCTCATCCCGGCGGTGGTGCTGTGCCTGGGCACCTTGTTCGTGGTCCCCGAGTCCTATATGTGGCTGCTCGCGCACGGGCGGGTCGATCAGGCCCGGGGGCTGGTCGCCGGTGTGGCGGGCACCGAGGCGGCCGATCGTCTGGTGGAGCGCTTCCGGCGCAGCGAACAGCAGCATGGATCGGGGCGGCGCGAGCCCGCGGGTCTGCGATCGCTGCTGGCGCCGCGGGTGCGCCCGGCGTTGATCGTCGGGGTCACGATGGCCGCGATTCAGCAGTTCGGCGGGATCAACACCATCATCTATTTCGCACCGACCATCATCGCGCAAACCGGTCTGACGGCATCGAATTCGATCTTCTACTCGGTCTTCATCGGCGTGGTGAACCTGGCCATGACGGTGGTCTCGATGAGCACCGTCGATCGCTTCGGGCGTCGGCCGGTGCTGATCGTCTCGCTGCTGGGCATGCTGCTCACCGTGTCGCTGCTGGGTCTGAGCTTCATCGCCGAGATGAGTCCGACACTGTCGCTGGTCTTCATGGTGCTCTACATCGCGTGCTTCGCGGGCGGGTTGGGTCCGGTGTTCTGGGTGCTCGTCGGTGAGGTCTTCCCGCCCCGATTGCGCGCCCAGGGCTCCAGCGCCGCGACCACGGTCAACTGGTTCTCCAATTTCGTTGTCAGCCAAGCATTCCTGCCGCTGGCCACGGTCCTCGGGCAGGGCCAGACCTTCCTGATCTTCGGTGTCATCTGCCTGCTGGGCCTGATGTTCGTCACCCGGTTCGTGCCCGAGACCAAGAATCGCAGCTACGACGCGATCGACGCCTCGCTGCACAAACGCTTCGAACACGGCCACCACACCGAGCCCGCGGTGCGTTCGACCGGGTGACCGACCGGCCGGGGTGTTCCACGCGGGAGAACACCCCGGCCGTTCGTCAGTGCGGCGCCGGGACTATCAGCGCAGCGCCTTGGCCGCCGCGACCAGGTTGCGCAGCGATGCGGTCACCTCATCGGTGCGACGGGTTTTGAGACCGCAGTCTGGATTGACCCAGAGTCGTTCGGCGGGAACGGCTTTGAGAGCCAGGGCGAGCGACTTCTCGATTTCCTCGGTACCGGGCACGCGCGGGGAGTGGATGTCGTAGACACCCGGTCCCACACCGAGATCGAAACCGGCCGCGTTGAGGTCGTCCAGGACCTCCATATGCGAGCGGGCGGCCTCGATGGAGGTGACGTCGGCGTCCAGGCCCGCGATAGCGCCGATGACCTCACCGAACTCCGAATAGCACAGGTGCGTGTGGATTTGGGTGGTGTCCGCGACGCCGGCGGTCGAGAGGCGGAACGCGTCCACCGCCCACTCCAGGTACGCGGCCTGATCGGCTTTGCGCAGCGGGAGCAGCTCGCGCAGGGCGGGCTCGTCGACCTGGATGATGCCGATGCCGGCGCTCTCCAGATCGACGGTCTCGTCACGGATCGCGAGTGCGATCTGGCGGGCGGTATCGGCCAGCGGCTGATCGTCGCGAATGAACGACCAGGCCAGGATGGTGACCGGACCCGTCAGCATGCCCTTGACCGGCTTGCTGGTCAGGGACTGTGCGTAGGTGATCCACTGCACGGTCATCACCTCCGGGCGCACCACATCGCCGTACACGATCGGCGGGCGCACGCAGCGGGTGCCGTAGGACTGCACCCAGCCGTTGATCGTGGCGGCGAACCCGTCGAGCTGTTCGGCGAAGTACTGCACCATGTCGTTGCGCTCGGGCTCACCGTGCACCAGCACGTCGAGTCCGATTTCCTCTTGCAGCGCAATGACTTCGGCGATCTCGGCGCGCATGCGGGCGTCGTATTCGGCGGCGTCGATCTCGCCCTTGCGCAGCTCGGCGCGGGCGATCCGGATGCGGCTGGTCTGCGGGTAGGAGCCGATGGTGGTGGTCGGCAGCAGCGGCAGGTTCAGCCGCTCCTGCTGCACCGTGCGGCGTTCGTCGGCCGGGGTGCGGCTGATCGCGTCCGCGTCCAGACCAGCCAGGCGTTCGCGCACCGACTCGACCCGCAGGCGCGGATCGGCCTTGCGGTCCGCCACGGCGGTGCGCGCGACCGCGAGTGCCTCGGCGACCGCGGTCTCGCCGTCGGTGAGAGCTGTTGCCAGCACGCGGATTTCGGCGATCTTCTCTTCGCCGAACGCCAGCCAGCTGCGCAGCCGGTCATCCAGATCGGTCTCGGGTGCGAGGCTGTACGGCACGTGCAGCAGCGAGCAGGAGCTCGACACGGCAACGCTCACACCGGCTTCGCGCAGACCGGTCAGGCGCGGCAGCGCGTGATCGGGATCCACCCGCCAGATGTTGTGGCCGTCGACCACGCCCGCCACGATCAGCTTGTTCGTGATCGACTGCGCCGCAGCCACATCCGCGTCACCACCGGCGACCAGATCGAGCGCGATGCCCTCGATGCCGGTCTCGGCGAGCGCGGGCAGCGCCTCCCCCACTCGCCCGAAGTAGGTGGCCACCAGGATCGAGGGCCGCGAACTCGCCTGCGACAGTTGCTGATAGGTGTCGCGCACCGCGGCCAGCTCGGCGGCGGACAGGTCGGTGACCAGGCTCGGCTCATCGATCTGCACCCAGGTCGCGCCCGCCTCGGCCAGCTGGGTGAGCAGTCGCTCGTACAGCGGCAGCAGGCTCGGCAGCAGGTCGAGCAGATCACTGCCGTCGACCGATTTGGCGAGCTTGAGGAAGGTGATCGGCCCGACCACCACCGGCCGTGCCGGAACACCCAGCGCCAGTGCCTCTTTCAGCTCGGCCAGCGGCTTGTCCGGATGCAGCGAGAACTGCGTCGCCGCCGACAACTCCGGCACCAGGTAGTGGTAGTTGGTGTCGAACCACTTGGTCATTTCCAGCGGCGCGACCTCGGCGTTGCCGCGCGCGGCAGCGAAATAACGGTCCAGTTCATCGGCGATACCCGATACCCGCTCGGGCAGTGCGCCCAGCAGGACCGCGGTATCGAGGACCTGGTCGTAGTACGAGAACGTGCCGACCGGAACCGAATCCAGCCCGGCATCACGGGCGGCGGTGAGCGCGGTGGTGCGCAGGTTCCGGGCGACCTCGTGCAGGGCGGCGGCGTCGCTGCGCCCGGCCCAGTACGCTTCGATCGCCTTCTTGAGCTCCCGGTTCGGACCGATACGCGGTAGCCCCAGCACTGTTGCGGTGAAGGTGTTTTCAGGGTTCGACATCGAATGAACTCCATGGTTCAGCAGCCAGTGACCGCCACCCATAACGAGCGCACACCCAGCGAGCCCACAGCAGCATCGTTCCCGTGCCCGGGTCCACTCGGCGCAACGCCCAATCCACGAGGCGACGACCGCCGGATACGGCGTATCCGGCACAGCGGGCAGGTCTTCGGACTCGTGGGCATCGACCCCGATGGGGTCGGCCCCGACGCTCGAGGCCCGGGGCTGGTCCTACTGACCGTCGCTTCCCAGGCATACTTCCGGCGCCCAGTGCGAATGACGGCTGTCGTTCCCACTCACCGCTGCGGGACAGTCCCGGATTCTCACCGGGTTCCCTCTCGCCCACCGGCGCGCGAACGCACCGTCGGGCTTCGACGCCATCGGGTTGGGGTCAGGGGCTCCTCGACTCCACCTCCGGCGAACCAGCTGCGGAGGCGAATATAGCGAAAACCAATGGCATAGCGAAAGGCGGGGGGTCATTCGATCGCACGGAAACTCACATCTGCGCGGCATAGGCGGGAAACCGTTCGCGCACCGCGGCATCGAACGCGGACGCATCCTCGAGACTGTCCCACCGGTGGAACCGATCCCGCTGGAGGTACCACCGCATCAGCTCCGCCGCATCGCGCACCCGGCCGTCCAGTACACAGAGCAGAACCGTTCCGCGCAGCAGCGTCGGATCGGGGTTGGTGTCCCACGGCGCGATGGTCGGTTCGCGTGCTGGCTCGAGCAGCGCGGCGAACGTGGACCGTTCGGCGAGCCACTCGCGCACGGGACCGCGCACGCACTCCATGTACTGCGCCACCGCCCCTTCGAGCTGGCCGTCGGCATCGATCGCCATCACGAGCGGCTTCGGCGAACCATCCAACATATCGAAGCGCCCGCGATTGATATCGCCGTGACTGAGCCCATCGCCGGGCAACTCACGCATGACCTCCGCGACAGCGGGCGATCCGATTCGCACGGTGCCTTCCAGACGAAGTCCCCCGTCACGGTGGCGCTCGATGTGCGCATCGACAGTCGAGGTCAGCCTCGGAATGGACTCGCTTGTGGGACCGAAGTGGATCTGTGTCCAGAGCAGCTTCCCGGTGGCGGGCCACCGCTGCGGCGGCGCGCACACCGCAAAGCTTTCAGCGTCCATGGCCTTGGTCAGCCGAGTGATGAGCTGCTTGGTCCATTGAGCCTGGTTACGCGCACCCACAACTACTCCCCTACCCGCACCTGGCTGTCAGCGTCGTAACCTACACCGGCCCAACGACACTCAGCGGTCCGCGCGGCGAATGCGATCATAGTGACCGACAACCGAGTTCGCGGGTGACGGGGTGGGGATGAGCAGTCAGGAGTGGGACACCTTCGCGATGAATCTCGCTGGGGTGTTGACTCGAAGTCTGTCGTGCACGGTGATGAACCTGTCGGCGGGTACGAGGTCTCTAGGGATCACCAAGGATGACGATGGTGTGAGCCTGTGCCTGGGTGAGGATCTCGGCGCATCGAGACAGGAGCGACTGCGCCAAACCGGTTGGGCCAGATCGGATTCCGACAAACTGTGGTGGTATCGGATCCGGGACACAGGTTTCGCGGCCTGCCGCGATATCGCATGTGCCGCAATCGATGTACTGCGATTGGTGCTGGAATTCGCCTCACCCGACAGTGTTCGGGCCGAGGGGTGGGTCGATGCACCCACTGACATACCGGTACCCCTCGGCCAGCTGCGCGCGAGCGCGCCGACTCCGATCGATGACGACGTAGCGGCGCTGCTGGCCATCGCCGAAATTCTGCTGGCCGACTACCCGTGGCTCGTCGCCACTGTTCGGTACAGATTGACCGATCCCGACGAGAGCCACGACCTGGGTCTCTGGCGAGGATTGCTCAGCGTTTTGGGCGAACCATTCTTCGGCGGACTCGGGGTAATCGCACAATGCGACTGGAAGCAGGAGCGGAACCAAGTGCGAGACATGTTGCGGCGCTTACCCTCCCATCCAGAGGCACTGTCGTGGGACTGGTACCCCGACTTTCTCGCCTCAACCGCGGACTGGGATTCCGGTGATATCACCGAAGCCTTGCTCGCTCGCGTCGGCACGTATTGCGGCCCGCTCGGGTTCGCGCTGGTGTCGCTCGAGACCGAAAGTGACTACTATGCAGTCACTTTCATTCCTCTCGATCAGATGGATCGGCTCACAGCGCTCACGACCATAGCCGGCCATCGAGTGCGGGCATTGCCACTGTCTCGATAGCTGGTCGCCGCCCGAAAGGCGAGTGTTCACTGTGGTCCGCGTGGTACGCCCAGTTCCGCATCGAGGTAGGTCAGGGTCGGGTCATCGGTGAGGGCTTCTGCGGTGAAGGTGAGCTCGCGCGGGTCGGTCACATCGAAGACGTCGCGAAAGGTGGCGACCGTGCGCGGCACGAGCAGGCGCAGGGTGGAATCCCGCAACGTTCGTACGGGCGCGGCATTCCACATCGGGTATTCGGTGCCCTCGCCTTCGAGTGGGCCCCATTCCCAGCCGAGTTCGCTCATCTGCTGCCGCAACTGCGCGCGGTCACGAGACGACGTGGGTCCCACCAGCGCGATGGTGTGAACGCTGAACTGGTTGATGAACTCGACGACGGTGTAGTCAGGATCGTCGGTGGGCGCGTGCAATCTCAGGATTGCCCCGTAGGGCAGGGTGTTGATCGCCCACTCCAGCCGTTCGGCGAAATCGTCCCAGCTCGTGCAGGTTTCGGTCGCGTTGCGGTGGGTCGGGCGATCCGGAGCCACCGCGGTCAGCTCCTTCGTGATCCCGTAGAGGGCGGCCTCGGGACCGTCGTCGTTCGCGACGGTGTAGCGAAGCCGTTGCGGTGAGGCACCCCAGCCCTCGCGGAAGATTTCCACCAGCGCGGCCGCGACCTCCTTACGAAATCTCTCGATGTCGGTCCACGCGGTCGAGACTTCGCACACCGCCGGGTCATCCGGGTCCTCGAACACCGCGAAGGGGCCCCACATGGGTCCGTCATCGGCGCGGATAACCTCTCCGGTGGTCAGATACAGCGTCCCGACATTGGTCGTGCGATGCGTTCGGAGGACCTCGACCAAACGCCGTCGCTCGTCCGGCTCATCGGGGAGCGGAACAATGACCGAGATTCCACCGTTGTCGCGGAACAACACTCGATACCCGGTCTCGATATCCCGGATCTGCAGCAGCGCACCCTCGTGCTCCCCGGGAGGGTACGGATACAGGTACAACGGCAACTCCTCCAGCAGTTGCTCCCAGTTGTGATCGACCATGTTTCCCCCACGACTCCTCGGTAACCGAACTCTTCGATCACCGACAACCTAACGATGCCGACCGACACATCGGCTCGCCGGCAACCACTTCCGATCGCATCGCATAGCACGGAGCGGCCCGCGTCGGCTACCGTGTGGCCGGCGGTCGGTCCAGATATGAAGGGGGACAATTCATGGGCTCGTTGGTGGCGCGAAAGGTCGCTGCATTGTTGAGCGTGGCAGCGGTCTTCGGATTGGTGGGACTCGGCATCGGAATCAACATGCTGGCCGGCTCCGAGGTCAAATGCAACGGTGTGGTCATGCATGACGGTGGAAAACCCTGTGGCACAGCACAACTCGACCGCGCGACCAAACGCGATGAGGACGTCGAGAAGGCGTGGAAGGCAGTCGCGGCGGGATTGGGCGCGACAGTGGTGTGCGGTGGGGCCGCAATAGCCTTGGCCGTGTACTCGATTCGGCGCGATCGACTGCCGGCACGCTGATCTCCCGCTGGTCTTCCTACCCAGCGGAGAACAATAATGAGTGCCATTGCGCGACTGCTGGATCAGCTGGTTCTGCTGTCGCCCGCCGACATCCAGGACTGGCTGCGGGCGCACGCACCGTCGTCGACTGAATCGAACTGGCTCGGACTCGCTGAAGTCGCGGGACACGAAGCGATGCGCATCGCGGACAACACCGCTCTCGACTGGGCTCGTCTCGATCACGGTGCGCGAACTGATCGCCGAGACGACCGGCGACGAATCCTATCGGCAGAATCAGATTCGCAATGCCATGAACTTGCGTGTGGAAATGATCAACAAATTCGGCCCCGCTATCGCCGATCCGGTGCGCGACAGAGACTGCGTGTACCGATGGTTTCTCGATCGCCACTCCGGTCAACTCGCGCGCGCAACTTCCGATTCTTCGCACTGGCAGAGTTTGTCGATTGACCGGATCGGTGAGCTACGACGAATCAAGAACGAACTCAATGTGCTTCGGAATCTTCGACACCGCAGTGAACCCGAGGCAGCCGCATTGCACGGTTGGATGGAGATCTGGCCACGACTGCCCTGAGGATCGGCCTGTGCGGCTAGGGGTTGTCGGGCTACCAGCCGGGCGAAGCTTGCTCACCCGCACTCGGCGATCGGGCTACGGGCAGCGGGCGGATTCGTCGGTGTGGCCGACGCCGATCCGGCAGCGAAATAACAGAGTGAGAATCTTTGCGGCGGTGGAGATCACAACACCAAGACGAGTTCGCATACTGACGTCCTATCTTGCGGCAGGGCCGCATCACGCCGCGGTCCGAACAGTATCCAGGTGCACTCGGCCGAGACACCCCGGAAACCGTTGCTATCGGAGCTGGCCGATCCAGAGCGCGGGACGCGGCATTCGCCTAAATTCGCGCGCGATACTGCTGAACCTCGCCCTGGGTATGGTCGACGGGTGTTCAAGGTCGAAATGAGACGACGGTTCGACGCTCGTCAGGGCCTCTCATCGCCGGTCTGGCGAGAGTCCGGCCGCACACCAGTCGCCGTCGTCAGCGTGATGATGCGGGTCGGTTTCGCGTTCTCCGACACCCAGCTCGACGACAACGGGCGGTTCGTCGACACCGACACTCTCGAACACCCTCGACACCTACGCCGACCGTCTTGCCTGTGATCCGTGGACACAGCTGTTCGATCATCGCCCCACCTTCGAGCACGTCGCCAGGTGGCTGTATCAGGAGCTGGCGCAACACATTCCACTACTGACACACGTATCGCTCGACAATGAGTCGTTGGGCGTCACAACCACCTACCACGCAGATCAGGCAGCGACCTTCTGACGCGTACAGGGTGTGGCCCGTTCCTCAGCACGCGCCACAGCTGCTTCGAATCGCCCACTCCGCGCCAGCTCGATGTGTTCGACCCACTACTGCTTGGCCGGTCGAAACAGATGTGTAAGCGGCAGTAGCGGGCGTTTGCGAATACCCCGGGGCCGAGCGGCAGGTCGGCGGTGCACGCGTCACAGCGGAGTGGCTGGTCGAGCCGCGTGGGTCGCGGTAGGTCAGGTCAGAACACCGGGTGATGAAGTGCCCAGCCAGCCTTCATTTCAGGCCGGGCCCGTCGTCGATACGGAAGTCGCTCGTAGTCATCGGTCCGAATGTCTCCGGCCCACTGAACATAGAGACAGGGACGTACCAGAGGTTGCTGTCGCCAAGGCCGCGCGCAACGGGCGCGAGCTCTCCCGCGACGTACCGCGCGATAGGGGAGCCCGATTCGTCAACGACGGTAATTGTTGCGGGAATTGCTGTCCCGCCGGTGAGAGTCAGAGTGGCTCCTTTGGCACCAGCGGTGAGGGTGAGCGTGCCCGGCTTTGGCTCAGCAGCATCGCCGACGACGTCGAGGGTGATCCCTGTGCCTTCTGGTTGGTCGTCTCGGGGTGCCTTCTCAGTCATGTTGCTGCCCTTCAATTTCGTTGGGACGGCCAGTGCCACGCATCGGCCCAAAGGATCCCACGGAACGCCATCAGCCACGCCCGATTGGTCGTTGCTCCCGCTTCCCAGTCCGGGACGGCATACCGGCGGGAACCCGCGATCAGCGGCATGTGAGTATGTCGCGAACTGCAACCGTTCACTTGCTGAATCACCGCTAGGCAGTGTCCCCGAGGGGCTGCGCCACATGTACGACCAGCGTGATCGAGCGGCTGCCCGGGTCCCACGACGCGGGATGGGGAATACAGTTCGTACCGCCGGGTTGGAAGAGATCGACTGGACAGCCCGACAGGAGACCAGATGACGACCGCGGCCGAGATCATCCCCGAGGAGCTTCGGGATCTGCTGCAACGACCCTTGTTCGCCAACCTCGCGACCGTGCGCGAGGATGGCGGCCCGCAGGTCAACCCGATGTGGTTCTCGTGGGACGGTGAATTCATTCGCTTCACGCACACCAGCTTTCGTCGCAAGTATCGCAACATCAAGGCGACCCCGGCCGTGGCGATCTCAATCATCGACCCCGAGAACCCTTACCGGTACCTCGAGGTGCGCGGCATCGTCGAGCGCATCGACCCGGACCCCACGGGCGCGTTCTTCCGAGAGCTGAACCAGCGATACAACGGCCCGTTCGGCCCGGCGCACCCGAAGGATGCGCCCGACCGTGTCATCTTCGTCGTCCGGCCCACCGCCGTCGGCAAGCGCTGAGTCGCACCCTCGGGCTAGCCGGTGCCGATGAACCGCTCATCGGCATGATGGTGCGTTGGGAAGCTGCTGTCGGCCAGCCGGTTTGGACAGCCGACCGACGTGCGGGTCGCGGCATGAGCGTGCGATCGCCAACAGCCGTGATGCGTTCGACCCGTCGATCTTCCGCAGACCCGCGCTGGCCGTTCCGGACCACGGGTCGCGGTAACCGAGGGTGTTGGACAACGACAGCCCGACTCCACCTATCTGGAGTCGGGCTGTTCAGCGCTGGGGCGTGACGCTGCCTATTCGGTCAGGCCTTGGATCTCGGTCGGGACCAGGGGTTTGATGTCGGGCTGCTCAGTGTCCTCAGACACCGGCACAGCGTAGAAGTCCTCGGTCGGGATAGTTGCGGACACGGTGACCTGTTTGTCGAGCGGTTCTGCCATCGGAGCCTCGATTTCATTCTCGGACTTACGGGATGGGATGGCGCTTGCCACACCATTATCTCTGACCTGAGTTCGTGGGCCGCACGTTCGGGCGAAGGGCTCGACACTAGGTCATCGGCAATATCCTGGGTTGCCGACGCCGAGATGCCCTCTGTCCGTTGATCTTCTGCCGATCCGCGCAGGCCACATCGGGCCGCGCGGGTTGCGGCAGATTAGTGCGTTCAGGGCCCGGCTCCGGTTGATCGTGGTGGATCTCGACGTCGAAGATGGCTTGATGCAGGGCATACGCTTCGTACGGCGGGTGGACGGATTGACCTACGAGTTCGTGCGGGACGGGGACGCGCACGGTTTCCCGTCGTACAGGCGAGTCGACCTGGACATACGGTGTGCGCGCCTTCCCGACTTCGGGTGGGCGGTGTGCACGGCAGAGGGGGCCGTAGCGAGTCGTCCGTTCGATGATGCCGGGCTGGGCGACCTTCCGCCCGAAGGAGTCTGGGTGAGCTTCAAAGGCGATCGCTCATACGTCTACGACCTGGTCAACCCAGCCGCTTCCGAGGCATCGGACTCCGAACTCGCGTAGAGCGGCGCGCCCCGAACTGTCCACCGACGCTCGGTGTCAGTCCGCTCAACTCCAATCCGAACAGCCATATCAGCGGCATGTTAGTGCGTCCGACTGATCTTGTAACCTCATCAAAAAGACCGGCCATGCCACAGGAGGAGCATTTCGGTGAGTACGGCTATTCTCCGGCAAGTAACGCATATTTCGGACGGTGAGTATCTCCTCGTCTTCGATCAAGACGGCTCCGACTTAAAGATCGTGTGCAATATCGATATCCGAGGAGGCGTACCATCGGCGGCTTTTGATCCCGCCGATCTGGTGACATTCGGGCATCTGGGCGACACGCGACCGATTGTAGCCGTTGTTTTAGCTCTGAAGCGTGCGCGCGATAGCTCTGCTGATTCCGATAGGTAACCCGATCAGTAGACATCAGGACCGGTGTGGAGTGGCTGGATGATCCACTGCCCGTTGATCTTCCGAGGTCCGACATTGTCCGTTCCGAACCGCGCGGGATGCGGCAGTTCCGGACGTTCTCGCCGACGGCCACGCCACGAAGTAGACGTCCTACTCGTCGTCGGTTCCATCACGCTCAGTGCGCTGGAAGCTCTCGGCGATCCGCCGGAGGTACTCGCCATACTCGGGTGAATCCAGTTCGTAGGCTTGCTGATTCCAGCGGTGAGCGCTCCATCGGTCGTCGATCTCGGCCTGATGGATCGCCCGGAGCACCGCGGGCCGATAGATCAGAGCCACTCGCCAATCGCCGAGGTATCGAGCCTGGATATGGGCGGTGACGTACTGGCGGCGGTGAGCCGTGCCGACCACGGTCACCACCTCATGACCCTTCCCCGCGAAACCGCCGATCACATGAAGCTTCGCACCAGCCGGGAAGATCTTGTGGCTGCGCAGTTCAGCGTTGGGACCGGACTCCTTGTACGGGTAAGGCAACAACGACGCGACCACACACCACTCGGGCCGAACAGCATCATCGCTCACGGCATCAAGATATCGGCCCACCTGGCAGATCGCGGGCATTGATCCTCAGCACCCGGCCGCAGCCTGTCCGGCGTGAATACCCTTGTAGCGGCATGTCCGGGCGTTCCGCTGTCGCCGGATCGGCCTGTCCCGTTGATCTTCGCCTCGCTCGTGCTGGCTGTTTCGGCCGCGCGGCATCCGCGCGGAAATTTTCGCAGGGTGGAGTCCAGAGCGGTGAACTCCTAGCCAATGATGGGGGCTACCGACTTTCGGGTTGGTCCGGTGCGGGGTCGACCGCTCCGTCGTCTGTCTGCCGGCCGGAGGGGATATTGGATTTCAAGCGGAAATTAGGGTCCAGGAGGTCGTTGAGGCCGAGGCTGCCGAGGCCGGAGCTGACATCTGCGGGGGGCTTGCGGCGCGCGGGTTCTGTCGCCTGTTTCGAGCTCTCTGACACGGGGTCCTGCTCAGTCATGAAAACTCCTCAGTAGCCGCAAGAAGATCAATAACAGTACTGAGAATATGTGATCGGCCAGGTGCGCGACGTGCTTCAACGAAGGCGCGCACATCGGCAGTAGCGGACACCGGAACGGCCCGAGTCGCCTCGGGCCGTTGATCTTTCGAGGGTCCGCGATGGCCGTTTCGGTCCGCGCGCCACGCGGCTACTTAGAGAATGGTGGTAGGGCCGGATCGATCGAGCCCGTCCGTCAACCGCACCCCTCGAAGCCTGCCGAGATCTTGACGCAAGACACAGTGATGGGTCGTCGCGGCGCCATCGGCTTACATGGACGGCACCGTACTCGTCGAGCAGCCAGCCGGTGCGGGCCGGCCCGCCATGCGGTCGTCGATCCAGCGCAGGACTGAGGGGGTCCCGGTGACCGCGAGGCTGACGTGGTCGCTCAATTGGTCTCGTATATAGGTGATTTGCGCCCCCGCCGCGCACCACTGTGCCACCGCCTGATCGCTCACCGCGATGTCGACGATTTCGTCGTGCACGGCGTGATAGTGGAGCATCGGCGTGGTCGGTACTACCGGGCCGAAGTCGAGATCGGCGAACGAGGGCTGTACCTCCTCGAGCAGTTGCGAGAAGGGGATCGTCAGGTAGTCGTCCATGCGCAGAAACGGATGCTGGCCCACGTTCGACGTAGCGCATTTGCTGTCACCCGCAGCCATCAGGGCCTGCCCGGCGGGCGTCAGATACTTGTCGAAAACGGCCGCCAGACGCGGATCGGCGCGCATCATGCCGGGCAGGATCGCCGGCATGAAACCGGAGAACGGACCGGAATCCAGCACCTTCAGATAGCTGCCGAAGTCCGTTCGCCAACCACCGAGGACGGCCCCGACCAGGCGTAGTTCGGGCGCGTAGATCGGTTGCATCTGCGCAGCCGAACTGGTGCCGAGAGACCCGCCGGAGTAGCCCATCGCGGCGACCGGAGTATCGGTGCCGGGCAGGCCGAGTGGCTCGAAACGCTCGGCTGCGCGCACTCCGTCGAGTGTGAGGTAGCCCGGCTGTCTCGCGGCGATCAGCGTCCCCTTCGGCCCCTCCCAGTCGGGGACGGAAATCGCGTGACCCGTCGACAGCATCTGCTCGATCGGTATGAGATCCAGGCTGGAGTCGTACTTGTTGACGACCGGCGCGCCCTGCCGCAGCACGAACGAGGGAGCGCACTGTGGAGCCGACGCGTCTTCGGCGGCCTGATAGGAGATCAAACCTTTGACCTGACCGTTTCGCGGGCGCAGTACCGTCGTCACGGTCGCCATGGGGTTCCCGTCGACATCGGTCGTTCGATACAGCAGCTGCCAGGCGTCGGCGTCCTGCGCCTGCGGCCCCATCGAGGCCACCTCGACAGATCGCGAATTCAGAATGGTGCCCGGAGCCTGCGAGTCCCACCCGGCGGGCGGGGTATAGAACGGGTCGCTCTGCGGAGTCAGCACCGGATCGGCACTGGCGACCGCCGTCGGTGTTCCGGCCAAGTACAACACGGCCGAAGCCGCGATCAGGGCCGAGCGCAGCTGGCTGCGCTTGATCGCCGAACTCGTTGCGCCACAGCTGGATACGGCAGTGTCTACCACTTGACTTCCCTCCCCGGAGGGGGCGACTCCCTAGGCCCCCAAGATGGCAGTCACGGTACCTCCTCAAACTGGAACAGGTGTCAGAAACGGCGGCAAAGATCGCTCGGCTGGTGTCCTATTCGAACCATATGGCAGCCCCAGGACGTCGGCTGCCCTCCTTATTGATCAACCGAGGTACCGAGTCAGCCTTTTCGACGAGCGATCAGCAGCAGATTGGCGTGTTCCATTACCGGCTCAGGACGATGGGAGGTTCGTCCCGAATCCGGTTGCTGCCGCGGAGATGCGGACGGCACAGTGGCACTGTGCGGTCCATCGAGAACTCCGGCCATGACATCTACAAAACGGGCTACAACATCCGACTGGAGTTCGGGCTCGAATGGGAATTGAGACCCGGAATCTCCGTAATCCATTGTGAACGCCAGGCAGCGCGATCGGCAGTGGCCGCGATTGCTGAACTATCCCACGGTCTCTTCGAGCCTTTGGAGCTCGGGATTCGGGTGCTGACGACGAACCAGCCCTACGGAAGGTGGTACCGCTCCGGCCCGGAACCGGCCGCGAGCGGCGGGCATTGGTACCTGAAACCGGCAGAGCTGCAAGCATATCCGACGTTCGAAGGCGCGGTGATCGTCGATACCGAGGTGGTGGACGAAGCCGCCATGCTCGCCGTGGTCGACACCGCCTTCGACCTGCAATATGAGCTGCAGCAAGGTGAATGGGCGTCGTGGGACATCATGTATGTGGACAACACTCTGGCGCGGCTACCGCAATCGTTGGCGCCTGCCGACGGTGAGGACTTCATCGTCGACGATATCGACAATCGCCGTCGAGATCTGTCTTTGGCTGTGACGCGGCGATCGGATGGCGCGTGGGTCGGCTGGGATGGTCCCGGGTGCTGGCCGCCGTTCTCGTTGTCCGCGCAGAGATCGGTCGTGGAGATGGACCACGTCAGTTATGCGACGGTGCTCGACATCGATATCTGCGTGCACTGGTCAGTGTGGTGGGAACACCGATCCCCGGGCCGGATAATGCTCGATCGGGCAGTCGATCGACTCATTCGCAGCGGCTGGCGATACTCGCAGAACCCGCCCAATGGTGGCGGGTACGACGTCTGGAGTTGACGAACCGACCTGGCGACCCGGAGCCTACTCAATTCGGCATGATCGGATGGACTTGCACCAAGGTCCAGCGCGAGGCTCGAACGGAACCGGCCGGTCGGGCCTCGACCGGAATCGACAGCGTTGTCAGTCGAAAATGAACCCGCCGTGAAGCTTCGGATGCTCGGTGCAGTAGTACTACCCACCGCCCAGGCTTTCGCAATAGGGAACCTCGAGGCCTGGATCATCTTCATAGGCGCGGATGAACCGCCGGTCTGGACCCAGGTCGAACGCACAGTGTGTGAGGCCGTAGCTGATCTCGTCGATTGCGTAGAACCCGGCGTGTGTGGGAGCTTCGTGCGCGTCGCAGGCGGTAGCCAGCTTCTCCATCGCCGCACGGGAAGTCGCCCACCCGAGTTTGGCGGGTGTATCTGTCGACACCAGCAGAACCGTGCTCGAAACAATCACCGGCAGAACGACACTCGGCCACCACCGGCGATAGCGGAGCGCTCCGAACGCGGACAGCCACACCCACGGTGCACCCACCATCAACCCGATATCGGCGCACCAGAATCGCAGATGCGGGCCATCGACTCGAGCGGCGAGCACCCAAAGCAGTTCCGGCTCGCGGCGGCTCCAGTTATTGACTCGGAGCGGCCACACATGATGCAGTCACAAAGCTCGCGAAGATGTCGACAGAAGATGCCGGCCAACTAGAGGGGACAGGCCATGGGCGACAAGCAGAAGACCCCCGATTGGGTTGCGGAAACCGGCGCGTGGGTGCTGGAGAACGGGCACCGCACCCTGTTGAAGCTGACCGGAGGCCGCTGGCCGCACAGGCTCGGCTCGATGCAGACGCTGGAGCTGCACACCATCGGCCGCAAGAGCGGTGAGCGGCGCTCCACATTGTTGAGCGCGCCCATTTTCACTCCGGAGCGGATCGTCGTGATCGCCTCGCTCGGCGGCGCGTCACACAACCCCGCCTGGTATCTGAATCTCGTTGCCCATCCCGATGTCGAGATCACCGTGCGCGGTGAAACCAAGCCGTACACCGCGCGCACTGCTTCGCCGCAGGAGAAGGCCGAGCTCTGGCCCGAGATCACCCGCGGCGTTGGCAACCCGTACGACGGATATCAGCGCAGCACTACGCGGGATATCCCGGTGGTTATCTGCGAACCGGCCTGAGGCGGCTCGGTCACGCTCGATGACCGATTCGGTTCGCCCGGCAAGGCGAGCGAGACCCCGTCGGGTGCGGGCCGGATCACTGGCGTTGTGCGACTGGCATTTACAGACCTAGCAGGTCTACGACCCTGGTGTTGGACTCGTTCCCGCCCCCTCGGCGACCCGGCGCTCGAGCAGTTGTTCATCCGATCGTGGTGCCACCGGTGACGGCAGCGACACAAACCCATTCACCTCGGTTGAGGGCGCGGGCCGATTCCGTGTTGAGCGGTCAATGATCCATTGCGGCACGATCTCTCGTGGGTAGAGATGCAGATCCTCCTCGAGGTCGGCACGACCGAATGGGAAGCATTCGGGCTCGTCGTATCCGTACTCGGCGAGCGCGTCACCGGTGCGGCTGATGGTCAGATGCTGGGTGAACCACGTGCCCCGACCGGGCTCGTACATCAACGTACGTTGTTGTTGCGGGATATCTGTGAAGCCCAGCGGTCGGTCGAGCACTGTCGTGCCATCCTGCAGACTGGCCTCGGTTTTCATCTTCACCGACGAACCCGCGGCGACGTAGGTGATGTTCAGCTCGTACCAGTGTTCGGTGGGGCCGTTCGACCACACCTCCTCCACCAGGCGCTCGAACAGCCACTGCTGACGGACCTCGGCCGACGTGTCCGACGACTTCGATCTCCCCATATGCGAATCGACCCGCTCAATCCTCAACTCCCGCAGAGGCAATGAGGCCCGCTGCTCTCGATCAGCGTAGCGGTCATTCGCTGAGTTCAGATCCTCAGCGCTGCTTGATATTCCGCTAGCTCGCGTCGACCGCTTCGGCTGGTGCGTGGTGCGTTCGGGTACTGGTTGGGCGGGGAGGCTGGTGCGTTTGTGGTGTGTAGGTTGGGCGTTGAGGACGGGAGTGGTTGTGGTCGAAGGTGATTGGGCGGGCGTGCTCGCGGATATTTCGTGGGTGTTGTTTCCGGAGTGGGGCGATCACGAGCAGCTTGTCTCACCGGTGGATGGCGATAGCGTTCAGGTGCGGGACACTCTGACGGGGCAGCGGGTCTTGTTCTGGGCGGAGGACAAAGGCATCGAGGTCCGGGTTACGGTGCCGGACGATGCTATTGCGGCTGCTCGGTTGCGGTCGGTGCTCGAGGCGCAGCGGACGACATCGTTCGCGATGGGACGCGATAGCGAATCCGGCCAATTGGTGCCGTTAGAGCAACCGTTGTGGAGGCCGGTCGAGGCCTACGATGACCGAGCCGCGGCCGACGGCAGGCCTGCCGAGGTGCGCGCTCGGGAGTGGTGGACCGGCTGGCGACACGGCGCCGACTACCGGGACGAGGTCGCGGCGTCGGTTGTGGCGGTGCTGCGAGACGGATTGCTCACTACGCCAGCGAATTTGCGCCTCAGCGCCTATGGAGACCTGGGGCCGAGGCGTCCGCCGAAGGTCGGTGCGGCGATTTCGGATCGCCCCACCGGGCGCGGTTTGCCCGCGCGGTGTTCGGGGTGGGATGAGTTCGCGGATCGTCTCGAGTGGGTGTTGACCACCTTGCCGGGGCTCGGCTATCTCAACCTGTCGATCCCCGGACGATTGTTGTTCGTGCAGCTCAGCAGGTCCGATGACGACGCCGTTCGGGGCGTGGCCTCGATCGGTACCCAGGCGGACGCGAGAGCACTGCACACCCCGATGCGGGAGCTGGGATGGATATGGGGCGCTCCCTACGGGTTCGAAGGTAACGCCGAGTTCGAAGGCTGGATCACACCGCCGGTCAGGACCGGAACGACGAATCCGACAATGGCTCGGCTGGTCGCTCTGATCGTCGGGACGCTGCGCACTATCGGCGAAGCCGAGCATCCGAATGAGCTCGCATTCGAGGCGTTTTCGAACAGGGCGGGTGCGGACGACATGTCTTATGTAGCAACCGAACTCGGGATAGCGCCTGCTTGACTGGCTGACGGCCTGTCAAATCCGTCGGGAGTCTTGCGGTCTCGACCAATCCCGAATTCTGTCGAACGACAACGGATTTGACCGACCGAATCCCCCTGAGTGCCCTCGTGATCCTCGAGGCGACCACTCTCGGGAAAGAGGCTGCGGCACTGCAATAAACAGCAGGCAAGACCGTCCGCATCATGGCACCATGCTCGACATGAACTCCAGCCGAAAGGCCCATGCCGCGTAAGCGCCCGGACGAGATCCGCGCCCGCGCCGCGCCGCGCCGCCGATCCCACAGCGCCGAGCCGATCATCGAGGGACTGTCGTCCTCAGCGCTCGCTGAGATCGACCGCCTCGAACGCACTCGGAACTACCTGCACGCGGGGGACGTCGCGAAGTCCGTGCGCCTGTGGAAGACCCACGTTCGCCGTCCCGCGCGCGAGCTGTGGCTCTACTACGAGTACGGCGATGTGCACGACTTCTGTTGTGGCAGTCCAGTGGAGGCCCGCCACCTCCTCAACTTCGTGATCGCGGCACTGTCGCCGCGTGCGGCCCGCGAACTACGCATGATCATCGGTCGACTCGATGCCCAGATTGATTGACCCGAGACATAGGGCCCGGTGTTTGGGAGTATGTCGGAGGCGGTGTTGCGGGGGGTCTCATCGATGCACAGTGCAGCACTGCACGATTCGTCCGCCTCCAAAGGAAGCAGTCATGCTGTCATGAGCGAAGAGCCGACCACCATCGAACTCGACGAGGCCGTCCTCGCCGGACCACCCAAGACCCTGGCCGGAGGCCTGATCAAGGCTGTGCGGCCGCGTCAGTGGGTGAAGAACATCCTGGTCTTGGCGGCACCGCTGGCTGCGGGGACGATTCCGGGTACCGACACCTTTGCCATCTCCGACCTCACCCGCGATCTGCACGTCGGTATCGCGTTCGTGGTGTTCTGCCTGGCGGCCTCGGGAATCTACCTGGTCAACGATTCTCTCGACGTCGAGGCCGACCGGGCGCATCCGACCAAGCGGTACCGGCCGATCGCCGCCGGTGTGGTTCCGGTGAATCTGGCGTATGCGCTGTCGGTGGTGCTGTTGACCAGCTCGATCCTGCTCTCGTTCGCGGCGTCGGCGCAGCTGGCCGTGGTGATGGCGGTCTACATCGGCATCCAGCTCGCGTACTGCTTCGCGCTCAAGCATCAGGCGGTGCTCGACATCTGCATCGTGTCGTCCGGGTTCCTGCTGCGTGCGATCGCCGGCGGCGCGGCGGCCGATATCGCGCTGTCGCAATGGTTTTTGCTGATCGCGGCCTTCGGCTCGTTGTTCATGGCCGCGGGTAAGCGCTACGCCGAGATGAAGATCGCCCTCGACACCGGCGCCAAGATCCGCAAGTCACTGCGGTACTACACGCCCACCTATCTCCGTTTCGTGTGGACCCTGTCGGGCACGGCGGTGGTGATCTTCTACGGGCTGTGGGCATTCGAGGCCGATCACAAGGACAATCCCTGGTTCGCAATCTCGATGGTGCCCTTCACGATCGCCATCCTGCGGTACGCGGTCGACATCGACGGGGCAGGGGCCGGTGAACCCGAAGAGATCGTGCTGGGTGACCGCATTCTGCAAGTGTTGGTGCTGGCGTGCGCCGCGGCGATCGGAGTGGCCGTCTACCTCACCTGAGCCGACGCGGCCCGTGGGCATCGGCGGTATCGATGCCCTCTACCTTCAGGATAGGACATAGCCCGGGGCTTGCGGCAAGGCCCGGGTGATGCGGCAGAATCGCTCGTTCCACCAGGCAGAGGAAAGGATTCACGTGTCCGGAAAGCTCGATGATGGACCGTTCTTCCATGGCACGATCGCGGATTTGCGCGTGGGCGACTTCCTCACCGCGGGCCGCCCATCCAACTACCGCCGTGAGATCGTGATGAACCACATCTATTTCACCGCTCTCGTCGATGGGGCAGGTCTTGCCGCGGAGATCGCCGCGGAACTGTCGGAGGGCGAGGCGATTCCGCGGGTATACGCGGTGGAGCCGACCGGGGAGTTCGAGAATGACCCGAACGTGACCGACAAGAAGTTCCCCGGCAACCCGACCCGTTCGTACCGCAGTAGCGCCCCGCTGCGCATCGTCGGCGAGGTCACCGATTGGACGCGCCTCACACCCGAACAGTTGCAGACCTGGCGAGATCGGCTCTCGACCGTCAGGCGTGGCGAGATCCTGAATTGACGATCACCTGGAAATGCCTGGAGGACGACCAGGTGCCCGCGTCTGGTCGTCCTGTCCGGGTGACCGCCAGCCGCTGCGCGCGGGGCTCACTCGTGTTGCAATAGCTCGCCCGGGTCGATCCGGGCGTTCGAGAAAGAGCCCCGATGATCCCCGATCAGCATCCGCCCCATCCCGGGCAATACGACTACGAGCCCTTCGGATCGGGCCAGCCACATCACGGCGTGCACGCGACCGGCAAGCCGACGCCGCCGAAAACCGTTACCTACGCCTTCTATTCGATGCTCGCAGGTGCATCACTCACTCTGATCGAGATGCTGTACAGCTTCACCCAACTCCCCCACGCACGCCAGGTGGCAGCCGATTCCGATGCCGCGGGACGGTTGACCGATCACGAGCACGACATCGTTGTCCTCGTCGCGTACGTTTTCGGCACCGCGGTCTCCCTGGTCTCCATCGGGTTGTGGATCTGGATGGCGTGGATGATCCGCGCAGGACGAAGCTGGGCACGCCCCACCTGCAGTGTCCTGTTCGGACTGAACACTCTCAGCCTGCTGATCACCGTGATCGGGACAGCCTGCACCCCGCCTGAGATCGCGCTCACCGTGCTGATCTGGCTGGTGGGCCTTACCGCCCTGATCCTGTTGTGGACCAAGCAATCCGGTGCCTACCTTCGCGCCACCCAGACGCACGTATGAGCAATCTGCCGAGCGCCTCGACAGCAGTTTCGACTACCCGAGGCGCGTGCGCGGCGGCGTCGAACGCCACGCGTCGCCCGCGCGCAGCGCGTGGGGAGATAGCCTCGTAGGAGCCGCCCGCGTGCCCGAAATGCCGCTGGGAAAGAATCATTCGGTGACAGGTACAGGCACTCTCCCTGACGGGTGGACTCTCGAAGAGATCCGGGTCCGCGCTGCTGACGATGGCGTGGAACTGCTGGATCCCGCTACTCCGGTGCTGCTGGACGGACCGCGCTCGGGCCAAGGCGTGCCCCTGGCGGTCGACCTGATCATCGCCTTTTCCAGTCTGTGCCTTGCCCGTTCGGTAGACCACGCCAACCACCACGGGGACTGGTTCATGGGCCATCGTGCAGGGCCGGGAGAACCGATCCTGTGCTGGGCCAGCTACGGCGCAGACCTCGGCGCCGCGATCGACGGGCTTTAGGCGGATCGGCCGACGGCTGGAGTCCAGGCCAAGATGTAGAGATGTTCCATCAGCCGGCCGCGGTCGCATTCACCTACCCCGATGTCGGGGCAACCCGGGGTGAGTTCCCCTCGGGCTACGATCATTTCACCCGTCGCCGCAAAATCGGTTCCGGGCGACCTGCATTCAACGAGGCAGCCGCACAGGTCCTGGCCTTCCAAATGCAGCGCGGCACCGGGGTTTTCGACCGGGCCAGCACCGCCACCGCCCAACCCGGCACACAACTCACCATCCGCCTGGGCTGGGGTCCGCTGAGCATCACCGCCCCTTGCCGGGTGGTCTACGTCCTGAACGAGGCCAACCGCCAAGGCTTCGCCTACGGCACCCTTCCCCGGCACCCCCTGATCGGAGAGGAAGTCTTCGCCGTCGAATTCGACCCCGCCGACGAGTCGGTCTACGGCATGGTTGCCGCCTTCTCCCGGCGTGGCGCGTGGTACACCCGCGCCGGCGGCCCGATTGTGCGCATCATCCAACGCTGGTTTGTCGATCGCTATATCTCCGCCATCGCATAGTCGATCGACATGCCAGGCAGCTTTCCGCAAAACATGACGGCGTGAGCGGACGCTGAGCCCCGTTTCAGAATCAGCCGAGGGTCGTTGTCGCCGTGACGTATTGGTGCGCCAGGTTTGCGACGGTGGTTTGTCATCGCCTCCGACGATGACCAGAAGGTCAGGCGAAGTCCGATCGGACGGGACGCTTCGACACACTCTGCACATAACGCGTCCCAATTGGCGGACGCATGATCGGCGTATGCGGCTCAGTGCAATGTGACTATGCCGGTACCGGCTGCCAATTGCAAAGCCGTTGCCCAGTGCTCGTAGTACTGACGGAAGTCGTCGCTGAGGCGTGCAGTTATCTGATCGCGGTGGGTGTTGAAGTCTTCGGCGAGGTCGGCCGCCGAGATCGGTCCGATGTGTCCCTCATTGTCCGCGAAGTTGATGAGCTCGAAGAAGGGCGTGTCCGCCCAGGCATCAGGTTCTTCCCAGATCGTCCGCGGACCGACCACATGGACTGCACGGCAGAGGGTTTCCCGAAAGTCGTTGTATTCGCTGTATCCCCCCGCGAAGAATTCGTAGGTCTTCCCACTCCTTTCATAGCAGCCTCCCGCAAAGAGCCCCCTCATCGAGCGCTCGAAGCCAGGGTCGGCGGAAACGTATTCGTGTCCGTTTTCGTCGACGTTGCATTCGTCGAGGCGTTCGTGCCACGGCTGCAGCGTGGCCACCTCATGTGCGTAGATGTATAGGCCCATGTTCGTTGTCCTCAGCGTTCGATTGTGCTGTCGGCGATGCCGACTCGCCGAGAAACTACCTGTCACCTCCGACAGGTTTGCACGCCGAAAGTGTCGCGACGCTGACCCTGGGGCGGGAAGGTCCTCACCACCACGCCACCGATTTCGAGGTGTTGAATGAGGGCAATACCGACTGCCACACAAAACATTTCGGGCGCGCCGAGTCAGTCCGAGTTCGCAATCCTGGTCTGCAAGATTCAGATCATAGCGGTCACCGAAGCGGCCCGAATTCACTTCGTGCCGTTGATCCTCAGGGCAGCCGCGGCTGCTGGGCTAAGCGATCCAGTTGCTCTGCATACCTTTGATGACGCGCTTTCTCGGCCCGGACAAGCCTGCTGAGGTTGCGGAGCGGGCGTCCCCCCCGGTTGTCTACTCGAGCAGGTCCGCGAAGTCCTCGGCGTAGCCGATGAGCAGAATCCTTTGTGCGCTGAGCAGTTTCGCCAGTTCGGGCCACACCGCAGAGCTCGGAATACCATAGAGGAAGGCCAGGTCCTGGACTACCGCGCCGGCCTGGGACTCGGTCGGCGGGGTGGGGCGGTCGAAGCCGAGAAGCGCTGCGCCGGTCGCGATATGGCGATACCCGTGAGCCGCCATCCGCCGGATGACGGCGTGGTTCTGGAAGGTGTTCCAGTCATCGACGAAATAGCCGTTCGGGATGGCGGCGAGGGCGAGATCATCGCGCGGGACCGGCGCACGCTGGACTATCACCACATCGTCGATGGCGCGCTGCGGTGCTCGATTGATTTCGACGAGCGCCTCGAGATCGGTCCGGGACGCGGTGCGCGTACCCGCGAGCGTCTCCCAGGCGATCCGCGAGTCGGGGGCGTCCAGGAGCGCGACGATGTGCGCGATTCGGGCGTTGTCGGCATGGTGGGCGGCGATGCGATCGTCGCCGTGCTCGGGCTCGTCGTGGTCGAGCAGGCCACTGTGGGATGCGTGCATGCTGGTGTACAGACACTGGTTCACATCGTCGAGGGTGCACAGCAGCCTTGCGGGCGCATACTTTTCGCGCAGTGAGTCCACCGCGCTCAGCAATTCCGACAGTGAGTCGACCTCATCGAACCGGGCTACCGTATTGGTATCCCATCGGTCTCGCGTCTCGGGACCGATGGGTTCGTAATGTGTCACGCGCACACCACGAATCGAAGCACACACGCAGTCCGGACTCCGAACCTGTGGGACTGCGGGCCGAATCGAACATGCCACCGTCGAATGTGCCGGTCACCGGTCGCTCCCCGGCCACGCACCCACAGCCATCCGTTTTCGTCCATCGTGCCTGGTTCCGGGCAACCGCACCTGCCCGTCCGGGACGCCGGTATCAGCCCCACACCATTCAGCGCTACACCCGGTCGGCTGCAGCTGACCGGCGGCATGAATCAGGCCATGAGTTCGATGATCGCGCGCGGCTGCCAGGGCAGGGGGCCGCTCGGGAAGGTGAATTGCACCAGGCGGTGGGTTGCGGCTGCTTCGAAGTGGCAGGTGAATGGTGGGAGGAAGCTCGAGACCACTTTGTCGAGCAATGTGTTGATGTGGCTGAAGCTGGGGCGCAGGTTCACCTGCCAGACGTCCAGCGAGCCGGCGGGCACGGTGATGGTCATGCGCTTGTCGACCTTCACTTCCAGTGGCCAGGAGATCGAGAAGGCAAGCCACAGATCGTGTTTGGATTTCGCGCCGCGCCGGAAGTCGAGCCCGCGCAGCAGGGTCAATCCGCCCAGCAGCGGCATGACACCGCGTGGGAACGGGGCGAGTTTGCCGCCGAACTGAATGTGTTGTGTGTCAAGGAAATAGCCTTCTTCTCGCGAGACCGTGCGGCCTCGGTAATAGGAGGCGGCCTGGTAGCTTTCGGCCTCGATGAAGCCTTTGGATCGGCGGATGCGCTGTTCGACCTTGGCACTGTACGCCTGGTCCGAACCGACCTCGAGAGAGGAGATGTAGCAGTCGTCGTCGTGGTCGACGATGCAGGTGATCGGATGTCCCGCAGCACTTTCGGTGAGCCGAATCCGGTAGTGCGATCTCTCGCCGTCGGTGATGCCGGGGTCGCGGAATGGGCTGGCCATGGCAGTCCTTGTCGTCGGGACCGGGCCGCGGGGGCCCGGTCCAACCATTTGATGGCACGGCGGAGTTAGCGCTCGGCAGTCTCGGCTCGGCCCATGTCGGCCGCATGGTCCTTGGCCCATTGCACCGTGCACCAGGCGATCATGTAGGTCGCCCACGTCACCGGGCCGATTCCCGGAATGTAGAACGAGATGAAGCCGTTGGCGGCATTGAACGGTCCGTACAGCGTGGTGACGCCGAGGATGGCAGGGAATTGCGTGAGTACTCCCAGCACCGCGAGCCAGCTCAGCCACGTGGGGAACACACCCGCGCGACGGCCGATGACCGCGACGGCGATGATGTTGGGAATCCACAGTGGACCCAGCATCCCGCCCGCCGCGAAGGCCTGCACATGCAAGACATGCAGCAGGTCATCGGAGATGTGCCCGTAGAGCACAATCGGCGCGGCCGCGAAGCTGACGTACATGAGAATCGCTGTGACGAAAGCGATGTCGCTCACGATCGCGATCCACGAGAGAACGTGGTTCTTACTGGTGTCGATGCTCCAGAAGTACGAGGCGGTCGCGCCGACCATGGCCAGAAACGGGATCGCGGCGGTGCCGATGACGATCATCCCGATCTTGCCCACGAGCTGATATTTGCGATACAGCTCGACAGTGCCTTGCACGTCCCAGCTTTCGGGAAAGACGTAGGCGATGATCAGGGCGGCGGCGATGCCGCCGATCACCAGCGTTATGGCGATCAGCGCGTAAACGAGCCGTGCGGCAGAGGGTTTGGCCAGCCACGACGCGAGTCGATCGAGCACAGCGGCGAACCACGAGGACGACGAGCGCGGCGGGATGACGGCGGTGTGAGACATCGAAGATTCCTTGATCCGTGGCGGGCTATCGGGACTGACGACGGGCCGGGGACGAAGGCAGATACTGGACCGCCTTCCGGGCCGTGCCTTCGGCAAGTCGCATCGTGGGAATCGCGCAGATTCGCCGCAGCAGACCGGGTGAGATCCGGTGCAGCACCCACGCCGCGGTCGCATCGAAATTGACCGGCACGATGGCCAGGTCGAAGCGAATCGCCAATTGCACCGCGCGCGCCACCAGATCCGGGGACGCCAATCCGAAGCGATCCTGGATCGACTGGAAATCCGCGCGCACCGATTCGGTGGTGTCCGCGTCGGAGGTGACCAGGGTCGCGTGGGTGGCCAGCTGGGTCCGGGTGGCGCCGGGACAGATGGCGCTGACACCGATGTTCTTGGGGCCCAGTTCGGTTCGCAATGACTCGGTGATCATCAGCGCGGCGGCTTTGGAGGTGGAGTACGAGACCGCGACGCGGTTGGGCGTCCACGCGGCTCCCGAGACGATCACGACGATATGGCCGGGCCGTCCACTCGCCAGCATCTTCGATCCCACGATCTTGCTGCCGTGAATGACGCCGTAGACGTTGATGGACATGACACGGTCCCAGTCCTGCGGCGTCTGATCCATGAACGCGCCGCCGACCGCGATGCCCGCGTTGTTCACCAGGATGTCGGGGACACCGAAGCGGGCGATGATCTCGTCGGTGAGCGTCTCCCACCGCGCGGGGTCACGCACATCGAGTTCGTATGCGTGACAGTCACCTTCGGCGAGAGTGGTCGTCTCCTTGGCCGCGGGCAGGTCGATATCGGTGGCGATGACGATGTCGCCCGCCGCGGCCTGGCGCAGTGCGATCGCACGGCCGATGCCGCTGCCCGCACCGGTCACCAACACCACCCGGCCGCGCTTATTCGCTACCGGTCCGGTAAATGGAAGTCTCATCGTTGAGTCCAATCGGTTGTCGATCAATTGCCTTGTCCGGCAATCAGTCCGCCACGGCCACTCGGGCCGATATCGAATTCGGTGACTGCCCATGGCCGTTCGCGCGCGGCGAGGACAGAGCGCGGAAGGTGTAGTCCTGCTGAGGATCGAATCGTTCGCTGTGGTTCCACAGTGAGTTCCGGAATCCCCGCGACGGGCGCACGATCGGGACCTCGCCGCGTGCGTTGGAGAAGTAGCTGCGCACATTGTGTCGCTTGACCTGGCGTTCGACCACGTACTCCTGCGCGACCCGGGTGAACGGGCTGGTGATCATCATCTGATGCCAGGCGTCGTGCGCGGCCCGGGTCACCTCCACGATGTCGGCACCTTGTCTGCGTGCTTCGGTCAGGACCCGCGCCACATGCAGCCCGGCGGTCTCGCTCATGCTCACGAAGGTCACACCGTTCCAGCCGTACGGTCCGTAGATGGACCATCGGTTCGGCAATCCGGGGATGGCGACACCGGCATAGGCCTGCATGCCGTGGGCGCGGTAGAACTCCCCCAGGTCCACCCCATCGCGTCCACTGACCGCGCCGACGGGGAACGATTCCGGTTCGGAGGCGACGGTGAAGCCGGTCGCCAGCACGATCATGTCGTAGGCGTGGTCCACGCCGTCGGTGGTGCGGATGCCGTGCTCGGTGAATCGCTCGATCGGTGTGGTGAGCAGATTCGCGTTGTCCCTGTTGAACGATTGCAGGAAACCGCGGCCGAAGGTCGGCATATTGGCCATCAGTCCGTGCCGGGGAATCAGGGCCGCGCGGACGTCCGGATCCTTGACCTGGATTCGCAGGTACGCCCGATAGGCCGCGCGCAGCGCGTTCTCGAACGTCTCGAGTACGGCGAGCGTGACACGTGTCGGCAGGCGTTCGGCCGCGACGATCACCGCCTGGTACAGATACCAATTGGCCATGTAGGCCATGGCGTGGAAGCGGCGTGAGCGCAGCAGCGCGCGGCCCAGGCGGCCGAAGGCGAAGTCCGGCTTGGGACCGCACCAGGTGGCGGTGCGCTGGTACACATCGAGCTGGGCCACCTCGGAGACGATCGACGGCACGATCTGCATCGAGCTGGCCCCGGTGCCGATCACCGCCACCCGCTTGCCGCGATAGTCGTAGTCGTGGTCCCATCCGGCCGAGAGCA
This sequence comes from Nocardia sp. NPDC056000, assembly GCF_042269265.1. Lineage (NCBI taxonomy): Bacteria > Bacillati > Actinomycetota > Actinomycetes > Mycobacteriales > Nocardiaceae > Nocardia > Nocardia sp. NPDC056000. The sequence goes on along the minus strand of NZ_JBHJXS010000005.1, from coordinate 214,253 downwards.
TCACCTTCCCGGCGAAGGTCTCCACATCGGGGATGCCCGAATTCGACCGCGGCTCGAGGAAGTATCCGGTGGCATTGAGCACACAGCGCGCGGTCAATGTCGAACCATCATCCAAATACAGTGTCCAGAACGCGGTTTCGTCGTCCCACACTTCGCGTTCGACCGAGACGCCGAACCGGGAGCGCTCGTAGAGCCCGTGTTCGCGCGCGACCCGCAGACAGTATTCGCGCACTTCAGCACCGGTGGCGAACATTCGGGACCAGCTGTTCGGCGCGAAGGTGAACTCGTATGAGGTCGAGGGCACGTCCAGGGCGACGCCGGGATAGGTGTTCGCGATCCAGGTGCCGCCGAAATCGCTTCTGCGATCGAGGATTACGAAGTCGTCGATTCCGGCGCGCCGCAGTTGGCAGCCCGCGCCGATGCCACTGACGCCCGCGCCGACCACCACGACCTCGAACTGCGGCTGAACCCTTGCAGCCGTTGAGTTTTCAGTGTTCCCACTCAAGGAATGACCCCTCACTCGATGATCGCCGGACGGTCGGCGATCGGACGTGCTCCGCTGCCGATTCCTCGGGCGTGCCGTGGTGGCCGGTAGGTCGGCCTCACTGTCTCAGATAGTTGCAGACTTCAGATATTATGGCAATCCAGCTTGCAAACAAATCTGAATAATTTAACTATTCGACAGTCGATCCGACGGCTCCCACTGGGCCTGGCGACTCGGTGAAGGGGGAAACGCTTCTGTGCCGCAGTTCGTCGACGGCTCTTCCGGCTGGCGCACAACGCATCTCGGGTGAAAAGACAACCGCCAGCACATGATTCGGAGGACGCGGGGCGGGCGCCCGACCCGGTGTAGCCCGCCCCGCGACTCCGTGGGGACAGCCCGGCCAACCCCGACCGGACCGCCCCCGTCACGCCCAACGCGGCTACCGGCGGCTGGTAGCCGCCGGTAGCCGCGTCTAGGCGCAGGTCATCGGTTGATCAGCGCGCGCAGGGTGGTGAGCGAGGCCCGGCGCTCGTAGGCGATCCAGGCGAAGATCGCGGTGAGTACCAGCGGGAACGGAGCCAGTTCCGGGGTACCGGCCAGGAATGCGTTGAAGCCGGCGGCGAGGAAGGTGACGATCGCCAGGCCAATCGCGGCGGCCGCGGTCAGGCGGGGCACCATCAGGCCGATGCCACCGGCGACCTCGGCGAGACCGATAAAGATCAACAGCGCCAACGGAATCGAGAAGGCGGTGGTGTTGTTTTCCATCAGAGTCCGCGGGATGAGGAGCTTGGGGCCGCCGGAGGCGATGATGAAGAACAGGCCGAGCACGATCTGCAGGGTCCACAGCACGCGGTTGCGGATCTTGCCGGGGCGGACGGTGGCGGTGGTCTCGGTGGCGGTGTGGGCGGTGATGGCAGTCATTTCTGGTTCCTTGCGGGTCGGTCGCGCCGGGTCGGTGGCGCGTTCACAAGCAAGGACGGGGGCTGCCGGGAAAACTCATCGCTGCGGTCGAAGAATTTTTCCCGCGAGTGCGGCATCGAGGAAGTGCCGGGTCGATCGGGAGGGCTGCGGTGTGCGCCGCCAGCCGAGATAGAGCGTGGACGCGGGGATGTCGGGCAGTTCCCGATATGCGACCCGCAGGTGTGGGGCCCGCTGTGCGGCCAGTGCGGGGACCGCGCCGATGCCGCGGTCGGCGGCGACGAGTTCGATCCATTCGTCGAAGTTCCGGCAGGTGACGATCTCGCGGGCGGGGTCGGGGTTCGGCCAGCATTCGGGGGTGGTCGTGCCCGATTCGGTGTTGACCACCAAGGGCTGGTGAGCCAGATCCGCCCAGGTCAGTCCCGGGGTATGTGCGAGTTCGGAGTGGGCGGACACGGCCAGGACTCGTTCCTCGGTGCCGATCGGCCGCCAGGTGAGCGATTCGGGAGACCCGTCGGTGGTGCGTACGACCGCGACATCGACGGCCCCGTTGTGCAGGTCGGCGGTGGGGTTATCGCTGCGGTGCAGGGTGAGTTGGCCGCCGAGTCGTTCAAAGCGGGCGCGGGTGGCGGTGAACCAGTCGGTGGGCAGCAACCAGGCGAACCCGACCCGCACGCGGGTCATGGCCCGCATCTCCGATTGCAGCTCGTTCAGGTCGGTCAGGAGGGTTCGGCTTCGGCTCAGAAACAATTCGCCGTTGCTGGTCAGCCGCAGTGTGCGGGTTGAACGATCGAGCAGGTCGCAGTCGAGGAGGCGTTCGAGTTCCTGAACGGTGCGGGTCAGCGAAGGCTGGGAGATGTGCACGCGCTCGGCGGCCCGGGTGAAGGTCCCTTCCTCGCACAAGGCGACGAACGCTTCGAGATGCCGCACCTGCAGGTCCATACGCTCAGCGTATACCGCATGCTGAGCGGGTATTTTGCTTCGGTTTCATCCGCTCGTAGCGTGGGGTGGGACGGGTTCGTGTTCACCGCGCGGCCACCGACCCGACCACCGCTCATCGAGAGGAACGGAGTTCGTCATGCCGCTGGTCCCCGGCGACCCTCGGATCGATGACACCACCCGGTACGGGGCCATCGCCTTCTCCGACGCCAGCGCGAATCGCCAGCGCGCGAGCGGCAGCATCAACTGGTACGGACGCCACATGGCCGAGGGCCGGGACATCGGCGAACCGCAAGAGCTGGACGGGCCCACCGCTCAGTTGATCCGCTCCACCGATTCCTTCTTCCTCGCCACGGTCGCTCCGTCCGGCTGGCCCTACATCCAACATCGCGGCGGCCCACCGGGTTTCGTCCATGTCCCGGATCCCTCGACGATCGAATTGGGCGACTATTCCGGCAATCAGCAGTTCGTCACCCTGGGAAACCTCGACCGGGACAACCGGATCGCCCTGTTCTTCATCGACTACCCGACCCGCACCCGGGTCAAGGTCTTCGGCCGGGCCGAGATCATCGAGCGCGCAGCGGATCCCGAGTTCATCGACCGCATGCTGACCACCGAGCACGGGATGATCCGCACCCGCTGCGATCGTGGATTCCGTATCCATGTCGAAGCCCTGGATCGCAACTGCATCAAGAACATCCCGGTCAAATACGGCAGCGAACGCATGGCCGAATCCCTGCATCTGGCGCGTGCGCCACTCCTGGACGAGATCGAGCAGCTGCGTCGGCGCAACCAGGAACTCGAGGACGAGATAGCGCGACTGCGCGGTCAGCGCTGAGGACCTCGGGGTGACTCCTTGCCCACAGATTACCTAGCTCGAAGTCTTGCACTCGCCTATGGAGAGTGCTAAATAATATCTATGCCAGATGACAGAGGTTATCTGGTGAAGCGACTACCGAGAATGGAGTGAGTTAGAGGTGGCGACCATGCTGATGCGCACTGATCCCTTCCGTGACCTGGATCGTCTGACGCAGCAGGTGTTCGGCACCGCGGCCCGACCCGCGGCGATGCCGATGGACGCCTGGCGTGAGGACGACCAGTTCCTGGTCGAATTCGACCTGCCGGGCATCGATCCCGAGTCCCTGGATCTGGATGTGGAACGCAATGTGGTGACCGTGCGGGCCGCGCGCCCTGAACTGGACCCCGGTCGGCCCATGTTGGCCGCGGAACGACCACGCGGCGTCTTCAGCCGCCAGCTGGTGCTGGGCGAAAGCCTGGACACCGAGAGAATTCGCGCGGATTACCGCGACGGCGTGCTGCGCTTGGCGATCCCGGTGGCGGAGAAGGCCAAGCCCCGCAAGATCGAGATCTCCCGTTCCGAGCGCGAACCCCAGGTCATCAACGCCTGACCGGCGGGCCGGTTCGCTGCCCCGGCAGGTCCCGGTCATGAACATCACCACGCCCACGGAGTGTGAAAGTGAGGTGATGCCTGTCCCTGACGTTCCACACACGCCCCCGAGGGCCGGACGTCGCCGATGGTGAAGCCCGCGGCGCGCACGCAGTGAAGGCCCCTTCGATTCGTGCGCACGGCCACCGTTGTGGCGCACCATGTTCGGCGCTGCTCCCGCCCTCGCGGGTATTACCCAGCACCATGTCGATCTATTCGCCCCGGGGTGGGTCCGGTCGGCCGGTTCCGGCCGGACCCACCCCTCGTTCTCCGATGTGCGAGAGGAGGAATCGAGATGACCACGATCTCGACCGTATCGATCACGCCCGGATCACCCCGTCTGCCCAACACCACGACTCCGCCTGTCCCACTTGCCGATTCGGATCCACACGCCCGCGACAACGAGCTGCCGCGCTGGCAGCACGCGCACGTGGCCTGGTTCAACGCCGAGAAGGGCTTCGGATTCCTTACCCCGGATACCGGACCCGCGGTGTTCGTGGACTACGGGGTGATCGAGGTCCCGGGCTATGCGACGCTCACCGCCGGGCAGCCGGTCATCTTCACCGCCGTGGACACCCCGCGCGGCCCCGAAGCCACCCGTGTCGTGCCCTATCTGCGTACCAGCGCCGCCCCCTCACCCCGGGATCTTCCACGCGCCCAGGCACATTGGCCTCGATGCCGCGCCGGGCGCCGCGCGGCGTGATCCCACGGCCCCCGATCGGATGAAACCATGAGCACCACGACTCCGACCACCTCCCCCGACCCTGACCTCGCGGTCGTGCACTGGCCCGACCCCAGTCCGCTCCGCCCCTGGTGGGACACCATCATGCAGCCGGCAATGCGCGCGGCCCCGGCTGGCCAGCGGTCCCCGGACCCGCGCCATCCCCGCGCGCGAAACCCGCACCGGCACCGGACCGGTCCCGCCCGTACGCGTTCAGCACGCGTCGAGAATCACTGATACGTCCCGTCTCCTCCGGCGCATCCGAGAATCCGGCTGCCCCCTCGACTGAACCGTGTCGGAGGAGACGGCGACATCGTCGAGGCGCCTCTGCCCCGGGTGCCGCTGGGGCTGGTGCCAATGAACGGTGAGCAGAAGATGGTCGACAGCGGTGCTGACGCGGACGTCCGTCGGGGTGAGCGGTGTGGCGGCCAGTACGCCGAAGGCTTTATCTCCGCGCGGGCTCTGGCAAACGGGCAGGGGCGAAAACGTTCGGCGATTGCCCCGTCGGGAATCGGTGGGCGCCCGACCGGATGGTCCGGCGCCCACACGAATTCGCGTGCGCGATCGACTACTTCTTGAAGGCGTTCTTGACCTTGTCGACGGTGTCCTCGACGGCGTCCTTGACGTTCTCCACCGCACTCTTCAGTCCGGACTCGACCTGGTCGGCTTTGCCTTCCGCGCGCAGCGAATCGTCGCCGGTCAGATTTCCGGCGGCTTCCTTGGCCTTACCACCCAGGTCTTCGGCCTTGTTGCTGATCTTGTCACTCAGAGACACGGCATCCTCCGAATCGATCGATCGCGCGCTCGACGGTCGAGCGCGCAGGACAACCGTACAGTTACCATTCAGCTAATTTCGGTCGTATCTACGGGCTGAATGCATCGAACTCGCATCATTGTCCTGCCGCAGGCCCCTCCTCGCATCCGACCTGTCGTTCGACGCGTTGTCCCACGTAATTGTCTGTGCTGCAATGGGTTTTGATGCCCTCTGGCAGCGGTGCTGCGACGCTCGGTAGAGCCCTGGCAAAGAATCCACGGTGAGACGGAGCAATTCAGTGCATCGTTTTTGCATCGTTTGGGGTAGCATCGTCCACGATCGCAAGTAGCGGTGCGGCCCGTCGACGGAGATGGGCGGAGCACCGGGGGACAACGCTGATGGACCGGCGAAGGGATCACGACGTGGCTCGATATCTCGTGGCGGCGAGTCCGATCCCAGGCCATGTCGCGCCCATGCTGACACTGGCGGCGGATCTGCGTCGCCGTGGCCATCAGGTGCGCCTGCTCACCGGCACGAGATTTCGTGAAACCGCTGCGGCACAAGGGATTCCGTTCGTCACGCTCGACGCCCACACGATGGTGACGCCGACCGGCGTCCCGCATCGGCACCTGCCGGGACTGCTGCGCCGCTGGCGGATCGGCCGCACGGAGCTGCGCGAGGGCTTCCTCGCCCCGATCGCCGGCCAGTTCCGTGCGCTGACCGCCGAATTGAATCGCGCGGAGTACGACGCGGTCCTGGCCGATGTCATGTTCACCGGCGTCATCCCGCTCTTGCTCGCCGAGAAGCCGCGCCCGGCGGTGCTGGCCTGCGGCGTTGTCCCGCTCATGCTCTCCAGTGCCGACACCGCGCCGTTCGGTATGGGCTGGCGGCCGCGCCCGGGCCGGGACTACACGAGACTGAACCGGTTCGTCGAACACGTGCTGTTCCGGGGCGACCAGCGACGGCTCGACCAGATCCTCGCCCGCCTCGGTCTGGGGCCCGCACCGCACTATCTGCTCGACTGGCCCCGGCTCGCGGATCGACTGCTGCAGTTCACGATTCCCGGTTTCGAATACCCGCGCGGCGATCTGCCGGGCTCGGTGGTGTTCACCGGGCCGCTCCCGGATCGCGGCCCGGCGCGGGCACAGTCGCCGCGTTGGTGGAGTGACCTGCCCGCCACCAAGACCGTCGTGCACGTGACGCAGGGGACCTGGAACAACGCCGATTTCGATCAGTTGATCCATCCCACCCTGACGGCCTTGAGCGGACGCGACGACATTGCCGTCGTGGCGTGTACCGGTGGGTCGCGAACTCCGCTCGGCGCGATCCCGGCCAATGCCTACATCAGCGATTTCATCCCCTACGGCAACCTGCTGCCCCGAGTGGACGTGATGATCACCAACGGCGGCTACGGCGGCGTGCAGCAGGCGCTTCGTCACGGGGTGCCACTGATCGTCGCCGGTGAGAGCGCGGACAAACCCGAGGTCGCGGCACGGGTCGCGTACACCGGTGCCGGAATCGATCTCGGCACGGCGCGTCCGGGACCCGGCGCGATAGCGGCCGCGCTCGATCGGGTGCTCGGCACCGCCGATTACCGTTCCGCAGCAGCCGGATTGGCGCAGGAGATAGCGAAAACCGCTCCCTTCGAGGTGATTTCGGATGTTCTGGCCGACCTCGAGCCCAAGCCAGCCCGGACCGCTGTTCCGGCGTCGCGAAACGAGTTGTCCCGATGAGCACGGTGTCCTTCGATTCCGCCCGAGCCGCACTGAGTCCGGCGGTACCGGATCTCGCGACAGGCTTTCACAATTGGCATACCGATACCCGGTCCCGTGTGCTCGAGGAGCTCACGATCTTCCTGCGCCGGGTGCGCGTGGACGAGCTGCGCCCGGCCGGTGTGGATGAGGTGCTGGCGCAGTACGCGGTCGGCGGCAAATGCGTGCGTTCGACATTCATGTATCTGGGCTGGTTGTGCGTCGGTGAGCCCGATGCCGCCGCGCTGCGTGCCGCGGCGAGCTTGGAATTGCTGCACGCGTTCGCATTGCTCCAAGACGATGTCATGGACGATGCCGTACTGCGCCGGGGATCGGCCGCCGCCCACGTCCGACTATCCGAGCGACATGGCGGACGCGACAGCGCGCCAAAGGGATTCGGAATGTCCGCGGCGACGCTGCTCGGCGATATGTGCCTGGTGTGGGCCGAGCAGATGCTGCGGGAGAGCGGCCTGGGCGAGGCCGCACTGGCTCGATTGTGGCCACGATATGACGCGATGCGCATCGAACTCGCGGTGGGTCAGTTCGCCGATCTGGGCAACGATATCCGCGAGAGTCCGAACTTGGACACGGTGCTCGAGATCGCCCGCGCGAAGTCGGGCAACTACACCGTGCGGCGGCCCCTGGAATTGGGCGCGGCACTGGCCGGTGCGAGCGAGCGGACGCTCAAAGCCCTCGGGCAGTACGGAACTCGGATAGGCGAGGCGTTCCAGCTGCGAGACGATCTACTCGGCATCTTCGGCGCGGATTCGATAACCGGCAAACCGCAGGACAGCGACCTCGGACAGCACAAGGCCACCAGCGTGGTGGTCACCGCGCTGGACATGGCGATGCCGGCCACCCGCCGCGAGTTGTCGGATCTGCTGCACCGCCCCGAACTCGACCCCGCCGCGCTCGATCGCTGCCGGAGGTTGATCGCGGCATCGGGTGCGCCCGAACGCATCGAGGACATGATCGCCGAGCGGGTCGACGATGCCCTGCGTGCGATACCGGACCGCGCATTCGGCGGGGATCGGCGCGCGGCGCTGGAACAGATGGCGCTGCTGTGCACCGCACGGCAGTTGTGAGGAGAGGACATCCATGCGCACGGTCAAGGGACACAGCGACCATGTCGTGGTGGTGGGCGCCGGTCTGGCGGGTCTGTCCACCGCGATTCATCTGGCGGGGCGGGGCCGTTCGGTGACGGTGGTCGAACGCGACGCCGTGCCGGGCGGGCGGATGGGCCGGTTGGACGTGAACGGCTACCGCATCGACACCGGCCCGACGGTACTGACGATGCCCGCGGTACTCGAGGAGGTCTTCGCCGCGGTCGGGGAGCGGATGGCCGATCGACTCGAGCTCCTGCCCGTCGACCCCGCCTACCACGCGAGATTCGCCGACGGCCGCACCCTCGAGGTGCACAGCGATGAGGACCGCATGGTGCGGGCGGTCACCGACTTCGCCGGTGCCGGGCAGGCCGAGGGCTATCGCCGGTTGCGGCATTGGCTGAGCCGGTTGTACGAGACCGAATTCGATCGATTCGTCGCGGCGAACTTCGATTCCCCGCTGTCGATGTCGATACCGGCACTCGCGGGCCTCACCGCGCTGGGCGGGTTCCGCCGCTGGGATCGCAAGGTCGGTGAGTTCATCACCGACCCGATGTTGCGGCGCGTGTTCACCTTTCAGTCGCTCTACGCCGGAGTCGCGCCGGAGCAGGCGCTGGCGGCCTACGCGGTGATCGCCCACATGGACACGATGTCCGGGGTCAGCTTCCCGCGCGGCGGTATGCGGGCGGTGCCCGATGCGCTCGCGGCGGCGGCCGAGACCGCGGGTGTGCGCCTGCGCTATGGATCCACCGTCACCGAACTCGAGCGCACGGGCGGGCGAGTGGTCGCAGTGCACACCGATCAGGGCGAGCGGATCGCCTGTGACGCGGTGGTATTGACGACCGAACTGCATCGGACCTATGAGCTGCTCGCACACCGGTCCCGGCGTCCGGTCGCCGTGCGTCCCGCCCCCTCGGCGGTCGTGCTGCATGTGGCGTGCGCGCAGGAGACGCGAATTCCGCACCACAGCTTGCTGTTCGGGCACGCCTGGCATGCGGCGTTCCGCGAGATCATCGACGAGGGCAAGGTCATGACCGATCCGTCACTGCTGGTGACCCGCCCCACCGCGAGCGATCCGGGCCTGGCCCCGGCGGGCCGCGATCTGCTCTACGTCCTGGCGCCGGTACCCAATCTCGCACGGGGACAGATCGATTGGGACCGAGTGGGAGCCGACTACGCTGGCGAAGTCCTGGAGTTGGCGCGCGGCAGGCTCGGAGTCGAACTTCGCGAGGCCGAAGTGCTGCGGGTGGTCACTCCCGCCGACTGGGCCCGCCAGGATATGGCGGCGGGCAGTCCGTTCGCGCTGGCGCACACCTTCGCCCAGACCGGTCCGTTCCGGCCCGCCAACATGATTCGGGGCCTCGACAATGTGGTGCTCGCGGGCGGGTCGACCGTGCCCGGGGTCGGCATTCCACCGGTGCTGATCTCCGGGCGGCTGGCCGCGGACCGTGTCACCGGGCATCGGCAGCGGAAAACCAGCGCTGTCGGCGCCGGTTCACCCGTGGTTCGGGTGTCGTGATGACGCGCGCCGAACTCGATGCCGCGGGCATCACCGATCCGCACCTGCGCCGCTCCTATCGGACCTGTCGTGAGCTCAATGCCGCCCACGGCAAGACCTTCTTCCTCGCGACCCGGTTGCTGGCCCCCGACCAGCGGCCCGCGGTGCACGCGCTCTACGGCTTCGCCCGTCGCGCCGACGATATCCTCGACGAGTTCGAGCCGGGCCGCACCGCGGCCGAACGCTCGGCCCGATTACATACCCTCGCAGGGCAATTCGCCGCTGCGGACGCAGCCGGTGATCCGGTACTGGCCGCGGTTCTGCACACCGCGAGTAGTTACCGCATTCCCGGGCACCTGTTCGACGCGTTCCTGGACTCCATGCGGATGGACCTGACGATCACCGACTACCCGGACCGCGCCGCTCTGGACCGCTACGTCTACGGGTCGGCGGAGGTGATCGGACTGCAACTGCTGCCGGTCCTGGGCACCACCGACGGGGTGACCGCGGCCGCGCCGTATGCCGCCGCGCTCGGAAAAGCGTTCCAGCTCACCAACTTCCTGCGCGATGTCGACGAGGATCTCGCCCGCGATCGGGTCTACCTGCCCGCCGATGAATTGGCCGCCCACGGGGTGGATCGGGACCTGTTGCGCTGGTGCCGCTCTCGTGGCCGGGTCGATGCCAAGGTGCGGCGGGCGCTGGCCGAACAGGTCGAGATCACCAGGGGTGTCTACGCGTACGCGCGGCGCGGGTCGGAGCTGCTCGCGCCACGCTCGCGGCCCTGTGTCGACACGGCGGCGATGCTGTACGGGGAGATCCTGGATCGCATCCGGGACAGTGACTTCGAGGTGTTCGGCCGCCGGGCCACGGTCGGCAACGCGCGCAGAATCCGGGTCGGGACAACAGGTCTCGTGCGCGCCTGGCGTGCGCGTCGAGGCGATCCCGCCCGTACGCCACCATCGCAAGCTCAGGCGGCAACGGCGTTCGAGAATTCCGAACCTCGCGACCACCGGTGAGGACACGACATGGACCACTGGCATTACCTGCTGGCACTTGTGGCCTGCCTCGGCGTGACCGCCCCGCTGGAGCCGCTCGGCACCGGCGTCTATCGACGGCCGCGTCTGCTGCTGGCCGCGCTGTGGCCGGCGGTGGTGCTGTTCGTGGCCTGGGATCTGATCGCGATCGCCGCGGGCGTGTGGAGTTTCGATCCCCGCTACACCCTCGGAGTGAGCGTGCCCGGAGCGATGCCGCTCGAGGAACTGCTGTTCTTCCTCGTCGTCCCGGTCTGCGGCCTGCTCACCTTCGTCGCGGTCGAGAACCTGCTCGCGGTGGGACGCCGTCGTTTCGCGAACGCGAGAAAGGCGGCACGCCAATGAATTTCCCGGGAGTCGGCTACACGCTGCCCGCCGTGATCGCGGTGGTCGCGGTCTGCGCGGCCGAGTCGATACTGTTGCGCACCGGCCTGTTCCGGCGCCCGGCGTACTGGCTGACGATGACGATCGTGCTGGGCTTTCAGATCCTGGTCGACGGCTGGCTCACCAAGGGGACCACGCCGATCGTGGTGTACAACCCGGATCACATTCTCGGACTTCGGTTTCCGTGGGACATCCCGGTGGAGGACTACTTGTTCGGATTCGCTCTGGTAACCGCGGTCCTGCTGGGCTGGGAACGCGCTCGGCAACGACAGGGCCGTGTACCGCGATGACCGCCGCGAGCAGCGTCGAGGGACGAGATCGGCGGCGGGTGCGTTATCCGGCGTCCCCGGGTCACCGTGACCTGGCGCTGGTGGGAACCGCCCCGCGGGTCGCGGTGGTCGGTGCGGGAATCGCGGGCCTGGCCGCCGCGACCGGACTCGCCGAACGCGGCTGCCGGGTAGAGGTCATCGAGCGCGAGCGGTATCTGGGTGGCCGCGTCGGCGCCTGGAACGAGCAGTTGCCCGACGGCACCGAGGTCGCCATGAACCGCGGCTTCCACGCCTTCTTCGCGCAGTACTACAACCTTCGAAAACTGTTGGGACGCACCGACCCTGCCCTGCGGCGTCTGCGAAGGCTGGAGGACTATCCGCTCGTCGACGCACAGGGACGCCGCGACACCTTCCGGGGACTGCCGCGCACACCGCCCTGGAACGCGGTAGCCTTCGCACTGCGCAGTCCCACCTTCCGGCTGCGTGATCTGGTCCGGATGGACCCGCGCGCGGCCGCCCCGCTGGCGGCGGTATCGGTCCCGGAGATCTACGAGCGGCTCGACCACCTGGACGCGGACACCTTCCTGCGCGGCATCAATTTTCCCGAGTCCGCGCGGCACCTGGCCTTCGAGGTGTTCTCGCGCAGTTTCTTCATCGAACCGCAGCGCATGTCCGCGGCCGAACTGGCGGCGATGTTCCACATCTACTTCCTCGGATCCAGCGAGGGACTGATCTTCGATGTGGCACGCGACAATTTCGACGTCAGCCTCTGGAATCCACTCGAGGAGTATCTGACCGCGCCCGCCACGCCGGAACGGCCCGGCAGCGTCCGGTTCCGGCGCGGGGTGTCGATCGATCGAATCGATTCCCGCGGTGCGGGATTCGAGCTCACCGATGACACCGGAACGACCATGGCCGTCGACGCGGTGGTGCTCGCCACCGATATCGGCGGACTACGGCGCATCGTGGCCGCCTCGCCGAGCCTGGGTGATGCCGCCTGGCGGGCTCGGGTCGACGCGACAGCCCTCGCGCCCGCGTTCGCGGTGCAGCGGCTGTGGCTGGACCGGCCGATCCGCGCGGACCGGTCATGCTTCCTGGGCACCGGCGGAATGGACCCGCTCGACAACATCAGCGTGGTGGACCGCTACGAAGCACAGGCGGCGAAGTGGGCCCGTGCCACCGGCGGCAGCGTGGTGGAACTGCACGCGTACGCCGCCGCGCAGACCGTCCCCGCGCCCGCCCAACGCGCCGAGCTGCGTGAGCGGCTGCTCGCGCGCCTGCACGCGATGTATCCGGAGACCGAGTCGGCGAACATCGTGGGAGAGTCGCTGCTGTGGCGGCAGGACTGCCCGCGGTTCTCCCCCGGCGACTTCGCCGCCCGCCCGGGCGTGCGGACCCCGCACCCGCGTCTGGCCCTGGCCGGTGACGGTATCCGCGTCGATCTGCCCGTGGCACTGATGGAACGCGCCGCGACCACGGGGTGGATGGCAGCCAATACCCTGCTGCGCCAATGGGATGCGGCCGGGCACACCCTGCACTCGGTCCCCGCGCGGGGACGCTCGGCGCTCCTGCGCACGCTCGTGAACCGCGAAAGGCAGCCCCGATGAGCATCCGCTCCGAACTCGTCTCCTGGCCGAAGAACTCTCCGCTACAACGATTCTCGCCCGGAACCTGGTCCCGTCAGCGGCCCACATATCAGGACGCCGATCCCGCGCTGATCGCCGCGGCCCTGCGCTGGTCGCAGGAGCGTCCGTCGGGGAACTGGTACGTCGTGGCCGCCAGCACCGCGATCCGCCCCGACCGGCCGTTCGGTGCGAGAGTCGGTGGCAGGGAAGTGGTGGTGTGGCGCGACGCCACCGGCGGCCTGCGGGCCGGGCCCGGCGCCTGCCCGCATCTGGGCGCGCCCTTGGCCACCGCGGAGGTCGAGGACGATGCGCTGATCTGTCGCTGGCACGGTCTGCGGGTGGGCGCGGCCGAGAACGCGTCGCGATGGTGCCCCTATCCGAGCCACGACGACGGCGTGCTGGCATGGGTGCGACTCGACAGCGTCGGCGGTGAAACACCCACTGACGCACCGATTCTGGGTGAGCGGCCCGCGGATACGACGGTGCATGCGGTGACCCGGCTGGTCGGGGTGTGCGAACCGCGCGACATCATCGCCAATCGACTCGACCCGTGGCACGGCTCGTGGTTCCACCCCTACTCCTTCGCCCACCTCGACGTCACCGGTACACCGCCGCGCGAGGGGATCACCGAGGACAATCACCGATTCGAGCTGGCGGTGACCTTCCGCGTGACCCGCCGACTCGGCGTTCCGGTGCGTGCCGAATTCAGCTGCCCGGATCCGCGCACCATCGTGATGCGCATCGTGGCGGGCGAAGGAACGGGCAGCGTGGTCGAAACCCATGCCACCCCACTGGGTCCCGGCCCGGACGGCCGAGCCCGCACCGCGGTGGTGGAGACGACCATCGCGACCTCCGATCGTCCGGGATTCCGGTTCGCACACCATGCGCTGCCGCTGCTGCGTCCGGCGATGAACCACGCCGCGAATCGATTGTGGCGCGATGATCTCGCCTACGCCGAGCGGCGCTACCAGCTGCGTACACAGCACCGGTAGAGCGGCGGCGGTCCCCTCCGGCGGCGGTCATGCCCGCGGGGGTTCGGGCGGATCTGGCCTGCGCGGAGGGGACCGGTGTACCGCGTACCAGGCAGTTCGTCTGCCCAGTCACTTGATCTCCCTTGTGAACAACAGTGAAACTACATACGTTCGCTACGAATGTCTAGAGTCATCAGTGAAGATTTTTTGGCACGGTGGTGGCGACCTTCTCCTGACATCGAGGAAGAAATCTACACTCGTGGGTGTAGACATACGGTGCGGCCCGTTGTAATGTCGGTCGTGTTCGACAAGCAAGATCATGGGACCGGGATCAGATCGACCGCCCGGAGAAGTTGGTGGGCCGTCCCCTGCCGGCGGGTGCAGAACCCGTTTTCGACAGGACCGCAGGAGGGGACGAAGAACGCCGCGACAGAGCGCCGGAAGTCGTACCTGGACTTTCGAAGCGGGACCGTGCCAGTGATATTCGGGTGCGGGGATGCGCAATCTACGAGCTGGGAGGTGGTCCACGAGCACACACAAACGCACAACGCGTCCGTGTCGACACGATCGGACGCGGTGTCATTCACCGGCCTTCCCGGCCGGTAGCCGTAATTGAAGTCAACCTATTCGATACGACCCCAGGCCCCGGCGCACTGCGCCGGGGCCTGAAGGCGTGAGATTCCCGAGAGGCGCCGTGGAAGATCCACACCCGAACCCCACCACCAGTCCGGCCGACCGGCTGGACGATGACGACTATCCCGCCTACAGCATGGGCCGGGCCGCGGAGATCGTCGGCGTCACGCAGGTGTTCCTGCGCAATCTGGACGCGGCGAAACTGCTTACCCCGCAACGCTCGGCGGGTGGGCACCGCCGCTACTCTCGCTACCAGCTGCGCCTGGCCGCACGGGTCCGCCAGCTCGTCGACGAAGGCAATCCGCTCGAGGCCGCCTGCCGGATCGTGATTCTGGAAGACCAGCTCACCGAAGCCCAGCGCATCAACCGCGAATTGCAGCACACCATCGAGGAAGCCCGCGGCAACGACTGACCGCCGCGGCCGAGGTTGCCGATGCACTCCGCGCCGAGCAAGGGATGTGCGGACCGTCAGCGGAACAGGCGGAAGAAGCCGCGCACCTGTTCGACCAGCGACTGCGGCTGTTCAAGTGCGGCGAAGTGGCCGCCGTGCGGCAGCTCCTGGAACCAGCGCAGGTCGGTGAAGCGCAGTTCGGCCTCGCGCCTGGACGGGCGGGTGATGTCGCGGGGGTAAATGGACAGACCCGATGGGGCGCTCACTGTGTCGCGGAAGTTGGCGAAGCTCTCCCAGTACAGGCGCGCCGAGGATGTGGCCGAGGCGGTGAACCAGTAGACCGAGATCTCGTCGAGGATCGTCCGGCGCGATACCGCGTCCTCGGGATGGCCGTTGTTGTCGGTCCACGCCCAGAACTTCTCCGCGATCCAGGCGGCCTGCCCCGCCGGGGAATCGGTGAGGCCGTAGCCGAGCGTCTGCGGCCGGGTCCCCTGGATCGCGGAGTATCCGCGGCCGGTGCGCTGAAACTCCTTCTCGGACTTCAGATTCGCCAGTTCCGCGGGCGTCGGATCGTCGAAGGTGCCCGCCGCCACCGACCCCAGGTTCAGGTGCACCCCCACGACCCGCTCGGGCGCCACCTCGCCCAGTGCGCCGGACACCGCCGAACCCCAGTCACCGCCCTGCGCGCCGTACCGTTCGTAACCCAGCGACACCATCAACGCGTCCCAGGCGCGCGCGGTGCGAGTGACGCCCCACCCGGTCGTCGGCGGCTTGTCGCTCCAGCCATATCCGGGCAATGACGGTGCGACCAAGTGGAAGGCGTCCGCCGGATCCCCGCCGTGCGCACGCGGGTCGGTCAGCGGGCCCAGCACCTCCACGAACTCGAGCACCGACCCCGGCCATCCGTGCGTGAGCACCAACGGGAACGCGTCGGGCTCAGGCGAGCGGACGTGCACGAAGTGGATGCCCAGCCCGTCGATCGTGTCGCGGAACTGCGGAAACACATTCAGCCGCTCGGCGAACCCGAAGTCATACTCTTCGGCCCAGCTGCGACACAGCTCCTGCGCATACGCCAGCGGCACGCCCTGCGACCAGTCCTGCACCGGCTCACGCTCGGGCCAGCGCGTGCGCCGCAGTCGGTCCCGCAGGTCCGCGATCTCGGCGTCGGTGATGCTGACCTCGAATGGCTCGGCGGACATGGCAGGGCTCCTCACGGGTCACAGCGTCATCGGATCAGTCGCGCGAATCCGCGCAACAGTAGCCATGATCGCCACGGAAATATTCCGAGCGGACATACCCACGATCGCGGTCGATACGCCAAACCGAGACCGGGGCAGTGACCACGGCGGTCACGCACACAGGGTGAACTCCGCGTCATAGGCGGTTCCGTGTGATCAGAAATCTCAGCGCGGCCGAACACCCCGAACGAACCCCGTCGCCGAACCCCACTCAGCGCACAGACGGTGCGCGCCAAGCGAATCAGCTCATCAGGTGCAGCTCGCGCAGCATCTCCGAGGCGACGATCGGGTCCAGGTCGGCCAGGCTCGCCCCCGACAGGGTGACCGCGGTGATGGTCTGTTTCTCCTGCTCATGCAGCGCGCTCATCCACAGTCCGGGCTCGATGCTCAGCTCGGCGTGGACCGAGTCCGCGAGTGTGCGCCGCAACCGGGTCACCAGTCCCCCGCCGGTGTCCTGCCAGCGCCATCCGAATCGCTTGAGGCCCAATACAGTTCCGGTGCGCACGCTCCGACCGGCGAGGCGGTCGAGCGCATCGGCGAAGCCCGGCGTCTGCGCGGTCCACCACGGGCGATCCAGTTGCGCGAAGGGCGAGAGGATTTCGTAGTCGGCGAACACCTGCGCCCACTCCCGGGTGGACTGGCCCAGCTGCACCGGATGCGCGACACCCACGAGGGTGTGGTCGGCCACGTCCACGAGCTCGTCATCGATATCCGCGCGGCTGCCGTCCTCGGCGATCCGGAACGATCCGGTGACCGCGCCGGTGTCATCGACGCTCACCCACACGAGCCTTCGGACCAGGTGCTGCAACACCGGATGCCCGACGAACAGCCGCTGATGCTCCGCGGCGGTCCAGCGACGCCCTGACAGCATCGCCTGTTCGAGTCGCGTGATCTGTTCCGCGGCTGTAGTTTTGAGAATCTCCTTGAAGGCGGTGTGGTCCTGATAGGCCAGCGCGGCCCTGTCCTGATCATCGGTGGCGGCGGGCCGGGGCACACTCTTGCGGCTCTCGGCCGCGACCCATCCCCCGCGCTCGTCGGGCACCGCGTCGAACACGAGCGGGTTCAGGCGCTGGTCGATCCGCACGACGAACGCGCGGGGGCCGTATTCGACGATGATCGCGCCGTTCTCACGCAACCCCAAGTCCGGCACCAGACGGTCGGCGAATTCGTCGTTGGTCAGGCCGCGCGCGTCGGCGATGGTGCGCACGGCCGCGCCGGCGTGCTTCTTGAATGCTTTCGCCTTGCCCTGCTGAGAGAGTCGATGCAGCACCGCGAGCGAGGCATCGCTGTCGATGGCGACCAGCACCCGCAGGGCCGCCTCGGCCGGTGATCCGGCGTTGTAATACCAGGTCCGGACAATCGGTTCCAGGCGCCAGGCGATCTCGTCATCACCGAACAGTGCCAGCGCCTGCATCACCCAGATACCGCCCTCGGCCATGCCGGAGAACATCCACGCCTCGAACAGCCCCCAGGCGAACCGTGCCAGCGACTCCGGTTCGGCGATCGCGGCCAGGTGCGCCAGACCCGGATGCCTGCCGTGCGAGTCGTTCAACGACAGCATCGTGGCCACCGTGCACACCGCCGCGTCGGGGACCGCGAAACCGTTCTCGCGCAAGATAATCGGCGGCAGACCCGCGGGCATGAGCCATTCGGGCAGCGCGGGAATCTGCTTCGGCCCGGTCCAGCTGTCCACGACCGCGGTGACGATGTCCACCGCGCCGGGCACCACGCGCTCAGCGGTCGCCAGCAGCGTGTCTCGGTGCCGATCGGCCAGGGCGCGGACCGCTTTGTCGGCGGCGGTTCGGGAGGTGCCTGGGCCGGCGAGCATCATGGCGATCAGATCCGGTGCGGCCGTAGCGATATGGCGATCGAACCAGCGGCGCGCGGTGCCGCGGTGCTTCTTGCCGTTGAGCCAGCCGACCATCCACGTCGTCACCTGAGTTCCGGTGAACGGCATGAGGATTTCGGGGTCGATGTCGCCGACCGGCCCGGCCGCGCTCACGAACTGCGCGGCGTTCGCGCTCTCGACGCGGCTGACCGACCGCCGCTGATCCGGGTGTGTGGCCCATCGCGCCTGTTCGCCGGGCCGCCAGTCGAGCGAGACGGGCCGATGCGCGAACGCGGAGGTGTCCATCGCGGGGCGGGTGCGGGTCACGCGCCGCTGATGCAGTGGCGTGCGCAATGATTCGGGCAGGGACTCGAGATCTGCCCACGCGCGCGCGGCGACCACGACCCCGAATTCGGCCGCCAGGTCCGGGCGCGTGCGGACGTAGCGCTCGCGCAGATCACGCACCACGGGGCTGGGCTGTTCGCATCGGGCCAGCACCCGCATAGCGCGCCGCGGGAACCGTGCCATCGCCGCCAGGACCGGAGCGGACACCTTCGGTGGGTTCACGTGGCTCAGCAACAGCGAAAACGCCTCATCGGAGGGCAAATACGCCAAGATGTCGATGAACCTGCGCTCCCAGCCGGACATGCTGATCCGGGAGAGCTGGTCCACCATGGCCGCCGCGTCCGCGCCCAGCCGGGCGATGCCGGTGTAGAGCGGGACGCGGTCGATGCCGCCTCCCGGACTCGGCGCGCCGGTCTTGTCGACCAGCGCGGCGAACTGCTCGTCTGTGGTGATGGACATCAGCAGCATGCGATGCACGTTGTTGATATTTCTCGCGGGCCGCCCGGCGTCCCGGATATCGGCGTCGACCCAAAGCTGTTCGGTGGGCGCCAGCACCGAGGTCGCGATCCGGGTGACCGGGTGCGCGTTCGCATCGCGCAACGCCGCCAGCCGCGCCACCGCCGCCCGATAGATGTCCTCGGGCACCATGGCCAGATGCTGGCGCATCCGGAACAGCACCGCGGTGTACATCCAGCCGCTGATGTCATCGGGACGCCGCACAGCCAGAACGAATGTGCTTGGCCCCGGGGACAACGCCCAGTCCAGACTCGACAAGCGCACCGCCGCCTCGGCAGCGAAGGCGACACCGTACGTGCCGACCCAGGCGTCCGCGACCGCGGCGTTCCCGTCGGACCAGCGTGGAACGAGCGCCGAAATCTGCGCCACCACAGCCGCACCGAGCGGAGTCGCCGACGACGGGAATTGCAGTGCCGCCAGACCGCTTTCGCGAAGCTCCGCGGATTCGACGGCCTCAAGCAGCGCGCGCATCTCGGCCCCGCGCACGGCCACCCACGCCGCGACCTCGGCCGCCGCCTCCGAACAGTGCGCCGCCCACCCCGCCATCAGCTCCGGATCCGGCGCCACCTGCGCGCCGCACTCACGCCCGGGCACGACCGGCCACTCGGCGGGCACCTGCCATACATCCTCACCGGAATCGACCGATATCGCGCGAGCCATACTCTCCCCCACCGTTGTGTCTTACTCGCGCAACAACTTAACGATCGGGTACGACAACCCGCGCACCGACCGCGTCGGCCACGCGACCACGAAACATTTGCGCCGCAACGGAACACCACAGAACATCCCGTCACCCAATCCCGCGACGGATCGGCTTCGACACAGTTCGCCGAAAGAGCGGGCCCGAACAAGGAAATGGTGCGATGCGCTGTGCACCGTTTGTCGGCACTATGGCGTCATGTTCCAGCCGAATTTCACGATCAGTGCTGCGACCGCGACCGCGCTCATGGCCATCGAGGCCGACCGGCAGGCGATCATCGAACTGCCGATCCATGCCGATGTTCTGGCAGCGCTCCGCGAGACCGCCAGGTTAGCGGGCACCCATTACTCCACCCGGATCGAGGGCAACCGGTTGACACTGGCCCAGGTCGCGGAAGTGATTGCTGGAAACCACTTCCCGTGCCGAGAACGTGATGAGGCCCAGGCCCGCAACTACTACCGTGCGCTCGAGCAGACCGAAGCCCTGGCAGCTGCGGGCGGCTCGATCACCGAACTCGAACTCAGGGGCGTCCATGGGCTCGTCATGTCCGGAGAGCGGACGCCCACGCCATATCGGTCGGGTCAGAACGTGATTCGTGAAGCCGCCACTGGTCGCACAGTCTATCTGCCACCCGTAGCATCCGATGTTCCCGAACTGATGGCAGACCTGTTCGAGTGGATAAACACTCGCCTCTGCGCGAGCGATCTGCCCGCACCACTCATCGCCGCACTCGCCCACTGCCAATGCGCGACAATTCACCCGTATGACGACGGAAACGGCCGAACCGCCCGGCTTCTCACCACGCTCGTCCTGCACCGCGCGGGCTACGGATTGAAGAGCATCTACTCCCTCGACGAGCATTACGCTCGTAACCTCAACGGCTACTACACCGCACTGACCGTCGGTCCATCACACAACTACTACCTGGGCCGTGCGCAAGCAGATCTCACCGGATTCCTGAACTTCTTCTGCGACAGCATGGCCCAGGCCCTCCGCTCCGTACGGTCCCGCGCCGCCGAGGTCGCCCGCACACCAGGCACCACGCATGGCGGCGCGGTCGCCACTCTCCGACAGCTCGATCCTCGCCAACGCCGAACTCTCGAGCTCTTTCGCGAGAGCGCGGTAGTCACCGGCTCGGAGATCGCCACACATCTCGGAATCAGCCCGCGCACGGCAAACACCCTGATACGCAGTTGGATTGCCAGGGACTTCATCGAAATCAACAACCCTTCCCGGAACAAGCGCACCTATCGCCTACGTCCGCACCATGGGCACCTCGTCTGACCAAATCCACATCTGAACGTGCGCGTGAGGAATCGATCTCCAGCGCGCCCAGGCATCGGACAGCTAGTGAATTAGTATGCCCTGCAACGCGATTGGCGCCGCTGCGGCTGCGCCGGGCATTCAGCCGAGATAGGGCGTGGACCGTCCCTCGAGGTAGTGGGTCAACCGCAGTCGCTGGGTGGGGTGCATGTCGAGCCGGTCGAGTTCGGCGGGGGCTACGAACCGCAGTTCGGTCGACTCCTCGGAGATGGCGAGATCTCCGCCGACGACGCGCGCGAGGAAGCATACGTTGAATTGTCGTCGGACCTCCCCGTCGGTATAGGCGATGATGTGGCGGGGATCGGTGTAAGTGCCCACGAGGCCGGTGATTTCGATGTCCAGGCCGGTTTCCTCCTTGACCTCACGCACCGCGCACCCGGGCAGGCTGTCTGTCATCTCCATTCCGCCACCGGGCAACGCCCACAAGCCGCTGTCGGCGCGACGCTGGAGCAGGATGCGGCCGGTGTCGTCTGCGACCACAGCAGAGGCCGCCACGACGAGGCTGTTGGGTTCGGGAGCCGCTGGGTCGTTGTAGTACTCGGTGCGTGCCATGGTCCCCTACCCTTCCACTGGCCGGGCCGATGTCCAGACCGCGTTGAAACTGTCTGTGTAGGTGTCGAATAGGCCGCCGTCGAGGGTCCGACGCAGATGCCAAACGGGCGCACCATACGCGTTTACGCCCCACACGTGTGCGTTGACCAGCATCTCGCTGTCGGCCCGAAACACGGAGTTGTACAAAGTTGTACTGTGCGTGCGTAACTCGATACCCGGCGTTGCCAGCAGTGGCAGATAATGCATGAGGGCGAGGCGGCAGCGAGATTCGATGCCATGCCCAAATTTCTCTTCCTTGCCGCGTTGTTGGACATTGGGGCTGGCTGCATCCCCCACGGTGATGCGTATCGCACAGCCGGCCTCGGCGCGCTCGGTCAACAAGGCGTTGAGTCGCGGATATGCCTCGTGAAGGAACACCGCCGCATACACGAGCACATCGATGTGTTCGCGGGCCGCGGCGAAAACGTTGATGAACGTGGAGGCCGGAACATCGGCCCGGTGGTCATAGAGGGCGACGAGTTCGGGACTGACCGCGCGGGCCGTACGTGATTGCCGCAGTGCCGGCCACAAGGCGTGGACATCTTCGCCGAGAATCTCGGCCGCATGCATCGCGGTTCGCCGCCGAGGCACACGACCGAGATTCACCCACCGTTCCACCGACTTCGGGTCCACACCTGTGGCGTGGGCCAAGCTTTCGTGCGTCCATCCGCGCGCCACCATGGCGGCCCGTAACCGCTCATTCGACATAGGGACGTTCTACACCCATCGGGACGTCCTGAGCTGGGAAACGTATGAGGTTCCGCCGTCCCCGTCGGAGCCGGGAGGCTTTGAGCAGCACGCGGCGGCGGGAGAGCGAACCACTCTGGACATCGGTCGGCCCCCGCCGCCGGGTGCGTCAACGACAACACCAACGAGACAGGGGCGGACAATGCGGCACCAACCGGCAGCCCTCGGGTATCTGCGAACCGACGTGTCCGGGGTAAGCCAACTATGGGACGAGCATCAAATCAGGGCTCTTGCAGCAAAACTCGGTTACGACTTCTGCGGAACGATCGTCTACGACCACAGAACCGAGCGACCGCCGCTGGCGAGAGTGAAAACGCAAGCCACACGCCTACACGCCGAGGCGGTCATCGCTCCCAGCGCACACCACTTCGACGGCGGCACCGTCCCCCATGATCTCGTGCAGCGGGTGGACGTGATCACCGTGAATCCCGAAGCGACCTATGCGCGATGGTCCACCGGACTCGTGGACATACACGAAAAAGGAGGTGGTACAACGCAATCGGGCTAACCGCGGCGGACACCCTCGGCACCCCCAAACGCGAATCATAACGCGGCTCGCGGGTGTCCGCGCACGGCATACACCTCGATCCGCGATGGGATCGCTGGCGAAGTCAGCCGGTACACAAACGATCTCAGCGCGGGGCCATGCGCAGTGCGCCATCCATGCGGATGGTTTCGCCGTTGAGGTAGTCGTGTTCGGTGATGTATTGCGCGAGTTGGGCGTACTCGTCGGGGCGGCCCAGGCGGGATGGGAAGGGGATTCCGACTGCCAGGGCCGCGCGGTATTCCGGGTTCATGCCCGCGAGCATCGGGGTGTCGACGGTGCCGGGGGCGATGGTGTTGACGCGAATGCCGAACTGCGCCAGGTCACGTGCGGCCGGGATGGTCATGGCCGCGACGCCGCCTTTGGAGGCGGAGTAGGCGATCTGCCCGATCTGGCCTTCGAACGCCGCGACCGAGGCGGTGTTGATGATGACTCCGCGTGAGCCGTAGTCGTCGACCGGTTCGGTCTGGGAGATGGCGTCGGCGGCCAGGCGCACGACGTTGAAGGTGCCGAGCAGGTTCACGGTGATGACCGTGCGGAACAGCTCGAGATCGTGCGGACCGTGTTTGGAGACGATGCGTCCCGCCCAGCCGACGCCCGCGCAGTTGACGACGATGCGCAGTGGCACACCGGATTCCACGACGGTCGCGACCGCGGCGGCCACCTCGTCGGCGGAGGTGACATCGGTCGGGATCAGGGTGACCCCGGCCGGAGCGTTGTCTCCGGCGCGCTCGATCGAGTGGGCCAGGTCCAGGCCGAACACGGTGGCGCCGGCGTCGGCGAGGCGCGTGGCGGTGGCCGCACCGAGGCCGGAGGCGCCTCCGGTGACGATGGCGGCGGAGCCGGAAATCTCCATGATGCTCTGGTCCTTTCGAACGTGGAGGACCGCGGACGGGCCCTGCGAGTACATGTCCAGGACCCGATTGCAGTGATCCCCGCGCAGAAGGTAGTCGGTCCACCCGCCGCGAGCGAGTGGATGTGACCGTATCAACAGCGGTGAACGCGCTGGTCAGTGCAGTTTTCACAAGTGCGGCGGGGTGTGGCAGTGCAGTGGGCCGAAACCGCTCGTGCGATCGCTCTCGGTCATCTGCGCCGCCACATCGCCCTGTCGTGTCGGACACCGATCGTCCCGGCCGGATCGATCGGATCGAACGATCCGCATGCCCGCTCCCGCGCAATTCGGTTGCCGCTCAAGGGATGAGGACCACCCGTCCGCGCAGGCCGCCGCGTTCCATCCGGCGGTGAGCCTCGGCGGCGTGTTCCAGGGGAAGGGTGGCGGCGATTCTCGGGGTGAGTCCGGTGGCGGCAATTCCGGCCAGGGCGGGGCCGTCGGCGCTGATCCATTGCTGGTGAATTCTGATGCCTCGCAGCGGGATTGGTGGTGTTCCACCGGCCACGGCGACGTACGCGCCTCTGGTGCGCACGGCCGCCACCGCCGCCATACCCAACCCGGCCGCATCGAGCGCACCGTGTGCCCCGCCGGGGATCAGCGCGCGGATTGCCGCCGACAGGTCGTGGGTGTCGCGGGGCACGAGCGCTTCGGCGCCTGCCGCGCGCAGGAATGCCTCGTCGGCGGGGTGTGCGTGGGCGAGCACTCGCAGGCCGCGGCGGGCCGCGAGTTCGACGGCGAATCCGCCGACCGCACCGGCGGCTCCGGTGATCAGCAGGGTGTCCCCCTCGCTGAGAGCGAGCAGGTCCAGCGATTGCGCGGCGGTGAGGCCATTGAGCGGCAGGGTCGCGGCCGCGATGGGATCGAGATCGGGAGCGGGGGCGACCGCGCAGGCATCCAGGACCACGTAGTCGGCGTAGGTGCCGAGGGCGCGGTCCAGCAGATCGCGCAGGCCGATGACGTTCTGCCCCACAACAAATGGCGTCGGGGTGTCGCTCGAGTCGGGACCTACCGCTTCGACCACTCCCGCGACGTCCCAGCCGATGCCCGTGGTCTCACGCGGAGTCATCAGGCCGGCATCGGCCAGCGCTCCGGACCGAGTGAGGAGATCGACGGGGTTGACTGTCGCGGCGTGGACGCGGATCAACACCTGTCCCGGACCGGGGTCGGGAATCCGAACCCGCACCAGCTCGAGGACGTCGGGGCCGCCGTAGCCGCGCGCTATCACCGCGCGCATTGTGTCGTTGGTGGGCATATCGATCAATAAAGTCGAGTTGGCCTGGTTCAGGAAGCAGGCACTCGTGAGTGCCTACGGTACGTGAAGGAGCCCTCTTGCCCACCCGCACAGCCGCCCAGCGCCGCGCCGACGCCAGCGCGGGATACGACGCCTACCTGGCCGAATGCCCTGCGCGCCAACTCCTGGACCGCATCGCCGACAAATGGGTGAGCCTGGCGATCAACGCCCTGGCGGACGGGCCGCAACGGCACAGCGATCTACAGCGCCGCCTGGCCAGCGTGAGCCAGAAAATGCTCACCCAGACTCTGCGCAACCTCGAACGCGACGGCTTGGTCGCGCGCACGGTGACGGGATCGGTCCCGGCCCGGGTGGATTACGAGCTGACCGAACTCGGGTATTCGCTGCTGCCGGTCATGCAGGCGATCAAGGGCTGGGCCGAGGACCATATGGACCGGGTGCATCACGCCCGCCTCGGGTACGACCACGCGCACCGCGCGGACTGACCTGCGCCCGGCGCGAGCTCGACCACCCTCGCGACCACCCACGCGCTCACGATACTGCGGGGAATACCGTGCGCGACAACGTATTCCAGATGGTCGCCGCGCACCATCCGGTGGCACCGAACCCTCCCGAACGCGCTGAGCTCCAAGCCAACCGCAAGGTTTTGTTAACACCCTCGCGGCACTGTCGTTGACACACAACGAGGGGAGAACACCATGAAGGTCGTGCAGGGTACAGCGGTGATCGGCGGCATCATCGCCGCGGCGTGCATCGCCGTGGCCGGGCCCGCATCGGCGAACGCGACCCCGATCGCACACACCTGGTGCCCGCACAGCGAATTGATGCATAAGACCTGGGATGTGAACACCGGCAAACCGGTCATCTGCGTCAATACCGGGGCCAGCGGATACATGTGGGTTCCCGACGCCACCCGCTGATTCTCGGCCGGGTAGCACTTCAACGAATCAATCTGTTCTGCCACAACAGATTCCGGGGGGAATCACATGCGTACTGTTCGACACGCACTGCTCGCCGGCGGTATCGCGCTGGCCGCGGCGCTCACCGGCCATGCGGTCGCCGACGCCGGCCCCGGGCCCAACCCCGGTCAGCCGTGCGGCAACTCCACTGCCGTCATCAAGGGAGCCGACGGGCGAACCCTCTACTGCAATCCGACCATTAACGGTCGCTTCGCGGGCAACCTCGTCTGGCAGCTCGTTCCGTAAATACTCATAGCTACGGCCCCCATCAGCGACTGCGATGGCGGGGGCCGGTTGCGGATATCTCCCAGTTACACCGATCGCGCGGAATACCGAAAGAACCTACAACTCAATGCCGTTCGCTCTCTCATGCGGCGATCTCGCCGCATGAGGCAGCACGGCGCACCACCGCAGGCCGAGCGGCGTTCGGGCCGTGGATCTTTCGAGGTGAGGGATTCAGGTTTTCTTGTATTCCAGAATGTCGCCCGGCTGACACTCCAGCGCTTCGCAGATCGCGTCCAACGTGGAGAACCGAATAGCCCGCGCCTTACCGTTTTTCAGAACGGACACGTTGGCCATCGTGATTCCGACTCTCTCGGCCAGTTCGGTGACGGTCATCTTTCGCTTCGCGAGCATGACGTCGATGTTGACTACGATTGCCATATCGTCTCGTCACACCGTCAGATCGTTCTCGGTTTTCAAGTCCACGCCGTGCTGCACGATCCGCACGAACAAGGCCGCGCCCGCAGCGATCACCGATGCGATGAACATGATCAGCAGACCGATCGCGACGCCCTCCCGCCCGATCGTCGAAGCCGTTGGAAGCGACAAGATAGATTTCGAATCCCACCGCACATCCGATGACGGCGATCGCGCAACGGCGAATGGCCCGTAGGGATTTCACCGCCGCGGGCGCGAAAACGCGATTCCTCCCGGCGTATCCGGTGAACTTCGCCGTGTGATAGAGCGCAACGAAGACCGGAATGGATGCGATGTACGCGCACACCAGGAACGGATCGTGGAAGTAGATCTCGGTGAGCGTGGCGTGCGCGTTCCTACCCTCGAGATGAGGCTGGGCGAAAGGGACCGGCTTCGGATTCAGACCAGCGCCGGTCGGCGTGGCGGTTGTTGAGAGTAGTACGCGGCTTCGTATTCGGCCGGACTCAGGTAGCCCAGCCGCGAGTGCAGGCGGGCGTTATTGTACCAGTCGGCCCATTCCATGAGCGCGAATTCGACCTCGGTGACCGTCTGTCAGCGCCGGCTATCTCAGCGACACCATCGGCCCTATCGAGCGATACAACAATTGTCGCTGTGGCACTGGGTATCTCGGCACTCGGCGGCGGAGTGGTCGTCCGCACTGCACCAGCCACCGCATGAGCGCCGCATCAGCAGTACTTCTGGCGTCGAGGTGTGAGGGACGTTTCCCTGAACCCGGTAGCGGCCGTTTCGGCATGCCCGGGCTCATCCGGATCGCTCGATCTGTCCCGTTGTCGCCTTCGCGCGCAAGCGAACAAGTTCATCGGTGGTGAAGCCGTGCGCGATCAGGTACCCGCCTCCATCGCTCAGTCCCAGCCGGGTGCTGTAGGACTCGAGTATGTCGAGCGCTCCCGTCATGGCCCGAGCCTGTGCCGGACGTGGCGGGCGAATGCCTTCGACACTTCGTATCTGTTCGAGTCGCCTATTGGTCAGCATGAAGTCGGCGAGGATCTCCTTGGACGAGACGCCGAGTCCGTCCAATAGTGCGGCGACCGCCACGGCGGTCCGATCCTTACCGTGCAGACAGTGGATGAGAACGGCCCCGTCCGCATCGAGGACGTGCCGAGCGAGCGCGACAATCGATTCCGGGCTCGCTTCCAAGGACTCTCGATAGACCTTGACGAAATCCGTCTTGCCCGGAACCTGCGGCACGGGAGAGCCGATCGGCATGTTCAGGGCGACAACGTCATTCCGATTGTTCAGCAGGCCGCGCCCGGCCGCGGCCTCCTTCGGGGCACGCACATCAACCACCGAGCCCACACCGAGCGAATCGACCAGTGCGGTCACATCTTCGGGTGTGGCATGCTCCGGGGTGCCTGATCGGATAATGATGCCCGACCGGACTTCTCCTCCCGATTTTGTCGGGATCCCGCCCAAATCACGGACATTCGGAATCTTCGCGAACATATCCCGCCATCGCGGGTTGTCGTCGTCGGCTCGTCGCTGCTCGGCTTCGGCGCGTCTGCGCATGTCGGCCAGCGCATCGACACGTTGGTTACCCAGCCGCACCGCGCTGTCGAGTTCACAGCGGTCGACGTCCAGGACCACTGTGCGGATCTTCGCCCCGACCCGGAGATCATGCTCGAGGACTCCGACCGCTTTCGTGAACAGTTCATCCAGTCGCGACGCGCACTCGGCGATTGGGATTCGCAATGCTCGGCTCGGGACCAGCTGCTCAGCGCGGTTGCGGCTGGAATGGCATGGCGTTGATCGGGGACAGATGCAGGCCGGCGAGGGTCCAGTGGATGCCGTTGTGGACGAACAGTTGGGAGGCGCGGAAGGAGCCGTTGGCGTCGGTTCCGTTGAATTGGGCTTGCTGGGTGAGGGTTCCGATTGCCGCGGCGGCGGTGCCGTAGTCGCGGATTGTGACGTCATGCCAGGTCAGGGAACTGGTGACGAGGTCTCCGGTGCGGTAACGCGCCAGCCACCGCTGCTTGTCCAGAACGAAACCGAGTGGACCGACCAACGTGAAGTCGGGGGCGGCGATGGCATCGAGTTCGGCGATGTCCGCGCGTTCTTCCGCGGCTGCCCAGCGTGCGCCCAGTTCCAGGATGTCATCGGTGGTTGTCATGGTTCTGCTTTCGACGGAAGTCACTATTTGTATAGTCACAGTAAAAATACAGTGACTGTAAGTCAAGATGCTTGTAACGTCGGCGTCATGACCGAAGTCGGATTGCGAGCGCGCAAGAAGCTCGAGACCAGGCAGCAGATCGTCGGGGTCGCCACCGAGCTGTTCGCCGAGCGCGGTTTCGATGATGTGACCGTGGCTGAAATCGCGCGTGCCGCAGGCGTTTCCGAGAAGACCGTGTTCAACTACTTCGGAACCAAGGAAGATCTGATCTTCGGTGGATTGGATGATTTCAGCGCCGATCTGCTGCTGGTGGTTCGGGACCGCGCGGCCGGCGTGTCACCGTTCGAGGCGTTCGGGGATTTCGTCGTGCGACCACGCGGCCTGTTGAACGCCGAGGACCCGCAAGCGATGGAACGCCTCGCTGTCATCGCCCGCATCATCGGCTCGAGCGCGGCTTTGCAGGCTCGTCAAAGGCAACTGTTCGAAGCGAGCGCCGACCGCTTGGCCACGCTGCTCGCCGACGACGCCGATCGTGACGTTGCCGCAGCGGTGGTAGCCAATGCCATGGTGGGCGTCCTGCGCGCTATGCAGGGGTACCTCCACCGAGCCGTGCTCGACGGCCGTCGCGGCCCCGATCTCGTGGAAGATGTTCTGGCGCAAGGCCGGCATGCGGTCGAGGTACTCGCGCGAGGGTTGGCCGACTACGGCGAGGAGTCGTAGCCGGTCCTGCGACCTCGTTCGCGCCGCGCCTATTCGGGCGGGTGCGATGCCAGGTCCGCCCCTGCTGCGGAAATATTCAAACATATCGTCTGACCAAATAATGATCGCGTCGAGTGCACGCGGTATGGCACGACCGAAGGGTGAGTTGATGAATGTTCTGGTGGTAGGCGCGGCGGGCCGGACCGGTGCTCTGCTGGTCGGGCGGGCATTGCGGGACGGTCATACCGTCACCGCACTGGCCCGGGACCCCAGCCGAATCGCCGACCGGCCCGGGCTGATCACGACCCGCGCGGACGTGCGGGACAAACCGGATCTGACAGCGGCCATGGCGGGACAACACGCGGTCGTGGTGGCGCTCGGTGCGCGCGGACGCGGGGCGACCACAGTGTTCTCCGAAGGTCTCGGCAATATCGTCGCCGCGGCACAGGCCGCCGGACCACCCCGGCTCGCGGTCATGTCGTCAGCGGGTCTGTCCACCGACCATCTGCCGTTCCTACAACGCCATATGACGCACTGGGTGGCAACCCGCATCTACGGCCAAATCCACGCCGATCTGAGCCGGATGGAGGAGGTGGTCGCCGGATCAGGACTCGACTGGACGATCGTGCGGGTGCCCATGCTCCAGGACGGTGAGCCGACCAACGCCTACCGGGTGGCGATCGGCGGGCACCTCGACAAAGCGGGTACGGCTGTCCGAGCTGACGTCGCGGACTGGATCGTACGCAATCTCGCGGAGCCGGCCACGTATCGGCAGCGAGTCGAGATCGCCAGCTAGCCAAGCGATTCCGATGCCGCTCGGTGGCGGCGGTCAGGTCAGCCCGGCAATATTGGCCACTGCGCACACCCTGCGCCATGCCGAATACGCCGACCGGTCCCGGGCGTACAGGTGATCTTTCGCCCCTGGTCGCCCGACGAGATGGACTTCGACGTCGACCTTCGACAGGTGCACGGTTTTCGAACGGCCTTGGCGTTCGCGGTGAACCCAGAGCGCCGGGGACGAACTGCCTCATTGGTTCAGAACGATACTGAGAATGCTGTTAGACCCAAGCGCTCCTGCTTGGCGAGCCGGAACAGCTGCAAGGGACTGTCCAATAGCAGTTCAGGGGTACAGAAACTGCCGCCGTCGACCATCTGTGCGGACCAGGCTTCGATCCGATCGACCACACTCTGACGACGTGGACCGGTAATGGCCAGAGCCTGCTCGACGTTCGGGAGCACCGCGTCGACCTCTTGCGCGGTCAAGAGAAAATCGCCGAATCGACCAGGCAGAAGATCTGTGGCTTTCGGGCCCAGGCCGTAGCACAGAGCCGCAGTGGGCTCGCTTTTGCTGGCGGAGACGACAAACCTGTGTTCCGCGGGGATCGAAGGCAGGTCCTGCAGAACCTCCCACAGTTCGACTCCGCAGTCGCACATGACCAGATCGCTGAAGCGTTCGGCTTCTGCGGAGTTCACCATCCAGTGACCGAGCGGCTCTGCGACCGGGAATTCGCCGCCGCTCCCGCGCCACCATTGCATCTCGGCGGTATCGGGGTCCTGGTCGTCGGTGAAGTGTTGTCTGAACATTTGGACCGAGTCGTCTGGTAAAGCCGTGACGAACCAACATCCTGTCGTGCCCACCGGCAGATCTAACCATGTCCTCCGATTGTCAGCAGCACAGAGTGTGTACGGGGTGCACGTCGTGCCCGGCGGGAGCGTCGAGAAGTGGATTCCTCATGGCGGGCCGAGCGACGTTCAGCCCGTTGATCTTTCGGGATACCCCGCGTGGTCCGGTCGCTGACAGGACACCTCCTCCGTCCCGAGCCACAGCTTCCAGGCAACCGCAGCCCCGCACCGTATGCAGGAATGATGTCGCGATGCCACAGATGGCGCATCACGTGTAGCTGTTCCTGGGAGATGCCGCCGCCACAAATCGGAACCGGTATAGCTCTCCCCTGCTCGATCGACATCGATGGCGAGCTGGACGCCTCATTCGACGATGATCGGTATGTGAGCACTGCTCGACCACCTCGGCGGCAGCACGGCTGGAAACGTGCTCTCAAAGCGATCGCCGCTACCGCGATCACCATCGTGTGGGGCTTTGTGCGGCCGCGGGACTTGGCCGACATCTACCGAATGCACCTGGCACGCCAGCTGTATTTCGTTGTGCTGGAGCAGGTTTCGCTGCAAGTAGGTCATCGCTTCGATCGCGCCGGGATCACTCGCCACAGCCGGAAATTGTTCCGCCGGAATATCTTTGACATGTCGTCAACGCCGCAGAGCGCGACCGGTTTTCGAGTCCGGACACGTGGCGAGCTCTTCGGGTGTGCCCTCGAACACGAGTTGTCCACCATGGCGTCCAGGTCCGGGTCCGAGATCGATGATGTGGTCTGCCTGGCGGATGACATCGAGGTTGTGCTCGATGACCACCATAGTGTTGCCCTTGTCGACGAGCGTGCCGAGGAGCTCGAGCAGGATGTCGATATCGGACAGGTGCAGGCCGGTGGTCGGTTCGTCGAGGATGTAGAGGGTGTTGTCTGCGGTGCGGGTCAGTTCCTTGCCGATCTTGAGCCGCTGGCATTCGCCGCCGGAGAGCGTGGTCAGCGACTGGCCCAGGCGCAGGTAGCCCAGGCCGACTTCGGCGATACGTCGCAGCGGTTCGGCGATACCCGGTTCCGGCAGGCGCGCGGCGGCATCGGTGATGGTGAGGTCGTCGATATCCGCGATGGTCAGACCGTCCACCGTGTACCGGAGTACCTCCGGGGTGAAGCGCCGTCCACCGCAGCTCTCGCACACCGTTTCCTGGCCGTCCATGAAGGCCAGATCGGTATAGCTGACACCGAGCCCTTTACAGGTGGGGCAGGCCCCCGCCGAATTCGCGCTGAACAGCGTGGGACTCACGCCGTTGCGGGTGGCGAACAGCCGCCGGATCGCGGGCGCGATACCAGTATAGGTGATCGGTGTCGAGCGCCGATTGGTGGTGAGCGGACGTTGATCGACGATGGTGGCGGGATACCGATCGGCCAATTCCGCTACCAGAGTGGACTTCCCGGATCCGGCGACCCCGGTCAGCACCGTCAACACCCCGGTGGGTAGATCGACGGTGAGCCCGCGCAGATTGTTTCGCGTGGCGTTGTCGATCCGCAGTTTGCCCGTGGGAGTGCGGTGTTCGCGTCGGGTGCGGTGTGCTCGCAATCCACGTCCGGTCGGGGTGTCGGCGGTGCGCAGCGCGCCGAACGGTCCCTCGAATATCACCTCACCGCCGGCGGTCCCCGCGCCCGGCCCGATCTCCACGATCCGGTCGGCGATACGCATGATGTCGGGATCGTGCTCGACGACCAGCACGGTATTGCCCTTGTCCCGCAACCGTTTCAGCATCGCGGTCAGTGATCGGACATCGTGCGGATGCAGACCCATGGTGGGCTCGTCGAAGACGTACAGCATTTCCACGAGGCTGCTGCCGAGATGGCGCACCGTCTTGATGCGCTGTGCTTCACCGCCGGACAGGGTACCGGTGGGCCGGGCCAGCGACAGGTAGCCGAGTCCGATGCCGGTGAGCGCGACGAGTCGCTCGCGCAGGGCCGCCACCACCGGTGCGACGCTCGGATCCGTCACGCCCGCAACCACTTCGGCGAGTTCGGCGATCTCCGTGCCGCTCATCTCGACGATGGTGCGGCCCAGCACCCGGGCCGAGCGGGCGGCGGCGTTCAACCGATCGCCACCGCAGTCCGGGCACGGCTGGGCGTGGGTGAATTTCCGTAGCACGCTCTGCTTACGTTCGGAGAGATTGTCCGCGGTGTGCAGGTAGATCCGTTCGAACCGCTCGATGACCCCTTCGTAGTCCCTCGGGGGACGGGTGCCCAGCCGTGCCGCCGCGGTTCCTCCGTACAGCAGCGCTTGTCGTTCGGACTCGGTCCACTCGCGCAGTGGCGTGGTCGCGTCGAATGAGCCGATGTCGGCGTACTGCCGGTACCAGTACTGTCCGTTGCCGAAGCCCGGCAGCACGATCGCTCCCTGTTCCAGTGATCTGTCCAGATCCAGTACCCGCTCCACAGCAGTGGACATCGTGTGTCCCAATCCCGAACAGGCAGGGCACATTCCAGCCGGATCATTGAACGAGAAGTGATTCGACTCTCCCACATGCGGGGTGCTGATCCGCGAGAACAGCAGGCGCAGATAGCTGTACGCATCGGTGATGGTGCCGACGGTGGAACGGGCATTGGCGCCGAGTCGTCGCTGGTCGATCACCACCACCGGCGACAAACCCTCGATGTGATCCACCTCCGGCCGAGTCCAGCGGGGTAGCCGATTGCGCACGAACGGGGGGTAGTTCTCATTCACCTGATATCCGGCTTCGGCCGCGATGGTGTCGAACACCAGCGACGACTTCCCCGATCCGGAGACCCCGACGAAGACGACGAGGTTGTTGCGCGGCACATCGAGGTCGATCCGGCACAGATTGTTCGTGCGGGCGCCACGGATCCGGACTGAGCGGTGTTGCTCGAATGTGGTCATTCTTCGACGCTATCGACAGATGTGGCCGGATCTTGACCGCAATGAGCGCCATGATGGAGAGATGGCCGATGTGACCCGTCGAACGCTCGAACTGCTGGCCCAGCTCCAGACGGGGCGGCGGTTCAGCGGAAAGGAACTGGCCGCTCGGCTCGACACCAGCCCGCGCACGCTGCGCCGCGATGTGGAACGGCTGCGCGAGTACGGCTACCCGGTGTCGACACAGCCCGGGCCCAGCGGGTTCTATCGACTTGCCGCCGGCCAGACCCTGCCGCCGCTGGTACTCGACGACGACGAGGCGGTCGCAACACTGGTCGGCCTCACCCTGCTCGGTGCCACGGCGCCGCGAGAACCCGTAGACGGCAACGGATTCGCCCCCGCGGCCGACCGCGCCTTCGGCAAACTCGACCAATTCCTGCCGCATCGCCTGCGACCGGCCGTGGTCGCGCTGCGCGACACCGTGGAGGCCGCACCACAGAACGCACCGGCGGTGCGACCGGAGGCGCTGGCGATCCTCGGTGCCGCGGCGGCCCGGCACGAATACCTCACCTTCACCTACCTCGACCGGGACGCACACACCTCCCACCGCCGGGTCGAGCCGTACCGCACGATCTACCTCCACCTGCGTTGGTATCTGCTGGCCTGGGACGTACGAGCGGCCGACTGGCGTACCTTCCGCCTCGATCGCATCGACGAGATCGTGGCTACCGCAAGCCATTTCACCCCGCGCCCGCTGCCGGCCCGGTCGGGCGCGGAGTATCTGCGTGCGGGGTTGAGCGCCAGCCGCCACCGCGCGGTCCTCACCATCGAGACCTCCGCCGCCGCCGTCGCGGACGCGCTCAAATTCCAGGACTGCGAGATCGAGTCCCGCGGGCCGAACCGCTGCCGCCTGATCGTCCAGGTGGATTCGTTCCACTGGCTGATTCTCCAGGTCGGATTGATCGGCGCGGAATTCGCTATCGAAGAGCCCGCCGAATTCCGCGATCACGCAGCCCAACTCGCCCAACGACTGAACCGGGCCGCCGAGTCTGGGCCAACATAGTGAACAGACGAGGTGGCCCTCGGGTCGCGGCTGGTAAGCGACCGGTGTCAGGATCGGATCCCGGCCAGGATCATCTCCGAGAAGTCGACGTCGGTCCAGACGCTCTTGGACAGACCTGATTTCAGGTGGCCGCTGTCATCTATCCCGGTATCCAACCATTCCAACCGCTCTCGGGATCGAACCGCGTACGACGATCACATATGCCTTCAACTCGGCAGAAGAGTGCACCGGGAAGCGCTGACAGCCAACCGGTTTGGACAGTCGACCAACGCGCGGGACGCGGCAATTGAGTGCGTTCGGCGGACGGGTGCTCACCAGGGGTTCATGGGATCCATCCGCGAGGTGTAAAGAAACGGGTTAGCGGGATGCAGGCCAGTCTGCGATGGTAACCGCGTGTCAGCAAGTGTGAAGGTACCGCCGCTGTCGGAGGACGCGAAGTGGTCGATGGGATCGATCCGTATCTGGAGTGAGGCGGTCAGCGCGAGCGAGATCGCAGCTCGGTTGGGCATCACCGCGGATCGCCAGTTCGAGCGTGGCAGCCTGATGAGTCCCCGAAATCCGGCCAGCGCTCGACGGAAGAGCAGCGTGTGGATTCGGCAAAGTGGTCTGTCCAACAACAGCGACCTCGCGGACCATGTCCGGGCGCTCCTCGGACTCATGGGCGGGTGTCGTGAGGAATTGGCTCGCTTGTCCGTCGACTGCGAGATGGACCTGTTTCTCGGCTTCAGCAGTGGCAACGGCCAGGGTGGCTGTGTGCTGCCTGCCGATCTGGTCGCCGATGTGGCCGCATTGGGCCTCGACATCGTGCTTGATCTGCATCCGCCCGCAGCGCCGGAGAATTGCTGAGATCGACGTTCGACCGCCGCAGGTGGCGATGGTGGATATCCGACGGGTACCCATGCAAAGCAAGTCTCGTCTGGCACGCACCTTGGCTACTTGGACACTCAATGGTGGGCCGGAAGGCGCTGTCGACCAACCGGTTTGGGCGAGCGACCAACGCCCGGGATGCGGCATTTCAGGACGTTGGCCAGGTATCGACGCTGATACCCTGCGAACTCCCGCATAAGATCTGGTCATCATGAATGGTCGGGATATCGTCGCTACAGGTTCGTGGCTGTATGACAACCTCATCGCCACACCGGTGTTCGTCGTCCGTCTCGATTACGACTTCTGGTACGAGCTGGGCAAGGAAGACGGCACGCTCGACGCGGACGAAGAACCGCTTCTCGATTCGACCGGGCATGCCTACTATGCCTCCTTCAAGGCCCTGCACGACGCAGCGCCGTTCTGGCCTGACTCAGGACCACACCTCTCGATTGCGGAGGCGCAAGCAGCGGCTGAATCCAGGGTGCCCTCTCAGATCATTTGGCAATCCAGCGAACCGCGTCTCCCTCCGCCTGACACACGTCGGGGCCCACCCTGAAATCGGCATGAGGGTGCACTGCCCGCGACCGAACAGCGCTGTGCCCGCTAATCTTCGGCAGGCGCGCCCGACCGCAGCCGAACGCGCGGGTCGCGGCAAATCAGTGCGTTCGCCAGCCGGGTCCGCGGGCGTCCCGAACCGAGAGATAGCGGCAGTTCAGTGCGTTGTAGCCGTGGGGTGGCCTGACGCGGGATCAATGACGATCTCGTATTCGCTGCTGTCGAACGCCTCGATCGTAGCCACGATCATTCCGTCGGCATCGATGGCGACAATCCGCCCGTCGATCATCTGGTCCAAACCGCCAGCGAACTGCTGGATTCCGTCCCAATCGAAGACCGCGGTCCCGGCCTCGACATCGGCATCGAACTCCGTCCACGTGCCGCCAGGGAATCGTCCAACGCCTTCGAACTCCTCGATACGCCATCGCCAATTGTTTGGCTGGAACCGCGTCAAGACATCACGCAGGTGCACCATGGTGCGCGGGTCGGTCCACATGCGGATCGTTTCGACGAGCATCGAGCATCCTCACTGACACGGCTATACGGTGCGCCGTAGGCGGGCGAGTACGGCAGAGCATATCCCGAAATCGGCATTACCGCGCACTGCTGAAGGCCGAGCGGCGTTCAGCCCGTTGATCTTCGGTGCCACGCGCTGGCCGGTTGGGTCAGCGCGGGAAGCGGCATGAGAGCTCGCTCGCGCTGGATGAAGCTAGCCGTTTCGAGTAGGCGGACTGTCCGTCCAACTTTTGGGGTTGCACTACGGATCCGCCCAAGCAAGCAAACTGAAACACGTTCTACGCTGTCACTAGCGCGGGAAACTCAAATGGCAAGCGCGGGTTCGGTCAGCGGCAACTGCCGAGAGTGCCTCTTGCCGAACAGGGTTACCTGGCGACTCTCTTCATGTCCGATGTCGACAGGTCCCGCTCGGATGTTCAATATTGCAGCAAACTGAAACACGTTCTAGCATTCGAACACGTTCGGACAGCACGTCACGATCGACGCGGAGGGGAAAAGCATGGCCTATTTCGAACATCGAGGCGACCAGTTCCATCCCCTCCCGTTCTCCCAAAGTCAGTGGTCTCCCGACTCGATCAACGGACAGGCGCTCGCGGGACTAGCCGCGCACGCGGTGGAATCGGCCTGGGCTGAGCCCGGATATCGGTCGGCGAAGTTCGTGTTGGACATCTTCCGGCAGCCGACATACGCCCCGCTGCAAACGGAGATCACTCCGGTGCGGGAAGGCCGAAGTATCCGCATCGCCGATGTGCTTGTGCGACAGGGTGAACGGATCGTCGCGCGCGCGTCGATGGTGGCGATCCGGCCGTCAAGAGATCCGTCGGGCACACGCTGGCAGCCCGCTGGTGACTCGATGACCTTCACCGACTCGCTGGCCGCGCAACTTCCCAAGCCGGGCGTTCTGTGGGGTAGCGACGAGCATCCGGACCGGTGGAGCAGTTCGATGCCCGAACACCAGAACACTGGCCGCAAACGGCTGTGGTTCGACCAGCCGCAGGTCATCACCGATCTGGAAAACACCCCGTTCGTCCGGGCTGCCATGGTCGGTGAACTGACCAACACTCTCACCAGTTGGAGTGACCGCGGAATCGGGTTCATCAACCACGATGTGACGATCCTGCTGGCGCGGCTACCGATCAGCCCGGTCGTAGGGATCGAGGCCGACAATCACATCTCGAGCGACGGTATCGCCACCGGATCGGCGACCATGTGGGATACCCAGGGCCGGTTCGGGATCAGTATGGTCGGCTCGGTCGCCCATACCGCTGGCAGTCTCGACTCAGCGAGCAGGCCCGAACAGTGGACGGAAACCGGTCGCGCCTACCAACCCATTTTCGACTCTGCGCAGTAGCCCACTGCCAACTATCCGTGGCGGCCGATCCGAACAGCCCTCAATTCGGCATGTGCGTGCACTCGTCGGCCAAGTCCGCGGCCCGGTTCAGGACGTCTGGGCCACAGGCAGATTCGGAGCCATCGCGCTTATTGGTCGGTGCGGACGCAACTGATCGGCGCGCCGAAGTCCTTCCTGGCGTCGAGGGTGACGGTACCGAGAGGCCATAGGCGGGGCCATATTTCAGTCGAGGCGCAGACCGAACTCATTCGCCAGCGCCAGCGCCTGCTCGTCGGTTGCCAATACATAGTAGTTGGTCCCGGGCTCATCGAGCTCGACCGACCGGAACCTCCGGTGGTCATCCACGCCGGGTGGATTGAGATCACCAATGTTGGCCAGGATGGTTGTAAAGTCGAAATAGCCATCGAAATCGTGCCACAGTGACCACTCGACAACAGAGCCGTTGCATACGAATCGAAGGATCTCTCCACCGCCCGGGTCGCTGCTCAGCTCGACAGCGTCGACGACGACGGCCCCGCCGGTACAGGCAGCCGCGTCACGCAACAGGTACCGGTAATTGTCCTCAAGGTCGTCGTCGAGCTTATCGCCGTGCACCCCGATCGCCACCCCGAAGTCCTCCAGTGCGGCGGACAAGTATTCGCCGTCCAATTCGTCGTCGAGCCCATCGGGGTAGGCGAGCACCCTGTGTGCGGCGTCGGTCGAGATCATGCCAAGCGAAATCAACCGCTCGGCAAGGGTGTTGTAGGTCGCCTTGTGTTCGGTCGTCACCGCCGAATCCTGGCAGCGTTAATGCGGCGAGCGCAAGGCGCGACCAGGACGCGGCGATCGACCGAGAGCTCTGCAACCGCGACGCCGACAGCCCTGACCAGCAACCCACCGAGCCGGACCTCTGCGGCGCTGGCAGCGTTACGGGCATCGCCCCTTTCGCTGCCCTTCTCGGCTCCGGTTCGAGCCTGCGTTCTCACCGGACTGTGCCACCTGCACCGAGCTAGCGGCGCGGTCGGTCACGAACGCGAGCCGACGCGCCACCCGGACCCCGCCTCGGGTGCAACGGCCGTATCTCGGCTGCCCCCCCGCAACGGTGCGCTGCTCACCGAACCGGCTGAATGGCAGGGTATTTCGGTGCTTCTGCCAGCCGTCGGGCGTTCTCGCGCTCGGCAACTGCCATGCTCGGGAGAAATGCCGATCAGGTGTACTCGGTCGGCGCGGACGATTCGTTCGGCCGGCGGCAGGGTTGGGTCAGCTGGTCGAAGTGGCCTCGCAACAGCAGCCGGGCCCGCTCGGGAGGCATGCGGTCGGGGTCGGTGACAGCGTGCAGGGCGATCCCGTCGAAGAGGACACAAGCATCGTGATTGGGGTGCGGGCGTAGACTCGCCATTCGGCTGGTTAGTGCGTGCAGGGCCTGGCTCCGGTTGATCGTGGTGGATCTCGACGTCGAAGATGGCTTGATGCAGGGCATACGCTTCGTACGGCGGGTGGACGGATTGACCTACGAGTTCGTGCGGGACGGGGACGCGCACGGTTTCCCGTCGTACAGGCGAGTCGACCTGGACATACGGTGTGCGCGCCTTCCCGACTTCGGGTGGGCGGTGTGCACGGCAGAGGGGGCCGTAGCGAGTCGTCCGTTCGATGATGCCGGGCTGGGCGACCTTCCGCCCGAAGGAGTCTGGGTGAGCTTCAAAGGCGATCGCTCATACGTCTACGACCTGGTCAACCCAGCCGCTTCCGAGGCATCGGACTCCGAACTCGCGTAGAGCAGCGCGCCCCGAACTGTCCACCGAAGCTCGGTGTCAGCCCGCCCAACGCCAATCCGAACAGCCGTATCAGCGGCATGAACGTGCGTTCGTTTTCGGCGGCAGGTCATTTCCCGGCGCGGTCACGATGAGGGCACGGCCTCTGATCCCTTGCGGGTGAGTGCAGCGAGGGCGGCGAGGTGAGCGCGGTAGGCGGTTCGGCCCTTCGGGCTGAGGGCGAGCCAGGTTCTCGGTCTCCGGCCCACATAGCCCTTGGTGACCTCGAGGTATCCGGCGTTCTCCAGCGCGGTCATCGCTTTGGACAGTGTGGATTTGCTGAGGTCGCACATGTCGGCGACGACGAGGAATTCCGCTTCGGCGCAACCGTCGAGGAATGCCACGAGTTTCAGACGCGGCAGCGCGGCGAACAGTTCGTTCAGCGCTTCCACGGCCAGGTTTTCCCCGAGAGGATTCGCGGTCGCGCCTGGTGGAACCAGATCCATCCGCCCAGCACACCGCTGGATGCTATCCGGACCCATCCGTCCGGGCCGGAAACCGCGAAACCGACCAGCGGCACCAACAGGGAAACGACCAGGATCGCCGTGATCTGCTTCCATTCCGCCATCGGGAGCGGGACGATGCCGTGGGTCCGCTGGGTGCGGCGCTGCCATTGCATGAACCCGAAATACGCACAGCCCAAGCTGATTCCGCCGATCAGGATGAGCCATCCGAGCGGCCTGCCGATGCCGTCCGCGACCAACGTGCACAGCAGCAGGGCAGCGAGCGCTCCGGACACACCGGCCGCGACAGGCTGCCATCCTGGTAGCGCGCCGGCCGCATGCGCCTTGCGCGTCGTGGTCACAGCGATGTCCAGTGCCTGCTGTGGGGTCTGTGCTTCCTGCATGGTACGACCATATGCAAACTGGTTTCCATTTGGCAACCTATATCTGTCTTGCAACCAATGACATCAGTCGCTCATCGGCAGAAGAGTGCGTCGCCCGTGACTGAACGGCGTTCTATCCGTGGATCTTCCGCAGGCCCGCGCTGGCTGAGTCGAACCCTGCGTTAGCGGCATTTCAGAGCGATCGTCGCGTCCATTCCACCCGCGTCGAACTGCTGCCGGTCGGCCTCTAACCAGCCCCAGATCAACTGCCCGACCACATTGACATCGTGGACGTGGTGTCGAGGGGCTCAGGGGTTCGGCGTGTCTGTCAGGTAGTGGGTATCGCAATAGTGGGTGGCGGCTGTTCTCGGTCGGCTGCGCGATGTCGGAAATCGTTGAGAGGCTGGCAGAATGGCGCGGCATGAGTGGGTTGCGTTGCGGCGCTGCGATTGTCGTCGCGGTGTGTGCGTTCGTGTTGTCGGGGTGCAGTGAGGATGCTACGCAGCAGTTGCGGTTCGGGGAATCGCTGACGGTGTCACGGATCAATGGGACGGTGGGGATCGCTGTGCTGCGCATCGATCGGGGCTCAGCGTCGGATCTCGAAGGGCTCACCAGTGCTTTCACCAACCCGCTCGCCGACCCGCTCGCGAAATCCCCGGCGATCGATGGCACTCCCTACTACGTTCGCTACCGCCTGACCCGTACTTCGGCCGGTGCTGACGTCGGCACCTACTTCGTCGTCAACGCGGGCCGCAAAAGCGTTGGGCAAATGACTATTAGCCCGGCACCGTTTTCGGGACTGACCGGGTTCGCCGAGAAATCCGGCGTGGAAAAGCTGTGCGCGGGGGTGGGCCAGGACGAGTTCCGGGCATTGAGCCAGGGACAGAGCCTGGAAGGGTGCACGCCCTTCCTCGTGCCTTCGTCATTCGGCCCCGAAGCTCCGACTCGAGTCCAGTGGGTGCCGTACAAGGGCAACGTGGTCGCGACCTGGTCCTCCCGTACATAACTCGACGAGCGGCGCTCTGCCCGGCATACACATGCGGCCCATTCAGGCAGCGACCGGGGCCGGTGAACGACGTGCTCGAGTAGACACAAGTCCGAAGTCTGATGGAATGACGCCCGGCCGCGCGATTCTCCCTGCCGTCGGCATTACCGCGCACCAGGAAGCGCTGTCGGTCAACCGGTTTGGACAGCGGACCATCGCGCGGGTCGCGGCATGTGCGGACGTTTCTGGGAGTTCGAACCGTTGTGGCACTTTTCATTCGAGGTCAGCGAACGTGTGCTCACCGGGACGCCATACCTCCAACGCCTGGTCGGCGAACCCCGAGAGCATCGCAATTTCAGGTCCCTCGAGCTCGTCGAGCGTCGGATGGATCGACAGAGCACCGACACCGAACCGCACGAGCAGCCCGATGCCCACCGCTTCATCGGTCGATAGAACCACTTGATCGATCAAGGCACACAACGCATCTCGATATCCGACATCCCCGAAGCGCCGAGTTGTGCCGCCGACCTCGACAGTCGGCCACGCGTAGCAGAACAAGCGGGCACCGCTGCCGAATTCAAGTTCGAGATAATCACGGACGAACGCCACCGAGGCGACCTCGAGCCCGACCAGCCGCGCGAGCAGCGACTCTTCGACAGGATCCATTAACCTTCCTGACATTTGACTGCGGCCTCCTACTGGGTTGCGTCGCCGCGCATGTAGGCGGCATCGGACGTAATGACACTGATCGACTGATCGACTGATCGACTGCTCGGCGGAAGGCGGTCAGTCGGGCCAAGGATGTCCAGCCGCACATCGAAGACCAAACGCGTATGGTCCGGCCCGCCGGACAGCCACCAGGTACTTACTGTCGCGATATCGCCGTTGATGCCCTCGATCGTGCACTCGACGCTGGTCGGGCAGGGAAATTTGGGTGCTGTGTGCAGGCCGCCGAAGTACGCGGTCTTGCCGACCATTTGATGGGGTCGGCCGTGTGCGTCGACGAGTTCGACCAGAACGATGCCCGGTTGAGGATCGTCCGTCAGCAAACAAACCGCGATGGCGGGCAGTTCGCAGCCATCACCCGTACCCAAGATCGGTTCCACCGCAGCACCATATCGGTCAATTACGCCACCGGCGGATCGAAGCAAATTCGCCATTCGGTGCGAACCTGCACGCCGGTGGTCCGAGATGAGCTCTGGCTGTGGTCTTCCGGCAGGCGCCAGACGGACATTTCGAGAAGCCGCGGTGGCCGTTCCGAACAGCGCGGTACGCGGTGCGGGCTCAGGCGGTCATCAGTCGATTCTTCGTTGCCGGCGCCCTGGCTCAATGCCAATCGGTGGTCACCGGAATGAGAACATCCAACCGGACATCAAAGGCGAAGGGTATGCCTCTTCGGCTGATCGTCCACCAGGGGCTGATCGTAGCGATCTCGCCGTTGATCTTCGCGATTGCACACCGAATTCCCGTGGGGCGCGGGTAGGTCGATGTCGGCAACAGGTTGGCTCCGAAGATCGCACACTTGTCGATCAGCCAGTGGGGGCGACCACGAGCATCGACGAACTCGACAAGAACCAACCCCGGTTGTGGCTCATCGCAGAGCCAGTAGGCAGCGGTGGCCGGTAGTTCACACTTGTCACCCAGGGCCAAGTTGGATGTCATGGCCGGACCCCACCGACGAGGCGCTGTGAACGCGATTCCAACGGGCAACAGTAGGCGTATGGCACTGTGCCCGTTGGCCTTCCAACTCCACACGGCAGCCGGAACCGATAGCGCATTATGCGGCAATTCAGTGCGTTCGACCTGGATCGAACTCTGGTCTGCCCGAGAGGAACTCGGTGATCAAGCGGCGTAGCTCAGGAACTTGTGCGCCGTCCAGGTTGTAGATCATCGCTTCCGCGCGGTGGGCAATGCCACGCGCTTTGTCGAGGAGCTCGGCCTCGCCAGTCCATGCGTCGGGCGCGCACCGAAGCACAGCCAGTAACAGATCGCCCGGATAGTAATCACCGGCAACGAGCGGATCCGCTTGTAACCGGTCCAGCGCCCGCGGCAGGACTGTGGCGGTTCCGACGTGCTGCGACAGCATGATTCG
The DNA here is from genome assembly GCF_042269265.1 of Nocardia sp. NPDC056000. Classification (NCBI taxonomy): domain Bacteria; kingdom Bacillati; phylum Actinomycetota; class Actinomycetes; order Mycobacteriales; family Nocardiaceae; genus Nocardia; species Nocardia sp. NPDC056000. The sequence continues at coordinate 170,340 of NZ_JBHJXS010000005.1, read as the reverse complement.
CAGGTCTTCGGTACCCAGCTCACCGATCGGAACCTGCCGCAGCCGGTGCACCGTGCGAACCAGGTAGGTTGTATCTGCGGCGAGAGCGGGCCACACCGTGCCCTCGATGTCCTGTACCGATCGTGAAACCGCTTCAGCGCCGGATGCCCGTTTCACCACTGCCACCGCTTCCTTCGAGCCCGCTCGTGTGCGCACAGTATCGGCCACAGTCATCATCCACGCTCATCGGTCTGATCCGACACCGCCGATACAGCCCGCTCGACACGTATGGCGCACTGCAGAGGTCCGAGCGACGTTCAGCCCATGGGTCTTTCGAGGTACCGGACTGGCCGGTTCGATCACCGCGCCGGGCGGGATGAGCGGACATCCTCACCCCTACCCTCTCCTCAGGGAAGCAAGTATGTTTCTGATCGGGCTGCCCTCGTAGCTCAGGGGACAGAGCGACGCTCTTCTAAAGCGTGGGCCGCAGGTTCGAATCCTGCCGGGGGCACCGGCAGGCTTTCACTCAGATCGGCTGAGCCGCTTGATCTTTCATCGCACAGCTCTGGCCGGTTCAATCGGCGCGGTATGCGGTACGTGAGCGCGTCCTTGCGCCGACGTAATGCCGATCTGACCTGCGGGCGGGTCGAGGTAGTGGGAGGATCAATCGCACAATGACATACATCAGGGCAGTCGCGGTTCGGTACGAAGACGATCATTTCCCGGGCTGGGTCGAGGCTCAGTTCCCAAACGCTGACGGAAGTACCGCCAGTTTCGTTGCGAAGGTGCCCGAATTCCAGGAGCACGACCAACTGACTCGCGACGCCGCGTATCCAATCCCCTTGGAAATCACGTGCGATCTTGTGAACATCGACCGGATCCGTCGGGTCGCCATGATCGATCTCTGCATCGGTATCGGCGCAGGGTGCGGTGGGTTGTCGGTGGGGTGGGATACGGTCGGGCGTGTGCAGCTGCCTTTTCGAGGTTGCGCTCGACCAGCTTGGTGACCTTCCCGATGTCTGACGTCGTACGTACCGAACGCTGACGATGTTCAGTCGCCAGGTCGGTTACCTACTGCTAGTTGAGCTTCCGCCGTACTGCGGTGGCCGATTCGATCAGCGCGGCATGGGGCAGATCAGTGCATCCGACCGGTGTGCTGTGAGTGACCACTATCGTGCAGGAGCCGTTCGGCAGTGCTGTAGTTGATCGACGCGAAAGATGGGGTGAGCGTGGCGATCTGCTTCGAACTATTGATCAACTTCGGCGACGACGTGGACGCGGCACGATCGGCTGTACTTGCGTTTACCCGCCACGGATCACAAACACTGACTGCGGGCGATCAACGCATTCCCTTCCATACACCGGTACCGCGCATGGTCGGTACGCACTACGAGTTGTCGGTGGTACCTGTCGGGGTTGGGTACGGCGTCGTATCGGATGGCCCCAGAATCCCTCTCACCGCGGCGGAGTTGACCGACCTCGGTAACAGCCTGTACTCACTGCTCGCCACGTTCGACGGCTACATCGCCGCACAGGTCGGCTGGAACCCCGACGATTTCGTCGACCCTGCCGAACTCGCGGACGAGTATCTGGACGAGTTGCGTGACGGAGCGTTGGATGGTCTCGTGCTGTCCGATGCTCTCCATGCCGAATTCGGTTTGGGCGAGAACTATGCGGTCTTCCGACCGGGATACCGATGGATACCGTGGCGCGGCCAACAACCCGGCAGCCTGACAGCCGACTGATTCCTCAACCCTTCGTGCGGGTTCGGCAGTTCAGTGCGTTCGGTCCGGCCGAGATCGCCTCGGCTCGTAGATCGTCGGCCCACCCCGTGGTTCCTCTGAACCGCGCGCCACACGGCATGCGCGGACATCCTCGCATCGGCTGCGGATCGCGCGGGTGATGAGTGAGCACGAAGACCGAGCCGTGGTATGGCGGATTGTCGCCCCACCAGCCGTTCCACTGCCGGTCCCACTCGCCACGCACCGGACCGAACATGTTGCGCCCCATGATGAATGCTTGGGCCGCGGTCCCGCGGGCGAGCTCGATCCGGTTCTCGTCGACATCCGAGATCGTCAGATCGCAGGTCACCCTGCCCGGCCGTGTGGTCATGTGCGCTGTCCTGCTTGTGGCGACCTGCCGCCGCTTTCGTGGCGATGGCCCATCACGTGCCGGCGTGGACGCGAGACCGCATGACCTCCACTGCCAGTTCTGCCGGGTACTCCCCAGCGTCGGTGAGCCACCACCCGGCCCGCCTGGAGGCGGCCACCGGCGTCACCCTCATTCAGCGGATGGTCGTGGGATCCGGCTGATGCCCGAAGGGCAGTTGCCGGCCAACCGGACCGCGGCGACCCTGGGCCCTGTGGCCGCGGCGACCGTTTCAGGCGAACAGATTCGGGTTCACCATTGCGCCGTGAGTTCGATCGGGGGCAGTCCTTCCTGCCCGCGCAGCCGCTCCGCAGCGGTGGCCAGATCCGCGAGCGCGGAGTCCGAGAGTCCCGGGGCGAGCCGAACCATCAGATGCATTGCCCGGCTGTGCCGGTCCGCGACGGCCCGCTCCAGCGGCATCGGCTGGTCCGCCGGTATCGCGGGCGCGCCAATGGTGTTCGCCGTGGCGGATTCTCGCATCTGTGCCACCTCGGATTCTCCTTCGGATTCGACGAATGTGGGCGCGGACGCCCCTGAGCGGTCAGCGCGCTCGGAAGCGATGACTCGCACCGATCGATACCCCGGTCTCCTCGACACCAAACCCCGCACCTTGCGACACGCCCGCCGACACGTCGAGTCGGCCCTTTCCCGATCTCTGCGGGCCCCGGACCGGGCACGCGGGGCAAAAGTGACTGGTCGGTCGGATTGGCATGAATGGTCAGTTCCGATGCCAGTATCGAAACCGGTGCCGGGGTGGTAAACCCTTCACCGAATGGTGTGAATCGGACCAACGTGGAAGGAAATTCGCTGATGAACGCTCCGGACCAGCTTCTGCGGGTACGGCTCGACGATGATGCCGCGAACCCGGTGGTAACCGTGAGCGGGGAAATCGACGTGACGTCCGCACCGATGCTCGAGCGCGTATTGCGCCAGGCGCTGGCGACGAACCCGCGCACCGTGGTGGTGGATATGGCGGGGGTCAGTTTCCTGGGCTCGGCCGGGATCACCGTGCTGGCCGCCGCGGCGCAGCAATGCCGGGAACTGCCGCGCGTGGTTGCCTCCTATCCGGTGCGGCGGCCGCTCGAGATCACCGGCGCGGACACGCTGTTCGTGCTGTGCGACAACCTCGACACGGCGCTGGCCGCGGCGGGGAGTTGAGTTCACCGCTCGTACAGTCCTGCCGCGACGCACAATTCGGCGGGAGCGGGCGGTCACGAACGCAAGGCCGGTCCACCTGGTGCCCCGTGCGGATCGCACACTGTTGCGGCCTTGTACCGTCGCCCTTGTGTCACCGCATGCCGAACTGGTTCAGATCATCGACGAACTCGACGGAACACTGCCGTGCACGCCCTCGACACCCGGGCCTGCGGCAACACTCGCCCGCGGCGTGCTGATCCGGTGGGACGCTACCCTCTCACCACTTCAGCAGCGGCCCACATCACTGCCGGACACCGCGCGACTGCTCGATATCGCCGCGGGCTCGGACACTTTCGCCGCCGCCTGCCCGGACGGTCTATGGATTCGGTCCGGTGCGGGCGCCGACCCTGTCCGGTTTCCCGTGCCCGCCGACAGCGCGGTGTTCCTCACCCCGGATCGGCTGCTCGTAACCGCGCCCGATCCCCCGCGAGCGGGACGGCAGTTCTCCGAGTCGCACCGGGTGTTGCTGATGGACCTTGCCGGTCGAATCGTGGCTGAGACGCACGTCGAGGTCGACGACGCGAGACCGCACCTGCTGTGCCACCCCGTGGAGCCCGCCGTGGTGTGCGATTTCGCGATGGGCCAGGACGGCAACGCGCTCACCGTGATTCGCGCCGACGGGGATGAGCTCACGGTGCGAGAGATCTTCCCCAGCGAGGAATTGCTCACCCTGGCCTTCGATTCGACCGGTACGCGGTTGCTCCTGGGCCCCTACCCCACCGACCCGTCCCGCGTAGTGGTGGTGAGTTGGCCGGACCTGGAGATCCTGGCAACCCTCGATGCCGACTCGCGCGGTCTCACAAGGGGATTCGACACCTCCGGCGGCTACCTGAGCGACGATCGGGTCCTGCTACTCGGCACCGAGCAAGCACCGGTACTCGCCGACGGCATGCTCACCGACGCGGCAATCCTCCACATGGTGGACCTCGAGACCTGGGCGGGACCGGACGGTTTCATCGAGAGCGTGATGCCCATGTCGCCGGACCTGTTCGCGGCGGTGCTGTGGGACACCGGCAAACGAACCACGACCCTGTGGCGGATTCACCGATAGCCGCGCCGCGCACGCAATCTCGCCGGGCTCAGCTCTGAGGTCACGTCGGCTCGCACCGCGTCGGCGTCGGCGTCGGATCAGGTGAGCTGGGACGGCAGGCCCCGGTCATAGATCGCGAGGATGTCCGTTGCGTTCGACAGTGCGTCGACCACGGCTGCTGCCGGGTTGAGATGCAGCTCGGGGTAGTCGATCTCACCGAGCGCGGGGTCGACGGGGAACGCGAGCCGTTCCTGGTCGAGCGAGAACTCCGCCGCGACATCGGCACGGTTACCGCGAGGGTCCTGCCGATGCCAGGCCCCGTCCAGGTACACCGCGACCAGACCGTGCAGCACATGGCCGTCGCCGTGGGTCAATCGCTGATAGCACAGCGCGGTGGGGATCCCGTTGCCGCGCAGAATGGCAGCCAGCAGATGAGATTTCGCGTAACAGAGCCCGACTCGCTGGTCCAGCACCTCCGACGCGCGCAACGTCACACGCGGATCCCGTGCGTCATAGGAATGCGCGACGTTGTCGCGCACCCAGTCGAATGCCATTCGGGCACACTCGATCTCGCCGGCGGATTCGGCCCGGAGCTCGGCCCCCAGTGCGCGAACCCGCGGATGATCGACCTCGATGATCGGCCCACCCGCCAGATAGGCGGACGGCACCAACGCGGACCGCGGCGAAAACGACATGCCCGCAGCGTAGAACGGTCACCGCGCCCCAGGTATCGGGCACCGGTGGGATCCGGCTCCGGTCCGGCACGCTGTCAAGATTCGAGCTGCGCCTGCGGCATGTCGCGATGCCAGATCCGGCGAGAGGTCCGTAGCGAGTCGGTACCGAGTGCGGGTGGGGTCGCCCAGATTCGCCGGCGTCGTTCGGTGGTGTCGAACCGCGGCCATCCAGGGTCGCCGGTCGTGGCGAAGGCGGTGAAGCCGGCACGCATCGCCGCGGACAGGTCGGTGAACTCCGCTGGGATCGAGTCCCCGATGAGGTCGGCGGCGAGCGGGCTGCGGGCGGCGCCGAAGGTGAAAGGCACGTCGAGGCCGTGGCAGGCGCGCAGAGCGCCGTCGCGTGCGGGGCTCTGCCAGGCGAATTCGTACAGGTAGGTCGGGTCTCCCGCGTCCGCATGGGTCTCGGCGCACCAGAGCGCGGGCATCCGGAACAGCGCATCGGACAGGATCAGAGTGTGCAGTTCGTCGTCGGTGATGCCGGGCACGCCGATCCGATACTCACCGACCGCGGTCGCGTCGATACCGCAGGCGCGGGCGGTGTCGAGAGGGTCGGATCCGGACAGGTCCACGTTCACGGTGAACATCCGGGCTTCGTCGGTGGTGAACCCGCAGACGAGTTCGCGGCTCGTGCGCGACGCGGGGCGGCCGATCCACGGTGGGGCATCGAACAATTCGTTGTCGATGGTCATCGCGTAGGGCGCGTGCGGATGGGTCCATCGCCCGGGCTCGGCGGCCATGACGGCCACCGGTGCCAGCTGTACCGCGTGTATCGCCTGGGGTGGCAGCGCTGCCAGCTCTGCCACGGTCGGGGCGATGCCGAGTTGGGAGGTGATCATCCTCGACACCGCGCGTGCCTCGTCGGCGGGAACGAAGATCCGTCCGGGGCTCTGCGCGATCGCGCGCCGGAACAGACCTGGCTCACGGTCACCGGCCATCAACCCGACGATCGATGACGCGCCCGCCGACTGCCCGAAAAGAGTTACCGCGTCGGGGTTTCCGCCGAAGGCGGCGATATTGTCCCGCACCCAGCCCAGGGCCGCGAGCTGATCGAGCACGCCGCGATTGCATGGGGCGTCATCGACCCAGCCGAAGCCCTCGTATCCCACGCGGTAGTTGAGCGTCACCAGGACGATCCCCACGGCGGCGAACGCCGTCCCGTCGAAATCGAGGGTCGCGGCGGTGCCGCCCATGCACGCACCGCCGTGTAGCCACACCATGACCGGCAGCCCCGAGGCGCCGATATCAGGGCTCCAGACGTTGACCGTCAGGCATTCGGGGTCGTCGCCGGGCTGCCAGAGAACCGGTTGCGGTACCGAGGAGCCGAAACTGCGGGCATCGCGTACACCGTCCCACCGCGGCGGCGGGGCCGGGGCCTGGAAACGGCGTAGACCTTCGAGCGGTGCGGCATAGGGGATGGCGAAGAAGGCGCACTGTCCCTGTCGCACGTGGCCACGCACGAGACCACCCGTGGTGCGGACGTCGATATCCATGGTTCCCCCTGGGGTTTTCGTGGTCATCACGTTAATATAAGTCACTGTACTAAAAAGGAGGTGTGATGCCGAAGATCGTCGATCGAGCCCAGCGCCGCGGTGAGGTGGCGGCCGCGCTGTGGCGATTGGCCTTTCGCGAGGGCTGGAACGCGGTGAGCATGCGCCGAGTGGCCGAGGAGGCGGGGCTCTCCCTCGGTTCGCTGCAGCACTACTTCGCCGGACTGGACGATCTGCTCGACTTCTCCGTCGCCGGTGTACTCGACATCCTCGACGACCGGCTCGCCGATCAACTCACCACACTCGCCGATGCGCGCGACGCCGAATCGACAGTGCGCGCGGTACTTCAGGCCATGATCCCCGGAACCGCCGGCGATCCCACGACCCCACCGCACCCCGACCAGACCTGGCGCATCCAAGTCATGGCCTGGCTCGCTGTGGTGAACCGGGCCACGCGGAACCCGGAGATGTCGGCTCGCCTGTCCGCGGGTTCGGATCGGCTCGCGACCGCGATCGCCGCGGCCCTGCACACCAGCACGACCCACCGCACCCACCAGGACGCGCACAGCGATGCGCGTGCACTGCTGGCTCTGGTCGAGGGCCTGCTGCTGCGCCTGGCGCGCGGCGACACCGACCCCGCCGAAGCCTCCAGGGTGCTCACCCGGTTCGTCGCACTCACCTTCGATCGGGAGCAGGCATGAGTGGGTTCACCAGACTCTGGACGTTCGTGACAATTGGCTTGGTGCTCATCGCCGCAGGCCAGGTGTGGATGCTGTGGAACCTCGGGGCGCTGGTCCGTCCGTCATGGTCATGGGTACGGTGGACCGCCCCGATCGGGCTCTTCCCACTGCTGTGCGTCCTCGGTACCGCCCTGACGTGGCGATCGGCACGGGACAGCGGTGCGCTGCGGCCCGGCGGCAAGGTACATAGCGACCTCCTGGTGGGCGGTGTTGTCGGCGCGGCCTTGCCCGCGCTGTGGTCCGCGCTGGCGGCGCTACTGAGCGGGATCGAGTACCTGTCCGCACGGCACCTGAGCAACGCCGGTGGCCCGTTGTGCGACTCGTCCCCGATGCGTTTCGGTGACCGGTGCGTGGACATCGCCGCAGCTCGCGTGCACAGTTACGGTGAGTTGGCTGATCAGTACTGGTCAGCGGCAGGGCAGGCGAACCTGGCAGCGAATTATTTCTGGGTGAGCATCGCGGTAGCCCTTGTGAGCCTGACGGTCCTGCTGGTCTCGTTCCTGAAGCTCTGACCGGCCGCGCCACCCCCGGCCACCTGCCCCGAGAACCCTGTGCTGGTTCGAATTTCGCGGCCTCACGACACCGTGTAGACCCAGGAGCCGTTGCAGCCCTTGCCCCGATCCCAGCCCGATTCATAGCGCCAGCTCCCCGAGGGAGCCCGAATACTCCAGTCACCGTCGGCGGTGGCGATCGCGCTACCATCCTGCAGGGTCAGCAGAGAGGTGGTGTTCGGGCGGATCTTCCACGAATCGCCTTGGAACAGCAGATTGTCCACCACGACGGTGAGCCCGTCCGAAGTCTGGTTCTCGATCACCAGACACGCGTTGCGCACCGGCCCGCTCGCGTGGGCCGGTGCGGCCGCGAACACGAGTCCGGCGATCGCGGCGCCCGCGAGTGCAATGCGCGCCACGCGTGAACGCGTGTCGGCCACACTTGGGCGAGACGTGAATTCGGTTGCAGTGGAGAATATTTGGTCCATACCGCATGGAACCCGGATGACCTTGTCAGGATCTTGTGAAAAGCTTTGCGCGCATGAGGCCGTAGCATCCTGGCATGGAGACCCTGGTGGCCATGGCCGTGGCGATATCGCCGATTGCGCTGTTCTCCGGGCCTTCGGATGGGTTGTGATGCGGGCGCGACGATTACGCCTGGGTGGCGGGTCGGTGGTGGGCCCCTTCCAGGAGATGTGGGATCCGGGCGCGCGGCGAACGCAGATCCAGGTCGAGGTGCGCGCCGTACAGGCCGCACCCGCGCCATCGCCCGACGACCCTCTGATCCCGCACCGTTCGTGACGGCCATTGCACCAGTCCGACAAGCCGGTTATAACCAGTACATGACAGCTGACACCACGCTCACTGCTCGCGGCCTGCTACTGGACATGGACAGCACCCTGGTGAACTCCGAAGCCGTGGTGGAACACCTGTGGCGGGGTTGGGCTGCCACGCACGGACTGCCGATCGAGGACGTGCTCGCCGTCGCGCACGGACGACAAGGCTGGGCGACCATGGCCCAGTTGCTACCCGATCGGGATGTGGCGTTGAACCTGGCCGATAACGCTCGCATGCTCGCGGAGGAGACCAGGATCGTCGAAGGCGTAGTGCCGATCGCGGGGGCGCCGGCGTTCATGGCCGCCCTGACCCACCTCCCCCACGCACTGGTGACCTCCGCCAACAGCGCGCTCACCACCGTGCGCATGGATGCCGCCGGACTGCCGATACCCGCGATCCGGATCACCGCCGAATCGGTAAACGTCAGCAAACCCGACCCCGAAGGATTCCTCAAAGCCGCAGCCGAACTCGGGCTGCCCGCCGAGGACTGCCTGGTCTTCGAGGACTCCGAAGCGGGCATCGCCGCCGGAAAAGCCGCGGGGATGCGGGTTGTCGGCGTCGGGCCGCGTGCGGGGGCATTCAGCCCCGCCGCTCACGTGCACGACCTGACCCACATCCGGATCGAGGAACGCCCGGGCGGCGTGATCGCGGTCCACATCCGCAACTGAGTGGGAGTGGCCGAATCACCGTCCGGCGCGAAATCCACTCACGCCCAAGGTAATACTGCGCGGGTCTGCCAGTACGACTCGGCCGGTTCGGCAAGCCCCGCAAACTCCGCCAAAGCGCCGGGAGCGAAGGTCACCTGGGCGGCAATCAGGTTGGACGCCAACTGATCCAAGGTCGCCGCACCCGAGAGCACGATATCGGCCCACGGCTGAGCGGCGGCCGCAGCCAGCGCGAGAGCATCCTCCGGCACACCGGCCGCGGCGCTCTGCTCGCGCAACGCGGCCAGCGCGGGACCGACCGCATTGCGGCCCGCGAGCCGCCCATTGGCCATCGCTTCCTTCACCACCACCAACCATCCGGCCGAATGCGCCTCGGCCAGCGCCGGACCCACCGACGGCTCGAGCAGATTCCAGGTGGACTGCACCGCCGCGAACAGCGGCCGCCCCTCCACGCTCACCTCGAGCGCCGCACGAACCACCTGCGCCTGCGCCGGTCCACTGGTCGACAACCCGACCCGCACCCCCTCCCCCGCCAGCGCCGCCAGCCGAGCCAGCAGCGCCGGATCGCTCAGCGCCGGACTCTCCGGGGTCACCGAATGCACCAGGTACACATAGGGATTGCCGCCCAGCGCGGCCCGCGTCTCACCGATCTGCCGATCGAACACCTCGACCGCATGCTTCTTCACCTCATGCACCGGCACCCCGGACGCCTGCCAATCCGCGGTGTAGGTGTACCCCCATTTACTGCCCACGACCACCTCCCCGGCGACCTCGGGCCGCGAAGCCAGCCACGCGCCCACGAACTCCTCCGCTCGCCCATACGAGCGCGCGGTATCGAAATACCGCACCCCCGCCGCCCACGCCGCATCCAACAACGCATGCGTCCGCGCGCGCAACGCCTCGACACTGCGATCAGCGGGCAAATCCAAATCCCGCCCCAGCGTGATGTACCCGGGCCGCCCGACCGCAGCCGTACCCAGCCCGAACCTCGTGATCGCCGATGTGGCGGAGCGTTCGATGACCGGCTCGGTCGACATATCGGCGAATCCCTTCGATGCTGTGTCATTACCCGAGCCGAATTCTGCCATCAGCTGATCATGAGCTATTCGGGCGCACAGAAATGCGACCGCGAATGCCGCGTGCGTACCAAGCTCAGCTGACGTCGACCTGCAGCATCGTCGATGGGCGGGAACTCATTGCGGCCCAACATCATCCGAGAACTGTTGGCGCAGTTTGAACTTCTGCAATTTGCCGGTGGCTGTGCGTGCCAGTTCGGTACGGAATTCGATGCGTTTCGGGGTTTTGTAGCCGGCCAGATGGGTGCGGCAGTGCGCGATCAACTCCTCGGCGGTGACCTCGCGAGCGACCACCACCAGGGCCGTGACCAGCTCGCCCCATTTCTCGTCGGCGACACCGATGACCGCCGCTTCGCGGACGGCATCATGCAACAGGAGCACATCCTCGACTTCGATCGAGGACACATTCTCACCGCCGGTGATGATCACATCCTTCTTGCGGTCGGTGATGGTGAGATATCCGTCCGCGATCGTGCCGCCGTCGCCGGTGTGAAACCAATTGCCCGCCAACGCTTCCTCGGTGGCCTCGGGATTGTTCCAGTACCCCAGTAGATTGTGATTGGACTGCGCCAGTACCTCACCGGTCGCATCGACATCGATCCGCACACCCAGTGCCGGGGCACCCGCGCGCCCGAGCAGACGGGCCTGCTGCGGCGCGGGCAACTCGTCCCATTCGGCGCGCATGCGCGAGATCGTCAGCAGCGGTGAGGTTTCGGTGAGGCCGTAGATCTGAATGAACTCCCAGCCCAACTCGGCGCGCACCTGTTCGATTACCCGGGTCGGCGGCGGCGCGCCCGCGACAATCGCGCGGACTCGGTCGCGGCCGGGGATCGGGCCCTCCCAGGTGCGGGCGGCGTCGAGGACCGCGCTGATCACCGCCGGGGCCGCGCACAGATAGGTGACCCCGTGCTCGTCGATCCGGCGCAGGATCTCCGCACCGTCGATCTGGCGGATCACGACCTGCTTGACGCCCATCGCGGTCGCGGCGAACGGCTGCCCCCAGCCGTTGGCGTGGAACATCGGCAGGGTGTGCAGATAGACATCGCGATCACTGACGCCGGTATGCCAGCCGAACACGGTCGCGTTCAGCCACAGATTGCGATGTGTCAGCTGCACACCCTTGGGGCGCGCGGTCGTGCCCGAGGTGTAGTTGATCGTCGCGGTCGCGGACTCCGAAATCTCCTGCCAGGCAGCGGGTTCGCGCGACTGCGACCAGATCTTGTCGTCGTCCTGCCCGAAAATGAACTTCACCCGGCAATCGACCTGGTCGACCACCGACTTCAACGCCGGGTCGACCATGAGCACCTCGGCCCCGGAATGCTCGACGATATAGGCGATTTCGTCGGTGGTCAGCCGGAAGTTGATGGGCACCAATACCCGCCCCCACCCGCTCACCCCGAAGAAGCTGCTGAGTAGCCGGGCCGAGTTCTGCGATACCACCGCGACACGCGCACCGGTCGCGACCCCCAGACTGTCCAGTGCGGCAGCCTGCGACAGTGCGCGATCCCGCAGCTGGGCATAGGTGATCTCGCCCCACGAAGTCGCCGGTTGATCGGGTTCATCGACGATCGCCACCCGATCGGGATACACGGTGTGCGCGCGATCGAGGAAGTCATTGACGGTGAGCGGAAACTGCATCGGGGTTCCTCTGACAGAAGTGCGCAGGTACGGGATTCGAGTGTGCGGTGAACACGTCATAGTGTCGCCCGAATCGACCCTATGCGGTTCCGCATTCGGGCAATGGTCACGCTGGGCCGCAGCGGCTCCCCTCGTCTTTGCTGTCTTTTTGCCGCAGGGGGCGGACTACGCCACGTCGAGAACTCATGTTTAGATGCGCATATCTCAGTATTGGCATCTAACGGTCCACATCGCAGGACCGGCATCCGGGACAACCCCTAGTCCCCTGCCGCGCCGGCGCGGTATCGCGAGTGCCGGACTCCACCGCAATACGCCGCGGGAATGACGCGGAATGAGCACTGCGAGCGATATCGGCAGCGCATTGAGTGCTGTTAGCGTTCGACCTATGCCCTCTTCGGTGCTGGACTCGAATTCCACTGTGCGACCGGATATTCCGAACGAACTCCCATGGACACCGCTGGGGAGAATCGCATTCCGATTGCTATTCACCGTCGGCGGATCCGCGCTCGTCCTTTTCGTGTACGGCAACGTCATCGGGCTGAATCTTCTGATCATGCCGCTCAAGACTGCGCTGGCACAGGCCGGAAGTCTGCTCTTGCGCGGGGACAGCGTCACCATGGACACCTCGAACAGTGGTGACACCCTTGGTGATTGGTGCGCTCTGGTCGGATGTCTCCTCGTCGGGATACCGGCGGCGATCCTCTGGAGCGCACTCGATCGTCAGCGCGATAACTATCGACGTTTGGCACGAGCATTCTTCGAGGTCGCCCGCATAGGTCTCGTGGTCGAATTGATCGCCTATGGGATGGCGAAAGCGGTACCCATTCAGATGGGTTACATGACCCAGCCCGCACATCAACTGCCGTCGGTCGGCGATGTGGGCCTGAAGGACACACTGTGGCCCTTCATGGGCGCATCGAACGCCTACTCGATCGCCACCGGTCTGGCGGAGATCACGGCGGGAGTGCTGCTGCTGTGGCGACGCACCTGGCTCGCGGGCGGCCTATTGGCCATTGTGGCCATGGCCCAGGTCTTTCTCCTCAACCTTTGCTACGACGTACCGGTCAAAATCGTGTCCGGAACACTGCTGGCCACGGCGATCGCCCTGACACTCCCCTACTGGGCGAGCGTGACCAGAGTTCTCACGAACTCCACGCCGCTCCCGCCGCGGCGACTGTGGGCGGCACCGGGAACCCGACGGGTTCGCATCGGGGCGGCATCGCTGGGATTCTTTGTCGTGGTGGCACATTCGGCGCTCATCGCCGCGATCGCCATCCCAGCCATCATCAACATCCACTCCCCTCGCTCGGCCCTGGATGGGCAATGGGAGGCGATCTCATTCACCGTCGACGGCGTGCCCGCGGCAATGACGGGCCAGGAGCCGAGTCCGTGGGCGAACGTGGCAATCACCGATCGCACCGAGTACACGAGTTTCGTCAGCCAGACTCCCCAGGGCGCGACCACCCTGTGGGCACTGGATATCACCGACGAAACGCTGGCCATCCGTCAGCGACTCTCCGACCCGCCGACCAACATCCGATACCGATTGGACGGCAACACCCTGGTCCTATCCGGCACCATCGACAACCACCACGTCGAGGGGCGCTACCGCAGCCGCGTCATGGAACGAGCGAACTCGCACTTCCGACTGGTCCAACCCGGCCCCGACGACAACCTGCCGACCTCATGACCAGCGGACATTGGCACGTGTCGTTATAGCGGATACCGGTTGATCGGCAGGCTGTGCGGATACGGTGGTTTCACGATTCCGGAGTGTGCCCGTCGTATCGGATGGAACACGGAGGTTTGCCTTGCATCGCACCGCATTCGCCCGCCGCGTCGCTCTCTTCGCCATCGGAATCATCTTGGCAATGCTGCCGGTTACCGGCATCGGCCATGCGGCGGCTTCGATCAGCATCGGTGAGGCCACCGTTGCCGCAGATGATCACAACTCCGAGGCGACGGTATCGATTACCTACTCGTGCGACCGGGACCATGAATTCAATCGGATCTGGGTGTATCAGCGGGGCAATGTCGGGGGCTCATTCGAGAGCGATACCGCGTGCGATTCGCAACCCCATACGATCGCCGCGGTGGTGCCCCGCAACGACATCCGCTTCCTCGGAGGGGATTCGAAGAACCAGTCCGATCCGGCGTTCTTCACAGCAGGTCAGAGTCTCGACCTCGAGGTGCAACTGCAAGACACGCGTGGGACCTATGCCTCGGAGTATGCGAATAAGACCGTCGAGTTGAAGAAGGCCCCGTAGGAGCCATGGAGCCGTCTTCAGCGGCTCGCGCGCAGTATGCGAACCGGGCGCAAGGCCTGGGGTGGTTTGCCGCTGAATTCGGTGGAGCCATCGAGATATCCCGCGATGAGCTCCGTGGCGGCGCGGTCGTCGATATCGGTGAAGCCGAGCGCGCGCAGTTCTGCGGCGATGCCGTCGGGAGTGAAATAGCTGAACCAGGGTTCCCCGACAGCCTTCGCCCGATCCGAGCGTTCCTGTAGCCGCGCGCGTTCCTCATCGGTGTCCGCCGACCGCAGGTAATCGAAAACGACCTCGGCCGGTGCGGTTTGACCGGCGATGTATTCGAGGGTGGAGTGTGCGGCCTCTGGGGTCAAATAGAACACGACACCGAGCCACACGAATACCGCCGGATCCGATCGGCTGAATCCGCTGGACTCCAATTGTGTTGCCAGCGAGTCGGTTTCGAAATCGACCGGCACGAATTTCAATCGCTCGGGCACGTCGATACTCGCTCTGGCGAGGCGTTGCCGCTTCCACGTCTGGGTGGCGGGATGGTCGACCTCGAATACCCGCAAGCCGGGATGCGGGTTTCGATAGGCGAAGGTATCCAGGCCCGCTCCCAGGATCACGGCCTGCCGCACACCGGCGGCGACGGCCTCGGCGACCCGATCCTCGGCGAACCGGCCACGCGCGGCGAAGAACAGGCGGCGTGACCGATCACTGACCCCCATGCGCAGGACTCCCAGACCCGCATCACCGCCGGGCCGATCGGGTCCGGGCTTACCCACTTCGATCAACTCATCGACGGTGATGCCCAGCAGACGTGCCGCGAGCGGATCGGTGAGAATCGTTGGCCGGTCGGCGATTTGATGATAGGCACGGGCGTAGGCGGTCGTGAGCGCCGTACGACTGGGTCCCTCATGCTCCATACCCGAACAAACTACTCACCGACACCGCGCGAGCACCATATATTCGACTACGCGATTGCCGCGTGCGCATCGGGCGCGAACTGGATGATCTGAAGCAGATTTCCGTCCGGATCGGCGAAGGTCCCGAACCTGCCCATAGCGCGATCTTCCACGGGCACAGTCCAATTCACGCCCGCCTCACGCATCTGTTCGGCCACCGCGTCGATGTCTTCGACGTGGAAATTCAGGATCATTCGACCCGGTTCGAGATTGACCGGAGCGACATCGTCGCGCTGATCGATGACCAGCAGCATCCCGCCGAGATCAATCGGACCCTCTCCGGTGTGACCGGGTGCCAGCACTCGGCAGTACCACTCCCGCATTTCCTGCGGCCGAGTGGTGCCCATCAGGATGCTGCCAACTGTGAACGCGGACATAACTGTCTCCTTGCCATGTTGGGGAATTTCGTATGACCCGGAGATCCAAGTCCGGGCCGCGGTACCAGGGATGTGATTGCAAGCTGCGAACTTGCATCACGCTAGCAACCATAACCAGGCAACTATCATCATGCAAGCCCCCTGTTAGACTTGTCAGATGCTAGGGAAGGCCTACGACTCACAGGTGTGCTCGATCGCGCGGTCACTGGAACTGATCGGCGAGCGCTGGAGTTTGCTCATCATTCGCGATGCCGTATTCGCGGGGATGACGCGGTTCAACGACTTCCAGCGCGATCTCGGCGTGGCCCCCAACATTCTCAAAAGCCGTCTCGACGGGTTCGTCGATGCCGGAATCATGGTGCGGCACAAGTACAGTGACCAGCCCGAGCTGTTCGAATACCTGCTCACCGACAAGGGCCGCGCCCTGGCCCCGGCGCTGGTCGCGCTGACCGAATGGGGCGACCAGTGGGCCACCGACGACCCGCCGCCGATTCTCTACACGCACTCGGTGTGCGGCTCCTCGATCTCCCAGCAGACGGTCTGCGAACACTGCGGGCGCGTGGACGACCCGCAACAGATTCAGGCCCGCCCCGGCCCCGGCATGCCCCCGGAACGCCTGGCGCTGTTCACTCAAACTTCCTGAACCGGGCATGGTCGAACACTCGACCATGCGATCGTTGCCGTCCGCGCGGCGCGCACCGATGAATTCCGGATCCGAGGAACGTCTGCACACTCATGATCACCACAACGTGTACCGGAGTCCTCACCGTGGCCGTGCCCGTGACCGACCAAGACCGCAGCAAAGCCCTGTTCGGGCAACTCGGCTTCGAGACCCACCTGGACGCCGAATTGCAGCCGGGATTTCGCTGGCTGGAAATGCGCGTGCCCGGGTCCGAGACGACCCTGTCCCTGGTCCGCGCCTCCGAGAACCTGCCTGCCGGAATCGACACCGGCATACGGTTGGGCACCCCCGACGCGCGGGCGGCCCATGCCGCCTTGGCCGAGCTGGGATGCACCGTCGGCGCGCTGCTCGAATGGGAGACCGCTCCGCCGATGTTCGTGTTCCGCGATCACGACGGAAACGCCTTTTACCTCACCCAGGTGGACGAAGCCCAGCACACCTAGCCGTGCCGTGAAATATGCTGGCAGCGCGCATATTCCGAGTGCGGCGCGAGTTCGAACCCGCGTGTGGCGGCTTCGGGCGGGGCGCATACGGTCGGAGGAGGCGGGTCCAGTTGCCGTATATCGTTGGTATCGGCCAGATTTGGCGGATCAAGAGGGCCGCGGCGCGTGGCGACACCGACGCTATGGCTCGGCTCGCGGGCGTACTGCAGGCGCAAGGTTCGGCCGATGAGGCCGAGTCGTGGCTTCGTCGGGCCGCTGGCCTCGACAACAGGGATGCGATGACCAGCCTCGCGAACCTGTTGAACGGACGAGGTGCGGTGAGCGAGGCCGAGTCGTGGTATCGCGAGGCCGCGGCCCGAAATGACATGTACGCCATGCACAATCTCGGGGTGCTGCTACTACAGCAGGGTGATGCCGGCGAGGCGATGTCGTGGTTCCGCGCTGCGGCCGAACGCGGTAACCCCGGCTCGAAACGCAATCTCGAGCGCCTGTCCGAGGAGCCGAAAGAGGCTGGGGAGCGAGACCGCGCGGCGGCGCGCGGTGATGCCGAAGCGATGAACGAGCTCGGGGATGCGCTGGCTCGACGTGGTCATTTGCGCGAGGCCGAGTCCTGGTTCCGCAAAGCCGCGGGGCGCGACCACACCGGCGCGATGCACAACCTCGGGTGCCTGCTTTACGAGAAAGGTGAAGAGAGCGAAGGGAAGTCGTGGCTCGACAAGGCCGCGGCACGCGGCAGCGCCGACGCGATGCGCAGCCTCGGGGGTCTGCTTTTCGACCGCGGCGAGGCGGATGAAGCGGAATCATGGCTCCGCCGGGCGGCCGAACACGAGCATCCCGAGGCGATGCATGCCCTTGCGGGCCTGTTGTTTCAGCGAAATGAGCTCGACGAAGTGGAGTCATGGACCCGCAAGGCCGCAGCCCATGACATCCCCGGAGCGATGTTCAACCTCGGGGTGCTGCTGACTGAGCGGGATGAGATGACCGAGGCCGAACAGTGGTTCCGCAAGGCCGCGGCCTGCGACCGTACCGGCGCGATGTACAACCTCGGGATCCTGCTGTACAAGCGGGGCGAACTCACCGAGGCGGAGTCGTGGCTCCGCGAGGCGGCCGAACGCGGGAATGTCGCGGCAATGAAGGCCCTTGGACGCTTGCGAAAGGAGCGGGGCGAGCGCGGCGAGGCGAGATATTGGTTCCGCCGGGCACGCTCTTCGTGAGAACGTCGTCAGCTCACCGATGGCGGGCGTAGTCCGGATAGCGTTGCGCCAACGCGGCATCGAACGCGGCCACCCGTTCGGCCGAATCCGGCGGCGCGAACCTGGGACGCTTCGAATACCATTGCAGCAGTTCAGCGCTGGCTTGTGAGCGGCCGTTCTCGATGCCCAGGACGGCGACAGCGCGCAGGCGCGTCCAATCCGGATTGACCGGATCGCGGGCATCCCTCGGATTGCCGGTTCGTGCCAGGGCGAAGAGTTTGTCCATAGAATTCCGTGCTGACTGCCATAGGTCTACCGGGCCGCGGACGTAGTTCATGAAATTGCTGACACACCAGTCCAAGTCGGTCTCGGTACTGAGATAGAGCGCTCGGCTAGGATCGTGCCGATTGTCGAAATATCCGAACGAGACCGACTCGACTTCGTCATCGCCCCGCAGGCCCTGCTGGGAAACCGATCGCGCCATGTCACCCGCCGCGGACGACGCCAGCCATGCTGTCCCTCGGATAGCCAGCTGTCCGCTTCCGCGATGGATCCAAGCCACGATAGCCGGGGTCATTCCGACGACCTCCCCTTCCGGAGCCGAGAACCACAATCTGCGGGATCGGAGCTGTCGGCCCTTGAACGATTCAGCGGGCTGCCCGTCCAAAGGCGTTGACACCGAATAGCCCACCTGCGACATGGCGTCGGTCAAGCTGTCGCGCAGCAGGTCCATCAATCGCGCGGCACCGGTCGCCCTGGCCTGCCGGGTTGGCTTCGGCGCGATCTTCGCCGAAGCCGGTCTGCGGAGCACGCGGAACGGTCTGCCCGCTTGCGCCGTCAGATCCAGCAGTTCCTCGAGCCGTGCGCAGTCGATCATGGTCAGGTCGTAACCATCGGCGTCGAGCTCCAAAGATATTAGGGCGAAGCCGATTTCGAGGCAGTGCTCGCCGATCTCCTCGAGCAGCGACATCGTATCGTTGGTGGCGTCCCAGTCCAGAGTGGTGTCGCCGACGAAATCGGCGTACCAATCCCAAATGAACGCAGCGGGGAAAGTACCCATTTCGCTGAGATCGCTACGAATGTCATCGGGGTTCGACCGCCAATCGACATACACGCTCATACCGGCGTCGTCCAAACCTGATCGCAGGTCGTCGTACGGATCGTCCTCGCCGCTCAGGATCGCCTGCGCCACAACGGTGCGGGTCGGTGCGATACACCGAGCTACCGCCACCCACGCTTGTCTGCCATCGTCGAATTCCACTGCACCCCTTCATATCCGTACCGCGAGAAATGTACTCGTCGACTACGACAGGCCCGGCAGCCCAGCCCCTGAAGACCAGGGGCATCGAGTGTCGGGGCTGTCCGGGGCGGGGCCAGGGTTGAATACTGGCTCGCGCCAGGTTCGAGACATTGTGGGGTAGTTATGAATTCGAAGAAGATGGTCGGAGCGTTTGCCGTTGCGGCCGCGCTGTGCGCGCCCCTGGCGGGGACCGCGCAGGCCGCACCCGTTGACGGGGTGCAGTCGATCGATGGGGGGCTGCTCTCGGGGTCGGCCTCGTCACAGTCGGGGGTTCTCGGTCCGCGCAGTGGCTCCGCGTATCAGACGCTGAACCATCTGGTGTGCGTACTTTTCCACACCAGTCTCGATGGGTCGGTGGGTATTATGCGCTGCGACTGATCAACGTGAAAGCGGTTGCGGGCTAGACCATTTCAGGGTCCGGTGGCCCGAGTAGATCCCACCGGTTCCCTGAGATGTCGAGGAATACTGCCACCCGTCCATAGGGCTCGGTCCGTGGTTCGGTCACGAACGACACACCAGCCTCGCGCATGCTGCGATATGCCTCGGCGAAGTCGGCGACCCGAAGGAAGAAGCCGACTCTCCCTGCGGCCTGATCCCCGATGGCACGGTGCTGCCTGTCCCCATCCGCCCGCGCAAGCAAGATTCCGGTGGTCGCGCCGGGTGGGCGAACCACCACCCATCGTTTGGGACGACCATCGTTGGTCCGCGACGGCGAGTCTTCGACGAGATCGAAACCTAAAGCGCCGACGAAGAATTCGATGGCAGGGTCATACTCCTCGACGATGATCGCGATGAGCTCCAGATGCACGCTGCGAGCGTAGGCCGCCCCACCGACACACTCTCAGCGCCTGACCTTGTATTTCAGGTGCAGTACCCGCTCGCCCTGGATCACGACGTGCGGATCCTCCAGCAGATGCTGGCCATCGATATCGCCGAAGTACCGTTTGCCCGATCCGAAGATCACCGGGACCACGTCGATCGCGACCTCGTCGATCAGACCGGCCGCGAGGATCTGGCCGCCGACCTGTCCGGCGTTCACCGCGACGTTGCGGTCACCGGCGAGCTCGCGCGCCTTGGCTATCGCGGCGGTGATATCGCTGACGAAGTGATAGGACGCCTCGGGGTGCCAGCCCTCCGGTTTGGGGCGATGGGAGACCACGACCACGTGGTCACCTGCGGGCGGCTCGCCCTCCCAGCCGTTCACGAGGTCGAACAGCGTGCGGCCCATGACGATCGTCCCGATCGACGCCCACGTGTCCCGGACGTAGGCCGCCGAGGCGCGCGAGACCCGGAATCCGGATCCGGTGCTGGAATGGTCGAAGCCTTCTTCGCGCGCGGGCTCGGCGATCGGGGTGTCACCGCTGAAGTACCACTCGTGGAGTGGGCCGACATCGTCGTTCTTGTCGGCGATGAAGCCGTCCACCGACATCACGTTGTGCATGATCACCGTGCTCATTGATTCTCCTCGGGTCGCTCCTGCAATGGCCTGTGCGATTCTGTTCCACCGCGGGGTGTCCTGGCTTGTAAAAAATCACTCGGCGGGCATCGGTCCGGCGTCCGGCGGGAATCCGGCCGCGGCGGGAAATTTGCGCCGCAGTCGGAGGTATTCGGTGGGGGTGTAGCCGGTGAAGTCCTTGAATTCCCGGCTGGCGTGCGCCTGGTCGAAATAGCCAGCGGAAAGCGCGAATTCGGACCAGTCGACGGGTCGGCGCGCATCGACGGACAGGATCAGCCGGGCAAAGCGGTAGATACGCGCCACACGCTTGGGCGTG
This sequence comes from Nocardia sp. NPDC056000, assembly GCF_042269265.1. Taxonomy (NCBI): domain Bacteria; kingdom Bacillati; phylum Actinomycetota; class Actinomycetes; order Mycobacteriales; family Nocardiaceae; genus Nocardia; species Nocardia sp. NPDC056000. The sequence goes on along the minus strand of NZ_JBHJXS010000005.1, from coordinate 149,337 downwards.
AGGCCGACATGCGATTTGAACTGCGCGGCAAGGTGATTGCCTCCCACCCCGGCGTCATCGGCAAGCGCGGTGACCGGGACCGCGCCATATGACCGCTCCAACCGCGCACCGGCGAAACTCACCAAATCCAGAGTGCGCGAGGGTGTTTCGGCGAGACGAGCTCGCAGCTCACGCTCCACGAAGCCGAGCGCGTCATTCGAGGCGGTGACCTCACCGAGCTGATTACGAATACGGTCCAGCGCGCGCTGCCAGACCGCGTCGACGGGTACGCAGCGATCTCGTAGCTCCGACGCCGGAATGTCGGTGAACGCCGAGAGCCCCCACGGCTTGAAATGCACGCCCACCAGCCGCACCCGAGCCGGATACTCCAGCAGGAAGCGTTTGGTCCACAAACCCATGAACCACCCGTCGACCAGCGTCACCGGCTCCGCCGAACCATCGCCGTCCCACATCCGGACGGGACCGCCGAGATTGATGAACAGATGCGCCGAAGGCATCGGCGGCACCAGCACACGAGGATGGCGCGGCACCCCCGACAGGCAGTAGATATCGTCGATGTACTCATCGAGCGGCGGGCCGGGAACCCGGCAATCGTAGCGCACCTCTCCAGTGTCGATGATCTTCGAGCAGGTGTCTTCGACTGGTCGGCGAACCGATGCCGGAAATAGGACATATGTCGGATACCGCACCGCGACCAGCACTACCTACCGTGATCACGGATCCGTTGATATTCCTATCGAAGTTCGGAGTGGTCGGTAATGCAGGGTAGGGATGTCGAGCTCGCCGCTCGGTGGTGGCAGTGGGCTATGGCGATGCCCAACGCCAAGAATCCGGTGGTTGACGAGACGGGCGAGCTCGCGGGCATCGATCAGCCCGCAGACGTGTGGTTCTTGGCCGGCACCTTCGGCGGCGAAGTCAAGCGACAGTGCACGATCCCGCACGGCCGCCCGATCTTCTTCCCGACATTCAACCTCTTCCAAGCCGTTCCGTACTCACTGTTCGGCCGCCCCGAACTCCCCACAGCCCCGGCGGCAAGCGGTCACGCGGAATTGAACGGCACTCCCCTCCCGATACGGGAAGTGGTCAACACCAAATCCTTCCGCGTGACAGCAGCAGCGGGCGGCCCCTTCGGCATCACAGGCCGCGTCAAGGCCAAAGCCTGGGGCCTATGGTGCAGCATCGACGATCTCCCACCCGGCGGCCACGTCCTATCCTTCGGAGGCGAATACGAGCCCGGCGGCTTCTGGGTCCACGCCCACTACCAACTGAAGATCGTTTAGCCGAGGCCCCAGGCGCGGCAGCTCAACAGCCCCGATCTCGACGCAGTCTCTCAACGCTCGCCGAGCGGCCATACGTAGTGGGCGGGAGCCGGTTCGACATATTGCCGCAGACTCCAGTCGAAGTTGGCCCAGTACGCGCGTTCCCGGCCGGAGTCGGGGTCGATCGCCAGGAAAGCCGAGAGGTCCCCGATCGCGCCCACACCGTCGATGTGATCGAGGGGACCGAACTCACTGTCGTCGAGTTCGCGGAGAGTGCATGACCAGGGCATGAGGTCGGACAGGTTCCTCAGGCGGGGCTGTGGGGCATCCGGGCGACGAACGAACTCGCGGAACATATTGGCGCGGCGGACTTCGGTGAGCTCGATCTGCAGGCCGGGCCAGAACGACAAGTTCCACCGCGCGTACCGCACTCGGCCGTCGGTATCGGGATGAACACTCTCGGAATCCGGTGCGCCCCAAGCGGAGATGTATTCGGCGAGAGTGCGGAGTTCGAAGGTCGGGTCGAGGAACCACCACCGCTTCTCGGCCTTCTCCGCCTCGGCCCGCGTCGCACCGATCCGCTCGAGTAGATCCGCGGCTTCCGCAGGTGCGCTGGTGCACATCGCATGAACCATCGAAAGCGGGTAGTCGTGCAGTGTCGGTTCAGGCTTGCCGGTCATATCGCCCCCCATTTCGGCCGTACCAATCCAAACGTATCAGCGAAATCGGGACGTCCCGGAATCGTTGGGAACATGCGTCTTTGGGTTGAGCGCGCAAATACGCTGCCGATAGGCGATGATCTTGAAGTTCGAGTGTTGGTGTTTCTCAGGGAAGTGTTCGATGAGTTTCTTTGGTAAGGCTGTTGTCGCGGTTGCGGCGGTGGGGCTGGTGGCTGGGTCGGCCGTTGGAGCCGGGGTCGCGAATGCCGGTGTGGGTGCGGTGGATTCGGGGCTGTTCGGGGCGATCGCCTTCAGCAAGTCGGAGTGGAGTTACGGCACCAGCGTCGATGCGGTGAGTGGTGAGGCCGCGGTGATCGAGGCACTCGACAACTGCGCGTGGGATGGCGCCACCGACTGTGTTGTAATGGCGCACTGGGCCGATGGCTGCGGGGCGTTGGTTTACACCAGCGACGATACGAGCCATGGTGTCAGCGTTGGTGTAGGAGACGATCGGGACACCGCACTGAGTCGGGCGTATCTCGGTCTGGCTCGCCGTTACCCGCGCGCGTTACTAGCGAATACCGGGTCCGCTGACCTGTCGGAGGCGAACGTATCCGAGGTGGTCTGCACCTCGAACGTCTAAGTCGACGTAGCATTACCGCTCCGCGTCGACCGGCCGTGCGAATCGCTCGCACGGCCTCGGCGTCTGTCCCCTAGATGTTCGGCAAAGCGACGGCTTCCAGGGTTTGTTCTATTGTCTCCCAGGGAATTCCGGCAGGGAGGACGATCATCTGAATGTCGGAGCCAGGTGCCCAGGTGTCGAGTTTCTCGCGTACTTCGGTGGGGGTTCCGTAGATGGTCAGGGCGTCGAGTGCGGGGTTTGCTTCGGGCGGTACGACCGAGCCTGTCGGGGTGGGGCGGGGGTTGGCGGCTCGGATGGCTTCCACCGCGTCCTTGTACCCCTGGCTGGCGATGAGGTCGGCGTAGCCGTCGCCCATTGCGCAGATGTACCAGGCGAGGCAGCTGGCGACGATGTCGCGGGCTGAGCGGCGGTCGGTGGTGGCTGCTGCGAAGGCTCCGGCGGTGATGGTGAGGGGTGGGCGGCCCGAACGTAGTTGGCGCAGTTCGGCGGCTCGTTCGCGCATGCGCTCGAGGGTGAGGAACAGCGGGTACCAACCGTCGGCGTGGTCGGCGACGATCCGGGTGGTGAGGTCGCCGGTGGCTGCGATCCAGATCGGAAGGTCCGGTGCCGGGGCCAGTCCCAGGCGCAGGGCGCGCGCCTGTCGGGTGGGCTCAATGCTGACGCGGTTGCCCGCGAGGATGTTTCGCACTTCGCTCGCCACCTCGCGCAGCTGGTGCGCGGGTCGCTCGAACGCGATGTCGTGCAGGCCCTCGGTCAGGGCTCGGCTGCTGGCTCCGAGGCCGAGAATCGCTCTGCCGCCGCTGATTTCGTTGAGGGTCACCGCGCTCATCGCGAGGGCGGCGGGGGTGCGGCTCCAGACGGACAGCACACCCGCGACCAGGGAGATGCGTGAGGTGCGGGTGGCGATCTCGGTCAGTAGCAGGGTGGCGTCGTGGGCCCAGCCTTCAGCGAGAGAGAAGACTTCATAGCCGAGTTCCTCGGCACGCAAGGCGGTCGCGACGATGATCTCGCGGCGGGTCTCCATCGGAGTGAGGGCGACGCCGAGGCGGCGGGCGGTCACAGCGAAATCCAGACGGTGCGGGCGGCGGCCATGAGTTCGCCGTCGGTGGTGTACAGCGCGGCACCGGCTTTGATCTTGCGGCCGTCGCGCTCGCGGGACCAGCTCACGATCTGGCAGGGCTCATCCGCGATCGGCCGCCGATGGATCGTCGCGGTCATGCGGCCGAGGACGGCGATCTCACCGGATGCGAGCTGATCGTAGGCGGCCCAGCCGCTCGGGCAATCGAGTGTGGCCCAGACGAATTCGGGATGTACGAGGCCGTCGGCGCCTGTCAGTGATGCGTCGGGCGTCCAGCGATCGGCGAGGACATCGCGGCCCGGTACCCGTCGGCTGAAGATTCGCAGGCCGTCACCGGGTGCGCGATCGGGTCCGCAGGTGAAGCAGGTTCGGAACGGGTGCTCGCGGTCGGCGAAGACGGGCTGGGTATCGAATTCGAATCCGACCACCGGTGGCTCCAGGTCGTCGAACTTCTCGGTCACCGGCTCGGCGACCGCGATAGTTTGGCCCTGCTGATCGGTGAGCGTGTACCGGTTGTCCGCGGAGTCGATGGGCAGCAGCACATTCAGCGGCGGCGGGCGGCGCAGTGTCACCTCCATCGTCTCGCCCGGCGCGAGTTGCGCCAGCGCGCCGGAGGCGTAGCCGCCGTTGGCGCTGTCGGGCGGCCCGTTGAAGCGTGCGGGGAAGGTAAGAGCCATATTCATTAGAACGGTTCGTCACAAGATCCGGTTCGATGTGCGCCGCAGGCGGTTCCAGCCGACCATCGACCTACCTCCCGGATCACATCGAGTGCGGAATGCGGCCGATTCGGATCAGGTCGAGCGGGACCGGTCACTCTGCGCGACGGTGTTGTTAGCGTTCGCCGGATGGATCTGGAACTGAATGGGAAGCGCGCGATCGTCACCGGCGGCAGCCGGGGAATCGGATTGGCCGTGGCGCGGGCGCTCGCGGACGAGGGCGTCGACCTGGTGATCGCGGCCCGTGACGCCGAGCGGCTCGAGGCTGCCGCGCGAGAGGTGTCGGAGGCGACCGGTCGGCGCGTGATCGCGGTGCCCACCGACACCGGTGACGATGAGCAGGTGCGGCGGTTGGTCGAGCGGACTGTCCAGGAATTGGGCGGGGTCGACATTCTGGTGAATTCGGCGGCGACGCCGTGGAGCGCGGGTGCGAGCGCGGATCTCGCCGCGACCTCGGATGAGGTGGTGCGGCGCGAGGTGGAGATCAAGGTGCTGGGATATCTGCGCACCGCGCGGGCGGTCGCGCCGCATCTGGTCGAGCAGGGGTGGGGCCGCATCATCAATATCAGTGGACTCGGTGCGCGCCAAGCCAATTCGATCGCCCAGACCATCCGCAATGTCGGGGTGTCGGCCCTAACGAAGAACCTCGCCGATGAACTCGGACCGCACGGAATCAATGTGACCGTCGTGCATCCCGGGCTGACTCGGACCGAACGACTGACCGAGCGGCTGACCGCGGAGTCGCGGGAGAACGGAACTCCGATCGCCGAGCTCGAGCAGACGGCGTCCCGCAATTCGCTGCGCCGGGTGATCGACGCCTCGGAAGTCGCTGCGGTGGTGGCTTTCCTGGCGTCGCCGCGCAGTGTCGCTATCACGGGTGATGCCATTGCGGCCGGCGGCGGGGTTCCCGGGCCGGTCTACTACTGACCGAACCGAGCCGATAGCCGTTGCCACACAACGGCTATCGGCGCACGCCGTCATTCGTCGGCCACGGTGGCCGGTGCAGCGATCAGCGCGAGCGTAAACCTGTTGTGAATACAGCAGCGGGTACAACATCATCGGATGAATTGTGCGCAGTCGGCCGGGACGATTCCGCGATGACCGAAACGGCGGCGAACCCGGTCGGACTCGCGGACGTGACGGACCCGCCCGCTACGGCCACCCGCGCGGACGAGCGTTCGGCGTTATGGTCCTGTCTCGGTGCGGGTTTCGCGACACTGCTCGACAGTGCGGTGGCCGCCTTCACCGCTCCGTCGGTGCAATCCTCACTCGCGCTGGCGGACTCCGATATCCAATGGTTTCTGGCCTCGTTCTCGCTGATGTTCGGGCTCGGGCTCGCACCTGCCGGGCGACTGGGCGACGCCTACGGACGGCGCGGATTGTTCATCGCGGGGCTCACGCTGTTCCTGGTCGGCGGTATCGCGTCGGCGACGGCGATGAGCGCGTGGTGGGTGATCGGCGGGCGGCTCGTGCAAGGGTTCGGCGCCGGGGTCATCAGCGCCCAGGTGCTCGCGGTCATCCAGGACACCTTCACCGGTCCCGCCCGGCTGCGCGCACTGGCCGGGTACACCGCCGCGGGCGCGGCCGCCGCGATCGTCGGACCCGTGGCGGCCGGTCTGGCGCTGTGGCTCATTCCGGCCGAATTCGCTTGGCGGATCATACTTTTACTGCCGATTCCGTTCACCATCGCGACCATCGTGTTCGGCTTCCGAGGGCTGCCCCGATCCCCGCGAGTGCGACGCACGACCGATCTCGATGTGCCCGGTATCGCCACCCTGGGCTTGCTGGTGGTCCTGGTGACAATCCCGGTCATCGACCCCGGACTTCCCGCGCACACCATCGTGGCCGTGATTGCCGCGTGCGGATTGCTGCTCACCGGTCTCGTGTGGTGGGAGCGACGGTACGCGCGCCGGGGCAAGCTGCCGCTGTTCGCGCCCGCGCTGATGCGATCGCGCGGCTATGTCACCGGAAATGTGGTGGCGGCACTGTGGTTCGGGGCGGTATTGGCGTTCGGCACGATCAAGACCGTCTACTTCCTGCAGATGTCCGATATTCCCGCCCTCGCCCTCGCACTGGCGCTGATCCCGACGGCTCTCGCGCGGATGGTTGCGGCACGCTGGGGGCAAAGGCTTTTCGTGACCCACGGTCCGGCGCTGGTCACCTATGGCCTGGTGATCCAGACCATCTGTCTGGCGGTCAGCGCGGCGGCGGCACTGTGCAGTGACGGATGGGCGCTGTTCCTCATCCTGTCGGCCATCCAGATCGGCTCCGGCCTATCCGGTGGCGTGGTGGAACCGCCGCTGCGCGTGGTCACCCTGGCGTTCACCCCGCCGTCACTGCACGGTGTCGGCGCGTCATTTCTGCAACTGACACAGCGTCTTTCGGCCACCTTCTGCATCGCGCTCACCACCGGCGTGCTGCTCGCGTTCGGAGGGACCGCATCGACGCAGTCGCTGATGTGGGCGGTACTGCTGTGCGCGGGGGCCTCCGCGATAGCGACGGCCACATCGTTCTCACCGCACTTCCGGGGCTATTCACCACTGGCGCAGTGAGATTCGCGGCTTTGCTCCGTTCGGGGCGGCTATATCGGAGTACAGAGGGTCCGTTATCCGCAGCATTTTCCGGTGCAGCCCCCTCTCGCAGTGTTAACGACGTAGACCTACAGTCATAGAACTACACTGTTGACACACGATCGAGGCAAGCGTCTACTGGAGGGAACACTAGAAGTGTCGATGATCGCCCTCATCGCTCTGCTCGGCCGGTCACGACTGGAGAACACTCCCGCGAACCGAGACCTCGACTAGAACGCCGGGGGCTTGCGACACATCCGCACCCCACCCGAGTTGGCGCGACCGACTCGAGCGACGATCAAATCGCGGTCCCGACAAGATTGGAAATGCGCGCCATGGCAACATATTTGGACTCCCCAGGCTTGCCGTTCAGCCTGCACTTCCGCGATGCCGAATCCCCCGCCGTGGCCGCCGCCGCACGTGACTGGATCGCACGCGGGCAGATCTTCACAGTAACCCTGACCAACGATGCTGCGACGATCGAAAACCGTTACCTGCTGGTCAATTTCGGCGCGGTGACCTGTCTGACCGTGCATAACGCCGACTCCCGCGACGACGTCGCTGAACAGCGCATCACCTATGGCGCCGTGCTCACCGCGAGCGGCGATCTCGAAATCGAAACCCGGGCGCTCTCCGCCCATCGCGACTGACCATCCCGGCCCGCGGCGGCCAATCGACCCGCCGCGCGCAGTGGGGAACAACGCTCGGTCGGCAAATCGACCGGGCGGACTCGAGTCTCGAATGAAAGGAGAGTCGATCATGACCTCACAGGCGACCGAAACCACCACAGGGCGACCATCGCACGACCAGCCGCTGCGACTCGAACTCGAGGGTGGCGGCGTTGCCTCCGACGGGTCCTGGTGGCCGCACGGTCGCGACCTCAGCGCGGAACTGCCCGAACTGCTCGCGATGCTCACGCCCCGGCTCGGCCCGATCCATCGCGTGATCTACAACCTCGACGAATGGGATACCGCGCCGCGCAAACTCGCCTTCGGCGGACGCCAGGTTCGGCTCGACGGGTACCGGCATCTACCCGCCCGTACCTTGGAAATCCTCGGGGTCGACATCGGTGCTCGACTGGCCCTCAGAGTCATCGCATCGCAGGCCGACAGCGAATTGTCCGGCGCACAGCAGCGTTGGGAATCCGAAGGCGGCGGTCGGGCTACATCTTGACGTAGCGTGCCATTGCGAAGCTGTACAGGCCGTAGGTGATGATGCCCAGACCGGCTACCACGAGCAGGATGACTCCATATGGTTGCGCGCCAAGGGTTTTGAACGCACCGTCGAGACCGGTGGCCTTATCCGGCTTCGACTGGATCGCAGCCAGGATCACCAGCGCTCCGGCCGCGGCGATGGCCAAGCCCTTGGCGATGTAGCCGATCATGCCCAGTCTGCGCACGAGTGCGCTGGTCGCGCCTTCGAGATCGTCCAGGAAATTCCGGCTGGCGCCCTTGTAGACGTGATAGCCGCCGATCGCGATGATGATCAGTCCGCCGATGATCAGGGCGATGGTTCCCGCGGTGTGCTGCATGACGCGTGCGGTGAGCCCGGCGTTCTGACCACCGCTGGACTTGCCGTGGCCGCGGGCGAATCCCAACGCGGACACGGCGAATGCGAAATAGACCACGCCGACCGAGAACGCCTTGATCCGATCGATCACCTGGTGCATCGTGCCGTCGGCATCGGGCTTGGACGCACTGCCGAGAACGGCTTCGGCGACTCGCCACAGCGCCATCAACACAAACGCGACGAAACCTATCCAAAGTGCAACGGTGCCACCGGGTTTGGCGGCGAGCTCGGCCATGGCGCCGGATTGGTCGGCCGCGCCGCCCCCGCCGCCGAACGCTATGCGAATGGCGATATAGCCGATGAGCAGATGAACGATGCCGCTCATGATGAATCCCGTACGGGCGAACCGTTCGAAGACGCTGTTCTGCGCAATGCGCCCGAGGGTGGAGGACGAGTTGTCCGACGACGCCGACGGCGAACGCGTAGCGGGCGCCTGGGCGGGGTTGGTGTCCGGCATATTTCCTTCTTCGCGCTGATCGAAAGGTCTGCACACGCCGCATACCCGTTGGCATCAGGCCGAACCACACCGTGCATGGCGTCGCGTCATCCGATGCCCGAATCCGCTCCCGGCCACCGCATTGTTTGACATCGCCGATGCGGGCTACCCGCTGAAAGGACCGGCCGGATATCGCAGGCCGGGCCACCCGACGAAAGGACTTGTGACATGAGCGCACTCGACAAGGCGAAGAACAAGGCCGACGAACTCGCCGGCCGGGCAAAGGAAAAGACCGGCGAAGCCACCGGCGACAAGAGCCAGGAGTCCGAGGGCAAGATCGATCGGGCCAAGGCTGATCTCAAGGGCGCGGGCGAGAAGGTCAAGGACGCCTTCGGCAAGTAATTCAGCCCGTCCGCACCGGTTGGAGCGGGTGGTCGTCATCAAGCGGCCGTCCGTTCGAGCCAGCGGAAATCGATTTCGGGTACATATCACTGTCCATCAGATCCCTGGGGGCAATCGAATGACCGGACGACCACCAACCCGCCGCGGCGGGAACAGCCAAAGGCCGAATCGTGCTGCCGGAGCGCATCTTCGACTGGTTTCCACCGAAGCTCCTGTGTCCAGGCGCCGTTCGGCTCACCTCACACCCAGCCGTACGATAACCGTTCAGATTCCGGCCGACCCCGCCCAGCTGATCATGCTGCGGTCGATCGCCGAAACGGTATGTCTCACCGCTGATTTCGATATCGGCACAGTTACCGATATTCGCATCGCGCTGGATGAGGCCGCCACCATTCTGATGCGGCACCATACGGTCGGCAGCATCATCACCTGCCAATTCGTTTTCGACGAACAGAACATGCGGATCAGGCTCAGCTCGATATCGGAGAGCGCGACGCCTTTCGACATCGCGGATCTGGGCTGGCATGTATTGCGCGCGATGACCGATGATCTGGCCACGAGCGCGAAACCGTTCGACCCGCGCGCATCCGGCTATCCGGTCGAGGTGCGGTTCGCCCGAAGCCGGGGGCGGGTATCCACCGCTCCCCTGCCGCCGGATTCGCCACTGTAGTTCGTTCCGCCGCACTCACTTCTCGGGCGGCTGATCGAAGGTGACTTCGATTTCCTCGAAGTCCTTATTGCGTTGCGCCTGAGCCTGATCGGTGTATGTCCGCCGGTCTCCCGGGGTGAGGATGGCGGACTCGGTGAACAGGGTCAGCAACGCACGCGGATAGAGCCGATCGATCCTGACCACATTGATCTCCGCGCACAGCACGACCACGAACGAGGCCAGATAGAGAAAGCCGAGCAGCCCCAGGACCACCGCGAACACCCCGTTGGTATTCGAGGAATGGTTGACCACCCGCCCGACATAGATCGAGCCGAACCGCTGCAGCAATTGCCAGGCGAGAGCGGCGGCGATCGCGCCGGGAGCGACCTGCCGCAAGCTCAACGGGCGCATGGTCGCCCACTTGAACACCAGCGCGAAGACACCCGCGTTCAACACCACCGATGCCGCGATCAGCAGCCACGCGAATCCGAAACCGATCTGCCACGCGGCGGCGATCCGCGACACCACGATCAATCCGAGAATCAGCGGGCCGATGACGACCAACCCGATCAGTCCCCGAACCCGCACCGCGAACGGATCCGGTCGCTGATTGAGCGGCACCCCCCACGCGACATTCATCGCATTCTGCACCGCCACCGACACACCCAGCCCACCGAACGCCGCACCACCGATCCCGACGATCAGCCCCACGGTGCCGCCGCTGAGCCGCTCCGGCTGCCCGAGTTGATCACCGATCACCGGGAATTGGCTCACCGCCGAATCGAGAATGCGCTGTTGCAGATGCGGCTGCGCCTCGAGTACCACCCCGAGCACGGTCGTCAGGATGAGCAGCAGCGGGAACAACGACACGAACGCGTAGTACGTGATCAACGCCGCCAGATAACCGCCCTGATCACCGACGAACTTGTAGATCACCGCGAGCGGAAACCCCAGCCCCGGATGACGCTGCTGAAAACGGTCGACCCGGTCGACGAATCCGGCCATTCAACCCTCGCGGCACGTGACACGGGTGGCGATTTCGGCTCGTATCAACGGATCGGGCACGAATCGCCTCCTGTCACCCGCGGTGACAGGCTCTGCACACCACGCTACGCCGAGGTTGTGGTGTGCGCGGCGGAGGCCATCGCTCGGGAAGTAGGCCGAGGCCGTGGCCGAACGGGTCAATCGTTGGTCTACTCGCGTCATTGACCGCGCGCGAGCGTATTTGGCAGCGTCACAGGGGTGACGGCGCTGCGGCCGTCGACGGCACTTCCATTGAAATGACGGTTTCCGCGATGCATCACGAATTCGACTGGCTGGTCATCGGTTCCGGGTTCGGCGGCAGCGTGTCGGCGTTGCGATTGAGCGAGAAGGGGTATCGGGTCGGCGTTCTCGAAGCCGGAAGGCGTTTTGCCCCTGAGGATTTCGCCGAGCGGGCGTCTCAGGTCGGGAGGTACTACTTTCTCCCCGGGTTGAAGATGCGGGGCATTTTCCGGCCGACCCTGTTCAAGGACGTTTTCGTGGTGACAGGTGCGGGCGTGGGTGGAGGATCGCTCACCTACGCCAATACGCTGTACCGCAGTCGGCCCGAGTTCGCGACCAACCCGCAGTGGGCACATCTGGGCGATTGGGAAAGCGAGCTCGCACCGCACTATGAGGTGGCCGAACGCATGCTCGGCGTCGTCGATTACGACACCGACGGGCCCGCCGACACCCTGTTGCACGAGTATGCGACCGAGCACGGATTCGGCGGCACCTATGCGCGCAGCCGCGTGGGGGTATTTCTCGGCGAGCCCGGAAAGACCGTGCCAGACCCGTATTTCGACGGTGCGGGACCCGAGCGCAGCGGATGCGTGCGCTGCGGCAGTTGCCTGCTGGGCTGCCGCCACAATGCCAAGAACACCCTCGACAAGAACTATCTCTGGTTCGCCGAACAGCGCGGGACGTCGATTCTGCCGCAGCGCACCGTGATCGATATCCGCCCGCTGGGTGCGGCGGACGGCGGCGACGGATACGCGGTGACGACGGTGGCCACCGGGCGCTGGTTCCGGCGCGATCGACAGGTGCACACCGCCCGAGGAGTGGTCGTGGCCGGTGGCGCGCTCGGCACGAATCGATTGTTGTTGCGCTGCAAGCTATCCGGTTCACTGCCCGGGCTGTCGAATCGGCTCGGGACGCTGGTGCGCACAAACAGTGAATCGATACTCGCGGTCACCGCACCCGATGACGGCAATGATTTCGCGCACGGACTGGCATTGACTTCCGGGGTATATCCGAGCCCGAGCACCCACATTCAGCCCGTAACCTACGGTGCGGGAGGCGATTTCATGTCGCTGCTCACCACGCTCGCCACCGCGCGCGGTACCCGTCGTACACGCCCGCTCTATTACCTGGGCACGGTGCTCCGACATCCGATGCGGTTCGCGCGCGCCACCCGCATCCGGCACGCCTCGCGACGCACGGTGCTGCTGACCACGATGGAGTCGGTGGACAATTCGATCTCGCTGCGGGTGCGCTTCCGACTGCCCACCGGATATCCGGTGCTGACCACCGAGCAAGACCCCAATCACCCTATCCCCCAGTTCATTCCGGCCGCGTACGCTGCCGCCGAAGCCATCGCGGACAAGATCGGCGGGGTGGTGCGGGCGGCGGTCCCCGAGGCTATCGCCTCGATACCCACCACCGCACATATTCTGGGTGGCGCGGTAATCGGCGAGTCACCAGCCGCCGGTGTGGTCGACGCGCGCCACCGCGTATTCGGGTACCGGAACCTGCTGGTATGCGACGGCGCGGCGATCCCCGCGAATGTCGGCGTGAATCCGAGCCTCACCATCACGGCCATGGCCGAGCGGGCAATGAGCTTTTTGCCCGTTGTGCCCGATCACGAACTCCCCGCGCCGATCACGTTCACCACCGCCCGCCAGACCTGAGGCGACGGCTGGGTAGGATCGCGCGATGACAGACGAATCCTTCCGTACGGGGTCGCAGATCCTGTCCATGCAAGAAGCGATCCTTCGTCTCCAGGACTACTGGTCCGGTCACGGTTGCCTGATCGCGCAGCCGTTCAATACCGAAGTCGGTGCGGGAACGATGAATCCGGCGACGCTGCTCAGCGTGCTCGGTCCCGAACCCTGGCGCGTCGCGTACGTCGAACCGTCCGTGCGGCCCGATGACAGCCGATATGGGGAGAACCCGAACCGGCTGCAGACCCACACGCAATTCCAGGTCATTCTCAAGCCCGAGCCGGGGAATCCGCAGGAGCTGTATCTCGGATCGCTGGCGGCGCTGGGCATCGATCTGCATGCGCACGATGTCCGGTTCGTCGAGGACAACTGGGCCCAACCCGCTATCGGCGCTTGGGGTTTGGGGTGGGAGGTCTGGCTCGACGGGATGGAGATCACGCAGTTCACCTACTTCCAGCAGGTGGGCGGGCATACGCTCGATCCGATCCCGGTGGAGATCACCTACGGGCTCGAACGCATTTTGATGGCGGTGCAGAAGGTCGATCATTTCAAGGATCTGCTCTACGCACCCGGTGTCACCTATGGCGAGTTCTTGGGGCAGTCCGAGTACGAGATGTCGCGCTACTACCTCGATGACGCCGACATCGCCGCCACGCGCGCGCTGCTCGACATATACTCGCGCGAGGCCGGGCGGCTCATCGAGCGGCGGCTGCCGATTCCGGCGCACAGTTTCGTGCTCAAGAGCTCACACGCGTTCAATGTGCTCGATGCGCGCGGGGCGATCTCGACGACCGAGCGGGCCAAATGGTTTCAGACGATGCGCACGCAATCGCGGGCGGTGGCTGAGTTGTGGACCGAGTTGCGGGCCGAGGCGGGGCATCCGCGCGGACTGTATGAGCCGTTGCCGATCGCCACCGCCGCAGAGGTCGAATTGCCTTCGCACGGTAGACTGTTGGTGTTCGAGATCGGCACCGAGGAGTTGCCCCCGCATGTGGTCGATGCCACGGCGGCAGCGGTGCACGGCGAACTGAGCCGCCGGCTCGCGGAAACCGCACTCGACCACGGCGCGATCCGGGTCGACGCCACTCCGCGCCGAATCACCGTGCGGGTGGAGGCGATTGGCGATCGTGAACCCGATAGCGTCCAGGTCCGGCGTGGGCCCAAGGTCTCTGCCGCGTATTCCGGCGACGGCGAGCCCACCCGCGCGCTGCAAGGGTTCCTGAACTCCCAGCGGGTCTCCGTGGCCGATCTGACTCGGGTCGAGGTCAACGGCGTCGAACATGTCGCGGTCGAGACGGTGCGCTCGGGGCATAGCGCCGCACAGGTGCTCACCGCGGTGCTGTCGGAGCTCGTGGCGGAGTTGCGTGCCGATAAGAATATGCGCTGGAACGATCCGATCCTGAGCTTCAGTCGGCCGATTCGGTGGCTGCTGGCGCTGTTGAATGACGCTGTGCTGCCGGTCATTTCGGGCTCGCTGCGGGCCGACCGGATCACTCGCGTGCATCGCAACGCCGATCATCCCGAGGTCGGTGTCGTTACAGCAGATGACTACAGCGCGGTGTTGCGTGCCGATGGCATCCTCATCGACTACAACGAACGACGCACCGCCGTGATCGGCGCGGCCGAGACACTGGCCGCCGAGCACGGGGGCACGATCGACACCGACGGTGAATCCGATCTGATCGATGAGATCACCAACCTGGTCGAGACCCCTGTTGGCGTGCTGGGGCATTTCGAGGAACGGTATCTCGAACTGCCCGAACAGATCCTGACCACTGTCATGCGGAAACATCAGCGCTACTTGCCCGTTCGCGACATCGATGGCGGATTGCTCCCGCTGTTCGTCACTCTCGCCAATGGCTCCTGCGATATCGATGTCGTCCGCGCGGGCAATGAGAAGGTGTTGCGCGCACGCTTCGAGGATGCCGCCTTCTTCTGGAAGACCGACCTGCACACCGCGCCCGAGGAATTCCGCACTCGGCTCTCGGGATTGACCTTCGAACAACGCCTCGGCTCCGTGGCCGACCGCGCGGACCGCATCGCCGCCGTCGCGCGCGAGCTCGGCACCGCGATCACGTTGTCCCCCAATGACTCCGAGACACTGGCACGGGCCGGAGCGCTGGTGAAGTTCGACCTCGCCACCCAGATGGTCGTCGAGATGACCTCGCTCGCGGGCACCATCGCGCGCGAATACGCCCGCAAGGCAGGCGAACCCGAGCCCGTCGCCGAGGCGCTGTTCGAGACCGAACTCCCCCGCCACCACAACGACCGCCTGCCCGAGACGGTCCCCGGTGCACTACTCGCGCTGGCAGACCGATTCGACCTGCTGGTCGCGATGCTCGCGGTCGGGGCCAAACTCACCGGCACCTCCGATCCGTACGGCCTGCGCCGCGCAGCCCTCGGTATCGTCCGAATCCTGCGCGCCCACCCCGCGCTCGAGCCGGTGTCCTACCGAGTCGGCCTGGACGCCGCCGCGCGCACCCTGCGCGATCAAGGCATCACCGTCGACGCTGAAATCCTCGACACCGCAGCGGAATTGCTCAGCACCCGATACGAACAGCGGCTGCGCGACGAGGGCATCCCGATCGCACTGATCGAGGCGACACGCGCGGCTGCGTCCCGCCCGTGGCGTGCGGATCACCTGCAGCGCGAGATCGAGCAGGCCCGCACCGAACACGGCCACCAATTCGCCGAGCTGGTCGAAGGACTTCAGCGCATCATGCGGATCCTGCCTCCGAACACCCCGGCCAACTTCGACCCCGCGCTGCTGACCGAACCCGCCGAACAGCACCTCATCACCGTCTCCACCGCCCTCTCCGACAGTCGCGACCAGCCACTCCCGACCTGGGTTTCCTCCGCCGCACCCCTGACTGAGGCCCTGCGACGGTTCTTCGACGACATCCTGGTCATGAGCGAGGACCCCGCCCTGCGCGCCGCACGCCTGGGATTGCTCACCAGCGTGCTGCAAGCCGCCCCGCGCGACATCGACTGGCGCTCAGTACACCAGCTGCGCTCCGACTCCCCCGACACCGCGGATCTCACCGCTTGACCATCGACAGGTGAGAACCAATACCCCTGCGACACTGCCGATCACGATCGGAGCCGAACGATGCCACCCGTCCAGGTCGCCGTCTGCGGCCCCCGTGACTGCACCCCGCAAGAGGCAACCCACGCCCTCGAAGTAGGCCGCCTACTCGCCGAACGCGGCGCGTGCGTCCTCTGCGGCGGCGGCCCAGGCGTCATGGCCGCCGTCGCCGAAGGCGTCACCGCCGCAAACGGTTTCGTCATCGGCATCCGCCCCGACACCGACCCGTCCACCGCCCGCGAAGGACTCTCCGCCGTCATCTACACCGGCATGGGCGAGGCCCGCAACGCCATCCTCATCAACTCCGCCGACGCGGTAATAGTCATCGGCGGCAGCTGGGGCACCCTCTCCGAACTCGCCCTCGCCAATCGCCGCGGCACCATCCCCATCATCACTCTCGGTGGCTGGAAGATCCTCGACGCCGATGACAACCCGGTCGATGCCGCGCTGACCGTCGACACCCCGGAAGCAGCTGTGCACGAAGCCCTCTCACGCACGAAGCCCCACCCCTGAACGAGCCGGAATCCGCCGGATAGGATCGCTCCGGTGATCCCGCGTCCCGCCAAAGGCGTTCCCGATGGCCTGACCCCACGCGCTCGATCGTATGTCCGTAGACGCGGCGTCGAACTCAAGGTCCAGCCCGTGCAGGATCACCGGCAATAGTGGCTCGAGCGCGGCGTTCCCGCGAGCGTGATCGACCGCATGACGGCCTACCAGAACACCTGGGGTGGACTGCATTTGCCACCCGCGCCGATGTACGACGGCGGACCCCACTATTTCCAGCCGGATTCGCCCGAATCAGACTCTGCGGGATGGTGGTTCGAAGCCGGGCCACAACGAACAGCGGTGCCCTTCACTTTCATGATCGGTCCGTCCGGTGAATTCGGAATCCAGGCGGAGAGGGCTCGTTGGGCGGCTTTGCATTCAACCATCGAGGGCTGGGTGGAAGCGCTGGCTTTAGCCGACCACGCATCGGTGTGCGCACGCCGGATCACCAGGCTCATGGGTGATGAGGTCGATGGCGTCGACTTGGACGGCTACGAGCCGGTGCTCGAGGTGATGGGCCTCGCGGACACCTGGTGGCGTGGGCCGGACTCGCTGGTGGCGTTGTACACCGGTGAGGCAAAAGGCCTCGATTTCCCCGGGGCGCGTGTCGCGGTGATCTATTCGGGCCTCGATGAGTGGGGTTCCACGGCGACGCAACGCCCGATGCGTCGCCATGCCCAGCCCTCGATTCAGTGTGAAGTAGCGATGTTTCATTTCTGCTACGGATTCATGCGGGCCGCGATACAGTGCTGCCTGCGTGGACAACACGAAGAAGGGATGGGGACTATGAAGGATGGGGAAATAGGGCTTTTGTAGATGAACCGGAGGTGGCTGCCCGACTCGACGGAGGTCGGCGGGAAAGCCCCTGCTCGGTAATCTCATCGCATTTCAGGGTCGGCCTGGCGGTACAGCCATGCCGAATACTGTTCTGCGCCAACCGCAATGCGAATTGCGGAATTTCTGATGCCGTCGATTCGGCGAGGCTTCGACGCCAACGCTCGATTCGTCATGCGCATTTATATCGATTACCCGGATGGGAATCCTTGTGAGAATACGAAAAGTATTGATGCTGGCACCCCTGGTGGCGATGACCACGGTTATGTCGGTTGTTTCGGGAGCCGGTAGCAGCAGCGCCGACAACGCCTCCGATCTGGCGCTTTATCACCCCAGTTCGGGCTGGGCGCAGGGCCTGATGGGCGCGGGTAGCGTGACCTCCACGGGAGCCGGGGTGACGATCTATGTCATTGACGGTCCGATGAATGTCAACTTGCCGGAATTCGGCGGACGGGCGTCGATCGCCCAGAATTACTTCGCTCCCAATACAACTGAGACATTCCTCGACGATCATGCGACCGAGGTCGCCGTCGCCGCCGCGGGTTCCACATTGGGATTGGCGAAACAGGCCACGATCAAGTCTGTGCAGGTCCGCCCGGACTGCAGTGGCGATTGCGTCGACATCCAAAGATTGGTGGACGGAGTCAATTGGGTAAGGACGGACCATCAGGGCAAGGGACCGGCGGTAGCGGTGATCTCCGCCAATCTGAGTAGCAACATCGGATTCGGTCACGACCCCAATCATCAACTGCGGGACGCTGTCAACGCACTCGCGGCAGACAATGTGTTCGTTGCGGTGTCAGCCGGAAATTACGATGACACCGTTCCCGCACCGCTGCAGCCACTTTCCGTCAATGCCTGCTTCAACCCTCCAGCCGATGCGGCGGGTCCTATGATCGCCGCCGCCAGCGACGCCAGTGACAAGCATGTCTGGCAGGAGATCACCCCGTCGGGAGCGGGACATTCAGTACAGAAGATCTGGACTTCATCCGGATTCGGCTGTGCCGACATTTTCGCGCCCGGGCAGTGGATCGATACCAAACTCGCCGACGGAACCGACACCATGCAGTCGGGAACCTCATTCTCGACGCCCTACGTGGCTGCCGCGGCCGCCCTGTACAAATCGAAGTTCGGTGACGCCGCCTCGCCCACGATCAAAACGTGGCTCTTGCAGCATGCGGCACCCATGAAGGGCCTGTACACCAACTGGCTCTACGGCAACGACCCCACCGGGCGGTTGAACCTCAATGGCCTGTGATCGCACAGCCTTCCACTGCCTCCGCACGAATCGCCGGGAGAAATCATGATCTCTGTACACTCGCGCACTCGCCGCTTCGCGACCGCGACCTTTCTCGCCTTGGCCACCAGCGCACTCCTGGCCCCGCAGGCGTTCGCCAAAGTCGACAATGTCAAGGCCCCGGAGGACGTAGCCAAGTACCCCTGCGCGTTCCACTGCCAGATCACCGCCCAGCTTTCCGGTGCGGACGCCAATGCCCCGGTGACGTTCTCCGTCAACGGCCAGAAGATCGGCACCGCAACGCCGGCCGCCGAAAAGGACGGCGACAAAGGCAAGTTGACCGCCTCCATCGAATGGGCAGCACCTGGCAACGGTGAATACGTCATCACCGCCACCCAGGGCTCAGGCGACAAATCGACCACCTACAAGTTGGACGTAGACGTATCAAAGACCTCCAAGAAGTCCGGCTGACCCGTTGATCGGTGATGTGCGGATCCGGCATCTCGACCGGGCCCGCACATCACCGTCGGCGGCTCGATTCCTTCGACCTGGCGGCATGCGAGCGGATTCCGAGGGGCAGCCGAGAAAGTCACAGGTGCCAAGTACGTTGCTCTGCATGGAATTCGAGTTGCCGCGACCTGATGTTCTGTGGACCACAATCGCTGATCACGGATATGCGTTCTTGAACCTCGCGGACGGCAGCCCAAGGGCGATCAAGGTTTTCCGCGCTGATGAACCGACCTGGGCGGTGGGCAATCGGCTGGTGAGCGAGGACGGCACCGGAAACTGGTACGCCCTGGTCAACGTGGACGCCGAACGGGCACTGCTGTTCGGGGGTGATGAATCAACCGCGTTGGTCGACACCGACTTCGATCCGTGGGCAAGCGCGCCGCCCTGGGCAGCGGTCGTTGACCGGACAGTCGTTCACCCCAGATTGCACGAGGATGTTGTCACCTTCGTCCGCTGGTGGGACGGAATACAGTGGTGCCGAACCCCTTTCGAGGCGGACCTGCCCGACGAGTACGACGACGAACCTGACGCCGACGACGGCCTGTACGCCGGGTTATGGCAGCTGTTCGATCCCGCGTGGACGCCCGAAGACGAGCGGCGGCCTTCGGACCAAGCGCAGTACACATACGGTTTTGTACCCGGTGAGCCTGGCATGCGGTACTGGAAGATCAACGCGCACACTGCAACCGGGACCGAGTCGAGACAAGTCGTGGTCGAGATCGACGCCAACGGATACGAGGTTCGAAAAGTCGAGTACTTCGCTGACGGCCGGAGGGGTTTCGCCGGGGGCATCATGTCGACGTTGCGTACCCAGCTCTCGGCGACTCCCGTAGCGGCTATCGCCGAACATCCCGGCATGGTGGAAACAATCTCTCCTCGGGAGTTCGAGGCCGAATGGCTTGCCGTCGGCGCTTGCTATCGATAGGAACGGGTACCGTGACGCAGGTTCGATTGAGTCGCCCTAGGAACGATGTAATCGGGAAGGACGCGTCGAGATGATCGATCATGTCTACGTTTCGGTCACGGATATCGAGAAGTCGCTGGCCTTCTACATCGCGGCGCTGAAGCCGCTGGGCTGGCGCGAATTCGGAAAGTACGACTCGGCCTCCGGGCCCGATAATGTTCCGGATCTGTTCGGTGTCGGCGATGACATCTATGTCTCCGGCACCGGGGTCGGATCGAGTATCTGGTTGCGGCAACGGCAACCCGGCGAGACGGGGCTGTACGTCGGGATCGTGTGCGATAGCAACGATGCCGTTGATGCCGCCTACCGTGCCGCTATCGACGCCGGTGGTCTCGATGACGGAGTCCCGGCGGATCGGACGTATTTCGCCCCGGGCTATTACGCCGGCAATGTCGCCGACTTCGATGGCAACCGCATAGAGTTCGTGCACAAGGCATGGAACCCCGCGCGCTAGGCGACTCGCGGATTGGAGAGAGTGGCGGATCGTGGCGGAGGACCTGACCGTGACTCGGAGGCTGGTGATTCCCGCGTCCGAGTTGCGTGAGCGATTCTCGCGGTCGTCCGGTCCGGGAGGGCAGCACGTCAATACCACCGACAGCCGGGTGGAGTTGTCGTTCGATCTCGCCAATTCCCCCTCGGTGCCGGAGTCGTTGCGCGCCAGGATGATTGAGCGCCTGGCTACCCGCCTGGTCAACGGCGTGATCACGATCGCAGCATCGGAGCACCGTGCCCAGCTGCAGAACCGTGAGGCCGCCCGCGAACGCCTGGCCGCCCTACTACGGGAGGCCGCTGCCGCACCGCCGCCCGTGCGCCGCGCCACCAAACCCTCACGCGGAGCGAAGGAACGCCGCATCGCGGAGAAGAAGCGGCGCGGGATCACCAAACGTAATCGCCGTGCCTCCCCCGATGACTAGCTCAGTGTGAGCGCTCAACCAGACCATCGATGGTCGCTATCCATTCCGAAGGGTTGGGAAGAATGAAGCCGTAGTCGCCGGCCTGGGTGGAGACGACGAGATGGGTGCTGCCGCCACGGACCGCGCCGTTGAAAACCTTGGATTCGTGAGCGCCGGTGATGGCATGGACGGGGATCTCGATCAGTTTCGAGGTGGCAGTGCGGAAGACCAGGCGACGCGCGGTGAGACCGATCTGACCGTTGTTGCTGACGTTGGAGACGCCCGGGACCGTGGAGCCTCGATAGATACCGCGTTCCATGGGCCGAATGATCGATTCCGCGGCCATGCTCGCGGTCAGCTCCTTGTCCAGCAGAGCGTTCTTGCGGCGGAAGTGGATCACGATGGGGATCCAGATCAGCTGGATCGACAGGGCAGCAAGGACGATGCAGATCACCAGAATGACGACGTCCATGTCGATCTTCCGTTCTTCGACGACTGCGGCGGCATGTACTGCCACCTGCGAAAATCGTATGCCTGCTCTTTGCCGGAAGGGAAGGCGATCTCGAGCGATGTGGTGAGCATGGGATGGTTGTCAGTCGGCCTTCCTGTATCGCGCGCCAAGTAAGGAACAACGATGACCGCACCGGGTAACCGGCAACTCCATGTCGACGCCGTAACCACTTACATCGCAACACATTTGGTGCGAGCACATGAATCCGGTGGCGGCGAGGGATCCAGCTGGTTTCGCACGGGCGCTCCCAGCGACGAATTGAATGCGGTGCTGCGGCTGGGCGGCGATCTTCCCGCCGAGGTCGAACGATTGCGGGACCTGTTCGACAGCATTCCTGCATCCTGGCATTTCTGGCGAGACATCGACTCGCCTGAAATCCCTTTGCTGCTAACGCAATCCGGTCTCGCTCTGTTCGAAACCGAGCCGCTCATGCTGTTCACGGGTACGGGCGAATCAGCACCTCACGACCTCGGGCAACATAAGCTCGCGCGAATCGAGGAAGTCACAGACGACCGCGGCCTGGCGCAGTGGGCAGCCCTCTGGTCGGACTCCCCCGATACGGATGCGTTGGTGGCGGGCCTGCGCCAGGGCTTCGCATCGACTCGCTACCTGGTGTGGCGTGATCGCGGCGAGGTTCTCGGCTGCGCAGCCGTCGTGACCAGCCCTGCGGGCGCATCGATCGAGCACATCGTCACGCGAGCCGATCACCGCGGGCATGGCATCGGCACCGCCCTCACCAGGCGAGCCCTCGAGCTGGCCCTCGATTCCGGCACCGATCGCGTAATACTGACCGCCTCGCCCGACGGCGAACGAATCTACGAACGACTCGGATTCGCCACCGTCGGGCACGTCGACCGATACGTGTGAGGGCTCAGGCGGTCATCGCACTTCGAAAGTCGAACGGGCGGTGGGTATCCGGCCGCGCGGGCCGTAGATCGCCCACGCGAATCTCGGCGACACAAGCTCGCAAACAACGCCCCCTACTCTCTGAGGATGCGCGACCTCTACACCTCCCCCGCCCCGCCCTCCGATCATGGCGACCTGGCGAGCCGAATCCGTCAGGCGGCCCACCTGACCGGTGAATTCCTGCTGCGGTCCGGTGATACCGCCACCCAGTTCCTGGACGAATACCGTTTCGCGGCCGACCCCGCGCTGCTCGACGCGGCCGCTCTCGCCATGGTCGCGCTGATTCCCCCGGACACCGAGGTCCTGGGCGGCCTGGAGCTCGGCGGCGTACCCATCGCGACCGCGCTCTCCCTGCGCACGGGGCTGCCGGTCAGCTTCATTCGCAAGAAGGCCAAGGTGCACGGGACGTGCCGCCTCGCCGAGGGCGCCGACATCGCGGACAGGCACGTCATGATCGTTGACGCCGTCGTGAACACCGGCGGCCAGATAGCCCTGTCCGCAGCTGATCTCCGCGGGCTGGGTGCCATCGTCACCCATGCCCTGTGCGTGGTCGATCGGGGTCGCGGCGGGCGCGCCAACCTGGCCGCGCACGGGGTGGAGTTGGTGAATCTGCTGGAGCTGACCTGATATTCGAAGTATCAGGTCAGCTCTCGGCCGGATTTGTTTCCCTACGGGGTGACGATGGCGAAGTCCACATCGGCGGTATCGAGCAGACCCGCGAGAGTGGCGAACACCTTCGGATCGCCCTCGACGCCGACACCGTCGAGGCCCTTGCCCGCCAGCACGCCCAGCAACTGCGCTTTGGTCAGGGTCAGGGTGAGGTCCGCGGGACCGTAATGAGGTGCGTCCTTGGTCGCGGTGCGGTGGGTCAGCGCACCATTGGACAGGGTCAGGCGGACGGTTTGGGCGTTGTCGGTGACCTTCCAGTCCATGATGAATCCGGTCTTGGCCGCTTTCGGGCCGTTGACTCGCACGGCCATGGAATCGATGAGCATCTCGACGGTCAATGCCATCGCCATCTCCGGGTTGGCGGTGTCGAGTGCGGTGTGCACCACGCCTTTTCGCAGTTCCAGCGCGCCGGAGAGGTAGAAGTTGCGCCACGGGCCGTTCTCCGCGCCGTAGCCCAGCTTGTCGTAGATCGCGGCGAGCGTTTCCTTCGCCAAGCTGTTGCCGGGTTCGGCGAAGATGGCATGGTTGAGAAGTGTTGCGGCGAAACGCAAGTCACCCTTCTCGAAGTAGTCCTTCGCCTTGCTGATCAGCGCGTCCACACCGCCGTAGTCCACGACATAGCGCTTGGCCTGCTCGACCGGCGGGAGCTCCCACAGGTGCGCGGGGTTGCCGTCGAACCAGCCCATATAGCGCTGGTAGATGGCTTTGACGTTATGGCTGATCGAACCGTAGTAGCCGCGGTTGGCCCACCTACTGTCCAATGCCTCGGGCAGTTCGAAGTTCTCGGCGATCTCGGGGCCGGTGAGCCCGTTGTTGAGCATGCGCAGGGTCTGATCGTGCAGGTACGCGTACATGTCACGCTGTCCGGCCAACAGGTCGACGAAGCGGTCCTTGCCCCACACCGGCCAGTGGTGCGAGGCGAACGAGACGTCGATCTTGTCGGCGAACATGGCGATGGCCTCGTCGAGGTACCGCGCCCAGATGCGCGAATCACGCACCAGCGCACCGCGCAGCGTCAGAATGTTGTGCATATTGTGAGTGACGTTCTCCGCCATACACATTGCGCGTTTGTCCGGGAACAGGAAGTTCATTTCCGAGGGCGCTTCGGTGCCCGGGGTGAGCTGGAAGACGATCCGCACACCGTCGACGGTCTCCTCCTGACCGGTCCGCGTGATGTCCACGGTCGGCGGGATCAGGGTGATGGTGCCGGTGGAGGTGGTCATGCCCAGACCACAGCCGATCTGGGCGTCGGGGCCCTTCGGCAGATTCGCGCCGTACATGTACGCGGCGCGGCGGGTCATGGCGGTTCCGGCATAGACGTTCTCGCTCACCGCGTGCTCGAGGAAACCCGATGGCGCGATCACCGGGACCTCGGCGTGCCCGTGCGGGACGACCCCGCGCGCACCACCGAAATGGTCGCCGTGGGAGTGGGTGTAGATCAGGCCGGTCACCGGGCGATCACCGCGATGCTCGCGGTACAGGGCCAGCGCGGCGGCGGCCGTCTCGGCCGAGATCAGCGGATCGATGACGATGACGCCGGTATCACCCTCGATGATCGTCATATTGGACAGATCAAGGTTGCGGACCTGGTAGATACCGTCGGTCACCTCGAACAGGCCCTGCTTATTGCACAGCTGGCCCTGCCGCCACAGGCTCGGGTTCGCGGTGGGCGGGCAATCACCGTCCAGGAAGCTGTACGCGTCGCCGTCCCAGATGACTTTTCCGTCCGCCTTGGTGATGACGGCCGGTGACAATGCGGCAATGAATCCGCGCTCGGCGTCCTCGAAGTCGGTTCGGTCCGTGTAGTCCAGCGACATATCCGTTCCCTCTCCGTTGAGTCCTGACCTACCTCGATAGTTCCCGGAAAAGGACGTCGCCGCGTAAACCGACACGGATGATTTTCATTCCGAATTCACACCGAACGCGACCGACGCACCTCCCCCCGACGATTAACCGGCAGGCCATGCACACCGCGAGACTCGTCACATAATCACCCCTACGCCGAGCGCGGATTGACGATGACCCCACCGGGCAACCGGTAACTCTATTCCGACGCCGTAACCACCTACGTCACAACATATTTGGTACCAGCGAAGGAGTCCGGGCACGACGAAACATCCAGCTGGTTTCGCACCGGTGCTCCCAGCGACGAACTGAACGGCGTACTGCGCCTGGGCGGTGATCTTCGCGCCGAGATCGAACGATTTCGGGACCAATTCGACCGTACCCCCGCGTGCCGACATTTCTGGCGGTACATCGACTCTCCCGAAATCCCGGAACTGCTAACGCAATACGGGCTCGCCCGGTACGAAACCGAGCCGCTCGGTGGTCACCAGCGCCGCGGACGCATCGATCGAGCACATCGTCACGCGAGCCGATCACCGCAGACGAAGGATCGGCACCGTACTCACCGAACACACTCTCGACCTGGCCTTGGAGTCGGCGCCCGACCGCGTCATCCTCACCGCCTCGCCCGACGGTCAACAGATCCACCGACGAGTCGGCTTCGTCACCGTCGGGCACGTCGACCGCTACGCCTGACGGCCCGGTGCGTTCCCGACGATCCAGTGATCGTCACGCTGTGGTGCCGCTATGGATCCGGAACGACGGATAGGAATTGCCAAGCGCGCGTTGCCGCTTGGAGATTGAAGCGAACATTCATATCGCGCAGATCGAAGCCGGTGAGTTCACGAATGCGGCCCAGGCGATAGCGCAGCGTGCTGCGATGGATATGCAATACCGCGGCGGAATCGTCGTAATTACCACCGCATTCGAGATACTGGGCCAGCGTGTAGACCAGATCGGAGTTCCGGTTGTCGTCGTAGTCGAGCAGGACACCGAGCCACTCGCGCACGAAATCCTCGACCTGACCCTGAGTGTGCGCCGCGTCGACCAGACGATAGAAGCCGAGTTCGTCGAATGCCGTCGCGCCGTCCGGGATTCGCGAACGTCGCCGGATGTGCACGGCCCGCTGTGCGTCGGCGAACGATCGCGCGAAATCGCTCGGCTGCTCGGACCGACCGCTGATGCCGACGGTGATCGGCGTGGTGTCGACGCCCTCGCGCAGCGCGTGGTGGAAGGCGACCGGATCCGGTCTGCGGTCGGTGATCAGCACGATCATGCCGCTGTGGCGGCCCTGGATGACGTGCAGACTCTGGGCCGATGCGGCGCGCCGCGCCGTCTCGGCGATCGCATCGGTATGGCTCGCACTGTGTACCAGGACGACGTAGTGCGCCCCGCGCAGGTCGTGCCCCAGTGCCTGCGCGCGAGCGTAGGCACTGTCGTTATCGGTGCCGGAGGCCAGATCGTCGACGAGATCGCGGCGCAACCGCAGTTCGATCTCGGCGAGATTGCGCTGATGCGCCAGTTCGAGGGCGAGCATGGTGCTGCCGTACGCCAGTACGAACAGCTGAGCGTCGGCCACCTGTTCGCCGGGATCGATCAGCGCGAGGGTACCCAGGACCTCCGCACGCGGCTTCACCAGCATGATCACCCGGTCGTGGACCCGCAGTGGCGCGTTGTGGGTCGCGAGCCGATGCAGCAGCTGATCATGTTGTTCCGGTGTTGCTTTGGGATAGGGTTCGGGCTGCCCGGGCCCCGACCACGCCCGCAGATTTCCGAAGGGGTCTTCGACCGCGACGGGCAAATCGGTCAGCTGGGCGACGGCGTCGGCGATGCCCTGTTCGCCCTGCCCGTAGGCGGCGGCTCCGGAGAGCACCTCGAGTGTTCGCCGCTGCCGTTCCAGGCGCAGGACCGTGGCGGCCAATTGTTCGTTGATCGCGGTGAGTTCGGTGGAATGCAGGGCGGCGCGTTCGTGGGTGGCCGCATTGGCCAGTGCCGCACCGGTCACCTGCGCCAGTATTTCCAGCAGGAAGATCTCATCGGGTCGCGGTGCGCGGGTGGAGCCGACAATCAGTGATCCGACAACTCCGGACAGGCTCCCGAGGACGAACGCCCAGCCCCAGTTATCGTCCGCCAGGCTCACGCTGCCCGCGCCGTCCTGGGCGGTGATCTGTGCGTCCAGTCCCGGTTGCGCGGGTAGACCCTGCGGGAATGGCTGGAATTCACCGTCCACCCGGTGATAGCTCGCCAACGTCCGACACGAGCCGAGGGACGGGACGGCCGCACCCGCCATCCGGAGTATGTCCCCGATCCGGTGCTCGTTCGACAGCGCCGCGGACAACGCGCACAGCCCGCGCAACGACAGCAACTGGGCATCCGCCAATCCGTTGACGATGGGATAACTCAGCAATGGCTGATTCATGGCAAAGGAGTCTGGCCTCCGAGGTGGTGTTGATCGCCAACGTACCCCGGCTGCGACCGCGCTGCGCGGATCCAGGCCGATATGCACCGTTGCTGCATCAAAGCAGCAAATGAAATATCTCAAATACCACGGACCATTCCGCGCTGCCCGGACGCTTGGCTTTCGGGTCGATCGCGATAAATGTCTGCGCGAGGGCCACACTCAGCCCACCGGCGATCAACGGCAATCGGCGCTCGGTCTCCTGCGCGAGTGCCACGTCCAATGGCGGACGGGCGACGAGTTGGTCGAGCAGCGGTTGCAGCTCGATCTCCTCATCCAATTTCTCGAAACGATGCATGCTCTGCTGCAGGCCCGCGGTGATCGGCAGATCCCACGGCTCGATCACATCCCGCGCGTTCGCCTTCGCGGACGCCTTGGCGACGATGAGCAGGTCGTAGATCTTGTCGTCGATGAACTCGGTATAGCGCCGGAGATCATTGTGGTGCACCTGCAGTCCGGCCGCGGCGCGGAAGAAACGCTCAAATTTGACAACACCCATGATCGGCATTCCGGTCAGCTCCTCTCGAGGTATTCGTGAATGTGGCGCACCGCCATCGCGCCCTCGCCGACGGCGGACGCGACCCGTTTGACCGAGCCGCTGCGGACATCGCCCACCGCGAATATCCCGGCCCTGCTGGTTTCGAGCGGAAGCGGCCGACGATGCGAATCGTGCTGGTCCGCAACCGGATACACCGCGTCCGAGCCGGTGCGGACGAAGCCGTGCGAATCGAGCGCCACGGCATCGGCAAGCCACGCGGTGCACGGCGTCGCGCCGATGAATACGAACAGCGCGCGCACAGCGAGGGTGGCCCGCTGCGCCGTGCGATTGTTCTCGACCACGATGGCGTCGACCTCGCCCGCCCCGATCACCTCGCGCACCTCGGTATCGCGGTGCACCGTCACCCGCGGGTGCTGTTCGATCCGATCGACGAGATAGCGGGACATGCTCTTACCGAGATCGCCGCCCCGGATGAGCAGATGCACATGCTCGACGCGACCGGCGAGAAAGACCGTCGCCTGCCCGGCGGAATTGCCGCCGCCGACAATCGCCACCGGGTCCACGCCGCACATCGACGCCTCCTGGTGGGTCGCGGCGTAGTACACACCGGTACCTTCGAAGCGCTCGATCCCGGGTACGGCGAGTCTGCGATACCGGGCGCCGGTGGCCAGCACGACCGTGCGGCCGAGCACCGCACCGCCACCGGCAAGCCGCAACAGATGGTGTCCGTCCTCGGCTTCCAGCCCGGCCACCTCCGCCGATATCAGCAACCGGGCACCGAATTTCCCGGCCTGGATGATCGCCCGCTCGGCCAGTTCAGTGCCCGAGACACCCGCGGGAAAGCCCAGGTAATTCTCGATACACGAGGAGGTCCCCGCCTGCCCGCCCGCCGCGATCGCCTCCAGCACCGAGGTATCGAGCCCGTCCGAGGCGCCGTACACCGAGGCCGCCAACCCGGCCGGGCCCGCACCGACCACGACAAGATCGCATACCTCGCGCGGCGTCCGGAGCACCGGAAGGCCGAGCAGGCGCGCCAATTCGGCGTTCGTCGGATTCCGCAGCACGCGCTCGCCCCGCCAGATCACGACCGGGGTCTCGTCGGGCGCGACACCGAGCTCACGCAGCAGCCGCTCGGCCCTGGCATCGCGCTCGAGGTCGATCCAATTGTGCGGCAGTCGATTTCGTACGGCGAACTCGCGCAGGCGCCGGGTGTCGGGTGAATAGCAGGAACCGATGATCCGGAACCCGGACACCATGTCGAGCAGTCGGCAGCGGCGAATCAGATACGCGCGCAGGATGAGATCGCTGAGCATCGGATCGTGTTCGACCAGTGCGCGTATGCGATCGATCGGGACGGCCAGCACTTCGCCGTCCTCGGCCATCCGCGCGGTGTAGAACGCGACCTGTCCTTCCAGCAGGCCCAGCTCGCCGAGGAAGCGACCGGGCCCGTGAATTCGCAGCACCCGGTGTTCGGCCCCATCCGCGTCGTCGAGGATCGAGACGGTGCCGGACAGGATCACGAAGAACTCATCGCTGGGCGCGCCCGCCCGAATCAATATCGCACCGGCAGTCATCGCGCGCCGGGTGCCGCCTGCGGCGAGGGTGGCCACCTGTGCCTGCGACAGGCGCGGAAACGCGCCTACGTCATCGGGGGTTTCGATGCTCATCAGACGAAGTTCTGGTGGACGTAGCACCAGCGCCAATTCTCGCCTGGCTCCATCGATTCGACGATCGGATGGCCGACTCCGCCGGCGTGCGCTCGCGCGTGCCGCATCGGGGACGAGTCGCAGCATCCGACGTGCCCGCAGGTCAGGCACAGCCGCAAATGCACCCACGGCGTGCCGAGCCGAAGACACTCTTCGCATCCCTGCGGTGTCCGGGGCACCACCTGCCGGATCGCCGCGACGTGGGGATCGGTATGGATCGAGGTCATGCGCTCACG
This sequence comes from Nocardia sp. NPDC056000, assembly GCF_042269265.1. NCBI lineage: Bacteria > Bacillati > Actinomycetota > Actinomycetes > Mycobacteriales > Nocardiaceae > Nocardia > Nocardia sp. NPDC056000. The sequence goes on along the minus strand of NZ_JBHJXS010000005.1, from coordinate 119,494 downwards.
TCCTTATCCGCTCGCTCGAACAGGTTCTGGTCCAGCCATTTCCGTAGTTCCGGCATCGGGGCGGCCCCGGCCTGCCGGGCCAGCACCTCGCCGTGGTGCAGTATCAGCAAGGTCGGTACGGCCCGTACGACGAAGCGCTCGGCGGTGCGGGGTGCGTCGTCGACGTCGACCTTGACCAGCTTGAGCCGACCGGCGCGTTCGGTCGCGAGCTGTTCCAGGGCTGGGCTGACCAGGACGCAGGGCCGGCACCAGCTCGCCCAGAGGTCGACAAGGACCGGCACCGAAGACTTTTCGGTCACCTCGGTGAAGTCCTGGTCACCGGCCGCGACGATCCACGGCAGCGATGAATGGCAGTTGCCGCAGCGCGGTGTGCCCGCCGCCACCGCCGGAACCCGGTTCAGCTTCCCGCAATGTGGGCATCGAATCTTGGCTGTTTCCATGGTCTTTCCTCATTTTCAGGCCGCGGCCGCGGGCGCGGTGTACGCGACGGCGAGTTCGTCACCGGCCACGGTGACGGTGACGGTGCCGCCCTGACCGATATCGCCGCGCACCAGCGCCCGGCCGATCTTCGTCTCGACTTCGTGCGCGATATAGCGGCGCAGCGGCCGCGCGCCGTACACCGGATCGAATCCGTGCTGGGCGATGAGCCTGCGGGCTTCGGGGGTGATGTCGAGCGTTATCTGCCGTTCCGCCAAGCGATTTCGGAGTTCTTCGAGTTGCAGCACGACGATGTGCTCGATCTGCGGCAGCGTCAACGGCGTGAACAGCACGATGTCGTCGACGCGATTGAGGAATTCGGGGCGGAAGTGTCCGCGCAGCTCGGCGAGCACCCGATCCCGTGCGTCCGGCTTGATTTCGCCGTCGGCGGTGACACCGTCCAGCAGATGGTGCGAGCCGATATTCGAGGTCATGATGACCACGGTGTTGCGGAAATCGACGTGCCTGCCCTGGGAATCGGTGATCCGGCCGTCGTCGAGCACCTGTAACAGCGTGTTGAACACATCGGCGTGCGCCTTCTCGATCTCGTCGAACAGCACCACCGAGTACGGCTTGCGGCGCACCGCCTCGGTGAGCTGCCCGCCCTCGTCATAACCGACGTAGCCGGGCGGCGCGCCGATCAACCGGCTGACCGTATGGCGCTCCTGGTACTCGCTCATATCCAGGCGCACCATATTGTCTTCGCTGTCGAAAAGTGTTGCGGCCAAAGTCTTCGCGAGTTCGGTCTTACCGACACCGGTGGGGCCGAGGAAGATGAAGGACCCGATCGGCCGGCGTGGATCGCGGATGCCCGAACGGGCGCGGATCACCGCGTCGGCGACCAGTTGCACCGCCTCTTCCTGCCCGATCACCCGCTCGTGCAGGATCTCGTCGAGCCGCAGCAGCTTCTCCCGCTCGCCCTCCTGCAGCCGGGCTACCGGGATGCCGGTCCACGCGGCGACGATTTCGGCGATCTCGTCCTCGGTGACCACCTCGCGCAGCAGCGGCTGCCTGCCCTGTTTGGTCCGCAATTGTTCCTCTGCCGCTTGCAGATTGCGTTCGAGCTCGGTGATCTCGCCGTAGCGCAATTCGGCGGCGCGGTTGAGGTCGTAGGCGCGTTCGGCCTCCTCGGCGTCGTGACGCAGTCGCTCGAGTCGTCCGCGCAGTTCCTGCACCCGCCGGATCGCCTGCCGTTCGGCCTCCCACTGGGCGTGACGCGAGTCGGCCTCGGCCCGCAGATCGGCCAGTTCACGCCGCAGCTCATCGAGTCGGGCCTTGCTTGCCGCGTCGGTCTCCTTGGACAGCGCCGCCTCCTCGATCTCGAGCCGGGTCACCTTCCTGGTGAGTTCATCGAGTTCGGCTGGCATCGAGTCGATTTCGGTGCGCAGCCGCGCACACGCCTCATCGACCAGGTCGATCGCTTTGTCCGGCAGGAAGCGGTCGGTGATGTAGCGGTGGGACAGGGCCACTGCGGCCACCAGCGCGCCGTCCTGGATCTTGACGCCGTGGAAAACCTCGAGGCGTTCGCGCAGCCCGCGCAGAATCGACACCGCGTCCTCGACGCTGGGCTCGTCGACCAGCACCGTCTGGAATCGACGCTCCAGGGCCGCATCGGATTCGATGTGTTTGCGGTATTCGTCCAGGGTGGTCGCGCCGATCATGTGCAGCTCGCCGCGGGCGAGCATCGGCTTGAGCATATTGCCCGCGTCCAGGGATCCGTCTCCGCCGGCCGAGCCCGCGCCGACCACCGTATGCAGCTCGTCGACGAAGAGCAGGATGCGCCCCTCGGCCGCCTTCACCTCCGACAGCACCGCTTGCAGCCGCTCCTCGAACTCGCCGCGATACTTGGCTCCCGCGATCAGCGATCCCATATCGAGCGAGAAGATCGTCTTGTCGCGCAAGCCTTCCGGCACATCACCGCGCACGATGCGCTGCGCCAGACCCTCCACGATGGCGGTCTTGCCCACACCGGGATCGCCGATCAAGACCGGATTGTTCTTGGTCTTGCGGCTCAAAATCTGTGTCACCCTGCGGATCTCGGCGTCGCGGCCGATGACCGGGTCCAGTTTGCCCGCGCGGGCTTCGGCGACGAGGTCGCGGCCGTACTTCTCCAGTGCCTCGTAGGCGCCCTCCGGGGTCGCCGAGGTCACCCGCTGATTACCGCGAACCGTGGTGAGCGCCTGCAGGAATGACTCCCCGGTGATGCCCTGGCTCGCGAGGATCCGGCCCGCCGCGGTGCCCGAACCCTCGTCGGCCAGCGCCATCACCAGATGCTCCACCGATACGTAGGAATCCTTGAGCCGCTTGGCTTCTCGTTCGGCCGAGGCCAGCAGCGCCGCCAAGCGCCGGGTGATGGTCACCTGGCCGGGCGCGGCGCCGGGACCGCTCACCTTGGGCCTGCGGGCGAGCTCGCGATTCAGATCCGCGCGCAACGCGTCCAGGTCCGCGCCCGCCTGGTCGAGCAGCCTGGGCACGAGTCCGTCCGACTGGTCGATCAGGGCGAGCAGCAGATGTTCGCCGTCGACCTCGCTGTGGCCCAGTCGCGTCGCCGCGTTCTGTGCTTCGCTCAGGGCTTCCCGCGACTTCTCCGTCAACTTGCTGGTGTCCATCGGGACGCCCTCCTTCGAGGTTCGGCTTCGAGTTCTTCGATTCGGTCCAGCAGATCGAGCACCAATCCGATTGCGGCATAGTTCAATCCGAGCCCGGACCGCAGGCGCTTGATGCGAGCGACCACCGCCACCGCGGACGGTTCGAAACGCAGATCGGCGCCCTCACGAGTACCGTCGAGCAGTCCGAGCGCGACCAGTCTGCGCACCAGGCTCGGATGCAGATCGCAGCGCCGGGAGAACTCGTCGAGCCGCAGCCCGGAGTGCCGCACGATCACGTAGCGGGGTTCGGCGCTCATCGCTCTCTCCTGGGATCGAAGGTCGACGCGGCGGCGAGCTGTTCGAACAGTTCGCGTTCGCGCGCGGTCGGTTTCGCCGGAACCATGACCTTGATCTCGGCGTAGAGATTGCCGTCGGCACCGCGGGGATTGGGCATGCCCGCACCGCGCAATCGCAGCTTGCGTCCGGTCGAGGAGCCCGGCGCCACTTTGACTTTCGCCTCGCCGCTCGGTGTCGGGATCGCGACGGTGGCGCCCAGCACCGCTTCCCACGGGGACACGGGCAGATCGAGATAGATGTCGCGCCCGACCAACCGGAAGCGCGGATGCTGCTTGATGTGCACGACCAGGTACAGATCCCCGGCGGAGGCGTTACCGCTGCCGCTGCCGCCTTGACCGGCCAACCGGATCCGCTGGCCGTCGATGACCCCGGCCGGGATGTCGACATCGTAATTGCGCTCGCCGAGCCGCAGTTTGCGCTTGCCGCCGCGGTATGCCTCCTCGACGGTCAGTTCCAGCACGGCCTCCTGATCGGCGCCGGGAATCGGTCCGTATCCGCCGCCGCGACCACCGAAGATATCGCCGAATATGTCACCGAAGTCGACATCGCCGTCGAAACCGCGGCCGTAGCGCACGCGGGTTCCGCCACCGAATCCGCCACCGCCGCCGCCGAATCCGCCACCGCGGAAACCGGCACCGCCGCCACTCGCCGCGCCGACCTGTTCGTCGTAGTCCTGCGGCACCCGCCGGAAGTCCGCGCCGAACCGGTCATAGCGGCTCCTGGTCTCCGGATCGGATAGGACCTCGTAGGCTTCGCTGAGCTCCTTGAACCGATCCTCCGCCGCCGGATCGGCATTCACATCGGGGTGGTATCGCCGCGCCAGCTTGCGATACGCCTGCTGAATCTGATCCTTGTCGGCGTCGCGGGGCACCCCGAGGATCTCGTAGTAGTCGCGCGCCATCGACGCTCACCCCTCGCGACTGCTGACGATCACGGCCGCCGGTCGCAACTGCCGGCCGTTCTCGCCGTACCCGGGCCGCAGCACCTCGAGCACGGTCCCCGGCGGGAAATCGGGCCGGTTGACCACGCTGACCACCTCGTGCAGTTCCGGGGAGAAGGGAACTCCCACCTCCGAATGCCTTGGGTAGCCGAGTTGTTCGAGGACCTGCACCGCCTGGTCCCGGATCGCGCGCACGCCCGCGACGAGCGGGTCCGTCTCGCTGTTCGCGTGCGCCAGCGCCAATTCCAGGTTGTCCAGCATGGGTAGCCAGGCCCCGGAGACCTTCGCGCGTTCGGCCGCGCGTTCGCGATCGAGGTCCCTGGCGTATCGCTTGCGCAGGTTGTCCAGATCCGCCGCGGCGCGCCGCCAGCGGTCGTCGGATTCGGCGATCCGGGCGTCGGCTTGTTCCGGGGCCGCGTCCGGGTCGGGGTTGTCGGTCATCGACTGGTCTGTGGAGGCTTCCATCGCCGAACCTCCTCAGCTCTGGTCGAACTCGGCGTCGATCACATCGTCGTCACCGGGCGAGCCCGTCCGGGCGCCCGCGCCCGCGTAACCGGGCTGTCCGTCGCCGCCACCGGATGGCGCGGACTCCAACCCGTACAGCAGTTGCTGAAGTTCGGAGGTGAGCGACTGCACCCGATCCAGCGGCGCTTCCTCTTTGACGGCCTGTCTGGCGTCGGCGATCAGCATCTCCGCGCGTGCTCGCTCATGCGCGGGCGCGCTGTCGCCGAGCTCGTTCAGTCGCCGTTCCACTTGGTACGCAGCCGAATCCAGGGCGTTGCGGGCATCGACGGCCCGGCGCAGTTCCTCGTCCTCGCGGCGGTGCCGCTCGGCGTCGGCGAGCATCCGGTCGACTTCGCTCTGGTCCAGATTGGACTGCTCGCTGATCGTGATGCTCTGCTCTTTGCCGGTGTCCTTATCGCGCGCGGTGACATTGAGGATGCCGTTGGCGTCGATGTCGAAGGTGACCTCGACCTGTGCCTGTCCGCGTGGCGCGGGCCGAATGTCCTCGAGCCGGAACCGGCCGAGCACCCGGTTGTCGGCGGCGCGCTCGCGTTCGCCCTGCAGCACAACCACATCGACCGCGGGCTGGTTGTCCTCCGCGGTGGAGAAGACCTCGCTGCGCCGGGCCGGGATGGTGGTGTTGCGTTCGATGATCTTGGTCATCACCCCGCCCTGGGTCTCCACGCCCAGCGACAGCGGCGTGACATCCAGCAGCAGCACATCGGAGACCTCACCCTTGAGCACGCCCGCCTGCACCGCCGCGCCGAGCGCGACGACCTCGTCCGGGTTGACGCTCATGTTCGGGTCCTTGCCGCCGGTCAGCCTGCGCACCAACACCTGCACCGCCGGAATGCGCGTGGAACCACCGACCAGGATCACCTCGTCGATGTCATTGGCGGTGGCCTTGGCATCGGACATGGCCTGCTCGACCGGGCCGAGGCAGCGCTGCACCAGATCCGCGGTCAGGTCCTCGAACTTCGAGCGCATGAGAGTGGTGGTGAGGTGCTTGGGCCCGTTCGCGTCGGCGGTGACGAACGGCAGATTCACCTGTGTCTGTGTCACCGAGGACAATTCGACCTTGGCCTTCTCCGCCGCCTCGAAAAGTCGTTGCAGCGCTTGCGGATCCGCCCGCAGGTCGATGTGCTCGGCGCGCTGGAATTCGTCGGCGAGATAGTCGACGATGCGCCGATCGAAGTCGTCGCCGCCCAAATGCGAATCGCCCGCGGTGGAGCGCACCTCGACGACGCCTTCGCCGACATCGAGCAGGCTGACATCGAAAGTGCCACCGCCCAGGTCGAATACGAGCACCGTCTCGTGGGTTTGCTTGTCCAATCCGTACGCCAGCGCGGCGGCGGTCGGTTCGTTGATGATGCGCAGCACCTCGAGTCCCGCGATCCGGCCCGCGTCCTTGGTGGCGTTGCGCTGTGCGTCATTGAAATAGGCGGGCACGGTGATCACCGCTTCTTTGACCCGCTCCCCCAGGTATTTGCTCGCGTCATCGACCAGCTTGCGCAACACCTGCGCGCTGATCTCCTCGGGTGCGTACAGCTTGCCCCGCACATCGAATCGAGCAACGCCGCCCTCGCCTTCGACGACGTCGAAGCTCACCGCCTTGGCTTCTTCGGAGATCTCGTCGAAGTGACGCCCGATGAATCGCTTCGCCGAATAGATCGTGCCCTTCGGATTCAAGATCGCCTGTCTGCGCGCGAGTTGACCGACAAGGCGCTCACCACCCTCGGTGAAGGCGACCACCGACGGCGTGGTGCGCGCACCCTCGGCATTGGCGATCACCACCGGTTCGCCGCCCTGCCAGCTCGCGATGACGGAGTTCGTGGTTCCCAGATCGATTCCTACCGCAGTAGCCATATCAAGTCCCTCGGATCGGCGCGACCGGCCGGCCGCCGGAAATTTCGACACCGCCAATCCTGGTTACCGCGCCGGGGACACGAAACGGCCTGCCAAGGCGAAAAAGGCTCGCCCGTTGGTCCTGTCAGGACGAGGGCGATCCGATCCTCACCGTTCGGCCCCTTCGGCGCGGATCTGCAGGGCATCGAGCACCGCCGCGTGTGCGACGGGAACGTCGATGTGCATGGCCACGCCCTCGTCCGCCGGTTCGAAAGTGAAGGTGAAGAACGAGCAGCAACTCGTTTCCCGCGCGGCCAGATCCCTGCCGAGGTGTTCGGAGTCACCGTCAATGAACAGATCCAGGCGGGTGTGGCCGGGCCGGTCGACGCGCCGTACCGCATCGATGAAGAACCGATCGAACTCCGCGACCCGCACCGGCTGGGCTGCGGTCGGAAGAGTGCACGAATCCGGCACCCATCCGCCGGGGCCAACATTCATCGTCATACATCCACGGTAAGCCCGCACCCGGGTGGAGAACACCGTTCACATCGCACGCCACAGCAGGGCGGGGCGTCGGTGCCGGTCGCTACGGTAGCCATCGTGACGAACGCGTACTACCACATGCAGCTCTCGATCAGGCTTTCCGCCGAGTTGACTCGGAACGAGATCGATGAGCTGCGTTGGCATTTGGGTCTGGGGCCCCGACTCCACGGTCCACTTCAAGTCACCGATGGGGTGAACCTCTTCGAGCAGGGGCCGGGGTTTCGCCGCGACGACCCCGATCTGACAGTTGAGCTGTCCCCACACGAAGACGGGGGCTGGCTGTTGACGGCGTGGCAGGAGCCGGACGCTTCCGAGATCGAACAGTTCTGGCCGCTATTCTGCTGGCTGGCCGAGAAGGCGGACTCATCGGCCGCAGACGCCGATGGTTCGATCTGCGTGGGCCGCATGCGGTTTGCCGATGAATCGGAGTGGAAGAACCGAATTACAGTCTACCGAGGCTGTATCGAATACCCTCGGCTCCACGATCGGCCCGCGCGCGAACTCGTGCCCGATGGCAATGCAGCGGTGACGAATTGGGAGAGTTTCGCCGACCGCTTGGTGGTGACCCTGCCCAGGCTGCGCGAGAGCGAATGGATGGTGGTGAGCACCGCCTCGGGTAACGGTGCCCAATTCTGTGCCGCCGATGACGATGCACTGCTGTGCGAGATCATCGCCGGCGACCTCCTCGAAAACGGCCAGCCACTATCGGATCAGCACAGGGCACAATTGACCCGGCTGGGGTGGCGTATGCCGGACAAGAGCTACTGGGGGGTCGACAACCCGAACTGGGAGAAGCTGATCGCTCTGCCTGCTACCGAAACGCATCTCCGCGACGCCGCCCAGGCGACGGTGTCGGCACTTCGCGACGTCCTCGAAATCGCTTCCCCACAGCATCTTTCGCTGACCTCGCAGGGCGCGTATCGCGGGGAGGAACCCGATGTCTCCGCGATGGGATTACGCGGCGTCCCTTAGCGGCATCGCATACCCGTCACTGCTGGTCGTCTTTGAGCGCTTCGATCAACTGTTCGTCGATGGCTCGGATGTTGTCCCGGTACGGGTGCAGGGTGGTTTCGACGTCGATGATCTGCCAGTTGTCGTCGACGTCGTTGTCGCCGATGGCGAGTTCGAGGTGGTCGTCGAGGGTGCGCATGTGCAGGCCCTGCAGGACGGTGAGTAGTTGGGTAGCGGCTTTGCCGCCGCCGCGGGTGCCGTAGGTGGCGACGGTGGCCGGTTTATCGCGCCATTCGTAGTAGAGGTAGTCCAGGGCGTTCTTCAGTGCGGCCGGGTAGCCCCAGTTGTATTGCGGGAAAACGAAAATGAATCCGTCGTAGGAGTCGATGATTCGGCTCCAGCGGCGGGTGTGCTCGTGTTGGTACTGCTGTAGTGCTGCTTTGAGGGGTTCGTCCAGCAGCGGCAGTCCGACCTCGGCCAGGTCCAGTAGCTCATAGGTCAGCGGGCTGCCCGCTTGGGCGACGTCGCGAATCCAGGACGCGATGTCGGGGCAGATTCGCGTGGGCCGGGTGCTGCCGATGACGACGGCGATCCTGTCGCCCCGTGCGGTGGGCTGACCGGCCGCTTCCTTCGATGTGCTGATCTCGGTCATGCGCGACCTCCCGATGCGGGTGTGAGTTCGCCGTCGACAGTGAGGTTATCCGGCGATCGCGGCGGCGTGGTGATGCAGGGCGTGGACGAGTGTTCTAACCGGCTCCGCGGTGGGGCCCGGGAGACGGACCACGCTGATGCGCCGGCGTTCCTCGGGGAGGTCGTCGATGCCGAGCAGGCGAATGCCAGGCGGGATGGCGGACGCCAGTGTCGTTGGCACGGTGGTGATTCCGACTCCGGCGGCGACGAGGTGCAATTTGGTGAGCCAGTCGCGGGCGGTGTGATGAATGCGCGGCCGTCCGGGCAGACCCGGCCAGACGCCGAGTAGCGGTTCGTCGGCGGTGGTAGGAGTGGCGATCCATGTTTCGTCGAGGAGGTCCTCGGTGGTGAGGCCGGTGCGATCAGCGAACCGACCGGTCGACGAAACCGCAACGGCCAGAGCATCTTCCAGCAACGGCTCGACATGCAGGGACGGTTTGTCGGTGTCGGGTGAGCGATGCGGTGGACGCGAGGACAGGACGGCGAGGTCGAGACGACCGGCGCGCAGTGCCCGCACCAGCGATGGGGTGGTGCCCTCGCGCGTGGCGACCTTGACGCCGGGCCGCTGTCCGCGCAGCACCGCGAGGGCGTGAGCCACCAGCACCGCTCCGGCGGCCGGGATGTAGCCGAGCCGCACCGAACCGGTGTCGACGTCGGTACCGTGCAGCTCGCGGTCGGCCGCATCCAAAGCGTCCAGCGCGGTCACGGCGTGGCGCAGCAAAGCCAGACCCGCGGCGGTCAACCGCACACCGCCGGGATAGCGATCGAACAGTCGCACCCCGGTGGCCTGTTCGAGTGCCGCCACCTGCCGTGAGACCGCCGATTGCGTATATCCGAGCGCCTGCGCCGCGGCCGTGAACGTGCCGCGCTCGGCCACCTCGCGCAGTACCCGCAGCCCGACCATCGTGACGTCCATGAGCAATCAGCATATCCAGTATGCCAACCATTCGCTTTCCGAATGCAGGGGTGCTGCCTAGCGTGAGACTCATGCCGCTGATCACCATCTATCTCCGCCAGGGAACCTCGCCCGAATATCGCCGCAAGGTCTCCACTGCGCTCCACAAGGCCATGGTCGACGTCCTGAAAATCCCCGAGGACGATCAATTCCACGTCTTCGTGGAGGTCACCCCCGACAACTTCCATATGCAGAAAGTCGTATTCGGACTACCGCGCACCGACCGAACGATGTTCATCCACCTGGCCTTCAACCACCGCACCGCGGAGCAGAAGAACGAACTCTTCCGCGAGATCGTCACAAACCTGCGGGAGCTCGCCGACGTCCCGGAAGAGGACATCGCGATCATGGTCGTCGAAACAGCGCGCGAGAACTGGTGGGCCGCAGGCCGAGTCGTCAACCCGGAGACCGGCTACGACGCCCGCATGACCGACATCCCCACTACCGCTAAATGATCTGAGTAAGCGCCGCATGGTGTGTGGAGGCACTGAGGGTTGATCTCGACAACGCGTAACTGATCGGTTACGCTTTAGTTGTGGACGAGGTGGCAGCCGCGATCGCGGATCCGGTACGGCGGCGAATCCTGGAGCTGTTGCGGGATCGGCGGTTGACCGCCGGTGCTATCGCGGACCAGTTCGATATCAGCCGTCCCGCCGTGAGCCGGCATTTGCGGGTGCTGCGGGAGAGCGGCCTGGTCCATGACGAGTTGGTCGGCAGACAGCGGTACTACCTGCTCGACACCGAACCGCTCGCGCAAATCTCCGACTGGATAACGAGTTTCGAGACCCAGCCCGTGTGGGCGCAGCGGCTCGACGCACTGGAGACCGAGGTGTATCGCACCCGCCGTGAGCGCCGTGTCACCGCCGACGACACACATCGAGAGGACACCGCATGACCCCGACACCCACCGGCCGCCTATTGGCCGCCGAGCAGGGCCGCGACCTGGTCCTGACCCGCACTTACCGCGCACCCGCCGACGACGTGTGGGCCAGCGTGACCGAATCCGACCGCACGGCCCGGTGGTTCGGCCCATGGACCGGCGAACCCGGTCCCGGCCGAATCATCAAGGTACAGATGGCTTTCGAAGACGAGCAGCCGTGGATGGACATGACCATCGACACCTGCGACCCGCCCCGCCTGCTCGGCATTTCCGCTATTGACGATTCGGGCGCATGGCGGCTGGAACTCGAACTCACCGAGATCGACGGCGGCACCGAATTGCGCTTCGTCCACCATCTGCTCACCGAGGCCGAGATCGCCCAGGTCAGCCACGTCGGCCCTGGCTGGGAGTACTACCTCGACATGCTCGGCGCGGCGCGACTGGGTACGCCCCCGCCCGACTTCGCCGACTATTTTCCCGGTATGGCAGCGTATTACGAGAACCTCAGTCCGCTGACCCAGCACTGAACTCATCGGTCCCTTTGCGCCCCGGATGTCATCGATACGTCGATGGCGCCGGGGTGCACCCGTATCTCAGCGCAGGGTTCCCACGGCGAAAGCGGATCGAAGGCGATTCAATCCATCGCGGATCCGGCTTTTCACGGTAGCGAGCGGAATATCGAGCCGGTCCGCCAGCTCGCTGTAGGTGAGCCCGCCGAAATACGCCAATTCGATACTCTCACGCTGTAATTCGGTGAGAAGGCCGAGGCCGCACACCACCGTGCGGCGCTCGTCATGCTGCTGAACCGTTTCGAACACGAAGTCGCGGTCGATACCTCGCGCCATCTCGCCATAGCGCACATCGCGCTCGAAAGCCGCACGGTCGCTTCGTATTCGGTCGATCGCACGTCTTCGGGTCAGCACGATCAGCCACCCGATCGGAGAGGCGAGCCGAGAGTCATACCGCGCCGGTGATGACCAGACTTGCAGATACACCTCCTGCGTAACTTCCTCTGCGGCCGCGCGGTTGCGCAACATCCGCAGCGCGACCCCGAACACTCGATGACTGGTCAGTCGGTAGAACCGGGTGAACGCGTCACGGTCTCGCGCGGCGATTCCGGCCAACAACTCAACACACATCTCGGCAAGGTCGGCGGAGGACGGCGGATCGGCGGAACACTCCTGGCTGATCGACGCCACGGCATCGGGTGGATCAAGCAGTTGTAGGGCACTGGGACTGGCTGCATATGTCACGATCACCTGCGTTCCTCCCCCGTGGCAGGCCGCAGGGGCTTCAGTAGGCCGCCACCGCCCTTTCAGCGCGGCAACCCTCGGTGCTCTCGGTCGTGTCTACAAGCGACTTCGACACCGCAGGATGCCCGGTTTGGTCGCAAAGCGAGTTCTTCGGCTGCTGATCGCCCGTCCAGAACCCAGCGTCGGTCACCGCCACTTTTCACACCGCTGGGCTGTCGTCGGCCATCTGATAGTCGCCATTGTCGAGCCGTTCCAGGATGCCGTCCGTCCAGCGGGCGAGGTGGTCGAAGGTACCGGCCCACAGTTCGAGCAGGTCGGCTGAGTGCGGTGCCTCGCCTCGCCGTGGATAGTCGGCTTTCATCGCGACCAGTTCATCTCGAACCTGCGTGCTGCGCTGACGCTGCTGCCGCAGCAGGCTGATGACGTGATCGCGCGGCAGGGTGTCCATCAGCGCGATACCGGCACCGAGTTCCTCCATGTCGACACTGACCAGCGCGGAATCCAGCAGCGTTCGGTATTCGGCCTCACCGGCTTCGGTCAGTTCGAACAAGGTCCGCCCCGGGCCGGTACTACTGCTTTCGGTCCCGATCGCACGCAATTTGCCCTCGTGGGTGAGCTGTTTGAGAGCGTGGTAGATCGAACCCGGCTTCACATTCGTCCAGGTGTCCGCTCGCCAGGTCAGCAGTTCGCGGCGGACCGCATAGCCGTATGTGGGCTGTTGCAGCCGGGTCACCCCGAGGACGAGTAGACGAATCGTGGACATCGAACGATGGTAACCTGCACTAGTCAAATTTGATTACCGAGTGGAGCCGATGATGCCCGAAGCCGCGGTGCCGATGTTGTGGAGCCGGAAGGCTCACCTGTCCGAACTACTCGACTTCTACCGCGCACTCGATTTCGAGGTCACATACGAGCAGAGCCGCCCGTATGTGTACGGCGCGGTCGCGCGCAACGGATACCAGTTGCACTTCACCGGACGACCCGAGGGCGTCGACGCGGAGCTCAGCTGCCTGGTCTTTGTCGACGATGTCGCCGCGTGTCACCAAGAATTCAGCGCCGCGCTACGGGTGCGATTCGGGCGCGTCCCAGCCAAGGGCGCACCGCGAATCACCCGCTTCAAACCAGGACAATCCCGATTCACCGTCGTGGACCCCGAGAGCAACCATGTGCTGGTGATCCAGCGAGATGAGCCGCTCGAGTTGGAATACGGCGGCTCGAAGGAGCTCGAGGGCCTCGCACGAGTGCTCGACAACGTACGCATCCTGCGCGATTTCAAGAACGACGACACGATGGCACTGAAGGTTCTGGACGTCGGCCTGCGCAGGTACGGCCCGTCCGCCGCACCCGAGGACCTGCAGCGCGCGCATCAGGTGCGCGCGGAGTTGGCACCGGAGTCGACCTAGCGCCGCGTCGGAAGCTGGAGCGCCTGCCCAGGATCCGTATACGGCCAACTGCTGCACACCCACCGAACCGGGACGGCGGGGCGGTTTCATCGGGCGGAGCCGCCAAGTCGTCCCTGCCTGAGAAGCACTGAGACGTGACTAATCCTGTTCGACAGCAAGGAGTTCGGCGAGAGTGTCGATGCCCGGCAGGTCGAGTCCGCCACCCGCGTGGGTGGCTCGGCCCAGCAGCTGTTGCAGGCCAGTGTTGAGTGGGGCGGGGATGCCGTGCAGACGGGCGAGGAGGGAGATTTCGCCGTTGAGGTAGTCGACTTCGTTGGTGGGGGTGCCGCGGGCGAAGCTCTGCCAGGTGGATTGCCGTCCGGCGGTTACGCCGGATCGCTCACTGAAGTGACCCTGGGCCGGATCGAGGATCAAGGCGGCGGTGTTCGCAGGGTCGAATCCAGCGGCGGTGAGGACGAATCGGGCCTCTGCCGAGAGGGCTTGGCCGACAGCGTCTTTCGTTTTCCTGTCACCGGCCAGGACTTCGACCCCGTTTCGCACGCTGTGAACTATTTTCGCGGCCTTGTAGGAGTGGATGTCGGTGACCTGCTTGATGAGGAAGTTTGCGTCGTGCAGGTCCGTGGTGAAGGTTTTCAGGGCCTGCTCGGCGAATTCGGGTGTGAGCGTGCTGGCGATACCGGCGAGGGCACCGCCTATATAGGGGTGTCCACCGACGCGGACCTCACCGGTGCGGGTGTGCTGGGCGGAGATGAGAAAGACCGCGCCCAGCACGGTGTCGAACCAGCGGGCCGTGGTGCGTTCGGCGTCCAAGCCGTTCTGCACGGTGACCACCGGGACCAGACTCGCGGCGATCCCCCGGACCGTGCCCTGCTCATCGGTCACGTCGCGCCATGCGAGGGCGGGTGCGACCGTCGGCAGGTCCTGGGATTTTACGGCCAGCACGACGATGTCACCGACCCGAAGTCCCAGATCGGCGTCCAGCGCCACGGCCGGGAGCCGGATCTCCCGGTGCCCGGCATGCGAGTGGTACGACAGCGGTTGTGCCGCAAGATATTTCAGTGTCGCGCCGCGAGCCACCAGTAGTACGTCGTGGCCGCGATCTCCGAGTTCGACGGCCAGGGAGACTCCGACCGCGCCCGCACCGACGATGACATATCGGGTCATCGGTCCGCCCGGCGCAGGAAGGTCTCACCGGCGCGCACCGGGAAATCGAGGCGGTTCTCCGGCGGCGGCAGCGGGCACAGATAGTGGTCGGAGAAGGTGCACGGCGGCAGGTAGGCGCGATTGAAGTCCACGACAACACGGCCCTGACTGTCCGGGGCGGGGATGGTGAGAAATCGGAAGCGCTGGGTCTGGCTGCCGTTGGTGGTATCGGCGAAGGTGAGCTGAATATCTCCGTTCGGGGCACCCGCGCCCGACAGCACAAGCTCCCTGCCGTCGACGGTGATGCGCACGCGCACACCGGTATTGGTGCTGACGAAGCCGTCGATGTGGTCGAGTAGCAGTGGCGTGGAGCCGGTTTCGGCGACACCGTCGAACACCCACGCCTGATCCGGGGTGAATGCGTCGATCCCTGCCAGACCCGTGCGTGTCGACGCGTTCGGGTCGAATACCCGCAGGGCGATCTCACCGGCGCGAATCAGCGGTTGCAGCAGCAGATCTCCGCTGGGCGCCCGATCACCTGGTGTGAGTTCGAGATGAAAGCCCGAGCCATCGCCGACGGCCCGCCCGTCCGCCGCGACCCACTCGCCGGGAACGCCGTCGATGCGCAGCGGGATATCGCTGAGCCAATGGGTTCCGGTCGCGGCGGCCAAGCCGTGCGCGTCGGTGGAGAGCGTTTCGCGCTCGGCGTGCCAGCGCTGCCAGTCGGACACCCAGGTATCGGTTGCCGTTGTCATCGAGAATGCCTTTCGAGGGTGGATGGTTCCCGGCTGGACCGCGCTCGGCGTCCGGGAATCGCGGCGATGAGCCGCTCGGTACGGGAATCTTGCGGATTCCCGAAAACGTCTGCGATCGAACCGGATTCGACAACGGTGCCGCTGTCGAGCACCGATACCGTGTGCGCGATCTTGGCCACCACGGCGAGGTCGTGGGATACGAACAGGTAGGCCAGGCCGAATCGCTGTTGCAGGTCCAGCAGCAGATCGAGGATCTGCTCCTGGACCGATACGTCCAGTGCTGACACCGGTTCGTCCAGCAGCACCAGATCCGGCTGCAATGAGAGGGCCCGGGCGATGGCGACCCGCTGACGTTGTCCCCCGGAGAGTTCCTCGGGCAGGCGCTCCAGGGCGGTTCGAGGCAGTGCCACCGCGTCCAGGAGTTCACCGGCGCGGGCGTGGCGTTCGGCGCGGCTGCCGAGCCGGAACGACACCAGGGGTTCGATAATGCTCTCGCGCACCGTGAATCGCGGATCCAGTGCGGCATAGGGGTTCTGATGCACCAGTTGGAACCGGCGGCGCAGCGGGCGTTGCCGCCGCCAGGAGAGTCCGGACGTCTCGGTGCCATCGAAGCGCACCGTTCCGGCGCTCGGGGTATCGAGGCCCATCGCGATGCGCAGCAGCGTGGACTTTCCGGATCCGGATTCGCCGACCACCGCGTGGGTGCGACCGGCGGCGACCCGCACTGATACATCGTTCAGCGCGACCACCGCCCGGCCCTTCCGCCCCCGGAATTCCTTTGTCACAGCCTCTATTTCGAGAATGGCCGCATGGTCGGACCGGTCCTGACCGATCTGCCGGAAGCGCGGTTCCAGTGCGCCGTCGTTCGCGAGTGCCGGTGCGGCCGCGATCAGCCGCCGGGTGTAGGTATCCGCGGGGGCGACGAGAATCTTTGCGGGCGTTCCGGATTCGACGATTCGGCCCTGCCGCATCACGATCACCCGATCGGCGCGGTCGGCCGCCACGGCGAGGTCGTGGGTGATGATGAGCAGAGCGATACCGCTCTCACGCACCAGCGTCTCGAGGTGATCGAGAATGCGGGCCTGCACGGTCACATCCAGTGCGCTGGTGGGTTCGTCGGCGATGATCAGCTCGGGCCGCCCGGCCAGGGCGATCGCGATCAGCACCCGCTGGCGTTGTCCGCCGGACAGCTCGTGCGGATAGCGGTGCACGTGCTGGTCGGCGGCGTCGAGCCCAGCGGTGCGCAGCACCTCGAGCACTTCGGCATGCACTGCGGGACCACGTATGCCGCGCAGCCGCACGGCCTCCGCGACCTGGGTTCCGATCTGCTGGGTCGGGTTCAACCCGACCATCGGGTCCTGTGGGATCAGGCCGACGGTCGATCCGCGCAGGGATCGGACCGTCTTCTCGCGGGCTCCGACGATCTCGACACCCCCGACTCGAATCGAGCCGCCGGTGATCCGCGCGTTGTCGGACAGCAACCCGATCACCGCGTGCGCGGTGGTGGACTTGCCGGAGCCGGATTCGCCGACCAGCGCCACGATTTCGCCGGGTCGCACCGCCAGCGAAACGTCATGAACGGCCCTCACCACGGTGCCACCGGTCAGGTAACCCGCTGAGAGACCGGTGATTTCGACGATCGGCGAGCCGGTGCGCGCGATGGCCGTTGACGCCGTCATCGACGTACCTCCCGCAGCGTATGCGCGATGTGGTTGAGCGCCAGCACCGTCAGCGCGACCATCGCGCCCGGCAGCAGCGACACCCAGGGCGCGGTCACCAGGAAATTGCGTCCGCTCGACACCAGCGACCCCCATTCGGCGCGCGGCGGTGCAGCCCCGAAACCGAGGAAACTCAAGGCCGCCACCGCGATGATCGCGGTCCCGAAATCCAGCACCGCCAGCGCCAGCACCGGACCCCACGAATTGGGCAGTACGTGCCGGATCAGCACGCGCGGCCACGATCCGCCGCCGGACCGCGCGGCCTCGACGTAGGGCAGTGTCTTCACCCGCAGCACCTCCGCACGCGTGGTGCGCGCGAAGCCGGGGATCGTGCCGACACCGACCGCGATGGCGACAGGGATGGTGCCGAATCCCAGGGCGGTGACGATCGACAGGGCCAGTAGCAGGCCAGGAATCGCCAGCTGCACATCGACCACCCGCATGATCAGCGCGTCGAGCACACCGCCCAGGAATCCGGACAGCACGCCCAGCACCAGTCCCGCGCCGAGCCCGATGGCAATGGCGATGAGGGCGGCCTTCACCGTGAGGTCCGCACCGTAGAGGGTGCGGGTCCACAGATCGCGCCCGACATCGTCGGTACCGAACAGGTGGGCGCCGCTGGGCGGGCGCAGTCGTTCGGCGGGTGCGGTGGCGTACGGCGCGTAATCGGTGAACAGTGTGGGCGCGAAGGCCGCGACGATCACGAACGCGACCAGCAGGCTCGCCAGTACGAAACCGGGTCGGCGAGCCAGTCGTACCAGTCGCGAACCGGTCCGGCGAGTTTCCACCGGGCGTTCCGGGCTCTCGTTCACCACGTCGACGACGGCTTCGGTGGTTGTCAGGGTCTGCACCATCTCACTTCACCTCCGCGGTCGCGGGGTGGGCGATGCGTGGATCCAGCAGCGGATAGAGCAGATCGACGATCAGATTGATCAGCACGAACCCCGCCGCCGCGACCACCACGATCGCCTGCACCACCGGAACATCCTTGGCCAGCACCGATTCCTGCGCGAGGCGGCCGATTCCGTTGCGGTTGAACACGGTTTCGACCACGATCGCGCTGGTGACGGTGAGCCCCACCAGAACTCCGACAATGGTCAGCGCGGGAAGCGCGGCATTGCGGAAGGCATGCCGCAACTGCACCGCCGCGCGTGAGAGGCCCTTGGCGCGGGCGGTCACGATATACGGCTCGCGCAGGGTGTCGTGGAAACTGCGGCTGAGCACCTGCGCGAGTTGGGACGCGCCCGGCAAGGCCATGGTGACCACCGGCAGTATCAGGTACTTCCAACCACCCGATCCCGATGAGGGCAGCCAGCCCAGATCGAACGAGAAGTACTGGATGAGGCCGAGCCCCACCAGGAATGACGGAACCGCCACACCCAGCGCCGGTGCCCGGTCCAGCAGAATTCGCAGTGGCGCGACCCGCACGAACGCGGCCAGGTACGCGATACCGGCACCGAGGACTATCGCGAGCACACCGGCGATCAAGCTCAATATCAGTGTGCCGCCGATTCTTTCGGCCAGCAGGTGACTCACCGGCACCTGTTTGGCGATCGAGGTGCCGAAGTCTCCGTGCAGCGCGCCGGTCAGCGACGAGAAGTACTGGTCCGCGACCGGTCGGTCCAGCCCGTACTTCGCCTTGGCGGCCGCCAGCTGCGCCGGTGTGAGGGAATCGGTTTCGATTCCGGCGGCGCTGAGCTGAATCGACACCGGATCACTCGGCAGCAGGTAGAGCACGACGAAGGTGAGGGTGAACGCCGCCCAGAGCACACCTACCGCCTGCGCCACGCGCCCGGCGATATAGCGGATCACGGCTGGATCCAGACATCGTGCAGGTCGATGAAGCTTTCCGCGGTGAAGCGGAAGCCGTTGACCCGGTTACGGATTCCCGCGTATTGCACCCGCTCCGACAATGGAAAGGTGATGCCATTGTCGATCAGCGTGCGCTGCAACTCGGTGTAGATCTGCTCGCGTGCCGTCGCATCGGTGGACTGCACAGCGCGGGTGAACAGGTCGGCGATCTGTGCGGCCGCCGCGGGCTTCTGGGCATTGCGCGCCAGCGCCTTCGAATTAGCCAGCGCTTCGACCAGAATGAATTGCAGTGCACCGGGATCCGCGCGGGTGAAGTATCCCTCGACGAGGTCGTACTGGCCGTTGGCGATGACCGCGGGGCGCTCGGCGGCGGTGACGGTCTTGAGTTGGAGCTCGATCCCGCTCTGGCGCAACTGATCCTGGATCAGCTCCGCTCCCACACTGGCCGCGCTCAGCGGCTGCACCAGGGTGAGTCGCTTGCCGTCCTTGGAACGGTACTGGTCGCCAGGAGCGATCTTCCAGCCCGCCGCATCCAGAATCCGTCCGGCCTGCGCCGGGTCGTAGGTGAGCTTGGCGCTCTGAGCGTTGTAATACGGGGTGGTGTTGTCGAACGGCCCGCCGACCACGGGATAGTCCGCCCCGAAGATGGTCGCCGCGAAGGTCTTCAGGTCGATGGCGTGGTAGAGCGCCTGGCGAATCTGGTCATCGGCCAGCGGGTGACCCTCGGACACGTTGGGGTACAGCGTGTAGGAGACGCCCGGGAGCGGGCGCGAGCGCAGGTACGCGCCGGAGCGGCCGATCAGGGTTCGGTCCTCGACGGTGAACGGGTTGCGCGGCCAGGCGATATCGATCTGTCCGCTGACCAGGTTGCCGGTGCGTACCCCGTCCTCGGCGACGTAGCTGACCTTGACCTTGTCCAGGTAGGCGTCGCCGGTGTTCTTGTTCAACGGTGAGGGCCAGTGGTAGCCGGTGCGGCGACTCAGGCTCACCCCCTGGTTCGGGGTGTAGTTGTCGAGCGTGAACGGTCCGGACCCGACGACGTCGCCGAGGCCGCGCTGCTGTGCGGTCTTCTGGAACGAGGCCGGTGACAGCAGCGCCAGGTTGGTGGTCGAGGTCGCTTGCAGGAATGAGGAATTCGGCTTGGAGAAGTGGAACCGGACCGTCTTGGCGTCGACCACCTGCGTCGACTCGAGCCCAACGATGTAGCTCGCGCCGTAGGCGGTGCCGCCCGAGGTGCGCGCGAGATCGGCGAATCCATCGAAATTGGTCTTCACCGCCGCGGCATCCAGTGGCGCGCCGTCGGCGAAGGTGACACCGTCGCGCAGGGTGAAGGTGTAGTCCAGACCGTCGGGACTGATCTGCCACGCGGTCGCCAGCCATGGCACGATCGCGCCGGTCTCCGGGTTCTGGTCGGTGAGTGAATCGGCGAAATTCCGGATGAGCGAACGATGTTCGATCCAATAGGTCTGGAAGGGGTCGATGCAGGCGAAGGCCACGTTGTCCGGAAAGAACGCCAGGTTCAGGGTGCCGCCTCGTATCGGTTCGCGACCTTCCCCGGACGGTCCGCTGGCCGCGTCGGTGGTGCCGCCGCAGGCACTGGTGAACACGGTCAGTGCCGCGACAGCCGCTGCGACACCGAACTTTCCGATTGTTCGCGGACTGCGCGCGAGCCGCGTGGTGGTGATCATGGCTGGGTTGTTCCTCGTGGGTAGGCCCCGGGCACAAGCCTCGGGGTTGCCGAAAGTAGTGGCGCGGTCGCGTATTACGTCTGCGGCCGCAACACCGAACGACCGCTGCTCAGCAGCACGGCGTCCTCCTGCGGGGGATGCACGCGCACGCAGAGCACATCGCGCAGATGACGTTCGAGCGGGTTGTGCCGCGTCAGCGCGGCATTGCCGAGGGCGGCGACCGCGGTCTGCACCGCGGCGATCACCGACCGCGCGATGAGCACTTTGACCACCGACAGGCTTTGTGCCACATCGGTTTCGCCGGCCGCGAGCCGGTGCAGCGTGCCGTACAGCAGCGTTTCGGCCTGCACGATCTGGGCCTCGATCTCACCGGCCACCGATTGAATGCGTTCGGTCTCGGCGATCGGCTTACCGAGCGCGGTCGGCACGCGAGTACGGGCGTACTCGGCGAAGGCCGTGCGGGCCGCCCGCGCCACACCGACGTACAACGCCGCATGCCCGAACGAGGCCGGACCCGACGCGGCCGCAGGATCTCGGTACACGCCGTCCTGGAAAGGGATCTCCGAGAAGTTCTCCAGGGGCACTCGAACATCGGTGTAGCTGACGTCGTGGGTGTTGGAGGCGCGCAGGCCCAGGTGATCCCAGGTGTGGTGCCAGGTAATGCCGTCGGCGTCGGCGGGGACGATCAGATGTCCCACTCGGGCCGGGGATTCATCGGTCACCACCCACACCAGGTGGTAGGACAGTGCGGTGCCGCCGGTGGCGAAGCTTTTGCGGCCGTTGAGGATCCAGCCATCGGCGGTGCGACTGGCGAGCGTCGCGGGCAGACCGCCGCGCGCGGGCGCACCCAATTCGGGCTCGGCACGTACCGCGTTGATCAGGATCGGCTGCTCGACCGAGCGACCGAGAACCTCTCGGTACAGCTCCTCCGGCCAGTTCCCGACCGTGGCCTGTGCGAGGTGAGCCGCCAAGGTATTGGCGACGATCAGGGCCACCGACGGATCACCCTCGCCGATCGCCACCAGCACTCGCGCCACCTCGGCGTGATCCAGCTGCGCTCCGCCGTACCTCGCGGCCACCGTGGCCGTGAGGTACCCGCCGCGATGCACCGCCCGCAGCCCGGCCTCGGGAATATCCCCGCTGCGATCGTATGACGCTGCGGTGGAAGCGATTTCCGAGGTCAAGGCGGCGAGCGCGGCGGATGAGGTGTCGGGCACGGTCAGCACGGGACCGGCGGTGGCGGTCATGAGCGGCCCACCGTGGCCAGTGCGCCCGGGTAGTCGGCTTGCAGCGTGCCGCGCTGACCGGTCGCGGCGCGGTGTTCGAGCTCCTGCCGGACCAGTGGCAGAACGTACCGCCCGTAGTCGATGACGTCGTTGAGCGTGTCGTATCCGCGGATGGAGACCAGGTTCGCGCCGAGGTCGATGTAGTCCAGGATCGCGGCGGCCACCGTCTCGGGACTACCGACCAGTGCCGTCGAGGCACCGGCGCCATTCGTGGCCGCGGCCGTTCTGGTCCACAGCGCGCGGTCGTAAACCTCTTGGCGGCGGGCGAATTCCAGCGCCCGCTGGGAGCCGACGTTCTGTGGTTCGGCCGCGCTCACTTTGCGGTACGCACCACGTTCGAAGGTCTGTGTGATGCGCTCGACATAGTCGTACGCCTTGGCCCAGGCCAGCTCATCGGTGCGGTCGACGATGGGGCGGAAGGTCACCCAGATGCGGGGGCGATCGGCGCGCCCGCCCGCGGCGGCGATGCCGTGCACCCGGGCGATCTGGGATGCGATGTCCGCCAACGGTTCTCCCCAGAACGAGAAGATGTCAGCCTTGGCGCCACCGATATCGAACGCGGCATCGGATTGGCCGCCGATCGAGATCGGAATCGACTCGGCGTACGGCGGGAAGCCCGGCCCGAAGTCGTCGAATCGATAGTGTTCGCCCGCGTGGGAGAACGGTTGCGTCTCGGTCCACGACCGGCGCAGCACATCGATGAATTCGCTGGTGCGCGCGTATCTTTCATCCTTGGTCGCGTAGTCGCCCTGCCGGGCCTGCTCGGCGTCATTGCCCCCGGAGATCAGATGCACCAGCGCGCGACCCTCGGTCAACTGATCCAGCGTCGCGAGCTGTTGCGCCGCGACCGTGGGGAACACCGTGTTCGGGCGGACCGCGACGATCGGCTTGATCCGTGTGCTCAGCTGGCCCACCGCCGAGGCCAGCACGAACGAATCCGCGCCCGCGGAGCCGTACGGCAGCAAGGTGGCATCGAATCCGCCGTCCTCCAGGGCTCGCACGTACCGCCGCACGAACGGCAGGTCGATCCCCCGGGACGGTATCGGCTCCAGTTCGGTCGAGGCATTGGTGTGCGTGAGGCTGATGAATTCCACCTCGGTCGCGGCGGTTGCGGGTACCGCGTTCGATTCCGGATCGGCAGTCATGGGATTCCTCTCGGCGAACAACACTCGATAATTCGTCATGCTAGGGAGACAACGTCGGCGGAAACAGAGTTCTCTTCAGCGAATTCAATTCGGATAGCCGATCACGACCGATAGTCGAAATGCGTTCGCCGCATTCGAATCTCGCGGATCGAAAAGCTATCCGAATTACCGAATAGACCGTTCGGCAGCGCGCACCGAGTCGATCGCTCAGCGTGCCTGCCTGGTCAGTAGGCTTTGCCCGGGTTGAAGATTCCCGCCGGGTCCAGAGCCCGCCGGATGGCGTGCTGCACCCGCAGCGCATCGGCTCCCTGCTCACGCTCGAGCCACTTGCGTTTGAGCACTCCGACGCCGTGTTCGCCGGTGATGGTGCCACCCAATTCCAAGGCTGCGGCGAATATTTCGTCGGCGGCCGACTCGGCCCGGGCGCGTGCCGCGAAATCGCCGTCGGGCACCACGATTATCGGGTGTAGATTTCCGTCTCCGGCATGGCCGAACGTATATATCCGGCTATCGAATTCGGCGGCGATCGCGCTGATACGGCGCACCGCGTCGGCGATCCGCGAGCGGGGGACGGCGATATCCTCGATGAGCGCCCGACCGTGCCGCTCGAGTGCGGGCAGCGCCGCCCGGCGGACCGCGAGCAGTTGGCTCGCCGCGTCGGGATCGCCGCCGACCTCGATGCGAGAGGTGAACTGCCGCAGCACATCCACGATCAGATCGGCTTCCGCTCGGGAGCCGAATCCGTCGGTCTGCGCCACCAGGAAGGAACCGGCCGGGTGCCCTCGCACGCCGAGCAGGTCCTGCGCCTCACGCAGCGACGCCGCGTCGAGCAGTTCCAGCATGGCGGGACGGACCCGTGCCGCCAGCACTCCCGCAGCGGCCGCGGCGGCCTGATCGACGTCGTCGAAATACGCGGCGATGGTGACGATGTCGATCGGAATCGGTTGCAACCGCACCACCGCCTCGACGATGACGCCCAGCGTTCCTTCGGAGCCGGTGAACAGGCCGGTAAGGTCGAGTCCCGCAACGCCTTTCGCGGTGCGGCGGCCGGTATGCAGGAGGCTGCCGTCCGCCAGTACGACACTGAGCCCGAGCACCGCGTCCCGGGTCACGCCGTATTTGACACATCGCAGTCCACCGGCGTTCGTGGCAATGTTCCCCCCGATGGTCGAGATGGCCACACTCGCCGGGTCGGGCGCGTATCGCAGCCCGTGCTCGGCGGCTTCGGCGTCGAGCGTGGCCGCGCTCACTCCGGCCTGCACCACGGCCAGCTCGTCGACCGGCGAAATCTCGAGAATCCGGCGCAGTGCGCTGACATCGAGCACCAGCGCACCCCGCCCCGCACTCGCGCCACCGGCCAGCCCGCTGCCGGCACCCCGGACCACCACCGAAAGTCCCTGTTCGGCAGCGTAAGTGACCGCACGGCGCACATCGTCGACATCGGCGGCGATCACCACGAGCTCCGGCGTTCCCGAGGGCTCATACCCGGATCTGTCCACCCGGTAGGTGTCGGCGATGTCCGGCCCGGTCAGCACGGCTCCGGAGAACAGCGCCGCCCCGGTAACCGACAGCGGCACCGGATCCGGACTCACCGCGTGGCTTCGGATTCGGTCGCGCCGGTGGCGACGGGCAAGGCGGGATCCGAACTCCATTGCGACCAGGAGCCCGGGAACAGCGCCGCGTCGATACCGAGAACAGCCAGCGCGGCGATATCGACGGCCGCGGTCACACCGGATCCGCAGTACACTCCGACCACCGGGGCATTCGAGATGCCCGCGACGGCGAACCGCTGCTCCAATTCCGCTTTGTCCCGGAAGAATCCACGCTCGTCGAGCAGCGATCCGCTGGGCACATTGCGCGCCCCCGGAATGTGACCGGCCACCGGGTCCAACGGCTCGGACTCACCGCGGAACCGCTCGGGAGCTCGCGCGTCGATCAGCACGCCGCGCTCGGGAACCTCTGCGGTCTCGGAGGCGGTCAGGGTGGCCAGCTCACCGTCGTAGAGATCCTCACGCTGGACGACGACATCGCCGGGAACCGGAACCACCGCACCGGTATCGAGTGCGCGCCCCGACTCGGTCCACGCGCTCAGTCCGCCGTCGAGAATGCGCACATCGTGGATTCCCGCCGCGCGCAGCACCCACCACGCGCGTGCCGAACCGGCGCGATTCCAGTTGTCGTACAGCACAATCGGAACCCCGGAGCGTACCCCCCACGCGCGCGTGGCCGCCTGTAGCGTCGCGCCCGAAGGCAGCGGATGGCGGCCGCGTCCGGTGATCGAATGGTCGGTCAGCTCGCTCTCGAGATCGGCGTACACCGCGCCGGGAATGTGGCCGAGCGCGTAGTCCGCACGCCCGTCCGGGCGATCGAGCTGCCAGCGCACATCGAGCAGGGTGACCGGTTCCCCGGTCCGCACTCGCTCGGCCAGCTCGTCCGCGGTGATGAGAACGCTCGCGCGCAGTGCGCTACTTCGGATCGTCATGACAGAACTCCTCTCCGAGGACGAGCAAACCCGACCCCGGTGGCACGGTGAAGTCTTGGAATCAGGGCAATCCCAACGTCTGCGCGCCGTGCGCGAGCGAGCGTACGATCGCCGACCACATCAGTCCGGGAGTGTGGGAGCGACCATGACAACAATTGGGCAGCAAGATAATTCGGATGCGACGTCCAGCCAATGGCGCAACCACGGAGTCCGGGTCATCCCATCCGGGCAGCTCGATCCCAATACCGCGCAGACCCCCGGGATGGATCGTGCGGCGGCGATCAACGCCGCCCGCGTGGGTGCACAGCAGATCTGGGCGGGCACGGTCACCATCCATCCCGATGCCAAAACCGCTGCTCACCACCACGGCGCGCTCGAGAGCGTCATCTATGTGGTGCGCGGTCGCGCGCGCATGCGGTGGGGAAATCAGCTGGAGTTCGTCGCCGAGGCCGGACCGGGCGACTTCATCTTCGTCCCGCCGTATGTCCCGCATCAGGAGATCAATGCCAGCACCGATGAGCCGCTCGAATGCGTGCTGGTGCGCAGTGACAGCGAGGCGGTGGTGGTGAATCTCGATATCGAGCCGGTCGAGGCGCCCGAGACCGTGCACTGGGTGGATCCGATTCATCCGCATCCTTGATCGCCGATCGATCACGCGATTCGATCAGAACTTCCGATCTCTTTCGATGATCGAATTCGATCGATCGAATTGAATTCACGTGATCGCAAATGATTGACCCAAACACGTTCGGCAGGTTGAGTTTTCATCGGTCGGCGGGGTGTCGGTTCCGGCCGAACTCACACTTCGACGAACGGGTGACATGTCTACTCATGAAGAGGCCGATCGTCCGGCCGCACGACCCCTGATCCGCTCGCGCCGACGGCGCACCCTCTGGATCGCGGCGGCCGTCGCGGTCGGGGTGGCTGTCGCGGCGGGCGTGGTGGTCGGGCTGTCGGGCAGCGATGCCGAGGACGCCGGGCCGATCACCGAGAACGGCACGCTGGTCTACGCGGTGGCGGGCACTCAGGTCTCGCTCGATCCGGCGGTGGCGGCGACCGCGGTGACCAGTCTGGTCAATCGCAATATCTTCGATTCGCTGGTGGCGCAGACCGGTCCGGATTCGTTCGGTAAGTGGCTCGCGGATTCGTGGACGATCTCGCCTGACGGCAAAACCTATCGGTTCACGCTGCGCGAAGGGGTGACCTTCCACGACGGCACGCCGTTCACCGCCGAGGCGGTGCGAGCCAGTCTCGATCACATCGTGGATCCGAAGACCAAGTCCGCGTACGCGGCATCGCTGATCAGCGCCTATCAGGAGACACGGGTCATCGATCCGCTCACGGTGGAAGTCGTTCTCAAACAACCGTTCACACCGTTCCTGCAGGCGTTGTCGACACCGAGTCTGGGCATCCAGAGCCCCAAGGCCCTGGCGGATCAGACCTATCGTCCGGTCGGCACCGGTCCCTTCGCCTATGAGAGCTGGGAGCAGGGCAAGGCCGAAACGCTGACGCGGTTCGATGCCTATCGCTGGCCCGCCCCGGGCAGTGCCCATTCCGGTGCGGCGCGCCTGGGCAAACTGGTGTTCCAGTTCATCAATGAGGACGCCACCCGCTACGGCGCGCTGACCAGCGGTCAGGTGCAGGCCATCGGTGGCGTGCCGCCGGTCTCGGCGGACGATCTGGCCAAGCGGGAGAATTTCACGCTGAACTCGGATGAGACGCCCGGCCTGAACTACAACGTGTACCTCAATCAGTCGCGTGGGCCGCTGGCAGATCCGCTGGTGCGCCGGGCGCTGACCGCATCGGTGGATGTGGCGAAGCTGGTGAAGAATATCTACTTCGGTCACTATCCGGTGGCGGACAACGCGATCAGCGAGGTCACCGCCGGATATGACGCCTCGGCGCGCAAGAGCCTGACCGCCTTCGACCCCGACAATGCCAAACGGCTGCTCGATCAGGCCGGATGGAATCACACCGATTCCGAAGGCTTCCGGGTCAAGGACGGCGCGCGGCTGTCGCTGATCTGGCCGTACTGGCCCGACGGCACCCGGGAGCAACGCGACGTGGTCGCCGACGGCATCCGCGCTCAGGCGCGCACCGTAGGCATCGACATCCAGCGGCCCACCGTCGACACCGGCACCTACGTCGACAAGTACCTCATCGGCGGCGGCTACGACCTGGTCGACGTCAGCTTCGCCCGGCCCACCCCCGACGTGCTGAGGTTCGCGTTCTTCTCCGCCAACACCTACGCCAAGGCGGGCGGCAATGTGGCACTGGTCAATTCACCCCAGCTCGACTCCTGGGTAACCGGCGCCGCGGCCACCACCGACCCCAAACAAGCCGCCGGAAACTACTCCTCGGTCCAGCACGAAGTGCTCTCCCAGGCATACATCATCCCGATCTACACCCCGGTCAGCCTGACCGGATACGCCAAGTCGGTACGCGACCTGGCCTTCGACGCCCAGACGTACCCCCGGTTCTACGACGCCTGGCTCGCGGCGTGACGCAATCGCCCGGCACTCCACAGCCGGGGTCGGCACCTGAACCCTCTCAGCAGCTGTCCCGACTGGCGCGGCTGACTCCCGACAACTCACGACGGCTGATTCGACCATCGCGGTGGCTGCCAGACGCGCTGCGGCGGTTGCCGCAACCCGTACGGTGGCTCGTCGGACGCCTTGCTCTCGCAGTGTTGGTGATCTGGGCGGCGGCGACGCTTACTTTTGTTGGGCTGCAGGCTATTCCGGGGGATCCGGCGCGGGCGATCGCGGGTGGGGTGGCGGCGACCAGTTCGCCGCAGGTGCTGGCGCAGATCCGGTCGGAGTACGGGCTGGATTCGCCGGTCCATGTGCAGTACGCCAGGTTCCTCGGGCGTCTGGCGCATGGGGATCTCGGAACTTCGTATCAGCAGCATCGTCCGGTGCGCGCACTCATTGCCGAGCAACTGTGGCCCACTGTTGAACTCGCGGTCGGTGGGCTAGTGCTCGGGCTCGCGGTGTCCGTTGCGGTGGCGATGTTCACCGCTCAGCGTCCGCGCTCGCGGGCTGTGGCGCGGACGGTCGAGTTCACCGCGCTGTCCATGCCCACCTATTGGGTGGGGTTCGTGCTGCTGGCACTGTTCTCGTTCCATTGGCAGGTGTTCCCGGTGGTCGGCGCGACCGGGCTGCGCGGACTGGTGCTGCCGTGGCTTACGCTCGCCGTTGCTGTGGCCGGGGTGCTGTCACAGGTCACCCGAGACGGGCTGGAGCAGGCGCTCGAGCAGCCGTTCGCGGTCACCGTGCGAGCGCGCGGCGCGACCGAACTCCGGGTGCGAGCCGGGCACGCGTTGCGACATGCGGCCGCTCCGGTGCTGACGCTCTCGGGCTGGATGCTGGGGAATCTGCTCGGCGGTGTGGTCGTGGTCGAAACGGTCTTCGCGCGAAAGGGTCTGGGCCAGCTGCTGGTAACCGCGGTGCGCGGCCGCGACTATCCGGTGGTGACCGGCACGGTGGTGCTGACCGCTGCGGCGTTCGCGGTGATCTCGATCGTGCTCGACCAGCTTTACCGGCTGATGGATCCCCGGATTCGGGAGGTGGCTCGGTGAACTCGCCATCGACACGGACGTGGGAGACACCGAATTCGCTTCGGCCATTGCGATATCGGCTTCAGGCAACGTTGAACCGATGGCAAAGGAAGTCGAATCACGAGGGTCCGACGCCGAACCGCCTGCGGCCGAATTCGAACCGATTGCAGCCGAGCCTAAATCGTCTGTGGAACCGACGTTACTGGCTGCGACCGGGGAGAATGGCCGCTGCGATCGTGCTGACGCTGGCCGCAATCGCGGTTATCGCACCTCACCTGTTGGCGGGCTCACCGGAGTCCATCGATCCCGGTATCGCGCTCCAAGCCCCCAGTGGCACACATCTTTTCGGAACAGACTGGCTGGGTCGCGATGAATACGCGCGCGTCGTCTACGGAGCGCGCGCCTCACTGCTGGTCGGGATCGGGTCAACGTTGCTCGCAACGGCCGCGGGCACGCTCTGGGGACTGGCCGCGGCGCTGGGCGGACCGGTCGCCGATCAGATCGGCATGCGGCTCGCCGATGTGCTGCTGGCGTTTCCGACCATTTTGATGGCGCTGCTCGTGGTGGCGGTTCTGGGTCCGGGAACCGGCAACGTGGTGCTGGCCATCACCATCGCGCTGACTCCCGGGTTCGCCCGGCTGGTGCGGATTCGCACTCATCAGGTGCGTCGATTGGCCTACGTACGTGCGGCATTGGATTTGGGGATTCCGCCGTGGCGGGTCACCGTGCAGCACATCATGCCCAATGTGCTGTTGCCGCTGAGCGTGCTGGTGGTGATCAATATCGGCACCGCGATCATTATCGGCTCCTCGCTGAGTTTCCTCGGGCTGGGGCCCGATACCGCGACACCGGAATGGGGCGCGATGCTCGCGCAGTCCCGGAACTATCTGAGCGCCGCGTGGACGCTGGCGTTGTTCCCGGGCCTGGCGGTCACCCTCACCGTGATGTCGATCAGTGTGGCCGGTCGCGCCCTGCGCGACCGCGTGGAGGGGGTCACCCGATGAGCGAACGTCTTTTGTCGGTGCGGGAGCTGTCGGTGAGGTTCGGCGACACCGTCGCGGTGCGGTCGGTCGATCTCGACGTCGACCGGGGCCAATGTGTGGCGTTGGTGGGCGAATCCGGCTCCGGCAAGAGCGTGACCGCACGGGCACTGGTCGGGCTGGCCGGGGTCGATGCCCGGGTGAGCGCCGGCGAACTGACCCTCG
This sequence comes from Nocardia sp. NPDC056000, assembly GCF_042269265.1. NCBI lineage: Bacteria > Bacillati > Actinomycetota > Actinomycetes > Mycobacteriales > Nocardiaceae > Nocardia > Nocardia sp. NPDC056000. The sequence continues at coordinate 89,315 of NZ_JBHJXS010000005.1, read as the reverse complement.
GCACGGACGACCTGCACGGCGCGAGCAACGCACGCTGGCGTCGAATCCGTGGCCGCCGTGTGGGTTTCGTCTTGCAGGACGCCCTGACGTCATTGGATCCGTTGCGCCGCATCGGCTACGAGGTCGCCGAACCGCTCGAGATCCACCGGCTCGCCGATGCCGAAAGCCTCGACGACGCGGTGTTCGGGCTGCTCCGACGGGCGGGCATCGACGATCCGGAGCGCCGCTGGCGGCAGTATCCGCACGAGTTGTCCGGCGGTCTGCGTCAGCGGGCGCTGATCGCGTCGGCGCTGGCGGCGGGCCCGGAACTGCTGATCGCGGACGAGCCCACCACCGCGCTGGATGTCGTGGTGCAACAGCAGATTCTGAGGTTGCTGCGCGATCTGCGCGCAGCCGGTACCGCGGTGCTGCTGATCAGCCACGATCTGGCGGTGGTCGCCGAATCGGCGGACACGGTCGCGGTCATGTACGCCGGGATCATCGTCGAACGAGGACCCGCCGAGGTGGTGCTGGGCGCGCCCGCGCATCCGTACACCACCGAATTGCTCTCCGCCGCCCCGCGACTGGACGGCCCGGTGCTGACCTCGGCCGCACCACGCTGGGCCGCACCGGCCGACACCGGCTGCCCGTTCGCGCCGCGTTGCCCGCTCGCCGACGACGACTGCCGCACAGATATTCCCGAGCCGATCCCGCTCGTCGACGGACGCACAGTCCGCTGCCTGCACCCGGGCGAGGCCACCGCCCCGGTCATACCGGTATCCGCGCCGCCCGAACCGGTGCCAGTGAATCCTGTTCCGCTGCTGGAGTTCCGCGCGGCGGGCAAACACTATCAACTGCCCGGCGGCGGCACCGTGGGCCTGGACCCGGTGTCGTTCACACTGCACCCGGGACAAGCCCTGGGGGTCGTCGGCGAATCCGGTTCCGGCAAGAGCACATTGGCCCGGTTGGCGCTCGCGCATCTGACCCCGGACAGCGGCGAAGTGCTGCTCGACGGCACGCCCTGGTCAGGTCTGCGCGAACGCGAACGCCGACCGCACCGGCATCGCGTACAGCTCATCGACCAGGATCCGCTGAGCGCCTTCGATCCCCGGCACTCGGTCGCGGCGATCATCGGCGAGGCACTGTCGCGGATCGGGTCACGAGCCGCCCGCGCCGAACGCGTCGACGAACTGCTCGCCGAGGTCGGCTTGCCGCGCACGCTACGCGATGTGCGACCCGCCCGACTGTCCGGCGGACAACGCCAGCGAGTGGCCATTGCGCGAGCCCTGGCCGCCGCACCGGATCTGATCGTCGCCGATGAGCCGGTCTCCGCACTCGACATCACCATTCAGGCGCAGATCCTGGACCTGTTCGATCGAGTGCGGCGCGACAGCGGAGCCGCGCTGTTGCTCATCTCCCACGATCTCGCCGTGGTACGCAGGCTGTGCCAGCGAGTCGCGGTCATCCAGCACGGACGCATCGTCGAGATCGGCGATACGGCAGCGGTTTTCGCCGATCCTCAGCACGACTACACCCGCGAGTTACTCGCGGCTGTCCCGCGACCGCCGGGCCCGGCCACGGCGTCAGCCCGCTCCGCCTGTCGCGAGCACGACCTCAACCCCGAGGCGACCCACGAACCTTCGCACTCTCCGCCCGAACACTCACTCTCGAAAGGAATCGCATGACATCGACCGATGACCCCCGGGTCGCGATCGTCACCGGTGCCGCGTCCGGCATCGGCCGCGCCACCGCGGAACTGTTCGCCGAGCGTGGACACCGAGTGATCGCCGTGGACGTCGACGAGCGCGGCCTCGCCGCGCTGTCCGGCGATCCGGTGACCCTGACCGGAGACGTGTCCGCCGAAGCGGTGAATCTGGAAGCGGTGCGTACCGCCCTGGACCGGTTCGGCCGGATCGACACCGTGGTGCTCAACGCCGGGACCGGCGGCACGCCGCCGCTGGAGACGCCCGGTGCGGTCGATGCGGCCGACCGCATCTTCGGAGTCAATCTGCGCGGGCCCATTCACGGTCTGCGAGCGGCGATTCCGGCCTTGCGCAAAAGTGGCGGATCGGCGATCTTCACCGCCTCGGTGGCGGGCCTGCGCGGCGATCCGGGCAACTGGGCTTACAACGCGTCCAAGGGTGCGCTGATCAACCTGGTGCGCGCGTTCGCGATCGACTATGCCGCACAGGGTGTGCGGATCAATGCGCTGGCACCGGGTCTGACCCGCACCGGCATCACCGCCAGTGTGCATCAGGATCCGGGCTTGCTGGCGGCCATCGAACGCCGGATTCCATTGGGCCGCTTCGCAGAACCCGTCGAGCAGGCCGAGGCCATCTGGTTCCTGGCTTCGCCGGCGGCGGGTTATATCACCGGCACAACCCTGGTCGTGGACGGCGGTCTCGACGCCAATCTCGGCATTCTGCCGCTGCCCGGCCAGGGCTTCTGATCTATCAGACCGATTTCCGATAGTTCCATCACTCGCACGAAGGAGCACATGATGACCACGATCTCTGCCATCGAAGCCAATAAGGCCGCAGCCCGGCGGTTCTACGACGAGGTGGTATCCCAGGGCAAGCTCGAGGTGCTCGACGAGATCATCGCCGAGGATGGTCGCGATACCGCGGTCCCGGCCGGAAATATCAAGGGCCGGTCCGGATTCGTCGAGCACATTACCTGGCTGCGCGAGAACGTCGAAGGTGTGACCGCCACCGTCGACGATCTGATCGCCGAGGATGATCGGGTGGTCGTCTACTGGAGCATCGACGGCGTGCAGCGCGGTGAGATCTTCGGTGTGCCGGACAGCGGCGCGGGCCGCCGGTTCACCGGGGTCAGCATCAGCACCATTCGCTTCCGGGACGGTCGCATCGTCGAATACGGGGTGCTGCCGGACCGGTACGGCATCGTCGCCCAGCTCGCCCGCTGAGCTTTTCGACACAGCGAAGCCCGGCACGGATTTCCCTGCCGGGCTTCGCGTTTCAGCGTGACCGCCTACCCCTGTGATTGCTCGAGGGTGTCGATCCAGGCGCGCAGGGCCCGCGCGGTCGAGGTCGCGTCCTCCTCGAGCACCGTGAAATGATCGCCCGGAATGTCGGCGGTGCTGTGCGGCACCGGCCAGAACGCCCGCCAATCACGGGGTCCGTCGGTCCGAGTGCCCGGTAGCGGAGTATCCGAGCGCAGCAGATGGATCGGCGTCCGCACGGGCGTGGCGCGCCAGTCCAGGAACACCCGGTTGTAGGTGCCCATGGTGGTGAGCCGCTCGTCCTGCACCGCCAAATCGAACCGGTCGACGCGCGCGAGCATGCCGCCGATCATGGCCCCGGTCCACCACTCCATACCGGGCTCCAGCGCCGCCTCGACGGGATAGCTGTCCACCAGCAGCAGCCCGCGCGGCGCACGCCCCTCCGATTCGAGTGCCGCGGTGACCGCGTGCGCGACACAGCCACCCATGGAGCGGCCCAGCACCACGAACGGACGATCCCCCACCACCTCGATGAGCGCCTCCACTCCGAGTCGCACCAGGGTGTCGACCGAGTCCGGCAGCTCATCGCTGCCAGCGGTGAATCCGGGGGCGGGCACCACGTACACATCGCGCTCCCCGCGCAATTCCTGTGCCACACGCGAGTATTCGTGCGGACCGGAGATCGCACTCACCGCCGGGAAGGCCACCACCACGGTCTCCCCCGGCCCTTCGGCGAGCCGGATGGGTGCCAGCGCATGTCGTGCGCGCTCGTCCACGCTGAAGGTCGTGCGCGCGTGCGATGCTGCAATGAGCAGTTGCGCGGCCTCGAAATGCTTTCCGGCATCATGCATCGCGCGGTGAATCGCGGACAACCCACCGCCGGGGGCGGCAGTTGCCGGAGTCGATCCCGGGTCGGCCCCGATCTGCCCGCCGACGAACTCGGCAATGGCCTGCGGAGTCGGATAGTCGAAGGTGAGAGTCGCGGGCAGCCGCAACCCGGTCACCCGCCCCAAGCCATTGCGCAATTCCACCGCACTGAGCGAATCCAGCCCGAGCTCCACCAGTGCCCGATCACCGGCGATGGACTCCGGAGACGGATGAGCCAGCGCCACACCGACTTCGGTGCGCACCACATCGAGCAGCGCTCTCTCCCGAGCCTCACCTTCGAGCGCCGCGATGGCCCGCAACGTCGATCCCGACTCCGCATCGCGCGCCGCACCGCGCCGCCGCACCGGCACCAGCGACCGCAGCACCGGCGGCAACGCATCCGTCCGCCGAGCCAGCGCCCGCCCGTCGAACCCGGCCGCGACCACCACCGCGGGGTGGCGCACAGCCGCATCCGTCGCACCGCTCGTCACCTGTTTGCCCGCAACACCTTCCGCAAGGTCGACCGTGTCTTCTTGGTTGGGGCTACCCGCCGCGCTTACCGCAGGGCGGCCCGCGGCCGCGTCGAGCAGCGCCAGCGCGGTCGAGGTGGACAGGGCGCGGAGTCCGTTCCTGGCTATGCGCGCGCGGTCGGCGGCCGAGAGCGCCGCTGTCGTACCACTCGTGCGTTCCCATAGGCCCCACGAGATGGATACAGCCGGTAGGCCGAGTGAACGGCGTTGCGCGGCAATGGCATCCAGCTCGGCGTTGGCGGCGGTGTAGGCCGTCTGGCCGGGGCCGCCGAGTTGCGCCGATACCGAGGAGAAGAGCACGAACCGGGTCACCGTGGGGATTGAGCGGGTCAATTCGTCCAGGGCGCGGGCACCACCGCTCTTGGGAGCGGCGACCGCTGCGATTCGCTCCGGGGTGATGGTTTCGAATAGTCCGTCGTCGACCAGGCCCGCCGCATGGATGACGGTGGTCAGGGGGCGTTCGTCGGGGATGGCCGCCAGTACCGCTTCCAGCGCGGAGTGGTCGGATACGTCTACCGCCGCGAGAGTGACCGTGGCACCGCTGGATTCGAGGTCTGCGACCAGTTCTGCCGCTCCCTCGGTGGCCGCGCCACGACGGCCCGCCAGCACCACCGACCGCGCGCCATGTGTGGTGACCAGATAGCGCGCGACCTCCGCACCGAGACCACCGAGACCGCCGGTGACCAGGGTGGTCCCGGTGGTGTCCCAGCTCGAGTCCTCCTCGGCGGCAGGTGGATCCCAGCGCCGCAGCCGGGGCACCGAGAGCCGCCCGGTTCGAAGTACGGTCTGGGAATCCCCGTCGCCCGCCACGGTCAGGGTCGCGGCAAGCGCGGCCCAGGACTCGGGTGCGTCGTCGATATCGCTGAGCAGCAGTCGATCCGGATGTTCGGCTTGCACCGATCGGACCAGACCCCACACCGCCGCGGCGGCCGAATCGGGTGCCTCGGTCTCCGGCACGGAGACCGCGCCACGAGTGAGCACGATGAGCGGCACGGTGGCGGTTTCGGGATCGGCGAGCCAACGCCGCAGCACTGGAAGCAGTGAATCGATGTCGGCCGCAGCAACTATGGCGGCTCCGGCGGCGGACTCGCGTGTGACAGTACCGATCTCGGACAAGAGGCTGTCCCGGGATCGCAGACTGCTGCCGGATTCACCCCCAACGGGCTGACCGGCGGTTCCAGGATCGGCGAGATCGGCGCGGTGGCCACCTGCGCGCAGGGCATCGAGGACCGATTGGGCGTGTGTACCGTCATCGAGCACCAGCCAGTGGCCGAGTGCTGCGGAGGCCGGGAGTTCGGTCCAGGTGACCTCGAACAGAGTGTCGCGCAATTCCGCACGGGCCGAGCGCAGCTGCGCGGTTGATACTCGGCGCGCAACGAGGCTGTCGATGGTGAGTACGGGCGCTCCGGTCGGGTCGGCGGCATCGATGGAGACCGTGTCCGGGCCGGTCGAGGCAATGCGGACGCGCAGGGCCGCAGCGCCGTCGGCATAGATCCGGACTCCGTTCCAGGCGAAGGGGAGCCGGTTCTGACCGGGTGGCACGTCGGCCAGCGCTCGTAGTGCGGGTAGATGCACGGCTGCGTCGAGAAGCGCGGGGTGGACGGCGAAATCTTCGGCAGACGCCCCTACCACCTCGGGTAGTTCCACCTCGACGAACAGCTCACCCTCGCGCTCCCACGCGCGGCGCAGTCCCTGGAACGCGGGACCGTAGGCCAGGCCGGTCTCCAACAGCGTGGGATAGATGCCCGTCACGTCGACGGGGTCGGCTCCCGGCGGCGGCCACGCGCCCAAATCCACCGTGCTCGTGGCGGTTTCGGGTCCGACCACGGCGGTGGCGTGTCTGGTCCAGGCGTCACCGGCACCGCCCACCGGCCGCGAATGGATCGCGACAGCGGAGGTGCCATCCCCATTCACGCTCACCGAAACCTGGAGGTCTACGGCATTGTCACCCAGCACAAGCGGCGACTCCACGATCAGTTCCTCGATCGCGGGCAGCTCTACTTCCTCACCGGCACGCGCTACCAGCTCGAGTAGTGCTGTGCCGGGCACGATGACCGTGCCCAGGACCGCATGGTCGGCCAGCCACGGATGAGTGCGCAGGGACAGCTGCCCGGTGAGCAGTAGTCGATCGCCTTCGGCCGCCGCGATCGCCCCCGATAGCAGCGGATGCTCCAGGGCCCTTGCACCGGCGCTTGCGCCCCTCCGTGCACGGCTGACCGGTTCGGCCCAGAAGCGCTGCTGTTGGAAGGCGTAGGTGGGCAGAGCGATACGCGCGGCGGGCGGCACGATGTCAGCCCAGTCGACTCGGTGTCCGTGGGTGTAGACGGCACCGGCGGCGCTCAGCACGGTGGCGATCTCAGGGCGACCATTGCGTACCAGCGCCGTCACCGATACCTGCTCCTCGGCCAAGATCGCCGAAATCATCGGTGCGAGCACCGCATCGGCCCCGATCTCGAGGAACACCCCGGCACCCTGTCCGCGCACGGTGCGGACGGCATCGGCGAAACGTACGGTGCCGCGTAGATGCCGGACCCAGTAGTCCGGATCAGCCAGCTCCTCGCGGCCGACCACCGCGCCCGTGCTGTCCGATACCAGGGTGACGCCGTCAGGCTCGGCGAAGTCGAGTTCGGCTACCACACTGGCGAATTCGTCGAGCACGGGTTCCATGAGTGGTGAGTGGAAAGCGTGCGAGACCGTCAACCGCTTGACCCGCCGTCCTGATCCGGTGAGCTCGGCCGCAACCGCCACCACCGCGTCCTCGGCCCCGGAGATCACCACCGCATTCGGCCCGTTGACCGCCGCGATCGACACCTGCGGCGAATTCTCCAATGCCACAGCGGCACTGTCGCCGGTGTGCGCGACGCTGCTCGCACGTGCGGTGACCGTATCGATGACAGTGCGCACCTCGGCCTCGGTCGCCTCGATCGCGACCATGGCACCACCTGGAGGCAATGCGCCCATCAATCGCGCACGGGCCGCGACCAGCCGAGCGGCATCCTCGAGCGAGAGCACCCCGGCCGCATGCGCGGCCACGATCCCTCCGATGGAATGCCCTGCGACAGTGTCGATCTCGATGCCCCATGACACCAACAGCCGGTACAGCGCGGTCTCGAAGGCGAAGATCACCGGCTGGGTGTAGAGGGTCGAGTCAATGAGACCAGCGGTGCCCGGCGCGCCGAACGCGACCTCGCGCACCGAGCGCTCCACGGCCGCACCGAGATAGCGGTCCAGCGCAGCAGCTGCCGCGTCGAATGCCGCCGCGAACACCGGAAAACGTTCGTACAGCGCCGCTCCCGCACCGGCGCGCTGGCTGCCCTGCCCGGCGAACACGACGCTGACTCCCCCGTTCGCGTCCGTCGCGAGCACCGCTGCGGGGCTGACCCGTCCCTGCGCCACCGCATCCAGCGCCGCGACCAACTCGCCTCGTTCGATCGCGACGATGACCGCACGGGTGTCGTGCGCGACCCGATCCCGCACCAGAGCCGAAGCAATCGACGCGGGTTCGACGGTTGTGGCCGAGACGAATTCGGCGAGCCGCGCCGCCTGAGTACGCAGCCCGTCCACTCCATGGCCCGAGACCACGAACGGCAGCTGTCCGGCAGTCGCGGGCGCAGTCCCCGAATCAGGTGCGCTGACCTCCCCCAGCACGGTTCCCGCCTCCGGCACGGTTTCCGGTTCCGGCGCGATCCCAGCCGCCTCGTCCTGCGGCTCATCCACCGCTTGCTCGACGATCACGTGTGCGTTCGTGCCCGAGACCCCGAACGCGGAGACTCCCGCGCGCCGCGCGCGGCCGGTTTCGGGCCATTCGCGTGCCCGCGACAGCAGCTCGACGCTGCCTGATTCCCAATCCACGAGCGTGGACGGCGTTCCCAGATGCAAGGTTTCAGGCAGGTGCGCGTGCCGGAGGGCTTCGACGAGCTTGATCACGCCCGCTACTCCCGCCGCCGCTTGAGCGTGGCCGATATTTGATTTCAGGGAGCCCAACCACAAGGGTTCACCGGTGGTGCGTGATCCGTAGGTCGCCAGAATGGCCTGCGCCTCGATGGGGTCGCCGAGTACGGTGCCGGTGCCGTGCGCTTCGACCGCGTCGACATCGCCGACACCCAGACCGGCATCCGCGAGCGCCTCGCGGATCACCCGCTGTTGTGCGGGCCCATTGGGCGCGGTGAGTCCGTTGGACGCGCCGTCCTGATTGATCGCGGTACCGCGCACCACCGCCAGTACCTGATGGCCGTTGCGGCGGGCCTCGGAAAGTCGTTCCAGCAGCACAATTCCCACTCCTTCGGACCAGCCGGTGCCGTCCGCGTCATCGGAGAACGCCTTGCAACGGCCGTCCGGGGCCAGCCCGCGCTGGCGGGAGAACTCGGTGAACCCGATCGGGGTGGACATTACCGACGCGCCGCCCGCGACCGCGAGATCGATCTCGCCCGCCCGTAGCGCCCGCACCGCGAGGTGCAACGCCACCAGTGAGGACGAGCAGGCCGTATCGACGGTTACCGCCGGGCCCGCGAAACCGAAGGTGTAGGCGATCCGGCCCGACACCACGCTGCCGAGGTTGTTGATCGCGAGGTAGCCCTCGAGATCCTCGGGCACCGGATCCAGGCGCGAACCGTAGTCGTGACCGGCGAGTCCGGCGTATACACCGGTGCGACTGCCCCTGAACGCGTGCGGATCCAGGCCCGCGCGTTCGAACGCCTCCCAGGTCACGCGCAGTAACAGTCGCTGCTGCGGGTCCATCGACAGCGCCTCGCGGTGCGAGATGCCGAAGAAGTCCGGGTCGAATTCGGCTGCGCCGGTGAGGAATCCGCCCTGTCTGGCATAGGAGGTACCGGGCACGTCCGGATCCGGATCGTAGAGCGCCTCCAGATCCCAGCCGCGATCGGCGGGGAAATCCCCGACCGCGTCACCGCCGCGCGTCACCAATTCCCAGAGTTCCTCGGGCGAGGACACCCCGCCCGGGAGCAGGCACGCGGTGCTCACGATGGCTATCGGTTCGCGCGAGCGGGCCTCGATCTCGTCGAGGCGCTGTTGCAACCGCTGTTCCTTGGCGATGGAACGCTTGAGGTATTCACGGAGTTTGGCTTCGGTGGCCATCTCGTCAGTTCCTGTCTACCAGGTCGAATAGTTCGTCATCGGAAGCGGAGTCGAGGTCGAGCTCGGCCCCCGGTGCGGCGAGGCGATCGGCGAGCGCGCGCAGTCGGTCGGCTACCGCGTCGGTATCGGCCGCGCCGCCGGTCAGTAGTTCCTCGAGCGCTCGCAGGGCATCATCGGCATCGATCGGCGCTGCGCGATCCACACCGCCCGCGCTGGGTAGAGCGGACGCGATGAAGTCCGCCACCGCCGCGGGCGCGGGATGGTCGAAGATGAGCGTGGCGGGCAATGCCAACCCCGTCGCGGACCGCAATCGATTGCGTAGGTCGACCGCGGTCAACGAATCCAGGCCCAGCTCACGGAAGGCGCGCGTGGCCGGAACATCCGCGGCACTACCGTGTTTGAGCACTGCGGCGGTCTCGGCACGAACCAGGTCCAGTACAGCACCGCGTCGCTCGGTCTCGTCGAGCCCGGAGAACCGATCCAGCACAACGGGACTCGCTATCTCGGCGATCTCGCTCGGTGCACGACCGGGTCGGTCGCCACGGCGCGAGGCCGAACGGTCCGCGTCGATCCAGTACCTGCTGCGCTGGAAGGCATAGGTGGGCAGGTCGATTCGATGGCCACGGCTGCGCAGCAGCGCCTCACCGTCAACGGTTAGACCGCGGCTGACCGCCGTGGCCACCGAGAGCGCGACGCGCTGCGGCCCGCCCTCATCGCGGCGCAGCGTGCCCACCACGACCGTGGCGGTCGTGTCGGTGTCGGCGATGGTCTCCTCGAGCACCGACGACAGCACCGGGTGCGGGCCGATCTCGACGAACGCCCGGTAGCCGTGTTCCAGGAGCAGTCGGGTGGCCTCCTCGAACCGCACTGTGCCGCGCAGGTTCTCGAACCAGTACTCCCCCGTCAGCTCGGTACCGTCGAGCCAGTCCGCTGACACCGTTGACAGAACCGGGACGGTCGCGGCTCTCGGCCGCACCGCCTCGAGTTCGGTGTTCAAGGTCGCGCGCAGGTCATCCATCTGCGCCGAGTGCGAGGCGTAGTCGACCGCCACCCGTCGATTGCGCACTCCGTCGGCGTCCAGCCGGGCCAGCAGCTCCTCGATGGCATCCACCGCACCGGAGAGCACCACCGAGGTGGGCGAGTTCACCACGGCCACCGAAATCCGTCCGTCGTACTCCGCGACCAGCTCGGTCGCGGCTGTCGCGGACAACGAGACCGCTGCCATGGCACCGTGCCCGGCGTGCGCGGCAATCGCCTTACTGCGCAACGCGACCACCCACGCGCCGTCCTCGAGCGAGAGTGCCCCCGCGACCACGGCCGCGGCGATCTCGCCCTGCGAGTGGCCGACCACCGCGTCCGGCCGCACACCGTGTGCGGCCCAGACCTCCGCGAGCGCGACCATGATCGCCCACAGCGCGGGCTGGACCACATCGACCCGATCGGTGTCGATATCGGCGCGCCCGAGCAGAACCTCGAGCACCGGCCAATCGACGAACGGCGTCAGCGCTCGCGCGCATTCCTCCAGCCGCTGCGCGAAAACCGGAGTGGTGCGGTACAACTCGTCCGCCATGCCCGGCCACTGACCACCTTGGCCGGGGAACACGAACACCGTCCGCCCGGTCACATCAGCGGTCCCGGTGACCACATGAGCGGGCAGCGCCGAGCCCGAAGCGAGCGCCTCGAGTCCTGCGCGCAGCTCGTCGGCGTCGCCCACGATCAACGCCCGCTCGGCAAGTGCCGCGCGCGAATCCCACAGCGTCCGTGCGATATCGACGTCGGTGAGTTCGTCCCTGGCCCGCAGATACGTCGCCAACGCAACCGCCTGCCCACGCAACGCGGCAGCGTCGTGCCCGGACAGCGCCCACACCACCGGGGGCTCCGATCCCGCAGCCTCGGAACCGGCTCCGAGCGCGGCGGACTTTCCTACAGCCCCCGGACCGGAGCCGACGTCAGCCGCGGAAGGTTCGGCGATATCCACTGGTACCGAGTCGGATCCGAGCAACAGCGGTTGCGCGACATCCCCTGGTTCGGAGTCGGTTGCGAGTCCGGACGGCTCTTCGATGATGACGTGGGCGTTGGTGCCGCTCACGCCGAACGAGGAGATGCCCGCTCGGCGCGGGGTGGACTGCGGCTCCCAGGGCCGGGCCTCGGTCAGCAGGCGTACGGTGCCTGCGGTCCAGTCGACGTGCGGGGTGGGCTCGTCGACGTGCAGGGTTTGTGGAAGACGCCGATTGCGGAGCGCCAGAATCATTTTGATGATTCCCGCGCCACCGGCGGCGGCCTGGGTGTGGCCCACGTTCGATTTCAGCGAGCCCAGCCACAGTGGCTGATCCGGGTCGTGCTCGGCACCGTAGGTCGCGATGATCGCCTCGGCTTCGATCGGGTCGCCGAGCCTGGTGCCGGTTCCGTGCGCCTCCACCACGTCGACCTCGCTCGCACGCAGGCCCGCGTTGGCCAGTGCCTGTCGGATCACGCGCTGTTGGGCCGGGCCGTTCGGCGCGGTGAGGCCGCTGGACGCACCGTCCTGGTTGACCGCCGAGCCGCGCACCACGGCTAGCACCGGGTGGCCGGATCGCTGTGCGTCGGACAGTCTTTCGAGTACGAGCATGCTCACGCCTTCGGCCCAGCCGGTGCCGTCGGCGGCGGCCGCGAACGCCTTGCAACGGCCATCGGTGGCCAGTGCGCGCTGGCGCGAGAATTCCACGAAAGTGGCGGGGCTGGCCATGATCGCGACGCCGCCCGCCAGCGCCAGATCGCTCTCCCCCGAACGCAGTGACTGCGCCGCCAGATGCAGGGCCACCAGCGAGGATGAGCACGCGGTGTCGACGCTGAGCGCGGGCCCCTCGAATCCGAAGGTGTAGGCGATGCGACCGCTGGCGACGCTGCCCGCGCTGCCATTGACCAGATAGCCCTCCAGATCGGCGGGGGCGTCCTGAATATGCGGGGCGTAATCGTGATACATGGTGCCCGCGAACACCCCGGTCCGACTGCCACGCAACGATGTCGGGTCGATGCCGGCGCGTTCCAGTGCCTCCCAACTCGTTTCGAGTAGCAACCGCTGCTGCGGGTCGGTGGCCAGAGCTTCGCGGGGCGAGATGCCGAACAATCCCGCGTCGAAATCGGCCGCGCCCACGAGGAATCCACCGTGCCTGGTGTACGAGGTGCCCGGATGCTCGGGATCGGCGTCGTAGAGCGATTCCAGATCCCAGCCCCGGTCGCCCGGGAATTCGGCGATGGCGTCGCCACCGGTGTCGAGCAGTCGCCACAGCGCGTCGGGTGTTTCGATACCGCCGGGCAGGCGCAGTGCCATCCCCACGATCACGATCGGATCCGCCTCGGTGGTGTCCGCCGCCAGGGCTGCGGCAGGGGCGGTCTCGGTCGCCCCGGACAGCCGCGCGTGCAGCAGGTCCGCAATGGCCTGCGGCGTCGGGTGATCGAAGGTCAACGTGGCGGGCAGACGCAACCCGGTCGCGGACGCGAGCCGGTTGCGCAATTCCACCGCGGTGAGCGAATCGAGTCCCAGCTCGGTCAGGGCACGATCGCCGCGGATGCCGACGGGGTCCGGATGATCGAGTGCCACGGCGGCCTCACGGCGCACCACGTCCAGCAGCAGCGCCCGCTGGTCGTCGGCTGACCGCCCGGTCAACGCGGAGGACAGGCTCGAATCCGTCTCGCGCACGGTTGATTCCGCTCGACGGCGCTTCGTGCGCACCAAGATCCGCAGCAGTGGCGGCACCTCGATACCGGGTCGATCGAACGCCGACAGGTCCAGAGGCGCGGGAACCAGCAGCGGGCTGTCGCGGTGGAACACGGCGACGTCGAACAGATCCAATCCATGCTCGGCCGAGAGCGCGCGCACGCCCTGGCGGGCCAGTCGAGCCCGATCGGCGTCCGTGAGATGCGCTGTCACGCCGCTGGTTTCAGCCCACAGCCCCCAGGCCAGCGACACGGCGGGCAGCCCGTCCGCCTGCCTGCGGGCAGCGAGCGCGTCCAACCCGGTGTTGGCGGCAGCGTACGCTGCCTGCCCGGCCGTGCCCAGCAAGCCCGCGACCGAGGAGTACAACACGAACGCGGATAGCTCGAGTTCCCGGGTCAGCTCATCGAGCAGTTGTGCCGCAGCCAGTTTCGGCGCGAGTACCGCGTCGAACCGCTCGTCGGAGAGGGTGTCGAGCACACCGTCGTCGACGATTCCCGCGGCGTGCACCACGGCGGTGAGCGGATGCTCCGGAGTCACCGCGGCCAGCACCCGGGCAACGGTGTCACGGTCGGTGAGATCCGCCGACACCACCAATACCCGCGCGCCCAGCCCACGCAACTCTGCCGCCAGCTCCGAGGCACCGGGCGCACCGGCTCCCCTGCGACTGGCCAGAATCAGATGCCGAGCACCGTGGCGTTGGACCAGATGCCGTGCCAGCAGCGCGCCGAGACCACCGGTCCCACCGGTGATCAGCACGGTTCCTTCGGGATCCCACGTTCGAGATCCGACCTCGACAGGCTCGTCTACCAACCGAGATGCGGCGGCGACATGATCCGCGTGCACCGGCCGGGGCTCCGCGACGATGCTCGCGTGAGTCAACCGGGGAACGTAGGCGCGGCCCGCGCGGATCGCCAATTGCGGTTCGTCCCGGGTCGCGGTCAGCGCGCGTGGCAGGACGTGCCGGGATGCGGGGTCGTCGTCGGTGTCGACCACGGTGATCGTTCCGGCGCGTTCGGTGGCCGCGACGCGAGCCAAGCCCCAGATCGCGGCGGCATCGGGGTCGGGGCGGTCGCCGGGGGCAGCGGCGATGGCGTTGTGGGTGAGCAGGATTCGCTCGGCCGCGTCCGTCTCGCGCAGAACCGCCAGAGCGGCGTGTGCGGGGGCATCGAAGCCGTTGGAGTCCCATGCACGCTGCTCATCGAGTGGTGCCGCTTCCGGCAGTGGGTATTCGACCCATACCGTTTCGAAGAGGCCCTCGCGTGCCGGGGCGCGTTCGGCTTGGGCCGCGCGCAGGACCAGGGTGTCGACCGAGAGCACGGGTGCGCCGGTGGGGTCGGTGGCGAGTAAGTCGCTGAGCCCGTCGGTGGTGACGGTGAAGCTCACCCGCAGCGCGGTGGCTCCGGTGGAGTGCGCGCGGAATCCGTTCCACACGAAGGGGATTCGTGGTGCTTCTGCGTCGGGGGTGGTGATCGCGACCGGGTGCAGCGCGGCATCGAACAGCGCGGGGTGCACGAGGTATCCCGCGGGGTCCGCGTGCCCGGATTCCGGTAGCGCTATCTCGGCGTAGCGGGAGTGCCCGCGCCGCCAGATGGCACGGACGCCTCGGAAGCTGGGGCCGTAGTCCAGACCTGCCGCCAACAGTCGCTGGTAGGCGTCGGTGAGGTCGACCGGTTCGGCATCGGCGGGCGGCCATGAATCGGGCACCGCCGCAACGAAACCCGTGTGAGAGCTGTTCAGTCTGCCGATCGCGTGCCTGGTCCACGGTGCGTCCGGGTCGGCGGGCGGGCGGGAGTGGATCTCGACGACGTGATGCTCCTCGACCCGCTGGGCGCTCACCTGGACCTCGACGCCGGACTCGGGGTTCAACACCAGCGGCGTCTCGATCACGAGTTCGTCGACCGCGTCGGCACCCACCGCGTCCGCGACATGCAATGCCAATTCCGCCAGCGCGGTCCCCGGTACGTAGATCCGCCCGGACACAACGTGGTCGGCCAGCCATGGCTGATCCACGATCGACAGCCGTCCGGTGGCGATGACTCCGTCACCGGAGGCGAGGCGCACGGTGGTCGCGAGCAGCGGATGTGCACCGTGGCTCGATTCGGTGACAGCGGTAGTGGTTGCCCAGAAGCGCTCGTATCGGAAAGCGTAGGTCGGCAAAGCAATTCGCCGCTGCTGCGGCACGATGGCGGTCCAGTCGACCCGGCGGCCGTTGGCGTGCACTGCCGCCGCCGCCGACAGCGCCGTGGCGCTCTCGTCGCGTCCGTTGCGGACCGCGGCGACCGCGACCCAGGGGTCGGGGTCATCGGCCAGGGTCGCGGACACCATCGGCGTGAGCACGGCGTCCGCGCCCAGCTCGACGATGATTCCGACACCCTCGGTCCGCAGCCCGGCGACCGCGTCCGCGAATCGCACGGTGCCGCGCAGATGCCGCACCCAGTAGGACGGCTCGGATAGCTCGGCGGCCGTGATCGGCGCACCGGTGACATCGGAAACCAGTGTGCGGACCAGTGGTTCGGTGACGGTCAGCCCCGCCACCACGTCGGCGAAGTCTGCGAGCACGGGATCCATTGCCGCGGAATGGAAGGCGTGCGACACCACCAGGCGCTTGACCCGGCTGCCCGATCCGGACAATCGCGCCGCGAGATCGAGCACCGGCGATTCGGCACCGGAGATCACCACAGCGCGCGGGCCATTCACAGCGGCGATCGAAACCGCCTCGCCCACACCGGCCTGCTCGATCGCCGTACGGATCTCAGCCTCGGTGGCCTCGACCGCCACCATCGCACCACCTCGGGGCAGCGCGCCCATCAACCGGCCCCGCGCGGCGACCAAGCGGGTGGCATCGGTCAGCGACAACGCGCCCGCCACATGCGCGGCCACCACACCGCCAATGGAATGCCCTGCGACCGTGGCGATCTCGATACCCCACGATTCCAGCAGCCGGAACAGTGCCACCTCGACGGCGAATATCACCGGCTGGGTGTAGGTGGTGTCGTCGATCAGCCCTTCGGTGCCCGGCGCGCCGAAGGCCACCTCTCTGATCGAGAACCGCACCGCCGCACCGAGCTGCTCATCGAGCAGGGCCACCGTCGCGTCGAAGGATTCCCGGAAGGCGGGAAACCGTTCGTAGAGTTGGCGTCCCACGCCCGCGCGCTGGCTGCCCTGCCCGCCGAACACCACACCCACCGCACCGGTAGCACCCCCGCTGACCGTGACCCCGGCCCCCGGTGTCCCGTTCGCCAGCGCGGACAAACCCGCGATCAGCCGGTCACGATCGGCGGCCGTGACCACGGCCCGAGCCCCGAAGGTGACGCGGTCGCGGATCAACGCCGACGCAATACGACCGAGATCCGCATCGCCGCTCTCTCCGAAATGACGTGCCAGCGTGTCAGCTTGCGCACGTAGGGCAGCCTCCGAGGTCCCCGAGATCAGGAACGGCAACACATGACCCGGCGACTTCGATTCCGGCGCTGCGATGTCGTCGGTCCCCTCGACTGGCGAGACCTGTTGTGACGCGACGGAATCGGTAGTACGACCACCTGTAGATTCGGTGGAGGCGTTGGAATCGATGGCCTGTTCGAGAATTACGTGGGCATTCGTGCCCGAGACTCCGAACGCCGAGACGCCCGCGCGCAGCGGCCTGCCCGGGGATGGCCAGGCACGCGACCGGGTTACCAGCTCGACCTGCCCGGCGGTCCAATCCACCAGGGTGGAGGGCTTTTCCGCGTGCAGGGTCGCGGGTAGTGACCCGTGGCGCAGTGCCAGGACCATCTTGATGACTCCGGCCACGCCCGCGGCGGCCTGGGTGTGGCCGATATTGGACTTCACCGCGCCCAGCAGGAGTGGCTCGGCGCGGTGGCGCCCGTAGGTCGCCAGGAGTGCCTGGGCCTCGATCGGATCGCCGAGTTCGGTTCCGGTGCCATGCGCTTCGACCGCGTCCACTTCGGACGCGCTCACTCCGGCGTCGGTGAGCGCTTCGCGAATCACCTGCTGCTGGGCGGGACCGTTGGGCGCGGTCAGGCCGTTGGACGCACCGTCCTGATTGACCGCGCTGCCCCGAATCACCGCGAGCACCTCATGGCCGAGCCTGCGGGCGTCCGAAAGCCGCTCCACCAGAAGCACTCCCGCGCCTTCGCCCCAGCCAGTACCGTCCGCGCCGTCGGCGAACGCCTTGCAGCGCCCGTCCACCGACAGTCCGCGTTGGCGGGAGAACTCGACGAAGATCGCCGGGGTCGACATGATCGTCGCGCCGCCCGCGACGGCGAAGTCCACCTCACCCGCCCGCAGCGCTCGCACCGCGAGGTGCAGCGCCACCAGGGACGACGAGCACGCCGTGTCGACGGTCAGGGCTGGGCCCTCGAACCCCAGTGTGTAGGCGATGCGCCCGGACAGCACGCTGGCCGCCGTGCCGGTGACCAGGTAGCCCTCCACACCGGCGGGCACCTTGCCACTGCCGGTCACGTAGTCCTGGCCGTTGGTGCCGACGTAGACACCTGTGCGGCTGCCGCGCAGCGAACGCGGATCGATGCCCGCACGTTCGAAGGCCTCCCAGGTGGTGTGCAGGAGAAGTCGCTGCTGCGGATCCATCGCCAAGGCCTCGCGCCGGGAGATACCGAAGAACTCCGGATCGAAATCGGCTGCGCTGTCGATGAATCCACCGTGTCGGGTGTAGGCCGTGCCAGGATGGTCGGGATCGGCGTGATAGAGGTTCTCCAGATCCCACCCGCGATCGTCCGGGAACTCCGATAGCGCGTCCCGGCCCGCACTGAGCAGGTCCCAGAATCGTTCCGGGGTATCGGCCCCACCCGGGAATCGGCAGCCGAGCGCCACGATCGCGATCGGTTCCTGCTGTGCGGCGGTGACCTCCTGCAATTGCTGCCGGGTCTTGTACAGTTCCTCGCTCACCCGGCGCAGCAGGTGCCGGATCTTGTCGTCGCCCGTGGCGTCGTCAATAGCGTTCACAGCGGTGCCTTTCACTCTTCGCGGGCAGGTCAGGAGATGCCGAGTTCGGAACCGATGAAATCGATCAGATCGGCGTCGGTGGCGGACTCGGATAGGGCTGAGGTGTTCTCGGGTTCGGCCGTCCCGCTGCTGGATTCGTCGATGAGACGGCGCAGACGGTCGAGCGCTACGGTCCGTTCGGCGGCGGGTAGATCCTCGGCCGCCAGACCCGCCGCCACGCGTTCGAGATCGCCGAGCAGAATGTCCAGTCGCGGCGGCTGAGCCGGAACCAGCTCGGCGGCAATGAATGTGGTCAGCGCGGTGACCGTGGGATGGTCGAAGACCAGGGTGGCGGGCAGGTCCAGGCCGGTGCGCTGGCGCAACCGGTTTCGCAGTTCGACCGAGGACAGGGACGTGAATCCCTGATCGCGCAGTCCGCGGTCGTCATCGACCGCGTTCGAGTCGACGTGGCCCAGAGCGGCGGAGGTCTCCTCCCGCACGAGGGCGTGGATTCGGCGATGCCGCTCGGCGGCGTCGAGGGCAGCGAACTCGTGCGCGGGTTCGGGGGCGCTCGAGGAATCAGCTACCGGCAGCACCTCGGCGAGCAGTCGGGCGTGAATGGGATCGCCAGCGGCCCAGTCGATATCGGCAACGATCACGTCGCCTGCACCACCCACCACCGCATATTCGAGTGCGGTCAGAGCCTGTGCCGGACTCATCGCCCGCAGTCCCCCGCGGCGCAGTTGCCCGGCCGCCGAACCGGCGATCCCCGCACCCGCCCAATGCCCCCAGGCAACCGCCGTCGCGGGCAGCCCGAGTTCACGGCGATGCTCCGCCAGTGCGTCCAGCACCGCGTTACCCGGCGCGTAATTCGCCTGCCCCGGAGCCGGAACGACACCGGTGACCGAGGAGAACAGCACGAACGAGGACAGCTCCAGGTCCCGGGTGAGTTCGTGCAGGTGCAGCGCCGCTGCCACTTTGGCCCGATGTACGCGCTCGAGGCGTTCGCGGTCCAGGCTCTCCACGAGTGAGTCGTCGAGCACGGCGGCGGTGTGCACCACATCGGTGAGCGGACGGTCGGCCGGAATGCCCGCGATCAGGTCAGCCAGTGCGTCGCGGTCGCCGACATCGCAGGCCGCGATGACCGGATGCGCTCCGGCGGCTGACAATTCGGCGATCAGTTCGGCCGCGCCGGGAGCCTCCGGTCCGCGTCTGCTGACCAGTAGCAGATCGGTCGCCCCGTTCCGCGCGAGGCGTCTCGCGACATGTGCGCCGAGTGCTCCGGTGCCGCCGGTGATCAGGACGGTTCCGGTCGGACGCCAGCGGCCGGTGGGACGTAGGGTGTCCCCGCGCACTCGCTTCACCCAGGTTTGATCACCGCGTATCGCGAACTCGCGTTCACCGCTCGGGTTTCGGAGTGCGGCGACTACCAGTTCGGCGGCTTTGTCGTCCGGTGCGACCGGTACGTCGATAACCGTGCCCCTACCGAGCCCGCCCTCCGTGGCGGCGGCGGCGATGAACCCGGCATGCCAGGCACCGGAGGGATCTGACACGATTCCGGCCCCCGCTGCGCGCGCTACACGATCGACCTCGGCGGAGGTCACCGCCGCGCCGGTCAAGACTGCGAAGGTACTGACTCGTGCTGTAGCGGCGGCGGATTGAGTCAGGGCCGCCGTGGCGGCGGCGAGATCGAGGTCGAACGCGGAGCCCGTGGAGCGCGTGGCCAGCGGCAGCAGCGACACCACCGCCAGGGTCTCGCCCTGCACCTCGGCCAGCCCAGCCTCGAGCACGGATCTCGTAGCGGTGGAGGGGTTCACACACAGCTCGGTGACGCGCGCCGTGCCGAGAGCCACGCGCAGGGCTCGCGCCCACTCATCGGTGACACCGCTGTCCAAGGTCACCAGTACCCAGGTCGGTTCCCGTCCGGGTGTTGCGCTTGTCGGAATGAATCGCTCCCACCCCGTGCGGTGAATCCATTCACCGGGTACCTGATCAGTCGCACCACCCGGGGTGTCGATCCAGTAGCGCTCGCGCTGGAAGGCATAGGTGGGCAGGGCAACCCGGCCGGACTCGGGCACGATGGCGGTCCAGTCCACGGGGTGGCCATGGGTGAACACGGTCGCGGCGGCGGTCAGCACGCCGGTGACCTCGTCCCGATCGCGGCGCAGCGCCGGGACCACGGTGACACCGTCGAGCACGCTCGACAGGGCCGCCGCCAGCACGGAATCCGCGCCCAACTCGACCACCACCCCGATGCCTATGGTGGCCAGAGTGCTTGCGGCATCGGCAAATCGAACTGTGCCGCGCAGGTGACGGACCCAATAGGAGGGGTCGGCGAGTTCCGCACCGGTCACCTCGCGGCCGGTGTGGTCGGACACGACGCGCGGGCCGCTGACCTCGGAGAAGGTCAGTTCGGACACTACAGCACGGAACTCGTCGAGGACCGGATCCATTGCCGCGGAATGGAACGCGTGCGACACGGCCAGGCGCTTGACCCGGCGACCCGCTGCCGACAGCTCGGCCGCGACGCGCAGCACCGCCTCCTCCGCCCCTGAAATCACAACCGCACGTGGACCATTCACCGCGGCTACCGCGACTGCGGCGGTAGCGTCATGGGCGGAAGGATCAACGGTGGCACCGTCGGTGACCGCGGTTGCATCGGCGAAGACAGCGTCGGGCCCGACGTCGGTGACGGCACGATCGGAGTCGACAGCAGCGGCGGAGCCGACTTCAATGCCAGCGGCGATGGCTGCGTCAGCGTCGACAGCGAGGGTCGTGATGACGCTATGGGCGGCAGCGCCGGTGGCGGCAGCGGCCACGATCGCGGCGAGCACTTCGGCTTCGGTGCCTTCGACCGCCACCATCGCGCCGCCGGACGGCAGGCCATCCATCAATCGCGCACGGGCGGCTACCAGCCGGGCCGCGTCGTCGAGCGAGAGCACCCCCGCCACGTGTGCGGCGACCACACCGCCGATCGAATGCCCGGCAACAGCGGCCACTTCCACACCCCAGGACTCCCACAGCCGATAGAGCGCGACCTCCACGGCGAACACCACCGACTGGGTGTAGACGGTCCGGTCGATGAGGCCGTCGGTGCCGGGTGCGCCGAAGGCCACGTCGCGCACCGAGAGGTCGACCGCCGTACCGAGATATCGGTCCAGCAGTTCCACCGCGGCGTCGAAAGCATTGCCGAACACCGGGAACCGTTCGGCCAATTGGCGTCCGGTTCCGGTCCGTTGGCTGCCCTGCCCGCCGAATACCACTCCCACCGTGCCGGGAGAGGTGCCCGGACCGGTAATGACGTTCGCCGGGACCAGTCCGTCCGCGAGCGCTCGCACGCCCGAACGCAACGCCAGGTCGCCCTCGGCGATCACAACCGCACGCGTGGAGAATTCGGCGCGGTGGCGGATCAGCGAAGACGCCAACGCGGCGGTCGCGACCGGCTCGGGTCCGGATATGTGTGGGCCGAGGCGATCCGCCTGCGCCCGCAGGGCGGCCGGAGTGCGTCCCGACAGCACAAACGGCAAAGGCCCCGCCGCAATCGAAGCCGACTCGTCGGCCGCGACGGCGGGCGCTTCCTCGATGATCACGTGCGCGTTGGTGCCGCTGATCCCGAACGATGACACCGCCGCGCGCCGGGGCCGTGAACCCCGGGGCCAGGGTCGCGGCTCGAGCACGGGCCGCAACGATCCGTCCAGCCAGTCGACGAAGGGGGAAGCCGGTTCGGCGTGCAAGGTCGCGGGGATCAGTTGATGGCGCAGTGCCAGAACGGTTTTCGCGACTCCGGCGGTACCGGCGGCAGCCTGTGTATGGCCGATGTTCGACTTGAGCGAACCGAGCCATACCGGCGTGGGCCGGTCTCGGCCATAGGTTTCCTGTAGTGCCTGGGCCTCGATGGGGTCGCCCAGCGCGGTACCGGTGCCGTGCGCCTCGATCACATCGACATCGCTGGGTTCCAGACCCGCGTCGGCCAGCGCCGCACGGATCACCTGCCGTTGCGCGGGGCCGTTGGGCGCGGTCAGGCCGTTGGACGCTCCGTCCTGGTTCACGGCAGTGCCGCGCACCACGGCCAGCACCTCGTGTCCGAGCCTGCGCGCGTCCGAAAGACGTTCCACCAATACAACACTCACCGCTTCGGACCAGCCGGTCCCATCAGCCGCGGCTCCGAATGCCTTGCAACGACCGTCAGCTGCCAACCCACCCTGCCGAGCGAACTCGGTGAACATGCCCGGCCCTGCCATCACGGTCACGCCACCGGCGATCGCGAGATCGGCCTCGCCCGCACGCAGCGCACGCACCGCCAGATGCAGGGCCACCAGCGACGAGGAGCACGCCGTATCCACGGTCAAAGCGGGCCCGGCGAGTCCGAATGTGTACGCCACCCGACCCGACAGCACACTCGGCGAGGTGCCGGTCAATCCGAATCCGGCTGCCGCACCGCTGATCTCATGCAGGCGTGGACCATACTCCGAAGGACTCGCACCCAGGTAGACGGCGGTGCGGGTGCCTCTCAGCGACTGCGCGACGATGCCCGCGTGCTCGAACAGCTCCCAGACCGATTCCAACACCAGCCGTTGCTGCGGATCCATCGCGACGGCCTCGCGTGGTGAGATCCCGAAGAACTCGGCATCGAAATCGGCTGCCTCACCGAGGAATCCGCCACGGGCGCCCCCGTCGCCGAGCACATCCGCGAGCGCGGCCAGATCCCAGCCACGGTCGGCGGGCAGGTCGGCGATGGCCTCGCCGCCGGTCGCGAGCAGGTCCCAAAGAGCTTCGGGAGACGCGTGCCCGCCGGGAAACCGTCCGCTCACCGCGACGATGGCAATGGGATCAGTGTCAGTGCCTCGCGTGTCACCGTCTCGAGCGTCATTGCCCCGAACGTCGATGCGCTGAGCGCCATCACCCGCAGCGCCGTCAACCAGATCCGCGGCGCGAGCGGCCTCATTGTCTCTACCACTGGCGCCCGGTGCTTCCGAAAGTGTATCGCTACCAACCGAATTGGTGCCGCTGGCAGTGAGTGAGTCGTGTGCGGACCGCCCACGAAGCCGGCCGGCGAGGTGCGTGGTCAGCGCGTCGGGAGTCGGGTAGTCGTAGACGGCGGTCGGCGCCACCGTGAGGCCGAGCTCCCGGGTCAGCAAGACCGCCAACTCTCGTGCCCCGAGCGAGTCCAGGCCCAGGTTCTGATAGGTGACCTCGGTTTCGACCTGCCCCGGGTCGGTGTAGCCCAGCACCGAGGCGGTCACCTCGCGAACGGTGGCAGCGAGGTCCAGTTGCGGCAGCGCGGGGGTAGTTGAATCCTGCTCGCTTGGCACGGCAGTCGATCGCGGGGCGGAGTTCTGCCGCACACCCTCCTCCCCCCGGTCGTTGTCGGTGCCGACGACCCCCGTCTGCGCGATACGATCCGGTCGCACAGCAGCCGCCTGTGCAGCCAGACCTGATGGCACGGCCCCCGCATACACGGTGGAGCCCGGAGCCTCGTGCGCCGCCTTCGGAAGTCGACCCGGTCCCGCCGCACCTGTCTCCGGAGCGCGGTCCAATTGCGCCTCGTCTGTCTCCAGGGCGCGGTCCGGTGGCCCGTCCAGCCAAAACCGCTCACGCTGAAACGCATAGGTGGGCAGGTCGATCCGAGTCGCGGGATCTACCAGCGCGGCCCAGTCCACCCGGTTTCCATTGGTGTGGATCACGGCGGCGGCGGTCAGCAGCCCGGTGACCTCGTCGCGGCCACGACGCAGAGATGCGGTGGCGACGGACTCGTCGGGATCGGACAGGGCCGCGATCACCAGTGGCGTCAGGACCGCGTCCGCGCCGAGTTCGAGGAAGGTGCCCACGCCCTCGGATCGAAGGGTGCGCACCGCGTCGGCGAAACGGACGGTGCCGCGCAGATGGCGGGACCAATACGCCGGGCCGAGTTCTTGGGCGGAGCCGATCGGCGCGCCCGTCGCATCGGACACGAAGATGAGTTCCGGTTCAGACCACTGCAATTCGGCAATCGCCGCCTCGAGATCGGTGAGCACCGGATCCATCGCGGCCGAGTGGAAGGCATGCGAGACCGCCAAGCGCTTGACTCGCCGACCGGACCCGGACAGCGCGTCCGCGACGACCGAGACATCGCTGTCGGAACCCGAGATCACGACTGCCCGCGGCCCGTTCACCGCGGCTACTGCCACGGCTCGCGACAGTCCGGCGGCCTCGATCGCGGCCAGCACCTCCGGCTCATCCGCCTCGACGGCCACCATGGCGCCACCGACGGGCAACGCACCCATCAGGCGCGCACGGACCGCCACCAGCCGTGCCGCGTCCGGCAGGGATACCGCACCGGCCACATGCGCGGCGACCACACCGCCGATCGAATGCCCGGCCACCGCCGCGACCTCGATCCCCCAGGACTCGAGCAGCCGGTACAGCGCGACCTCGACCGCGAAGATCACCGGCTGGGTGTAGGTCGTCCGGTCGATCAGCCCCTCGGTTCCCGGTGAGCCGAACGCTACGTCGCGTATCGAGAAGTCCACCGCCGCACCGAGATACCGGTCGAGTAGCGCAACGGACTCGTCGAAGGACGCGCGGAACACCGGGAACCGCTCGTACAGCTGCCGTCCGGCCCCCGCACGCTGCGAGCCCTGGCCACCGAACACCACGCCCACGCTGCCGCGTCCGCCGGACCCCGTGATCAGACCGGCCGCCGTACGCCTTTGCGACAGTGCGCGCAGGCCCGCCACCAGAGCATCGGTGTCCTGGGCCAAAACAACAGCGCGACTGTCGAATTCGACCCGATCACGGATCAGCCCTGACGACAGCTGCGCCAGATCAGGTGTTCGATCCGCCACGAAATCGGCCAGCCGGTCGCCCTGCGCACGCAGTGCCCGGCTCGACCGGGCCGAGACCATGAACGGCCACACCGCGTCCGCGTCGGCGTGCTGGCTGATAGTGCCGCGTCCGCGCCACTCACCGGTCCCCGCGGGGGCTTCTTCGATAATCGCGTGGGCATTGGTTCCGCCCATTCCGAAGGAACTGACCCCGGCTACCAGGCTGCGCTCGGGACGCGGCCACGGCTGCCCAGCGGCCACCACGCGCAGCTGTGAGCCCTCGAGATCCAGTGCGGGATCAGGGTTTTCGTGTCCGAGAGTCGCGGGCAGTTCGCGATGGCGCAGGCTGAGCACCGTTTTCAACACCCCCGCCAGCCCCGCAGCGCCCTCGAGGTGGCCGATGCTGGACTTGACCGACCCGACCAGCAGCGGTTCGCCAGCCGTCCGGGTGCGCCCGATCGTGTCGGCCAGTGCCGCCGCCTCGATCGGATCCCCGGCACGGGTCCCGGTGCCGTGCAATTCCACGTACTGCACATCCTCGGGGGCGATACCGGCACGCTCGAGCGCCTGAGCGATGACCGCAGATTGCCCGGCAGCGGTGGGCACCGTGAACGATTGCCCGCCACCGTCATTGGCGACGGCGGTGGAGCGGATCACCGCATGGATCCGATCCCGTTCCGCGACAGCGCGATCCAGCGGTTTGAGCAGCAGCACCACCGCGCCCTCACCGCGCACGTACCCGTCGCGATCGGCATCGAACACCGAGGCGCGCCCCGATGCGGAGACGCCTCCGAACCGTTCGGCGACCCGCGCTCCGTCGCGGGTCAGGTTCAGGTTCACCGCAGCGACGAAGGCCGAATTCGTGTCCCCCGCAGCCAGACTCGTGCACGCAAGATGCAGCGCGGTCAGGCCGGACGACTGTCCGGAGTCAACCGTGAAACTCGCCCCACGCAGACCGAAGGCGTAGGAGAGCCGGTTGGCGAGCGCCCCGCGACTCAGCCCGGTGAGCGTGTGGCGCGTGAGGCCCGCCGGACCGCTGTGGTGAACCAATCCCGCGTAGTCGGCGGCCATCGCGGCAGCGAATACGCCGGTGGCAGACTCGCGCAGATCGGTGATGGGAATGTTCGCGTCTTCGGCAGCCTCCCAAGCCAATTCGAGGAGCAGACGCTGCTGCGGGTCCATCAGCCGCGCCTCGGCCGGGGAGATACCGAAGAAGGCGGCGTCGAAGCGATCCACCTGCGGTAGGAAGCCGCCGACCAGGTCATCCACATCACCACCGGCGGCCGCGCGTGCGGCCGTCGGCGCGCCGAGCGCAATTCCCGCTGTTTTCAGGAGATTCCAGAATTCATCGGGATTGTTCGCTCCGGGAAGCCGGCAGGAGACGCCCACTATGGCAACCGCGCGGGACAATCCCCCATGCCGAAAATCGTTCACAAGATCTCCTTTTGATCCGGAGAAGAATTCGAGTACGACCCCCGCTCGAAAGCTCCGTGAAGTTATTGTGCGAGCCGGATTAACGAACCAACAACCGGAGGTGGCGGAGGTCACATCGAGTCGTACGCATCGAATTACACTGTGCACCAAGCAGTTTCACCGCCCGATCGGCATATCCGATATGGAGCCATCAATGAATCCGATCGATTCCCGCACCCGCGTGCGGCGTTATCGGAATTGTGGTCGCAATTCATTGCAATCTCGGAGATTCAAAGGGCGGCAGCCCGATTCGGTCTCCGGTTAGATGATGTTTCAGCGTCGACCAACCCGAAGGTGACTGTACGGTATGCCCGATCCGCTGGATTTGCTGCATTTGCGCACACTTGTGACCATCGCCGACACCGGCGGCTTCCGACGCGCGGCAGACGCGTTACACCTGAGCCAACCCACCGTGAGCCAGCACATCAGAATGCTGGAGCGCAGGCTCAAGTGCGTTCTCGTCGAAAAAAACGGTCGCACATCGCGTTTCACGCCCGAAGGCGAACGACTCGTGGTGGAGGCCCGACGCCTGCTCGCCGCGCAGGACCAGGTGCTGGCCCGCTTCTCCGAGTCACCGCGCCCGCAGATCAATATCGGCTCGACCGAACACGCGGCCGACGGTTTGCTGACCGATCTGATCGGCGTGCTGCGCACCACGTACCCGGAGGCGGGCCTGCACTTTCGCATCGACCGGTCCACCGCGTTGACCGACGCGGTGATCAAGGGCGTGCTGGACCTGGTGGTCGTACTGGGCGGCAACACCGCCGAACCGGTGGGCACCGAGGTCGGCGTGCTGGACCTGAAATGGTTCGCCGCGCAGAGCTGGCAGTTGCCACCCGCGCCCGGACCGATCTCGCTGGTCGCCTTCGCCGAACCCTGTGGCCTGCGCCGCCGCGCGGTGCAGGCGCTCGGCGAGCGCGGATATGAGGTCTCGGTAACCGCCGAGTCGGGCAACCTCGACGGCCTGCTGGCCGCGGCGAAGGCCGGCCTGGGCGTCGCACTGCTGCCCTGTCTGTCCGCCGGGCCGTGTGATCTCAGCCCGATCGGCGGGCTGCCCGAAGTGGGCGCGATCGATGTCCGGCTGGTCACCCGGCGCGGACTCGAGGACCACATCGAGAACATCGCGGTCCAAGCCATCACGGCGCACTACCGCGCGATCTCCGGCGGCGGACTGCGCGGCGTCGCCTGAATCGGCTGTGCGACTAACTGATCCGAATACCGACTCATCGAAAGCAGTTGTCTCATGACAGATCTCGCCGTAGCACCGGTCGCCGAGGCACTGACGCCCGGCGTCCTGCCCGAATCCCTGCTGCACCGGTTTCACGGGCGCGCCCCCGAATACGATCGCGACAATCGTTTCTTCGCCGAGGATCTCGACGAGCTCCGCGACATCGGCTACCTGCGCGCGGCGATCCCGGTCAGCCACGGCGGCCTCGGGTGGACGCTCACCGAATTCAACCGTGCCCAACGCGCCCTCGCGTACTGGGCACCGGCCACCGCGCTCGGCGTGAACATGCACCTGTACTGGACCGGCCCGCTCGCCGACCGGATTGCCGCCGATGACGCCTCGCTCGACTGGCTCGCGCGAGAGGTCGTGGCGGGCAAGGTCATCGCGTCCGGGCACGGTGAGCGCGGAAACGACCTGGCCATCGACGATTCCACCACCAGCGCCGTGCCGGTCGAGGGCGGCTACCTGGTCAACGGGCACAAGATCTTCACCTCGCTCTCCCCCGCCTGGGACTGGCTGGGCATCCACGCCCGCGACGACAGCGACCCCGAGCATCCGCGCATCCTGCACGCGTTCGTGCCGCGCACCAGTGAAGGCGTGCGCACGGTGGAAACCTGGGACACCCTGGGCGTACGGGCAACGGCCAGTCACGACACGGTGCTCACCGATGTATTTCTCGCACAGGAACATGTGGTCGACAGTTATGAGCGCGGCGCGAACCCGGGACCGTTCATCTCCGCGATCCTGCCCTGGGCGATCCCCGCACTGGTCAACGTCTACCTCGGAATCGGCCGCCGCGCAGTCGATGTCGCGCTCGAGTCGGCGCGCACCCGGAATGTGCTGAGCCTGGGCGGGAAACCGGTCGCGGGCAAGCCGTTCGTGCAGTACCACGCGGCCGAAGCCGAATTGGCCCTGGAGGCGGCGACCGCCCACCTCGATCACATCACCGAAGTGCTCGCTCGCGGTGATGATCTCGGCGACCGGCTGCTGCTGGCGTTGTTCGCGGTGAAGGAGAACGGCACCCGGACTGCACGCCATGTCGTGGATCTCGCGCTCGAGATCGGTGGCGGCGGTTCGATCCACCGCCGCAACGAACTGGAGCGCCTGTACCGCGATGTCCGGGCGGGCAGTTTCCATCCGCCCAGCAGCGACAGCGTCCGCGAGTATATCGGCAATTTCCTGCTCGGCGAGTGAAAAAGGAGTTCGGACAATGACATTGGCACACATCGGCAATCGATCGGATCGCGAGTCCGAGGCTGCCGCGATCTTCCAGCGCGCCGGAATCACGGTCGAGCGGCTCGGCGAGCACATCGGCGCACGCGTCGGCGGGGTTCGGCTCGGCGGCGACCTTCCCGGCGAGCAGGTCGAAGCAATCCGGCTGGCCTTGGCGATCAACAAGGTGGTCGTCTTCACCGGCCAACACCAGCTCAGCGATGAATCGCAGTACGAGTTCGCCGAATTGCTCGGCACCCCAACCGAACCGCATCCCACCCTGACCTCGCTCGGCACCCGACTGCTCACCATCGACGGAGCCGCCAACAGCTGGCACACCGACGTCACCTTCATCGACCGCATCCCCAAGGTCTCGATCCTGCGCGCGGTCATCCTCCCCAGCTACGGCGGCGCGACCACCTGGGCATCCACGGTCGCCGCCTACGAACAACTACCACCCGCGCTACGCGCACTCACCGACCAACTCTGGGCCACACACAGCAACCTCTACGACTACGTCGGCCAGACCGGCCAGTCCAACGTCGGCAAACAGTACGAGGAATTCACCAGCACCGAATACCAAACCCTGCACCCCGTGGTCCGCGTACACCCCGAAACCGGCGAACGCTCGCTGCTCCTCGGCCATTTCGCCAAGAGCTTCCGCGGCCTGACCACCCCCGAATTCCACTCCCTCTACCAACTGCTTCAGGCACGAATCACCAAACTGGAGAACACTTTCCGCTGGAACTGGCACCTGGGCGACGTCGCGATCTGGGACAACCGCGCCACGCAACACTACGGAATCGCCGACTTCGGCGACCAAGAGCGCAAGCTACACCGCATCACCCTCGCCGGTGATGTCCCCGTGGGCATCACCGGAGCCCATAGCGAGGTCCTCCTGGGTGATGCCTCCCACTACAGCGCCATCGTCGACTCACCACGCCTGACGTTCTTCGCGGCCTGATGGCGCGTGGACCGCGGCGGCGCGGTTACCGAGGTTCACGCGAGAAGGTTCACCCTCCGTCGCTGTGGGCGGTCACCACAGCCCGGCCTCGGGTTCCTCCGGCCAGGCGAATTCAGGCAGTCCGGCCGTGTGAACGATTGCGGCCCAATCCAATTCAGCCGCGCGGACGAGTGTGCACAGCAGAAGCCACACCGCCCACGCGTCGTGCGCGGCGCGATGGTGGTGCATGCCTTCGAGTGGGGAGGTGTCGATCTCGGC
Organism: Nocardia sp. NPDC056000; assembly: GCF_042269265.1. NCBI lineage: Bacteria > Bacillati > Actinomycetota > Actinomycetes > Mycobacteriales > Nocardiaceae > Nocardia > Nocardia sp. NPDC056000. The sequence goes on along the minus strand of NZ_JBHJXS010000005.1, from coordinate 59,307 downwards.
ATACTTGACCAGACTTGTGAGTGTGTAGCTCCTGATCCCGGGCCACACTGCCTCGGCCAAACGCATGGTATCGAGCACCAGGAGCGGGTTCCACTCGATCAGGTGCGCCGCGAGCACCTTTCGCTCGATGCCCTCGTTGTGCACCACAAGGACTCGACCGAACGTGAGGCGGCCGACTTTCGGTCCGACGTCCGACCATCGCGGGCAGCCCGCAACGTCCTCGTTGCTGACACCGTGGGCCTTGCGTGAGATGTGCGGGGTGATCGACTTTCGCGGACGTACAAGCCAGGAGTGCAATTCGGCTGGGCTGACCGCCGTGCCGACCACCGGCAGCATCGCGATCTCGACGATCTCGGGCGGTACTCGGCCGTTGCCTTCCACATCCAGTACCGTGATGCCCCTGCCGCGCAGCGTGGAGGGGACCTGTGTGTAGCCCGGTGTCACAAGGACCCTCCTCAGCAAAGTATGCGATAGCGCAGCCAATCTCGGAGAAGACCGTCACGAGTCGTAACCGAGCGCGGCGGCGCGGACCTGGCTGACGTACGCCGCGGAGTGGTTGTAGGAGAAGATCGCCCGTCGCCATCCGACCGGCGTGGACAGATCGCCGCCGGAGGCACACAGGTATCGACCGGCGGCCAGCGCCGCATCGTCGATATTGTCCGGACTTCCCGAAAGCTCCTTCGTGGCAACGGGTTCAGCACCCTCGAGCACCTTCGCGAGGGTTTGGTAGTCGGCTGATGCGCGGGCGCCCCAGCGTTTCCAGGTGTCGGGTATGAACTGGAAGGGGCCCATGGCGCGGGCATAGACGATATGGCCCGCGTCGGCGGTCGCGGCAGGGTCGAGAATGGTGGCGTTCCCGGATGTGCCGTTGAGGGCTACACCTCGGATCGGCGGCTGGACAAGCCCGTTGGTGGTGATGGTGGCACCACCGAACCGGGCATGGTTGCTTTCCACGTGGGCGATGCCCGCCAGGGTCGTCCATCCGAGGTGACAGTTGGGCTGGGCTTTCGCCATGACCACCGTCGCGTATCCGTAGGCCTCGAGTGCGCGGGCGGGAATGCCGTGTTTCGCCGACCGCGTGCGTGCCCATTCGCCCAGCTGATCCAGTTTGCCCTCCACCGCGTCGAGTCGGATGGCCGGAACCTGCCCCCCGGACCCAGGAACGGCGGGTACGGGTGCCTGGCTGTCGTATCCGGCGGTTGTCATCCCGACCGCCGACAGCAGCACAACCAATCCGGCCACGATCACGGCTGAGCCGCGACCGGTGGTGGGGATCTGTGATCTGCTCATTCGTCCTCGCAATGGGCCACAACGGACGCCGTCCCACTCATCGGATTCAACTGCACGCACGGGTTGTCGTGGGCGCGGTCGAAGGCTTGGCCGAGGACGGTGGGGGCGACGTGGGCGTTGTCGTCGCCGACGGCTTCGACGTCGATGGTGACGAGGTGCGCGAAGGCGTTGTGGTGGGTGGGTGCGCGAGCGTCGGAGTCGTCGACGGCAGCGTGGTGGACGGCGGCGTAGTGGTGGTGGACGGCACCGCGGTCGGGCTGCATCGAGGCACGGTGGTGGCCGGGGGCACGGTGGTCCGCGGCACGGTCGTGGTCGGCGGCACGGTCGTGCGTGGTGGCACAGTCGTGGTCGGCGGCGTTGTCGTCGACGGTACGGTCGTCGGCGGCACGGTGGTGGGAACGACCGTGACGGTAATGGTCGTCGGGTCGACAGCCGGATCACGGGTCGGCGTAATCGGCTGTGTGACAGTCTGTCCCGGACCGGGCATCGGACCCACGGACACGGTCGCACTCGCACTCGCGGTCATCGTGAGGGAGAACACCGGCGCGGGGGTCGCGGCCGGGGTATCCGTCGTCGTGCCGGGTTCGGCGGTTGTCGTGTCGGGTGTGGTCGTCGTGTCCGGTGTCGTGGTCTCGGTAGCGACCGGCGGGGTGGTATCGACGGTGACCGGTGAGTCCGCGGCGATGGGACCGGCGGTGGCGATCGCGGTGTCGGGGACGGTATCGGACACCGAGGCGTCGGCCGGGACCGGCACATCGCTGGGAATCCCCGAGTTCTCGGTCGCTCCGGCGAGGGGGTCGGTCGTCCCCGGCTGGGTCGTCATCGGATCGCCCGAGTTCAGCGGGTCCGGCGTGAGAGAGGCTTCGGTCGCAACGGATTTCGCACTTTGCTGGTCGGTGTCCCGGGATTCGGCGGCTGCCACAACTCCGACAACGAGGCTCAGCACGGCCGCACCGGCCGCCACCCGCGGGACATTGCGGCGGAGGTTCGTCGCTCCGGCGAAATTACCGAAGCGCTGCCAACTCGGTGAATCGTCGAGTCGCCACAACAGCGAATCCCACAGCCGCGTGGGAGACCACGCGGGCCTGCGGCGCAGGTCGTCGTCGGTGACGTCGTCAACCGCGAGTACCTCGTCATCGAAAGGGTCACGGTCCGAGGCGATCTGGAGCACCTCGGTCTTGTCCGGGTCCCCGGTCCCGAGGGGCTCACGCGGGATATCGGGTTGCTGTTCACGTCTGTCCATGTGGCCTTCCACTGCGACTTGTCCTCCTACTATTGGGATTTCGTTCTGTTGTGGCCTCGCTCCGGCGCACACGCGGCCGCCGTCGCGGCATAGGCGACGGGCGGCCGGAGTGGTGTCGATGGGGTGCGGATAATCCGCGGTTCAGCTCAGGACGCCCGCGATTGCCGCAATTCTGTCGCCGATCCAACGGTGGGATCAGGCTGCGCGATCTGCGCCGGGGACGGATGCGACACCGGCTCCGCAGCCGAATGTGCTTGCTCGCCTTCGGCATTCATCTCGTGCATCTCGCTCTTGAGGATCCGTAGCGACCGGCCCATGCTGCGGGCGGCATCGGGCAGCCGCTTCGCTCCGAAGAGCACGATGAACAGCATCGCGATGACGAACCAGTGGGTGGGGCTGAGTGTTCCCATGTCTGTCCTTTGGTGATTGGTCCTCTTCGGGTGACCGCCGATCGAGTCGGCGACCCGGCACACGATCGGCCGGGCCGCCGGTCGGTATCAGACGTCGAGGATGTTCCGCATGCCCGCCTTGTAGCGGACCGCGTCCAGCGCTCGGGCGCCGTCGAACTCCTTGATGGTCTGGTGCGGCCACAGCGTGGCCTTGGTCGCATCGGAGCCCGAGGCGTCGAGGATGGCGTTGGCGGCGTTTCGGCCGCCTTCGTTGGCGCCCTCCATCGTCGCCAGGTCGATGTTGTTGCGCAGGTAGTCACCGGCCAGGAAGAAGTTCGGGATGGCGGTCTTGGCCACGGGGCGGTTGTCCCACGAACCGGCGGTGTTGATCATCAGCGGATCGTCGTTGGTGTTGACCCCGGCACTGGCGTCCCAGCGGATGGCCGGATCGAGATACCAGGCCACCAGGTTCTTGTCGCCGATGGTGTTGCCCAGGGTCGGCACGTTGCCCTGGGTCATCGTGATCTGATGCCAGACCTCCTTGGCGATCTCGTCAGGGCTGCACTTCTTAGCCGTCTTCTTGACCAGGACACCGGGGGTGTCCCAGTCCGAGATATCCACGGACAGAATGTCTTTCACATTCCCGTCGCCGTAGGTGGTGGCAACCTTGTTCTTCCAGAACTGGTTCTGTTCGATGCCGGTCAACCGCCACGGCGACTGGATGAAGCCGATGTGGCCGGCCGCGATGGGCTTATCGGTGTTGAGGAAGAACTGGATGCCGGTCATCCAGTCGACGAAGATCTTCTGGACCTTCGCCAGGTTCGGATCCAGGTTGAGGATGTCGTTGTTGAAGTACTTCACCGCCTGTTCCGGCGCCAGCGCGTGGACGTACCAGTCGGCCTGCACGGTGCCGGTGGCACCGGACGCGTCCTTGATCACCGCCCCCGAGATCTGGCCGTTGGCGACCGACAGTGACTGCAGTTCGGCACCGAGCTGGAACTTGACGCCCTTGCCCTGCAGGTAGTTCAGCCACGGAGTGATCCACACATCGGAGGTCGGACCGTTGAGCACCTGGTCGGGGAAGCGCCCGCTATTGCCTCGGTTGATGATGTTGAGCAGGAATGCCTCGCCCATGTTGCAGATGGTGCGAGCACTGGCCTTGTCCTCCTTGGCCGCGACCAGCGTGCGGGTGACCGTGGAGATGATCAGCTCGTAGTTGGCGTTCTTGCCGTCCATCTTCACGAAGTCCTTGAAGGACGTGTGCTCCCACTGGTCCAACCGGCGGGCGTCGCAGCTGGTGAAGAATACGAGCAGGCGCTGAGCCAGCTTGAGCATGTCGGGCACCGGGATCTTCGGGATCCAGGTCATGCCGCCGAGCAAGGTGTTGATGACCTTGAGCGGGTTGGCGGCCAAGCCGATCGCGTCGTTGTTGATCGCGAAGGGCAGGGTGATCGGCGCGCCGGTGGTCTGTTCCGCGGTGGCGGTCAGCGCCGCCACCAGGTTGTCGGCCACACCATTGGCGTTGCCCGGGAAGGGAATACGCTTCATGGTGTCCGGAATCGCCTGGTAGAAACCAGGAAAGAACCGGAAGCCGTGCTCACCCGGCAGTGGCTTGCGACCACCGGTCGGGGGAATGGGCGTTTCGATGCTGCGGGCTTTACCGCCCCACGCCCGCCGCTCGTAGATGGTGACATCGAAGCCACGCTCGACGAGCTCGTGCGCCGCGGTCAGGCCAGCGATACCGCCGCCGAGGATGGCGACTTTGTTCTTGGCCGGTGCCGCGTCGGCGGTGGTAAGTCCAACCAATCCGGCACTGGTGGCACTGGCTGCCGCGAGTGCAATCGAACCGGCTGCCGCGCCCTTGACGAAACTACGCCGGGAGACATCGGATTCAGTCATTGGATCACAGTCCTCATCGGGTTTCAGGCCTCCGATCAGGTCGTGAAGCAACGTATCGAGATCCGTTACATTGGGTCAACAGCGAATTAATCTTTGATGCTTGTTCACAGCCGCTCCACAGCGCTCCCCTATCGGATTCCACAAAACCGCTGATTCAGCGCTCACACGGTGCGGAGTGGGTCATATCGCCGGTTCCGATGCCGCGTACCAGCAAAGGCACGATGGTCCGGCGCACGAAACACCGCGCCTGTTCGACATCGTCGAAGTCGACTCCGCCGGACGGGGTCAACAGCAGCGAATGAGTGAGTCGCGCAATCAGTTCCGCGACCGGCGCGGGATCGTAGCGGTTCAGACACTCGAGTTCCTGACCCCGCTCGACGAATCGCAGGACATAGCTGATTGCGGTACGGACGAGCTGCTGCCCGCGCACCGTATAGAAGGCGAGGGCGTCTTCGGGCTCGGCGGCGGCCAACCGGGTGATGATCGGGTGGCTTCGTACGACCTCGAACAGGGTGAGCATCATCTGCTCGATTCGCGTCTCCAAGCCCACTGTCGCGATACCCACTTCGGTCGCGGATACCAAGGCACGCTCGGCTTCTCGCGCCAGCACCGTATCGACCAGGTTCTCCTTGGTGGCGAAATGGCGATAGATGGTGATGCGGTTGACCCGCGCGTGACGGGCGATGTCATCGAGGCTCGCGCGCCGGATTCCCACAAGCAGAATGCGCTCCAGCGCGGCGTCGAGGATCCTGTCCTCCAACGGGTTTCGGTCTGGCATGCACCGAAACTCCCCTACTCGCGCTCGAGCTCGACCGAGGCTGGACGATTGACGAGAGAATCGCCGCTCACGCTGTTCGGAGTCCAGACCGCGCCGTCGTGCACGAGCGGCCGGCGGTCATTTCGCTAGCCTGCGACTACCCCGGCCGGGACGGGAAGGCAATCATGACTTCACGAGCAACGCGAATCGCCGGAGCGGCCGTCCTCATCGGATCATGCTGGGCCGGAACAACATACGCACACGCGGATCCGACGACGACGCCACCGTCGAGCACCACCGTCGCACCGCCGACTACCACCGTGCCGGGCCCCTCGTCGGTCACGCCGAGCCCGGTACCGACGACCACCGACTCGGCACCGCCGACCACTTCGGCGCCACCGGTCACCGTGCTGCCGACAACTCCGGCGATCACACCTGATCCGGGACCCGCGGTGATCGTATCGGCGGTGACCCTCACCGCTGTCGAGGCGGGCTCACCACCGGAATTTCGGTTCGCGACCCTGATGTGCTCACCGAAGATCGACGGCACCCATCCCGACGCGAAAAGCACGTGCGACGAATTGAACGCGGTGAACGGCAATTTCGACAAGCTCACCGGCACCCCGGGGATCTGCCCGAACATCTGGCGGCCGGTGACGATTGTGGCCCAGGGGTTCTGGCAGGGAGCCCAACTGTCGTTCAAGCACAGCTTCCCCAACCGGTGTATCGCCGATCACGCGAGCAAGTACGTCTACAGATTCTGATCGGCGTAGGAACTCGAGTTCGAATACTGTGACCGAGCCGCACCCGCGGCTGGGCTGAGTCGGTAACTATCCAGAGCCGCACAGCGGTTCCTCGATCAGTTCACCGGTCGCCCTACCATCACTCGGGAGTCGGGTCGACGAGCCCGGCCCATCGCTCGCTCGGCGGCATCCATCAACCACTACCCCCGGCCGGGTCCGCCGAGCGAGCCGCACGGGGCAGCGGTGTCATCATCAGCCCTGCCCCACCCATCCGCGGGCGTGCCGCGCCGCGTTCGGGCGAGCCATCGATCGTTGTGCACGCTCGCTGATTTCATCGTGCGCGTCACGGACGATCGCTCGCCATGCGGCGCCGCGGTCACCGGCGCGTGCGAGCGCGCCGGCGGCGATCGCCAGTTTTCGTCCGGAACGCATCAGGTGCCGTGGCTCCCGAATCCGGCTCACGACTTCCATCATCGCCGCGCCCAGTGCGGGATCGGCGACGCCCGCGCGGTACAACTCGACCTCGATCGGGGTCATCTCCTCCCCTCGCGCCAATCGATTGGTGTACTGGTACATCTCGAGGCATTCGGCCTCGCGCCGCATCTCCCAGTCGGACACCTGACGATCCAGTGCCTGTGGATCGTCGAGCACCCGCGCGACCGATTCACCGAGCAGCCGCCCGTAGCGCAGCGCGTCCCTGATTCCCTGTGCGGTCACCGGATCCTTGAAATGTCCGGAGTCCCCGGGCAGCGCCCATCCCGGGCCGCCCGAACGCCGGAAGTAGGACTCCAAGTCCACCGCCGAGCGCACCCGGGTCCGAAGCGTGCACCCATCGAGACGATCCGACAATCCCGGGAGTTCGGCGATCATTCGGCGATACTGTCGCTCGATCTGTCCTGCCACCCGTACGGCTCGGTCGCGTGGCGGCTGGATCAGGCACAGCAGCAGACCGCCATCACAGGGAAAGGCGGTGCCCAGCAGGTCGCCGGAACGCCATTGCGCCGCAACCGATCTCCATTCGAGTGAAGTGTCGTGCCAGTACGCGAACACGCATGACCGGCCGCTGGGCTCGATCCGGTAGGGAGCGTGCGCGCCCACCAGGCGCGCGACCGTGCTGCGCCGACCGTCCGCGCCGATGACCAGCCGGGCATCGATCCGCCGCTCGTTCCCGTTCCGGTCGAGGTACCGCACACCGACAACGCGTCGTCCCGCCCAGACCAGAGCGACCACTCGTGAGCGTTCCCGAATCTGCGCCCCGGCCGCGCGGGCAGTGTCGACCAAGGCTGCATCGAGGCCGGCCCGGCGCACGCACATCGAGTACCCGATCGTGCCGTAGCGCCCGAACGGTGCGCGGACCGTGAATCCCGCGCCATCGGCGAGGCCGGTTGTCAATGGTGGGGCGCCCAGGGCAAGCACACGCGGCAGCGCCCCGAGCTCGGCGAGTTCGAACACGCCCGAGGGCCAGAGCAGATGGGTCGACAAGGTGTCCGAGGGGAACGCCGAACTGTCCAACCCGATGACGCTGCGCCCGGCTCCGGCAAGGGCGATGGCGGCCGCTGTTCCCGCACAACGGGTTCCGACTACGACCACATCGGCCTGTTCGGTGACCATGGTGACCCTCCGGGATTCAACGCCGAATCGGTGTAACTAAGCACCTTTTAGCGATACATTGTGTCACGATCGGCTGTCGACGTCATCGACAACGAGCCTCATCGATGTAACCCGCACGAAGGACGACCAGCATGAGTTGCGTAGTACCACAGCGACATCCAGAGCGTCCGCGGGCCGTTCCCGGGCTCGGGCCGATGGCGTGGCTGCTGGGCGTGGGCAAACCGACGGCCGATCAGTGGCGCGTACTCGGCGAATCGCTCCTTGCCGGTGACGAGCGGATGGACGCCCTCGTGGACTGGATGTTCTCCGAAGGCTTCGCCGAGACTCGCCTGATGTTCGAGTGCGCGGTCCGCGATGGAATCGACACCGTGGCCCGGGCGCCCGAGCCGCTGCGAGAGTTCTTCGCCCACTTAGAGAATCCGCCGGAGTGGCTGGATCGGGCCAAGGTCGCGCGTGGCGCCCGGGTTTTCCGGACCGGCGGCGCCGACGGCGTCTACATCGCGCGTGATGTCGCATTCCTGGGCGGCTATCTGGCCTCCGGGTTCAACAAGACTCTGATCCGAACCGGTGCCTTGGAGAAAGGGCCATCGGCGCGGTTCGCCGAAACACTGCAGTGGGCACTCGATGTCACCGCCGAGGGGGGTATGGACGACTTCGGGCCGGGCTACCGTTCAACGCTGCACGTGCGGTTGATTCACGCGCTCGTGCGCCGCCACGTCGGTGCCATGTCCGATTGGGATACCGCCGCGTGGGGCGTGCCGATCAACCAAACCGATATGGCCGCAACGCTGGTGGGTGCGCTGATGTCACCGTTCGCGGCCGCACCCGCCCTGGGCATCGTGCCGATACCTCGCGAACTCGATGACGCCGCGCATCTGACGAAGTATGTGGGGTGGCTGCTGGGCGTCGAGAATCAGTGGCTGCCACACGGTTTCCGCGATGCCATCCGCATCCTGTACCACTGTTTGTCGGCCATCACCGATCCGGACGACACAACCGTGCGATTGGCCCGACCGATGGCCGACGATCCGCTCACGTGGCAGTACCCGCGTTTCGCCGCTGTCCGACGCGAAATCGCACGCGCTCAACACCTTTCGATGGCCAGTGCATTTCTGGGTCCGAAGGCGATGCACGCGCTCGGCCTGAGCTACGCACTGCCGTGGTATCCCCTGCTGCGCATACCGATCAATCTGCTGCGGGTGCTGCGCGGACGCCTGCTCCCGGGCGGTCTCACACGCGCTGCCGCGCGCGGTCGCCGCGAACAGGAGGCGTTCCTCGCGCGGCTGATCGGGTCCGCTGTCCCGAACGTCGGTGCGACCGCGCACCACCTGCATCACGCGGCGTGACCAGGTCGTAGGGAAGACGTCACTTCTTCCGAGGGACGGACTTCTTCGTCGCCGATGTCTTCTTTGCGACAGCCGTCTTCTTCGCGGGGGCGGGCTTTTTCGCCGCCGCGGTCGACTTCGCGCTCGCCCGCTTCGCCGCCGGGGTCGTGCGAGGCGCGGGGGCCGCGCGCTTGCGCGGGGTCGCGACCGGCTCGGCACCGATGCCGCGAATGAGCAACGGCACCACGGCGGCCCGAACGAAGGCGCGGGTCTGCTGCTCGTCATCGAAGTCCACTCCGCCGACCGGTGTCAGCAGAATCGAATGCGCCATGCGCGCCAATAGTTCCGCGACCGGGCGCGCGTCGTAGGGCTGCAAAGTCCCCTGCGCCTGACCATATTCGGAGTAGGCGATGATGTAGGTGATACCCGCCTCGACCAGTTGGCGGGCCCGCACGGTATAGAACGTCAGCGCGTCGTCGGTGTCCACGTGGATCAACTGGGTGACCATAGGGTGGGTCCGGATCTGGCGGATCAACTCCACCATGGTCTCTTCGATCTGCGCTTCGACGCCGCTGACCGCGGACCCGGCGGCGGTGATGTCGGCGAGCGCGCGCTGGAGTTCTCGCGCCATCACCGCCTCCACCACGTTCTCCTTGGTGGTGAACCGGCGATAGATCGTGACCCGATTCATGCCCGCGCGGCGCGCGATGTCATCGAGCGTCGACCGCCGGATCCCCACCTGCAGGATCCGTGCCAGCGCCGCGTCGAGAATTTTTTCGTCGGTAGGGTCACGATCGGTCACGCAGCGAAGTTATCCGACTCGTTGCATTGAATCAACGACCACGGCGCTCTCCGCCGGGATGCGTCGTTGGAATGTCCCGGGGACGCAAGTGCTGTCGTCACCCGACCCCGGACGGGTGACGACCATGTTCACCGACGTGAGGTCAGCAACTGGGCAGGTAGTAGCCCGATCCGGTCAGCCCGGCGGCCGAGCCCGCGAACGCACACAGGAACGAGAGCGGGCCCGACCCCGAGGTGGGCGTCGACGAACCGGATGTGGACAGCTGTGACGACGAACCGGTCGTCGTCGGCGCGGTGGTGGTGTCGGCGGAGGCGATGGGCGCCGCCAGCACCAGCCCGCCCAGAATCGCGGACGCGATACAGGTTTTCGTTGTGGATCTCATTTCGACAAACTCCTACGCGATCGGAATCAATTGCGCCGCAAGGCTATCGGAGCACATCCAGGCGGAAGTGAGCCTCATGACGATGCACAGGGAACTCGCCCGATCATTCATGCGTGAGCCAGAGCGACCGAACCCCGCGATGACGAATCCGGCGCCATGACTGTGCAATGTCCGAAACACGAATATGCCTGGCGCGCAGCGTCATCGACCTCAGTAGCCTGAGACGATGTTTGGTATCGGCTGGGGTGAAATGATCATCTTGCTGGCGGCGGCCCTGTTGATTCTCGGGCCGGAACGACTCCCCGGAGCGGTCGTCTGGACACTGCGCTCGGTAAGGCAGGTTCGCGATTACGCTGTCGGTGCGGCCGAGCAGCTCAAACAGGAGCTGGGCCCCGAGGTGGAGGAGTTGCGAAAGCCGCTCGCGGAGTTGAACAGACTCCGCGGTTCCACCCCGCAGACATTGATCACCAAACATCTGCTCGACGGCGACGAATCGCTCTTGTCCGCCGAAACTACGAGCACGGGATCAGCCCCCACGACGTCACTCTTTCACCGGCCCGAGCCCACGACGAATTTCGGAATAATGAATGAGCCCGTCGTGGACTCGGAGGCCGGCACACCGGTGCCGAAAATCGACACCGACGCGACGTAGACAGGCCCATGATCCGGCAGGCTACGAACTGAATACTCGGGCGCTCGAATCCTCTCGGATTCGAGCGCCCGAGCGCTTTCCAGGAATTCTGTGCGCATCCGGCAACGCAAGGATCGGACCGGCGGTCGGCCGAACACCATTGGTCGCCCGACCGCCGCGATATCGCCATTGGCGTGGCCTCGGATCGGGGCATCACGCCGTCGATCGTGTGTAACACTGTATCGATATTGGCTTCATTGCGTCAATGATGTATCAGATGTTGATGCATTGTGACATTCGGGCTAACGTAGCTGCCAACCTCATAGCAGGAACAGGCAGGGGGCCAGCACCGAAGGCCGTATCAACGGACGCGTAGCCGCACCACCGATACGGCTCACGTGCACCCCGAGCGAATCGCTCGGCCCCGTCTGGAATTCACGCCGGCATCCCGGCACATTCGCGAGTGGAATGGAGCACTCATGCACGTCAACGCCGACGTTCGCCCCGATTTCTCGACTCCCATCCGCCAGTACCCCGAGGCCCGAGCCGGGAAGTACGCAGACAACCGGCCGGTGCGGCCGGCGGGACCACGCCCGTACACCGCCCAGCGCACCGCATCCGAGGACAATTCCGCACGGATCGCGATTGCCCGGCACTGCGACAAGATCATGTCGGACATGTTCGCGGCGCGCGATGTCACCGATGACGGGATCTATGTCGAGCGATTGCGGAACAGCACGAAAAACTGGCTCCGGCACGGGATTTCGATCGATACGGTGCATCGGGCGATCCGGGAGGCGGCGGACCGGGCGTTCGAGCGACTGGTGGGCGGATCCACCGTGCGCGACCCCGGGCATCTACTCGGCCACACTCGACGACTGTTCCGAATTCACGGCGTGGTCACCACGATCATGTCCTCGATCTTCGTCGAACAGATCCACCCCGGCGCGGAGCGGCCCGCGGCTCATCTGTACACGGTGGCCTCGGCCCTGGCCGAGGGCCGCACAGCGGCGTTGCCCGCTGATGTCGACATCGCCAACTCGTATGCGGTTCTGGCAGTGTCGATTCCACGTCATCGCGACGAGGAATCCGGTAGTCCGAGCGCGAGCCTGGTGGCTCAGCGAAAGCTCGGCAGGATGCAGATCGCCCTCGACGATCGGACCGGATCCACAGCGCTGTCGACCCTCGGAGTCCGAGGCGGCACCATCTTGATACCGTCCCTCGAGGCGACAAGCAACAGGCTCGATCAACTGGTGGGCGAGTTGTCGCATGCGGTCCAGGTTCCGATCACGGCTATCGTGCTCGACAGCACCCGTGACGGGGTCCGGGCCTCCGCCGACCTGGCGCACGATCTGCTCGATGTCGCCATCCGGCTGCGCTATCCGGGCGGGTTGTATCGCAGCGGCGATCTCGCCCTCGAATATCAGCTGACACGTCCGGGCCCCGCCCGCGACAAGCTCGGGTCGCTACTGGACCCACTGAGCATGCATCCGGACCTGCTGCACACGTTGCTGTTGCACATCCACACCAACCTCAGCCGACAGCACACCGCACGCCTGCTGCACCTGCACCGCAACACCATCGACTATCGCCTGCACCGGATTCAGGAGCTCACCGGCTACGACCCGGCCGACCAGACCGGTCTGTGGTACCTGCAGTCCGCCCTGGTGGTCCGCGCGTACTGCCGCAACCGGGCCGCGGTCTGACTCCGCCCGAATACGCGGATCCGACTGCGAGACAGACGGATCCGCGCGGCTAGGACTCCGCAGACTTGGCTGCCAAGCCGGTGTCGGGCTGCCCCATTCCATACTTCAGCAGTGGCACCACCGTGGTCCGCACGAATTGCCGAGTCTGAGCCTCGTCGTTGAAGTCCACTCCCCCATTGGGGGTCAATAGTAGCGAATGGGCAAGGCGGGCAAGCAGTTCCGCGACCGGACGCGGTTCGTAGGGCGCCAGAACCCCGGCGCGCTGACCGCGTTCGGCGAAGCCGACGATGTAGAAGATCCCGGCCTGAACGAGCTCTTCACCGCGCAGGGTGTAGAAGCTCAGCGCGTCCTCGGGCGCGACTTCGAGCAGCCGGGTCGCGAAGGGGTGGGTGAGCGTCGCGCGGATCAGGGCGCACATCGTGGCTTCGATCTGCTCGTCCACACCGACGGCTGCCCTGCCGACCGCCGTGACCTCGCCGAGCACTCGCAACAACTCGCGCCGGAGTACCTGCTCCACGAGATTGTCCTTGGTCGTGAAGCGTCGATAGATGGTGATGCGATTCATCCCGGCCCTGCGGGCGATGTCGTCCAGGCTCGCCCGCCTGACCCCGAGCAGCAGAATCCGTTCCAACGCGGCATCCAGAATCTTCTCGTCGACCGGATCGCTGTCAACCATGTATCGAAGTTATCCGTTCCGTTGCAATGATTCAACGACGCGAACTCACGTTACCCAATCGTTTCCGGTACGGCGAGCAGTGGTTCGAGTACGTTGCCCGTCTCACCGCGCGGCAGTGCGGTCAGGAAGGACACATCGCGGGGCCCTGCTATGCGGCCCGGGCGACAACGGATGTATTCCCGCATCATCGGCGAATCCAAACCGGAATCCGCAACTTTCCTCGGTTCGAAGGTTCGCGCGCGGCGCCGCTGGAGCACTCACCGCGCGAACCTCTTCGACCGCAGACACTTTCACGAGCGGAACGGACTCATAGCGGGTCGCAGGCTCGCGCGATCAATGCCGCCCGCAGGTGCCACAGTCCGGTGGCCTGCGTGGGATCGTAGCCGGTCAACTGCCCGATTCGCTTGAGGCGATAGTCGACGGTATTACTGTGCACATGCAACAACCGGGCGGTGCGTTGCCGATTCAGGTTGGTTCCGATATGTCGCTCCAGGGTCCGCAGCAACTCCGGATGCGTATCCAGAGGATCGAGCAGCGACCCCAGCACGTCCCGGCCGAAACCCTCGCGCGAGAGCTGGTATTCCAGTGCGAGATCATCGAAGCGGTACAGGCGCGCCGCCCAGCCGAGTTTGCCCGCCATGGTGAGCAATTCGTGCGCCTGCGCGGCGGCGGTGGGTATCTGTTCCGGTGCTGCGAGCGTGGCGACCGCCGTGATGGCCGCTTCCACGGTGCGAGAGAGTGACCCGATCAATTCCTCGGCAGCCTCGGAATCCATCACGTCCCGCGGGATCAGGACGGTCCCTCCATCCACCGACAGCAGCGACAACGCCGATCCCGCTGTGCCGCCCGCGAGTTCCTCCTGGATACGGTGCACCATGCGCCTGCCGGCCTGCGTGCCGTCGGGAGCCGATGTCGCCTCCGCGGACGGTTGCAGAGACAGCACGAATACGTGATAGAACTCCGCGACCTCTATCCCGCATTCACGAGCGATCGTGGAGAACGGGTGGCCCGCGAGCAAAGCCGATGTCAAGGTCGCGACCGCGATATTGTGCTCGGTGACCGCGGTTCGCGCCTCGCGGACGTAGGCCGCCGAGACCGTCGCGGTTGTCCGATCCAGCATTTCGATGATGAGTTTGGTTGCCCGAGCGAGGTTCTCGCAGTTGGCGAGCGCTTTGTCCAGACGTGCCTCGGTGGCCCGCCCACCGGCCTCGGGCGCGATCGTCATGGTCGACACCACACGGTCCAGGCCCAGCTCGAGACCGTCGTGTATCGACTGGTGAATCGTGTCGATCGGGACGCCATCCTGCGCCCACTGCGCAACGAAACTCCCAAGCCTTTCGATCTTGTCCGGCAGATCGCGGCCATCGAGCATACTGGCGGTCAGTTCGAGGCAGGTGCGGGTGACGGTTCCGAGATCGGCGTAATTGGCGTCTTCGGCGATCGCCGGCCCGTCCGTGCCGGGCGCCGCGGCGGGTCCGAACCTCAACCACGACGAAGCCTGGGACGCTTTGGGTTGAGAGGTCGTCAGCCCGTGCATCGCTGGGCGATCGGTTTCCTCGAATGTCATCACTGGCCCTTTCCGACCTCGATCATGTCGACAGGCGGATCACCCTAACGACCGAGCGCGGGCGCACGGGACCCATCGCGACGCCGTTGTTCGAAATGCGAAGACGCACACGGCGTTTTACTGTGCGCGATCCCAATTCGGCGCGCACACCGCCGGCGGCGTCGTCGCCCGGGACTCAATGCCATAGCCGTCGGCACGGGAGTAACCGCAATCCGGGGCGCACCCGGTGATCGACGGTGACACGCAAACCGGGCACACCCACCGCCGCCAGGGCGAATTCGGTTGCCTCGGACCAGGTCGCGGTGTACTCGAGCGCCAGCTCGCCACCCGGTGTCGAACCTTCGAAGCGAACCACGATTCGGCAGTACCCATCGCGTTCCGCTCCGAGGCAGAAGGATTCATGGAATTCGGCGACCGACACATCGTTCCTTAGGTCGGGAGTCGCTGCGCGATACGGGCGGCAGTCCCCGGTATCCGCTCGTCGTTCGACGGTACGGCCTCACGCCGAGGAGGTGGTGCGGGCCGATGTCATGCTGGAGTTCTGACAGCGGGCGTCCCGAAGATGCTGCGCCACAGGCCAGTACAAGTGAAATGCGTGTAGTGCAGATTTATCGCCAATGACCAGGTTCAGCGCGGACGAGAGCCGCTTGAAACGAAGCAACGAAGAGTTTATCTTCGGTGCATGGTCGTGCCGAATGCTGATGTCGACGAGAGGATCCTGGACGCGGCATTGCATCGCATATCCCAGGTCGGCATCCGACGAGCCAGCGTGGACGATATCGCCCGCGGCTGCGGCATTACGCGGATCACGATCTATCGCAGGTTCATCAGTAAGGAGAACTTGGTCGACGCGGTTCTCACGCGCGAGGTGCACCGACTGCTGTCCGAACTGACGACCATCGCCGCGGTCACCGACAGCCCCGACGTCCAGATCGAGGAATCGGTGCTCCATGTCCTGCGGCAGACGCACGCCCATCCGCTACTGAGTAGGCTGACCGCGGTCGCGCCCGAGGAGGCTGTCGCCTTCTATACCTTGCGCGGCGGCGAAATCATCACTCTGGGAATCGATTACATTGTCGAGGCGCTCGGCCAGGCGCAACGGGGCGGCCTGATAGACCAGTACGACCCGCGTCCTGTCGCGGAATTGCTGGCGCGACTGGCGCATTCGTTGCTGCTCACCCCGGCGGGCGGGTTACGACTGCAGAACGAGGAGACGGCGCGCGAGTTCGTTCGCGGCTTCATCACTCCGCTGGTCAAACATGGCATCAAAGGCCATTCCAGCAACCTGAGTGGCTAGGAGCCGAACTGCCAGCTCGAGCCGAATTCACGTCGAGGTCTATCAGTCGGCAAGGCCCCCAGGCGATCTCAGCCCGGCCAGCTTCCTCGACGGGAGTGCTACGCTGAAGAGGTAGCCAGGGCTCGCTCGGCGGCCCCCAACCGGAGGCCTGGTTGATTGGATGGAAACCGCCGAGCGGGCTGTGGCACAGTCGCAAGATTTTGCGCCACGAGATAGACCGTAGGCCATCGCTCGCCATTCCCGGCCCGTTGAAAACAAATGTTGGATGTCCTCCGAGGCGTTTCGCGAAACCACTCGACATCCTCACAAGATCTCTCCATGTCGTTCGTGCCCACAGCTGTCAGCCCCGAAATATGCTTTCCGACAGCATATTTCGGGGCTACAGAAATGGTGGGCGACGAACTCGGTCCGCGGACCGTCGAGTCAGCGCTCGGAGATCGGTTCGGGGCGCTCGATGGCAGCGGCCTCGTCATCGGCCGGTTCACCCTGCAGAGCGCGGGCTCGACGCCGGTCGTTGAATCGCGCGAACTGCACGGCCAACTCGAACAACGCGGTCAAGGCGAAGGCCAGGGCGAGCATCGAGAAGGGGTCCTGCGGGGTCACCGCGGCCGCGAAGACGAACAACGCGAAGATCGCGCCTCGCCGACTGGAGGCGAGCCTGCGGTAGCTGAGTACGCCGACCACATTGAGCCCGATAACCAGAAGGGGCGCTTCGAAACTGACGCCGAAGATGATCAGCAGCTTGATGATGAAACCGAAGTATTGAGCGCCGCTGAGCGCGGTGATCTGGACGTTGTTCCCGATGCTGAGCAGAAACGCCAGCGCGTGAGCCACCACGGCGTACGCCAGCGCGGCGCCCAGTGCGAACAGGGCGGTGCCGGTGCCGACGAAGCCGATGGCGTAGCGACGTTCGCGACGGAACAGCCCGGGTGTCACGAATGCCCACAGCTGATACAGCCAGACGGGCGTAGCGAGGACCACGCCCGCCGTGAGCCCGATCTTCAGGCGCAGGGTGAACTGTTCGAACGGCGCGGTGGCCAGCAACAGGCATGAGCCGTCCGAGGTCAGTACGGCACGTGAACTCTGCGGGAGCGAGCAATAGGGTCCCCGCAGGACGTCACCCAGGCTCTGCATACCGAGCAGTGAGTGTGAATACCACAGGAACCCGAGCAGACTGGTCGCCACCACGGCCGCCAGCGCCTTGAGCAGGCGGGCCCGAAGTTCGGCGAGATGCTGGACCAGAGACATGGTGCCGTCACGAGGGCCGGTTCGGCGCGGACGACGGAGATCGAACGGGATGTGCATGGCTTGGATGGCTCCCGATCCGGTGAAGACCCGAGTGCCCACCGAGGGGGGCACTCGGACCCTCGGTGGGACGTCATACCGCGCATGGTTTCGGTGAATGCGCGGTAAACGGGCGCGGCTACGGACGAGGGGATTGGAAGCAACTCGCCCGGACCACGTTCAGATGGCTCTTGTCGAATGCAAAGCTAGAACGAAAGCCGCTTTGCGACAACGGATTCAAGCGGGCGCTGGAAAGCCGACAGTCCGGTTGGCCGCATCGGATGTGCAACCGCACAGCCGCGGGGATGAGATCCGAGCCCACGGGCCCTCGAGCGCATCCGGTGAATCAATGAAACACAGTCTGTAGGATCGATGCATGGTGTACGGGTGCGACGAACTCCACGAACGAATTCTCGACGCCGCACTCGCGCGCATGCTTCAGGTCGGGATTCGGCGAGCGAGTCTTGATGACATCGCACGCCGCTCGGGAGTGAGCAGGGTGACGATCTATCGCCGGTTCACCACCAAGGAGAATCTGATCGACGCGACGATCGCGCGCGAGATCCAGCGGGTGCTGACGGCCGTGGCGACCGTCGCGCCCGCGGACGGCACCCTCGACGCGCAGATCGAAGCGATGGTCCGATACGTTCTGCGTCAGACACAGACTCATCCGCTGGTCACCCAACTGTTGGAGATCGCCCCGGAAGAAATATTGGGTTTCTACACCGTCCGCGGTGAGCAAGCCGTCGGACTCGGCGTCTACTACATCGTCGAGGTCCTCGAGGGCGCGCAGCGCCGCGGATTGATCGGCCGATACGACACCCGCCCCGTCGCCGAACTTCTCGCCCGGCTGATGCATTCGGTATTCCTCACCCCCACCGGAGGAGTCGACTTCCGCGACGAAGCGACCTCAGGTGCGTTCATCGCTCAGTGTGTGGTGCCGATGATCAAACACGGCATCCCATCGCACGCCCTCCGCTGATACCGAAGGCGCACCGCGTGTCGATCGCGCCGTGCGCATCGCGTTACCACGTAACGCCCAGTCCCAGATAGGCCAGTCGGCTCGTCTGGATCTCGCGGGACCGGGCAAGCGCAACGTCGATGCGCTCGTCGGCAGTGGTGTCCAGTAGGCGTCGTCCCGGCCAGATCTCGTAGTCCCCGACCAGATCCGGCTCGGCGAGCAGAGCGGCCTGAAACAACCGCTCGCGTTCGCTGAGCACGGTCAGTATCGGAATGTTCGACCACCGCGACCACGCGTGATCGACGATGTCGGCCACGCGATCTCGGTCGTAGGGCCGCTGTTCGAGCCAGGTTCTGATCAGTGTGCTGCCCGCGTCGAGATAGCGGGACTCGTCCCGCCCCGCACGACGCTCACGGTCCGCGACAGCCGGAGCCAAGGGCTGCCAGCGCCGTTCGCTCAGTTCGAGCAGCGGGCCGAGGTACTCTTCGGCGGCGAGGATGAGCAGCAGCGCCCCGGCCAGGACATCACCCCGCACGAGCAGCGGTGTGATGTAGGCGTCAACGGGTGCGAGCAGCCGATCACGCGTGCTGCCACCGCGGTGTTCGATGACATCACGCAGATCCCGTCCTGAGATGCCCATCTCGACCAGGCAGTCCCGAAATGCCTTGGTATGGCGCACCGCGTCGATCATCTGCGTGGCGAAGAACTCCATTGTCGCGGTATCCGGGGCGGCCGCCACCAGGAGCCCGGACGCGCGCGCCGCTTCTTCCCCTATCGCGCAACGGAATCCGAGTTCGTGCACCAGTGCGTCCCGTAACGGACCGGCACTCGGTATTCGGTCGGGCGGGACCGTGGGGGCGGTGACCGCCTCGGTCGCGGACTGCCGGACCAGGGCGGCCAACCAGGATTCGAGGTCGCAGTGGGCGATCGTCAGGGTGGGCGCACACGCGCCTTCCGCGTACCGCGTCATACCGGCGGCAATTCCAGCAGGGCCGCAACGGCTTTGGCCGCACTCTGCACGGCGCTCTCCATCGTCGCCGACCAGTCGGTGCTGGTCCAATCCCCCGCCAGCATCAAGGTGGGGACGGAAGTGCGCTGGTCGGGTCGCAAGCCGTCGAGACCGACAACCTGGGAGAAGGTGGCCTGGGCCATCTTCACCACGTGCGCGTGCACGACGCGAGCCTGCGCGGCCTCGGGATAGTAGCGGCGCAACAGGGCGACCTGCTCACGGATGATCTCCTCATTGCCGCGATTGATCTGTTCATAGGCGCCACTGGTCGTCAGGCAGTACAGCCACGTGCCGTCCGCGCTCCGGCGATGCATGCGCTGGCGGTCGAAGACCTCGTCGATGACGCCGGTTCCGCCGATGAGCGCCTCCATCGCCGCCTTGGTCCGCAGCGGGCGGTCCAGATAGAGATTGGTGCTCACGATGGGCGTGTGGCCCAATTTGTCCGCCGCGGCGTAGATTTCGGAGTGTTCGGGAAGGTCGTCGAGCAATCCGCCGATGCGGGAGTTGGGTACGGCGCAGATCACCGCATCGGCGGGGATTCGGCTGCCATCCGCGAGTTGCACACCCACGACCGCACCCGATTCGATCACCACGCGCCGCGCGACCGTGCGATACCGCACATCCACCCCGAACTTGTCGAAGACCCGCTTGGCTCCATCGATGAGCAGGGTGTCCAGGTCCACGGTCGGATATCCGATCGTCACGGCCCGGCGCTCGCGCGTGCCCAGCCGAATCGCCGTCGCCACCACGTCCGCGAAGATCTTGGCCGATTCTCGCTCGACGGGCTCGGCTGCGATACCGAGGGCCAGCCAATCCCACACCGCCTCACGAGCTTTCGCCGGCATACCGACACGCCGCAACCACTGATCGGTGGTGATGTCGGCCAGATCCGGCGGCTGCCGCAATGCCTGGCGGCCCAGTCGCAGCGTCGCGCGAACAGCGCGTAGCCGGTCCAGCGGGCTCGCGTCGGGGTGCGCGCCCATCAGAGTGCGCAGCGCGCGAAATCCCTTGGTATGCATGATTACCGTGCGACCACCGGGCCACCGCAGCGCCCCGTGGTGCGGAAACTCCAGATAGTCCTGGGATCCGATACTGGTCAGGTACCGGATCATGTGTTCGTAGCCGGTGGCCAGGACGTGCTGGCCATTGTCCGGCCGATCCTCGACCTCCCCCACCCACATCGCTTGCGTGCGCCCACCCAGCCGTGCCCGCCGTTCCAGGAGGGTGACCTGTTTACCTGCTTCGGCCAGCCAGACCGACGCGGCCAGGCCCGCCAGACCACCGCCGACAACGACATAACGCCGCGGATCACTCATTCTCAATGCTCCTGCGCTGCGCGAGGTTTCGTGAAATGGGTGGTCATCCCTCGATGGGCTCTGCTGCCGGCCAGGGATTGCACCAGGTGCGAACCGATCAGCTCCTCCGCCTCGGTGACGATGCGAGAGATCAGTTCCTCGCAGCTGGGAATGTCCTCGATCAGCCCCTGCACCTGCCCCGCGGTCCAGGTACCGGCGTCGAGATCGCCGTCCTCGAGCACGCGTCGCCCGCGCGCGCCGGACACCAGATCGCGCACATCCGCGAAAACCCCTCCCGCCTGCTCGATCTCGACCACCTTGCGACTGATCTCGTTATCGGCGACGCGGGCGGTGTTGTGCATGGTGCGCAGAATCAGTCGGGTGTCACGTTCGGTGTTGGCGACGATGCGGGCCTTGACCTTGGGGTGGATCGGGGCTTCTCGCGTGCACATGAATCGGGTGCCCATATTGATGCCGTCCGCCCCCAGGGCCATGGCCGCCACCAGCCCGCGTCCGTCGGCGATGCCCCCCGAGGCGATGATCGGGATCTCGAGGGCGCGGGCCGTGATCGGGATGAGCACCAGCCCGGTGACGTCATCCTCACCGGGATGCCCGGCGCATTCGAATCCGTCGATCGATACGCAGTCCACGCCGACCGCCTGCGCCTTCACCGCGTGCCGCAGGCTGGTGCATTTGTGAATCACCTTCACCCCGGCCGAGCGGAACAGCGGCATGAACGGTTCGGGATTGCTGCCCGCGGTCTCGACGATGCGTATGCCGGAATCGATGATCGCCTCGGCGTACTCACGATAGGGCGGCGGCGAGATCGTGGGCAGAATGGTCAGATTGACCCCGAAGGGTTTGTCGGTCAGATCCCGCGTGCGTTCGATCTCACGAACCAGGTCCTCGGGCGTCGGCTGGGTCAGCGCGGTGATGAATCCCAGCGCGCCCGCTTGGGCGACGGGCGCGACCAGCTCGGCCCGCCCCACCCACATCATCCCGCCCTGTGCGATCGGATGGTCGATGCCGAACATCTCGGTGAATCGGGTGCGAATCATATCGTTCCTCCTCGTGCATTGCCTTGGTAGCTCTGCGATTTCAGTTGCTCAGGCGGGGTGGTGGCTCACCGAACCGCCGATCACGGCCGGTTCGGAGCCGACCAGGGTCCGCAGGAAGCCCTCCTGTGCGCGCCGCCCGCGCGCGGCGAAGTATTCGGCCGATCCGGGGATCATCCGGGTGGTCGCCGAGCGGGCGATATTGACCGGTAGTCGCATCAGCGGATACCAGGGCGTGGCGCGACCCGGCAGACCCAGGTGGCGCATGGCTCGGGCGCCCAGGAAGGTCGAGGCCAGCGAAAGATGCTGAGCGCGTGCGAGTTTGCGACGCTGGGGGGCCAGGCGCCGGTAGTGCCATGCGAGCGGATCGTCGGCGAGGGGTCTGGCCAGCCGCGATGAGGTCTCATCGGGGTTGGTGATCGCCGCGAGCGTGAGTCGCAGGATGCGCACCGAATCCTGAAAGCTCTTGGGCAGCAGATCATCCTGCACACCCATCAGCCAGCCGACATAGCGGGTCAGATGCGCGGCGGCTTCCAGATCCGCACGGCGCGGCACGATTCCCATTGCCATGCCCACGAGTACGGGCACCATCAGCGAGCCGACCAGTGTCGCGGCCATGTCGGTCTGATTGATCGGTATCCCCCACTCCCGGGTCTCCCAGTCCGGCATGGCCGCGACGTGGCGGCGTACGAACGAGTGGATCAGCCGGACGTGGATCGTGGATCGGTAGCCGGGCCCGCGCTCGTGCATCCCGTTCTCCGATGTGACATCCAATGCCCACTGCAGCGTCTCGGCGAACCGTCGCGCGGGCCCGCGCTCGAGCGCACCGGTGCGGAGCAACGTCCGGTTGAATCCGGAGGCCAGGTAGCCGCCCAGGAACGCGACGTCGCGGGCCAGGTAGACCCCGTCCACTCCGCCGCTGCGGTAGACCCACGCGCCGCGTCGGAGCATGTCGTGATCGACCCACTCCGGCTCCTGTTCGATGCGGGCGAAGAACTCCCGCAACGGTTCCGGCGCCTCGGGCACCTGGTCGATGCCCAGCCGCACGGCCCGGTCGAACATGGGTCGAGTCCGCTCCAGGCCCACCTCGGCCATCCAGTCCAGCAATCGATCCATCGGCTCGTCACCGACCAGCAGATCCGCACCGAGAGTTGCCCATTCGTCGGCCGAAGGCGCGCACACGCCCAACCGGGCGGAGATGAGGTCGAGCCCCGCGATCTTGCGGGGCGCGGCCGGGTGGCGCGCGGGGATTTCGGATATCGATGCGTTCATGGTCCGCCTTTTCGCGAGAGAGGAGAGTTGCAGTGAAATCTGCTGTTGGTCACCGCAATTCGATGCACTCGAGGCTCGCGTCGACTGGCGGCACGGGCGTCGGCTCGTGGCGACGGCATGCATCGAAGATACGAACTTTGTATCATTGGGTCAAGATCTGGAGAGACAAAGCACCCATACTTGTTACATCGATACTTCTCGGATACATTGGACCGCCGGAGGCGCATTCTCCGATCCGCCGCGCGGGATCAATCCGATCTGTCCCGATCGAGACGCGGAAATCTTTCCGGCACAAGCGATTGCCACACAGGAGCGACCGTGAGCAACAACCAATCGACAAAGCCGTCGATCGCGATCATCGGCAGTGGGTTCAGCGGAATCGGGCTGGCGATCCGCCTGAAACGAGCCGGTTTCTCCGATCTCACCGTCTACGAGAAAGCGGGCGATGTCGGTGGCGTCTGGCGCGACAATACCTACCCCGGCGCGGCCTGCGATGCTCCCTCGCACCTGTACTCATACTCGTTCGAACCGAATCCGGACTGGTCTCGCCGCTTCGCCGAACAACCCGAGATTCTGCGCTACCTACGGCACTGCGCGGCCAAATACGATGTGCTGCGCCATGTTCAGGTCAATACCGACATCACCGAGGTCGAGTTCGATTCCACCTCGCGACTGTGGCGATTGCGGACCGAGGACGGTCGGCACGCCACCGCCCAGGTGCTGATCTCGGCCTGTGGCCAATTGAGCACGCCCGCCTACCCCGACCTACCCGGCCTCGACAGCTTCACCGGCAAGATCTTCCATTCCGCGCAGTGGGATCACGACCACGATCTCACCGGTCGCGATGTCGCGGTGATCGGTAACGGCGCCAGCGCGATTCAGTTCGTACCGCATGTGGCCGAACAGGCTCGCTCATTGACGGTCTTCCAGCGTCAGGCGCACTGGATCAGCCCCAAGCCCGATCACGTGTATCCCCGGCTGCGCAAGCGAGCCAACCGACGACTTCCGCTGTTGCAGCGGATGTCCCGGCTCGCGGTGTTCTGCTGGTTCGAGGGCGTGCTCAATCCGATGCTGATCTCACCGATGGGCCGTCGCATACTGTCCGCACCGGTTCGCGCGTGGTGTCGGTGGAATCTGCGCACGGTCAGCGATCCCGAGGCGCGTCGCGCGCTGCTGCCGTCCTACGAGGTGGGATGCAATCGGATCCTCACTTCCAACGACTACTACGCGACCCTCAATCGCCCGAATACCGGGCTGTGCGCCAGCCCCATCACCGATGTCCGCCCGCGCGCTCTGATCACCGAGGACGGTCGAATTCATCACGCGGACACCATCATCCTGGCCACCGGCTTCCGCTCGCACGACTTCGTCGCGCCGATGCGGGTCATCGGGCCGGGCGGGTTGTCGCTGCGGGAGGCCTGGAGCGACCGCCCCCACGCCTATCTCGGCCTGACCGTCCCCGGGTTCCCCAACTTCTTCCTGATGTACGGCCCCAATACCAATGTCGGTTCGGGGTCGATCGTGCATATGCTCGAGAGCCAGATGAACTACATCGTCAGCGCCGTGGAGCAGGCCGCGACCTCGCACTACCTCGACGTGCGCGCGGATCTGCTCGAACAGTTCGACCGGACGACCCAGGACCGCCTCGAGCGCACCGTGTGGAACACCGGCGGATGCAACAGCTGGTACATCGCCACAACGACGACCGGCCCGGCCAATACCAACAACTGGCCCGGTTCCATGCTCGGCTACCGCTTGCGCACACGTGCCCTGGATCCGGCGGATTACCGCACCACGACACCACCCAACCTGGCCCCGGAGCCCACCGATCCGTCGGTTCCTACCCATTCCTGAGGTCACCGACGAGGCGATGCCGCCCTCCAGCCGATATCGACACGGATCCGCCGCATGCCGGGGCGGGTCCGTGTCGTGCGTCTCGGACGTATCGACCGATCCGCAGGAGCGGTGGCTTTGTGATCCAGCCCGACCACCAACAGCGGTTCGCCCTGTCGGCCCTCCAAGAACCCGATTCCGACCGTCGACTGACCCCGCCTTCATCCTACTTTGTACCGAATAGTCAAGTGGAACAACGGGTTCGAGTGCTCAGGGATGAGCAGACACCCGAGTCCGGCGAGCCATCGGCGATCGACCCGACAACGAAAGGCCATCCATGCCAGTCCTCTCATCCGGCGATAAGGTCCCCCGCGTGCACCCCGACGCGGTCGTGTCGACAAGCGCCACCCTCATCGGCGATGTCGTCGTGGAGGCGGACTGCTCCATCGGGCACGATGCCGTCCTTCGCGGTGATCTCGCCCCGGTGCTCGTGCGATCCGGGGCCACGATTCAGAATGGCGCGGTCCTGCACGCCCCGGCCGGCGCACCGGTCGAGATCGGCCGGGACGCCACGATCGCCAATCGCTGCTGTGTTCAGGGCGCGAGAATCGGCGCGCGAACCGTGGTGGCGGACGGGGCGATCATTCTCACCGACGCGATCGTCGGCGCGGACTGCGCGGTCGCCGCCGGGGCGGTCGTGCTGGGCGGAACCTGCGTCCCCGACCGGATGCTGATCACGGGCAGGCCCGCGACCGGCTGGTCACCGCGCACCACCGAGGTTGGGCCGAGTCGAGCCTACGACCGTATCGATGTGGCCGGGTGAGCGGCGTGCGTAGCGATTTCGAGCGTCAATGGATCGCGCTGAGCGTGGTCGCCGAAGTGGTCGAGCACTTCGACACCCATTCGACCCTGGGGCCGCTGATCCACGTCGATCCGCATTTCGGTCGAGTCACCTTCTTCCGAATTCCGGGCCGCATGATCCTGCATGTCGTCGGGGACGATCGTGCCGCCGACGAGTGTCGGCATCTGTTGTCGGACAGGGGACTTCGAGGCTGGCGACTGCATCCCGTACCGGACGGGGAGACCCCGCTGGTCAGCGTGTGCGAGGACATCCACCGGATCACCGGCGGCGATCGGGTGTACAACGTCCTGGCCGACGCGGGTTTCGCGACGATCGAGGAGCTCGCGGCGACTCCGATACAGGCGCTTCGAGAGCTACCGAACCGCGGCCCGGACACCACCGCTCACATCGAAGACATCTTGATCTGGTGGCATGCGAATTTCGCTCTCACCCAAGGGTTTCTGCCAGCGCCGGTGAAAGCGGCGTTGGCCGAGACGGCCGCCTCACTCGAGGGGTGCGGACTGCTGGCGGTGTGCGGATTCCCGGTGTCGGGCAAGTCCACGGCGGCGAAGTACATCGCCGATATCGCCGGAGCCACCGTGCTGACCCAGGCCGGGTTCGCACCCGAACTCGAACGTGTGGCGCTGGCGGCCCTCGGTGGCGCGGCGGGAGATCGCGATAGTGACCTCTATCGGCGGGTGGTGGCCCCGGCGCTCTACGAAGGGCTGGTGCGCACCGGCTTGCGGATAGCCCCGAAGCACCCGGTCGTACTCGACGCCTCGTTCCTTCCCGTCATACGGCACGTCACGACAAAGCATCTCGCACTCGCCGACTATCTGCGAGGTATGGCCGACGTGCCTGCCGCGATGCCGGTCGTCACGGTGTGGATGGATTCCTCACCTTCGGATATTCGGACGCGAATGACCAAGCGCGGCACCGAACGCGACGTGTCACGACTGGCAGGTTGGGACTACTTCCGAACGACGATGTTCAGCGACCATGATCGCGTAATCGCTTGTGCAGCATCCGATTTCATCATAATAAACTGAACCGCCGAAGGCTCATGGATTCACATGCCCGGCGGCGCGCACCCAGGTAATGTACCATTGCATCGCAATTCGATTCATCGCTTCATCTCGATGAGCGGCCGACCGCGCTCATCACGATCCTCCGTTCGGACACCGGTGGCCAATTCCTGGCGGCGCGACCGGACCGGGCGGATCGATGAGGTTCCGTCTCGCCCCACGCACGGAACCACGTCACGGTGGTCCGGAGCACCCAACCCCCCGCTCCGGACCACCACCTCGTTTCACCCTCGCCCCGCTTTCGGGTATCACGGTTCGCTGTTGCAGGTCGTGTGCCGAGCGCGCTGGAAGGTTCACAGCAATCGAACTCGATAGCCATCGGGGCCCTTCCGATGCCGTTCACTACGGGAAATCGTAAGTCGCACAGAGGACTACCAACCCGTGACAACATCCAGATACGCGAATCACCGTGGGCTGTCGCGCTCGGCGGCGTTGCTGCTGTCGGTAATCGTGGCCGTGGCCGCGATAGTGCGCGTGCCCGGCTCGGCGGCGGCGGACACCGAATCGGCGCCGTTGTCCCCCAACGGCTCCCACCTCGATCGGATCGAGACCAGGGGACATGACGCGATCGACATGTACGTCCATTCCGCGGCCATGAACACCGATATCCGGTTGCAGGTGCTGCGCGCGGTGGATCCCACCCGGCCCGCGCCGACCCTCTATTTGCTCAATGGATCCGATGGGGGCGTCGGCGGCGGCTGGTACGACGAGACCGATGTCGTCCGCTTCTTCGCCGATAAGCAGGTCAATGTGGTGATTCCGATCGGCGGCGCGGGCAGCTATTTCACCGACTGGCGTTCGGAGGACCCCACTCTGGGCCGTCCGCGCTGGACCACGTTCCTCACCCGAGAGTTGCCTCCCATCGTCGATGCCACGCTGAACGGATCGGGTGTCAATGCCATCGCCGGAATCTCGATGGGCGGTACCGCGGTGTTCCAATTGGCCGAAGCCGCACCGGGTCTGTACCGGGCCATCGCCTCCTACAGCGGATGCGTACCGACCAGCGATCCGGCGGGCCAGGCGTTCGTCGCCCTGGTGGTCGCGCGCTTCGCGGGCAGCCCGACGAACATGTGGGGTCCGCCCGACGATCCCGAGTGGACCGCCAAAGACCCCGCATTGCACGTGGATCTACTGCGCGGCACCGAGATCTATGTATCGGTCGGCAGCGGGCTGCCCGGACCGCTGGACACCCCCACCGGAGTCCGCGGCGACACTCAGCGCCTGACCTGGCAACTGCTGTTCGGTAGTCCACTCGAGGTCCTGGCCAACGATTGCACCCATCGCCTCCGAGATCGTTTGCACGACTTGGCGATTCCGGCGACATTCGACTTCCGCCCGACCGGTACTCACTCCTGGGGCTATTGGCAGCAGGACCTGCACAACTCCTGGCCCCGACTCGAGGCGGCCCTGTCCGGGCCGAACCGCGCGGGCCGGTAGCTCGCGCGGTTCGACCACCCTGCCGATATCGGTTCGGACATCAGATCCGTGCGGGCAACTGCGGCCCGAGCGCGGCGGGGATACCCGACATGGGCGGTCGGTCGGCGGCATCGAGTTCGGCGGCTGTGCGCAGCCAGGTGTCGCCATCGCGGGTCAGCTGCGGCAGGGGTACACCGGAATCTTGAATTCGCAAGCGGTGCAGCAGGGTTGCGATGATCTGGCGACTCATGACGGCTAATTCGTGGGTGGGCCGATTGCGATGGATGCGGGTGCCGAGGTCGACCTCGGTGATAGCACGCAGACCGTGTCGCTGCCAGCAGTCGATGAGGATGCCGATCTCCACCCCGTAGCCGGGCGCCATCGGAATGGTGGTGAGCAGGCTACGCGTGGCGGCGTATTCGCCACTGAGCGGTTGGGCGAGTTCGGCCAGCGCGGGTGCCAAGGCAGCGAGCAGGGGTCGGGCCACCAATTGGGTGACGCGCCCGCCGCCGTCGAGATCGTAGGTCGCGCCGATCCGCAGCGGTCGACGGTAGCAGCCCTTGACCAGTCGCAGCCGGTGGTCGGTGAGTAGGGGTGCGAGTAGGGACGGCACGATCGTCGGGCTCGGCGACACCAGATCCGAATCGACGAACACGATCAGATCGCCGCTCGCGACCGCCAATGAGCGCCACAGCACTTCGCCTTTACCCGGCCGCGTCGGCAGATCGGGAACCGCCTGCTCCCGGGTATAGACGATCGCGCCGGCGGCCCGGGCGCGATCACGGGTTCGGTCGGTGGATCCGGAGTCGACGACCAGCAGTTCGTCGACGAGCCCGCCCACCAGCGGACGAATCGACGCGATCACCCCGGTGATGGTCTCCTGCTCGTTCAACGCGGGCAGCACCACCGAGACGCGCCGCCCGTTCTTGCGGGCGATGAGTTCGGGGATCGTCCAGGGCTGATCGAAGCGGACGAAGTCGGTGGAGGGCGGGGTCATCGAAGGCTCCTGTTGTCGAGGATGTCGGTGGTCATGTCTGCCCAGATGTCAGACCAGGGGCGGGCGGGACGCTCACAACGCCAGATCGTCACGTGGCGGTCGATGCCGGGGAACCCGAGCCGATCATCCACATGAACGAGCGCGGTGATGTCGGAAAAAGATTGGCGCAGAGTGGTTTCGGAGCCGTCGATCATGACGAACAGCGCGCTCGCGGTCGCGGGTGGCGGGGTGCCGAACAGCGCGAAACCGCGGTTGGGGCTGTACACCTTGAAACGTCCACCGGCCAGATTATCCAAAGCGGCAGCCTGCCAATAGGTTTGCGCGATCACAATGGTGCCCTCGCGTCGATCGGCGGGTAGGTCCCGGTAGGCACCGGTGACGGCGGAGACCAGTCGATCCCACCCCGAGGTTCCGAAAAGTCGCATACGCAACGAGATTTCGGCCTGGGTGTCGGCGGGTTCGCGCAGGTGCGAAGCGGGCAGCGGGAGCAAGCCCACGATGAGGACGAAGACGGCGGCCGATACCGCCACAGCACAGGCCAACACACCGCGCGATGCCCGGGAACGCCATGGGCGCAGTGTCGTCAACGCGTACGTGGCGCCGGCCGCGAACAGCGCCGGCAGGTAACCCGCGAAGTAGTAGGGGCGACCATCGATCGCGACGATGAAGACGATATCGGCCCCCGCCGCGATGGCCACGAAGCGGTGGCGACGCCACTCGGCGTCGACAATCAATGCCCGCAATCCATTGAGCAGCAGTGGTATTCCCAGCAGACCGGCAAGTAGTGCGAACTGAACCGGCAGCCCGGCGACGCCGCCGGTGGCGGCGCGTTGTTCACGGTCCACGACCGCTCCCATCGCCAGTTGCGGCCAGCCGTGCGAGTGCTGCCACCAGGCCATCGGTATTGCCGACACGCAGACCAGCGCCAGCCCCACCCAGAGTGCGCTGCGCCTGAGCAGATTTCGCGGACCCGCGGTCACCACGCCCACGGCGAGGGTTCCCAGAAGCACGGGGGCAAGGAGTTTCACCTGCACATCGAGGGCGACGATCAACGTCGCGGCGAATAGCAACCTGTCCTCACGGGTGCGAGTCCAGCGGATCAGCAGCCAGACCGTTGTCGCCGAGAGCGTGGCGTCGAACGCGAAGGTCGATAATGTCGCGGTCTGGGTGATCAGAAAGGGGCACGTGGCGTAGGCCAGTGCCGCGAGGGTTTGCGCGGCCCGATCACCGCCGAACTCCCTGGCGATGGCCGCGGATACCGCGATCGCCGCGGCACCGGCCAGGATCGATGAAATACGCAGTACCACAAGAGATCCCGGGGCGACCGAGCGCGCGAGGTGTGCGAGCAAGGGAACCAGCGGCCCCTGGTCGACATACCCCGGCGACAGATGCCGACCGGCCGACAGAAAGTACAGCTCGTCGCCGAAATAGTCGTACCGCGCGCATCGGGCCAGCAGCAGGACGGTTGTCACCGCCATGATCGCGACCACCGGTCCGGTGGCGAAGCGGACCTCGTTCTCGCGGCTCATGCCCGGCTGCCCGCGTCGCGTGGCATGAGCAGTGTCAGCATGCCGAGGGCGAACGCGATCGCGGCCATGATGGACATCAGCGTGCTCAGCGCCGCGATGTAGGTCTGGGCCATGGTGACCGCGGCGGCGTCGATACCGACGTCGGGAATGGTTGCCGGGCAGGTGGAACCGTCGACCATCGGTGTGGGGGAAGCCAGTGCGGCATGGGCGCAGGTGTCGAACCGCCCCACCTCGGCCAAGGTCCGCTCGAGTGGTATTCCGCGCTCCATCAGCGCGCGCGCGAACGCCGACTCCCCCGCTGCGATGCCGTCGCCGTCGCTGATCCGAGCGAAGAACACGGTGCCCAGCGCGGCAGCACCGAACGCGCTGCCGAGCTGTTGGATGGTCGGCAGCAGGCCCGACGCCGAGCCGACCTCACTGTCGGTCACACGCGCGGTCATCAGCGCGGGCAGTGCCGCGGCGAACCAACCGATGCCTATGCCCGCCAGGCAGATCGGCGCGGCGAGAACACGGGCCTCGACACCTGCCGATGAGTGGTGCAGCAAGCTCGCGATCACCGCCGCCGACACCGCGAACACCAGGATGCCGACGGTGAGGGTCCGCGATCCCAGACGTGCAACCAGCAGCGGTGCGGTAGCCGCGGCCGGGATCGCCCCGAGCGCGAACGGTGTCATGAACGTGGCGGTCTGCCACGCGGACAGGCCGATCCCGGATTGCATGGTGGCCGAGACCGTGAACAGGAAGGCGGTGAAGACTCCGTAGAACACCAGCATCGCGATCGCGCCGACGGCGAAGGTGCGATCGGTGAAGATCGCACCGCGGAGCAGTCCGGTTCCTTCTGCCCGGTATTGCTGCCAACCGAATACGACCAGCACCAGGCAGCCCACGCCCAGCATAACCAGAATGGCTGCCGGCCACCCTCTTTCGCGACCGACCGTGACCGGATACAACACCAGCAGCAGCCCCACCGAGGCCAGAAGCACGCCGGGGATGTCCGCACGCGTGGAGGTGGGCGACGCACCGATGTGCAGCCCCCGATACGCCAGAATCAGGGCGAGCACGCCGACGGGTGCGTTGAGCAGGAAGATCGCATGCCATCCCAGTCCCAACGGGTCGGTGGCGACGATCGCGCCACCGACGAGCGGGCCCGCCAGTCCGGCGGATCCGGCGACCGCGCCGTAGATTCCGAATGCGAGCGCGCGCCGATCGGGGGCGAAGCTGGCATTGACGATGGCCACCGTCTGCGCCGCCATCCCGGCGGCCGCGATGCCCTGCACCATTCGTCCGCCGATCAGAGCCGTGCTCTGCTCACAGCAGCCACACCAGATCGACGCCATGATGAACCCGGCCATCGACGCCAGGAAAAGCGTTCTGCGACCATGGATATCGCCGAGTCGGGTAGCGGTCGGGAGTGCGCACGCGAAGGCGAGGCTGTAGCCGGTGACGACGAACAGTTGCGCGGAACCCGTCGCCGCCAGGTCGCGAGCGAGGGTGGGAAGCGCGGTGTTGACAACGGTCATGTCCAGCATCTGGAGAAAGACCGCGAGCAGGCACGCTGCGAAAGCGCCCCGGGCCGCGCGTAGCGGAACGGGGCGGACACTGCCGATGTCCGCCGCGGTTCGGATGCTCATCGCCGTGTATCGATATCGACGCTGTAGTCGCCGTCCGTCGCCACCGTCGTCAGGATCGCGGTCAGTGTTTTGACATAGCGGTTGATCGAGGCATGCGCCTCGGGGGTGTCGGGGAACAGCAGACTCAGGGTGGTCACGTCGGAGAAACGATTGACCCAGACGTAGACCGCACCCGAGGCGGCCCGGTTGCCGTAGATACCGCCGTTGATGTGATCGAGAATCTCCGCGCCCGGGATCTTGCGGACATCGATATGCGAGAGCATGGTCGCGGCCCAGCCCGTTCGCGTGCGGATGGCCGGGTCGGTCGCGGCGAGTTCCAGGACACGATGCGGGGAGATATCGGTGAGTTCCTTGGCTTCGTCGACAACCCACTGGGCGGTGGACACCAGCGAGGTGAAGGTGTCGGTGGGCTCGAGTTGGAACGCGATCGGGATCAGGTTGGTGTACCAGCCGATGGATCCACTCTCACCGGATTCCTTGCGGGTGTTGACCGGGGTGAGCGCGAAATACCATTCGCGCCCGGCCAATTCGAGATCGGTCAATGCCAGCGCGACGAACAGTCCGCTCAGAAAGCGCCCACCGTTGTCGGTACACACCTGCTCGAACCGCAGTGCGGTCCGCTCGTCGAAGAGCGGGACGGTGATCTGCGCGCCGTCGCGAAACCCGGATCCCTTGTCCTGGCCCAGATCCACCGGCATAGCGGGCATCTCACCGCCGTTCTGGCGAAGCAGTCGCACCCACGTGCGCGTAGGTGGCGACTCGGGGAGCAATACCGCGTTGAGCGCACGCTCACGGCAGCAGTAGTGCAGGTGGCTGCCGACGGGTGGGAGTTCGGCTCTGCTGCCGGCGGATTCGATGCCGTAGATCATGAGCAGTTCGGCGAAGGTCAACGCCTGACCCACACCATCGGTGTGCAGGTGGTCGATGGCGGCGAAGATGGTGAACGAGGTCCCGTGATCGATGACCCCGAAGCCGAAGCAGTCCCAGTGCAGGGCGTTGGGAACAAGCCGGTGTACATGTGCGCGGATCGCACTGCCGGAGTCGAACAGTCCGTAGTCGCGGGTGATCACCGAGATCATGTCGGCGGGGACGGTTCGCCGCGCGATCGCCCCGCCGGGTTCGTGGGTGAACCAGCTGGCGAAGGTGTCGTGGCGACGCAGGAACCGAGTCACGGTGCGTTTGAGAGCCGGACGGTCCGGGTGTCCCGGTAATTCGACCGCGATCATGCACAACCGTGAGGCATGCACGCCCGCATCGACATTGCGCAGGGTGGCTCGCAAATACTGCTCCTGCTGATAGGACGGCGGCGTGGGATGCGGTGGTGCGGCGAGCATGGCGGCGTGGGACTCCGGGGCGATTGTCCAGCCGGTAATGCGGCCGGGCGCGGGAGTCCAATCGTCGATGAAGCCGAAGTCGAGCACGGACCCCTCGATTCCTCACGGGATTTCTCCGAGAACTGTTGTCGCAGCGCAGTTAACGACACCGTGCGAGATCAGAGCGCGGGGAACTCGAATCTTGTGAGGACTTCCAACCATCCGCGCGCCCCGACTCCCGCGACGATCCGGGATTTCCAGAGATGTTGCTGGCCAGTCGAGTTCGCACCTACCGTCTCCGCTCACAACCAACCACGAGTGCGGGAGTCGCGATGAGGCATGTATCCGGGTGGCCGCTGCGCCGATGCCGAATCCGGTCGCGACGATTGCTCACCACGATGACCCTGGCATTGGTTCTACCGAGCTCGGTGGTCGGCACCGCGGCACCGGCTCCGACACCTATCGCGGTATCGGAGGTGAGGGTGAACGCGCGTGGCGCGGCCGACGGATCGCACCTGGTCTCCGCCGCCGACGGAGCCGGGCGCATGCTCGATCTCGATGTGTACTCGGCGGCCATGGACAGCGTCATCACGGTGAAAGTGCTTCGCGCACCGGATGGTTCGGTCCCCACCCCGGTTCTGTACCTGCTCAACGGCGCCAATGGCGGGCTCGATGCGAGCAGTTGGTTCGACCAAACCGATATCGCGGACTTCTTCGCCGATACACAGATCAGCCTCGTGATTCCGATGGGCGGTCGCGCCAGTTATTTCACCGACTGGCGTACCGACGACCCGGTACTCGGACGACAACGGTGGGCGACATTCCTGACCGGCGAACTGCCGGTGATCATCGATTCGGCCATTCGAGGAAACGGCTCGAATGCCATCGGCGGTATTTCCATGGCCGCCACATCGGTCTTCCAATTGGCGTTGGCCGCACCGGGACTGTATCGGGCGATCGGCTCCTACAGCGGCTGTGCCCGCACCAGCGACCCCGTCGGCCACGCTTTCGTGAGTGCGGTGGTGGCCCGCTGGGCAGGAAACGCGGTCAACATGTGGGGCCCGCCCGGCGACCCCGAATGGAACGCCACCGACCCCTACCTGCACGCGGATCAGTTGCGCGGCACCGCGATCTACGTCTCGGCCGGTACCGGCGTACCGGGCGCGCTCGACACGCTCGACGGTCCGGGCATCGCGGGCGATACCGCCAAACTGCAAGCACAGCTGACCACCGGCGTCGTCATCGAGGCGCTGTCCGCACGGTGCGCGGTGGCCCTGCGCGACCGTCTGGCAGCTCTCCGAATACCCGCCACCTTCAATCTGCGCCCGGTCGGAACTCACTCCTGGGGGTACTGGCAACAGGATCTTCATGATTCGTGGCCGCTGTTCGAACACGCACTGCACTGACCCGTGCGGATCGTCCGCCGGAAATCCACTACGCCGTCGTCTGCGTTTTTCAGATCACCGGTGCGGGGCATTCACCCAATGCCCGCCAGGGTGTGGTTGACCAATCGAAAGGCCCGTCATGACAAAGGATTTCGACGCTCGACCTGGCGGCATCGCGACCGAGGATTCCGCTCGCGCGCAGTTGCTCACGTTTATCGCCGAACTCGCGGTGGCAGGGGTCCGCCCCACCGAGCATTCATTCGGCGCGAGCGCGGATCGGCGAGCCTCGATCCGTGTGGTCGGCTGGGGTGTGGGTGGCTGCCGGGGGCGCTGGCACGGCTGTGAGCCGGGATGCGAGCTGGTGGTGACGACCAACGCGAAACTCGCGCTGATGTGCGAGCAGCCGGACCGCGTGCGCTTCTCGCGCGCCCGGCCGCGATATGTTGCCCCTTCGGATCTACCGAATCTGCGACAGGTGCTGGCGGCTGCACGAGTACTGCTGCTGCCGCGCCCACTCGCTGCCTGACACGCTCGCCGCTGAACGGCGAAAGCGGTCATCCCAACGCGTTCGCCTGGTTCATTGCCGCGGGAAGGCTGTCACACATGGCGAACAGCACGTCCGCGCCGGTGATCTCGAGCGGACGCGATACCGGGTACGAGCCGACGATGCGCAGCAGTTCCGGGCTGTGCTGGGCCGCGGCGGCCAGCACGGTGATCCCGGCCGAGCCCAGAAAGCTGACCCCGGTCATATCGATCACCACGGTGCGCGGGCTCGTATGCAACGCGTCGCGCAGCACACGGTCCAGCATCGGCGCCGATGTGACGTCGACTTCCCCGGTCACGGTCACGACCGGGCTTGCGGTGTCGGTATCGAGCTGCACCTGTAGGAGCTGAGTCTTGTCGGGATCGTTCATCCGCGAGTTCCCTGTCACGTTGCCCGATTTGCACCATTACGTGAACGGGTACACCACTTCGCCGGAGGTTTCGATACTGACCGTACCGCTGACCATTCATGCCGACCGACCAGTCGCTGACGTTCGACCAGCTCACGAATGGTGACCGGGTGGAACTCGCCTGCGTCCTACCGGTCGGGCCACGTGCCGGTCAGACGCTGATAGCCCGCCGCGCCGGCGCGGTCGATGGAGGCTTTCACCAGACCGAAGATCGCGCCCTGTAGTGCCGCCGCGACGAGGACTTCCTGCCAGCTGTAGTTCCGCGCGGTCGCGCTCGGGGCCCGGTCTTCGCCGCTGGCCCGGCGCCAGATCTGGGTGAACACCGCGTTCGCGGCGATACCACCGAGCACCCCGACCAGCATGCCGATGGGTTTGTACAGAGTATTCACGCACGCCTCCGCTTCGAGATCCACCAGAACACGGCGACACCGGAAAGTGCTGCGGCCGTGAGGGGAATCGGGTTCCGGCGCCCGATGTCGGCGGCTTGCAAGGCCCGAGCGAGCACCGGTTCGGGTGTTCTGGCCACTGCCGTGTCCGCGGCCAGGGCCGCCTGTTCGCGCACCTGTGCGGCGGCCGCGCGGGCGTGCTCGCCGACCTCGGTTGCGCGCTCACGCGCAGCCTGTGCGGTCTCGTGCGCCTTGTCCTGCGCGCGGGCGCGCACGTCGGCTTTGTCGCTCAGTTCTGAGACCGTTTGAGCGAGTTCCGCTCTGGCTTGGTCGCGATCCTGGCGGACACTGTCGAGTTCGTCCGCACCATGTGATTCTGCTGGGTCGCTCATCGCCGCCCTCGTTCCTTGATGGTTTCCACATCGTCGCGGACGCCCGCGAGTGTGTCGGTCGGGACCGGGGGCGCGGCCTGGCCGACGGTCTTCTTGCCCGCCAATGCCAGCACCCCGCCGAGTACGAGCAGCACGGCCGCGATGATCAAGGCCGCCGCCCAATCGGGCACCGCGCGCGATAGCCCCAGTACCGCAGCGGCGACCAGGGTCGCGCCGCCGTAGAACGCCAGGAGCGCACCGGCTCCCGCGATGCCCGCGCCTTTGGCTATACCGCCGGCTTTGGCTTGCGTTTCGAGCACGGCCAGTCGCATTTCGTCCCGAACCAAGCGGGTCAATTGGGTGCTGGCGTTCTCGACAAGTTCTGCGACGGAACGTTTTTCCTCGGCCAGGGATACCGAGGGAATCTGGTTCCTCGTTTCTGCTGCATCGGTCATGATCGTCACCTCCTGTTATGTGGCACTTACCCGGCGATCTCGATGTGAAACGATGTCGCGGGGTGCCGTCAGTGGTGTTCCGGAATGCCCTCGCTGCCGGTGAAACTCGCTTCGCCCGAGTCGACGAGGCCGAGGGTCGACAGCGGGCGCGGAGTGACCACGTTGGTGAGATAGGACAGGGTGATCGCCCAACGGTTGACGCCTCGGGACACCGCGAAGGTGTGGTAGGCCCGGGTGATCGCCTTTGCCGGGAATCCCGACAGATGCACGCCCAGTGGGTTGGCGACCGCGAAGCGCGGCCCGAGGTCTACGACCAGACCCATATCGCGATGCTTGTACGGTTTCGCCACTCCCACACCCACACTGGCCGCGACATTGCGCGCCAGAGCCTTGCCCTGGCGGGTGGCGTGCTGTGCGGTGGGCGGGGTGATCTTGCCCGGGTTGGTGACATCGGGAACCGCCGCCGCGTCACCACCGGCGAAGACATCGGGATGAGAGGGAACGCGCAGGGAGGTGTCCACGACCAGCCGTCCGCGTTCCATCGGCAGATCCAATCCCGTGAGCAGCGGCGCGCCGGTCACCCCGGTAACCCAGGCGACCGTGCGCGTGGGAACGACTGTGTCGTCGGTCAGTACGACCTGATCCTCGGTCAATTCTCGCAGTGAGGTCTGTAAGCGGATATCGATACCGCGATCGCGCAGGACACTCAATGCGTTGTCCCCCAACCTATTACCGACCTCGGGCATCACACGGTCGGCGGTATCCAGGAGCAGGAAACGGATCTCGGTGGGGTCGAAACCGCGCCGACGCGCATACGCGTCGGCCAGCGCGCGCAACTGCGCGATCAGTTCGGTTCCGGCGTAGGAGGCCCCGACCACCACCACCGTGCGTAGGGCTTGGCGGACGGCGGGATCGGTTTCGTGGTCGGCCAATTCGAGCTGGCGCAGGAAATGCTCACGCAGATACACCGCCTCGGCGATGGTCTTGAGACCGCGAGCGTGCTCGGACAAACCGGGGACGTCGAACAGCCGGGTGACCGAACCCGGGGTGAGAACCAATCTGTCCCATGACAATTCGGTCCGCGTATCACCCTCGCCGGTGATCGTGACGGTCTTGCCGTCCAGGTCCACCGCATCGACCTTCCCGATCACCAGCTTGACCCGGGGCAGGGTGTCGGTGAGGGAGATGGCGACGAACCGGGGATCGATCAGACCGCCCGCCACATCGGGCAGCAACGGTGTGTAGAGGTGGTAGTCGGTCGGGGAAACGAGCACGACCTCCACATCCTCATCCGATCTGCTCAGGATGCGACAGAGCTTCCTCGCGCAGGTGAAACCTGCGAATCCACTGCCGACTATCACCACGCGCCGCAGACCCGCGCTCTTGTCAACCGTCACCGGAGGCACTCCGTTCGTCTCGACTCCCTACGCCTTTCCCGCCGCATCGGATATGAAACCGCGCAGGGCGCAGGGGACCGGGCCGACTATGCGTTGGAGCTCATCTGGTCTATAGGCAGCCGGTGGCATCGCTGACACCGTCCGCCTCATGGATGGGGAAGCGATTCAGGACCTACCGGTTCTGATGCGCGCGCTGACGCTGTTCGTCCAATTCCGCCGCGGCACGCTCCTTCCCGGCCTCGGCTTCCTTCTTCGCCGCGTCACGCTGCGATTCGGCTTTGTCCTGCTGAGCGCGTCCTTCCTGGCGCAGGTCATCGTTGCCGAAAACCGCTCCCGCCGCCTCCTTGGCCGTACCCTTCGCGCCTTCGACGGCCCCTTCGAGCCCTTCACGCACGCCGCTCTTGTCATGCTCGGACATGAGATCTACCTCCACAATCGATTCAATACGGACACCAGCGACCTACCCTGGCATTCCGCCTCGAAACACCCTTCCTGTCAGTCTGTTTCACGTCGTCCGAGCGAGTTGCGAGCGAGAGTCGAACCTCAGAGAAGGACGGATCTCATTGCGGCCCAACTGATGTGCGCGAGCCGCAGAATAGGGCACGCGCCGCGCCAGGGTGGGAGCTCAACCCGGTGAGCAAGGCGGCGGAGGTGACCGCCGCGCTCAGCTCATCGAAGTCACCGGCGGAAGGGAAGGTTCGGACTCGCCTGAACCACATGGGAAGGCCGTCCCGACGGAGTCGAGCGGACGACAGTGAGATTGCTGCGGATGTCACCTATTCGCGCGCGTTCAGCCGGAAAACGAGGTCCGGCCCGAACGGGCCGAAGCGGAACCCATGTCAGGCATCAACTCGCGAGGTAGTACTGCGCCCATTCTTCGAAGGCAGTGAGTGAGATGCCGAGGGCACTGGCGTACGCCGGGCGGCCTGGTTGGCCGGCCGCATTGAGCCATTCGAGCGCGGCGGCGAAGGGCGGCATTCCCGCAGCCAACGCTTGCTGTTCGGTCATGTCGGGTGCGGCGAGGTCTGTCCGCAAGGCGCGGGAGAGGATCTCGGCGATCTCCGTCATCGACAGGTAGTCGCTCGCCAATTCCAGCTCGACTCTGTGGAATCGCTTCGGCGCGGTGATGGCTGCGGCGGCCGCGCGGCCGATGTCGTCCACCGCGACCAGGGACAGCCGGGTCTCGGGGTTGATGACGCTCACCAGACCGCCCTCGATGCCGCGCGGGAACATGTACGCCGCGGACGGCAGGAAGTTCTCCATGAACGTGCCCGGCTTGAGCAGCGTCCAATGCTGAAAGCCGGCCTCGCGGACCCGGTCCTGGATCATGCTCTTCGCATTCAGAGTGGGTTCCATCGACGCCCAGCGCCCGTCGGACCAGCCGGGAGTTTCGGTGTGCTGCCCGGCGCCGGTCACCGAGGTGTGCACGAACTGCGGCACACCGGCGGCCTTCGCGCCCTCGATGAGGTTCACGCCCTGCGTCACCTCCCCGTCGAAATCGAAGCCGCCCGCGGTGATTCCGGGCATCTGCACGGAGAACACGGCCCGGGCGCCTTCCGCGGCCCGAATCACCGAATCGCGGTCGTGTAGGTCGCCGGTGACCAGTTCGGCACCGATCGCCTCGATGGCCTCGGCCCGGTCGGTGGCTGGGTCGCGCACCAGGGCGCGGACCCGAACTCCGGCTCCGAGCAGGGCGCGCGCGGTGGCACCACCCTGCTTGCCGGTGGCGCCGGTGACCAGGACGGGCGAAGTTTCTGTGGACATTGGCGTTCCTCGACTACTCGACTGCTAAACGGCGGGGCCCGCCGTTTAGTCCTCACGTACGATATGGCGGGGCCCGCCGTTTTCGCAATACAGGAGGTGACACGGTGTCCGAACAGCAGCGTGCGGATGCTCGCCGCAACTACGCCCGCGTCCTCGCCGTCGCCGAACAAGAGGTCGCCACCCACGGCGCCGGTGCCTCCTTGGAGCAGATCGCCCGCATCGCGAAGGTTGGCTCGGCGACCGTGCGCCGCCACTTCCCCACGCGCCACGCGTTGCTGGAGGCGGTCTCCCGGAAACGAATCGAGGTGCTGTGCGACCGCGCCCACGACCTGACAGGTACGGGCGACAGTCGAACCGCCCTGCTGGACTGGCTGACCGATGTCGTCACCTACTGCGTTCACGCTCGGGGCCTGGCTGTCGCGCTGACCTACGACGCCGCCGGATCCGACCCGGTACACGGCAACTCGTGCTCGGCCGCGCTGGAAGAGGCGGGAAACCCCTTGCTGCGCAGCGCAATCGAGGATGGGGCAGTAGCGCAAGGTGTCACTGTCGCAGACCTGATCGCGGTGATCGTCGGCATCGCCCTGGCCACCGAGCACCATCCCGACCCTGTCAGCCGCGCGAAACAGCTGTTCGAACTGTCCGTGGCCGGTGTGAGCCCGCACAGCCAACCCGCCGCATTGGGCCGCGGATTGTCCAGTGCGAGTGACCCATTCCGAGAATAGGCATGAATGTCGTGTCGACCGACAGGCACAGGTGCGGAGTGGACATCGGAGTCCCTCGTGACATCCTCTCGGCAGAGCTCGCCGGCATCGCGAATCATGTTGTGCGCGAGAGGTCTGGACGCGGGCTGAACAGAATCTGATCCGCGTTGAACTCCGTGGTGGGCTGTGGCTTACTCATAGGATGAATTCGGTCTCGACAGTCGAACGCTCGTCGGGGCGCGCGCTTCCCCTCTGGTCGGTTCCGATGGTGTTCATCGTCGGCGCGACCTCCCAATACGCTGGTGCTGCGCTCGGAGTGTCCCTGTTCGATACCACTGAACCCGCGACCGTCGCCTGGTTGCGGGCTGCCGCGGCGAGCGTAGCCTTGCTGGCTTGGCGGCGGCCATGGCGAGCTCGGTGGACTCGGCGGATGATCGCGGTAGCGGCCGGGTTCGGCATCGTCACGCTGTCGATGAATATCGTGTTCTTCGAGGCGATTGCGCGCATTCCGCTCGGCACTGCGGTCGCCATTGAATTCCTCGGCCCCGT
Organism: Nocardia sp. NPDC056000; assembly: GCF_042269265.1. Lineage (NCBI taxonomy): Bacteria > Bacillati > Actinomycetota > Actinomycetes > Mycobacteriales > Nocardiaceae > Nocardia > Nocardia sp. NPDC056000. The sequence goes on along the minus strand of NZ_JBHJXS010000005.1, from coordinate 17,504 downwards.
TGCGGTCGCCACGCTCGGCTCGCGTCGAGCCCGCGATCTGCTCGCGGTCGCATTGGTCGCGATCGGTGTGATTCTGCTGGCCGGAGTCCAACTGGACGTGGAACCGGTCGGCATCGCCTTCGCCCTTGCTGCGGCCGTCCTGTGGGCGGGGTACATCCTGGTCGGCAAACGCGTTGCCGACGCGGGCGATGGTCAGGACTCGCTCGCGGTGGGAATGGCCGCCGCCGCGATCCTGTCCGCACCGTTCGTGCTGATCCCCCAATTCGCTATCGACGCAACGGTTTTTGCCGACCCTCGCACCTGGTTACTCGGTCTCGGCATCGGCATCCTGTCGAGCGCGGTGCCGTACGCACTGGACCAGGTGGTGCTGACCGCGGTCGGCCGGGCCCGCTTCGCCCTGCTGCTCGCCCTGCTTCCCGCCACCGCGAGCGTGGTCGGCGCGATCGCCCTCGCGCAACGCCCGACGGTGTTCGAACTGGCGGGCATGGCGTTGGTCATGCTGGCCTTGGCCATCAGCGCGATACCCACGCGCCAGCCGACACCGGAACCACCCGCGCCGCTGTAACTTCCTGCCCCATCGGCGATGTCATGACAGGACCCCGCGGGCCGAGCCGGATCCACGAGCCTGTGTGCATTGTGGCCAGATCTGCCAAGATGCACGGAATGAGCATGGAGCGTGCGGGACTCGTCATCTGGGACGTCGACGGCACCTTGATTCCGGCCGATGCCGACGACGACGGTATCGACGAGTCTCATCAGCAGTTGGATGAGGTTGTGACCGAAGAGGACTCGGAGCCGGCACGCGATCAGCCCGCTTACCCGGGCGCGGCGGACACCCTCAAAATCCTTGATGCACACGGGCTCGTACAGACTGTGCTGACAGAGAGTCCGCGATCCGCCGCCGAGATCAAACTTCGGGCCGCCGGGTTGGACCGGCATATCGATTTCGACATCGGCGCTTTCGGATCCGATGCACGCGACCGATTCGACCTTCCCGCCGTCGTGGCCACACGGTTCGAAAGCAAGTACGGCAAGCCGCTCTCCCCGGCGCACACGGTTGTCATCGGCGACGCGCCCCACCACATTGCCTACGCCAGGCAGGCGAGGTTCGGTGTCATCGTCGTCGCCCACCGAACACCTCGCGAGGAGTTGGCTCAGCATTCACCGGATGCGATCGTCGATGCCTTGTATCCAAATGTTGTTGCGGCCCTTGTGGAGTCACTCACCAGCACGTGGCCGTGAGCCACTGAAGCCTGCCAGTGGCCGCGAGCTACCGCGTGGCACGGCTGCCGCGCCGCACCTGACACATCCCACCCTCGGCCCGTCGACTATGCGATGATCCGGAAACGCCGTATCCCACGAGGCAATTCGAGGTGACATGAGCGCAAGACTCTGGGCCGCACTGCCGATAGCGATCAGCGTCGCCGTCCTGGCCGCTTGCGGCTCGGACGACGAATCGTCCTCGACCAAGGACATCGCGTTCCTGGCCGCCGTTAAGCATGACGGAGTGCCGACCGCCGACGGGGATATCTTCGGCACCGCGAAAACCGTGTGCCGAGAGATGCGCGAGCAGGGGCGCACAGCTGCCGATGAAGTGAACGCGGTGGCCGCCGTCCCCGGGACGCGGGACACACCGGCCCCGCTCTACACCCGCGACCACGCCCGAAAGATCGTGGACGAAGCCATCACGTTCTATTGCCCCGAATACAACGGCCAGGCTGCGAACTGACACCGCATCGAAAGACAGCGAGTCCTCACATGGTTAGCCGTTCGTAGCGGGCCACGGTCACCGGCGGCGCAGGTTGTCCGGGCTCAGTATGCGCGTCAAGGCCGCGTCGTCGATCAGTGCGGAGCGGCGTACCAACTCGGCAATGGAGGCACCGGTGGCAATCGCTTCGGCGACCAGGGCTGATGTCGCCTCGTATCCGAGTACCGGATTGAGCACGGTGGCGATGCTGGCTGAGCTGAGGACGGCCTCGAGCATGCGGTCGGGGTTGGCGGTGATGCCGCGGATGCAGCGCTCGGTCAGGACTTGTACGGCGGCGGTGAGGTGGGTGAGGGAGGACAGCAGGGCTCGGGCGATGATCGGCTCGAAGGCGTTGAGTTGGAGTTGGCCGGACTCAGCGGCCATGGTGATGGTGAGGTCGTTGCCGACCACTTCGAAAGCGACCTGGTTGACGACTTCGGGGATTACGGGGTTCACCTTGCCCGGCATGATGCTCGAACCCGCTTGTACGGGTGGGAGATTGATCTCGCCGAGGCCCGCTCGGGGGCCGGAGGACAGCAGACGTAGATCGTTGCAGATCTTGGACAGTTTGATCGCGGACCGTTTGGTGACGCCGGAGAGTTGGACGAACGCACCGACGTCGGAGGTGGCTTCGACCAAGTCCCGGGCGGTGGTCAGTGGCAGGCCGGTGATCCGGCGCAGGTGCTCGCACACGATGTCCGGGTAGGCGGGATGGGTGTTGAGTCCGGTGCCGATCGCGGTGCCGCCCAAGTTGATTTCGGCGATCAGCATGGACGCTTCGGCGAGACGGTCAGCATCCTCGCCAATGGTCACGGCGAACGCGGCGAACTCCTGGCCCAGGGTCATCGGCACGGCGTCTTGCAGTTGGGTCCGGCCGAGTTTGAGCATGTCGGCGAATTCGACGGCTTTCGCCGCGCACTGCTCGGCGAGTGCGCGAAGTGTGTGTTCCATTGTGCGCGAAGCGAATCCGAGCGACACCTTCACCGCGGTGGGATAGACGTCGTTCGTGCTCTGGCCGCGATTGACGTGTTCGAGTGGGTGGATGATGTGGTAGTCGCCGCGCTGATGGCCCAGGATCTCCAGCGCACGGTTGGCGATCACCTCGTTGGCGTTCATGTTGGTCGAAGTGCCCGCACCACCCTGGATCTGGTCGACGACGAACTGGTCGTGTAGGGCACCGGCGCGAATCTCGGTGCAGGCCGCGATGATCGCCTCGGCGATGTTCCCGTCGAGCTCGCCCAGGTCCCGATTGGCTTGCGCGGCTGCTTGTTTCACCGAAGTGATCGCCACGACCAGATCGGGTAGCCGCGAGATCGGTACCCCGCTGATCGGAAAGTTCGCCATGGCGCGCGCGGTGTGCACGCCGTAGTAGGCGTCGGCGGGAACCTCGTGAAAGCCGAGCAGATCATGCTCGGTGCGGACGGGGGTCGGTGTGACCATGGCTGTGCTCCTGCGTCAGTCCACGCGGTGGCCGTGGATCAGGCGATTCCTGATCCGGGTATCGGCGGCGGCGTCGACGATCGTGCCCGCCAGCGCTACGGCGCCCTGTCCGATCGCCGTATCGGCGGCGGGAGTGGTGGTGGCGGTGGCGAATTCGGGCTGATGGTTGACCGCGGGCATCGAATCGATGCCGATGTACGGGTGGATGGCGGGGATGAGCTGGGAGACGTTGCCCATATCGGTGGATGCCCGGGCCATCATCGCGTCCGCGCCCGAGGTGAAATGGCGTCCCGCCGCGATCGCGCGACGCTCGTAGCAGGCGAGAAGTTCGGTGTCCGTGCGGAATTCGGCGTAATGCTTGGATTCGGGGGTGACGGTGAGTTCGGCACCCGAGGCCCATGCGCCCGCTTCGAAACAGCGCAGGATGCGGGGTTCGACCTCGGCGAGTTCGGCGAGCGTTTCCGCGCGCACGTACCACCGGCCTGCGGTGTGTTCGGCGATCGCGTTCGGTGCTTCGCCGCCGCGCGTCATCATGCCGTGTACGCGTACCGAGTGCGGCAGTTGCTGGCGCAGCAGCCCGATCGCGACCTGTGCGATGGTGAACGCGTCGGCCGCGTTGACGCCGCGCTCGGGGTACGCGGCGGCGTGCGCGGCTTTGCCGCGATACTCGATGCGGCTGTGCGACACCGCGAATGGCCGGGCCACGGCCACGTCGACCGGGCCGGGATGGACCATCGCCGCCGCGTGCTGGCCGTCGAAACCGCCACGTTCGAGGAGCTCGATCTTGCCGCCGCCGCCCTCCTCGGCGGGTGTGCCGATCACCGACAATGTGAGGCCCAGGTCATCGACGACGGGTGCGAGCGCGAGCGCCGCCCCCACGGAGATGGCCGAGATCAGGTTGTGGCCGCACGCATGGCCGAGGCCGGGCAGCGCGTCGTACTCCGCGCACAGCGTGATGCGCAGGTCACCGCTGCCGATCCGGGCCGCGAACGCGGTCTCCAGGTCGCAGTATCGGTCGGTGATCTCGAATCCGTTGTCCGCCAGCTGTTCCGCAACCCGGCGCGCCGATCGGATTTCCTCCCAAGCGATTTCGGGATGGTCGTAGAGATCACGAGACAGCCGAATCAAGGCCGGGTGGGCGGTAGCCACTCCCCCGGCGACCACGTCGTCGATGGTGGTCACAGATCACCCGGAACGCCGTAGGAGGGCGCGGCCGTCGGATCGATACCACGCATCCGATAGTCGGCCTTCTGCGGTTGCCAAAGCTCCCACAGGGCAACGAGATCCGCCAACGGGTCGGCGGCATAGTCGACCCGCAGATCGGTCACCGGCCAGGACACATCATCAACGACCAGCAGACCTGCGGAATGCACCGGTCCCGCCTCCCCGCCAGCCGCCAATCCCGCGCGGAGCCCGTCGAGCAGGCGGTCCTCGAAGGTCGCCGACCCGCTGCCGGTGTAACCCGCGAGCATTTCGGCCAGGACGCCGTCGTGGGCGAGCAGATTTCCCGCGGCCACGGCCTGCTCACCGACAGCCTCACCGTGGGCTCCGAGACTGTATGCGCCGGAGTGCACCGCGGTGCCGCCATGGATATCGACGACGGTCACCTGGCGGTGATCCGGGAACCGCTCGTGCGCCAAGGCCGCCTCGAGCGCTGCGGTGGCACTATGCCCAGCGTCCAGCAAGTCCAGGACGTGCACGCCGAGTGCCGGATTCGTAATGTTTTGCGAGGCAACAACTCCCACGCCCGCGCGCGGGTGGGCACAGCGCGCCGCCACCGCCGGACTCGACGAGCAGATGACCACACCGAAGGCCCCGGTGCCGGGGTCACGCGCTACCAGCGACAGGGTCATGCGCGGTTGTCCTTCGGCTCGCTGAGCACCGCCGTGGCATCGATCTCGACCAGCCACTCCGGACGAGCGAGGGCCTCGACGACCAGACCCGTCGAGACCGGGTACACGCCTTCGAGCCAGCGTCCCATCACCTGATACACCGGTTCGCGGTACCGGATGTCGGTCAGATAGACGGTGACCTTGACGACGTCGCCCAATGAGCTGCCCGCCTCGTCGAGCAGCATGGCGATATTGCTCATGGCTCGCTCGGCTTGCGCGGCCACATCACCGATGCCGACGGATTCCCGGGTCTCGAGGTCCTGGCCGATCTGGCCGCGCAGGTAGACCACGCCACCGGCGACCACAGCTTGGCACAGGTCGTTCGAGAGATTCTGCTCGGGATAGGTGTCTTTGGTGTTGAACGGCCGAATCCGCCGGTGTGTGGGGGAAGTCAAGGTGCACAGTTCCTTTCGGATGCCGAGGGATGGTTCAGGAGACGGGGACTGTTCGGCTTGCCGCCTTGTGGGCGAGATAGCCGCGTTGGATCGCGATCTGCCCGGCGATGTATGCGGCGTCGTGCCACACGCCCCACAGGAAGCTCGATCCGCGATTCGACAGCCACGGCAGGCCGAGGAAGTACAGTCCCGGCTCGGCCGAGACGCCGCGCTGGTGCACCGGTCTTCCTCGGTCGTCGAATGTGTCGACCCGCAGCCAGTCATAGTCATTGGCGAATCCGGTCGCCCACACGATCGTGCTCACACCAGCCTCGGCGAGCGCGAGTTCGGCGGCGGGTTCGGTCACACAGCTCGGCAGGGGGCCGAGCAGATGTGCGTCGGGCTCCTCGGGCAGCTCGAGACCATTGCGGGCGACATACTCATCCGCCTCGGCCAACATCGCCAGGTAGTTCGCATCACCGTTCTCGATGTTCGTCCGCAGGTCCGAGGCGAACCGCAGGACACCGTCGGTGAAGGTCGTCGCCGTTCCCCACAGGGTGATCCCGTCGGCGGCGAGAGCTCGGAAGTCGACGGTGTGCCCGCCACGAGCTCCGCTGACCGCGATCGTCACATGCTCGGCTCCCAGCGGTGGAACCGCCGCGCCCCACTTGCCCAAAACTCCGAGCCACCAGCAGAAGTCGCGGCCTCGATAGCTGCGCGGTGGGCGATCGTGTGGCCCGACGGCGAGATGCACCGCGCGGCCCGAGCGCCGCAGCTCATCGGCGATCTGCACGCCGGACGATCCGGCACCGACCACCAGCACCGCACCGTCCGACAGCTGCCGCGGATTGCGGTAGGAGCTCGAGTGGATCTGATGAATACCCGCGTCGGCGGGAACGACATTGGGGATGAGCGGCCGCTGGAACGCACCGGTGGCCGAGACAACGAAGCGCGCGTCGATGGTTCCGCTGGATGTCTCGACCACAAAGCCCGGCCGCCCGGTGTTGCGGCGTACCGAGGTGACCTCGACGCCGGTGCGAATCGGCGCGGCGATCTTGTCGGCATAGGCGGCCAGATAATCCGCGACCTGCTCTTTGGTGGCGAATTCGTCTGCGGCGATATCGAATTCCAGCCCGGGGAAGCGGTCATGCCATGCGGGTCCATTGGCAACCAGCGAATCCCAGCGCCACGACCGCCATCGCTCCGCGACGCGATCACGCTCGAGCACCAGGTGTGTGATGCCGTGGGCGGTGAGGTGCTCGCTCATCGCAATACCGGCCTGACCGGCACCGACCACGAGAACGTCGATCTCCTCGGTGGACACTTGCACCTCCGAATACCCTGGGAGAGTTGGCAATTCCATGACTCAGCCGACCGCTGGTCGAATGGTGAACCAGGTCGTCTTCAAGCCGGTGTACTTATCGAGCGCGTGCAGCGACAGATCGCGGCCGAAGCCCGACTGTTTGAAACCGCCGAAAGGTGTTTGGGCGCTGAGCGCGTCGACGGTGTTCACCGAGACCGTGCCCGCCCGCAAGGCGGAGGAGACCCGGTGGGCGCGATCGAGACTGTTCGTCCACACCGATGCGGCCAGGCCATACACACTGTCGTTGGCCATGCGCACCGCCTCGGCTTCATCGCGGAAGGTCTGTATCGACAGCACCGGACCGAAGACCTCCTGGGTGACCAGTTCCGAGTCCGCTTGCAGGCCAGTGAAAATGGTGGGCTCGACGAAGCATCCCCGCCCGGCCACGGTGGTGCGGTTGCCGCCGAGCAGCACCTCACCGTCGGCGCGGGCGCGGTCGATGAACCCCATGACGGTGCGGGTGTGTTCCTCGGATACGAGCGCGCCCAGGGTGGAGGCCGGGTCGAGTGGATCGCCCGGGCGGATCGCTGCGGCATGCCGCAGCAGCGCCTCGGTCAGATACTCGGCCGCGTCCTCCTGCACCAGCAGGCGCGAGTTGGCCGAGCACACCGCTCCCTGGTTGTAGAACCCGCCGAACACCGCCTTCTCCGCGGCCGCGTCGAGATCGGCGTCGGCGAATACGAGATTCGGGCTCTTGCCGCCACATTCGAGCCACACCTGCTTGAGGTTGGAGTCGGCGGCGTAGCGCAGGAACCGCTTACCAGTCGCGGTGGAGCCGGTGAACGCGAGCACGTCGACGTCCATGTGCAGGCCTAGCGCCGCACCCGCGGTCTCGCCGAGACCGGGCACGACATTGAGCACACCGTCGGGCAGCCCGGCTTCGGCCGCCAATTCGGCGAGCCACAGCGCCGACAACGGTGACTGCTCAGCGGGTTTGAGCACAACACTGTTTCCGGCGGCGAGTGCGGGTGCGAGCTTCCACACCGCGAGATCGAGCGGGAAATTCCACGGCACGACCGCGCCGACCACACCCAAGGGTTCGCGCGTGACCAGAGCCAGCGCACCGGGATCGGTGGGCGCGATCTCGCCGGGGATCTTGTCCAGCGCCTCGGCGTAGTAAGTGAAAAGCGCTGCGGCAGAGGGCACATCGACCGTGTCGGCCTCGACGACGAGCTTGCCCATATCGAGCGAGTCCAGCAGCGCCAGTTCGTGCCGATGCTCGAGCATCAGGTCAGCGAGCCGCAGCAGCACCCGTTTGCGTTCGGCGGAGGCCGCCCGGGACCAGACCCCGGACTCGAACGCCGAGCGCGCGGCGCGCACGGCCCGATCCACGTCGGCGGCGTCACCGGCACTTACGCGCGCCAGCACGTCGCCGGTCGCCGGTGCGATCGAGTCGAACGTCTCGCCCGAGGCGGCGGGGCGAAAGGATCCGTCGATGAACAGTTCGGTACGTGGAGCGAGTGTTTCGGCCAGGGCCGACCAGTCCGCGGCCGAGGATGGTGGTGTCATCGTCACTCCCCGGGGATGTAGATGGCGAATTGCTTGAGCAGCGGCGCGTCGACCCGGTACTCCCCGCGCCAGCCGCGTTCGAGAGTGAACGAGTCGCCGGGACCGAAGGTGTGAGCCACGCCGTCCTCGGAGATCAGCGTCAGCGATCCTTCCAGCACGTGGGTGAACTCGTCGCCGGGATAGGACTCGATGTATTCGGTGTAGGGCTGCGCGCGCCAGGAACCGACGCTGAATCGCTGGTCGGCACTGGCGAGATGGGCGCTTTCGTGCTCCTGCGGATCTCCGGCACGCAGAGTCTCGGCGGTGACATAGGCGCTGGGGGTCATGGTGGCGGCGAGTTCGGGGCCGGTGGGAATGGGAGTGGCGGAAGGCATCAGTGGTCTCCTCAAAGTTGTTGTGCGACAAGGGACGGGAAAGGCAGCAGCACGGATTCGGTTGACAGTCCGGTGACTTCGCGCCGGAAGGGCACCGGATCGGTGTTGGCGGGCTCGTCGAGTTCCTCGGCGTAGCGGTGGCCCGACCACACGGCGGCGGCGATGGTCCCGGGAGCCCAGGCGTCGCCGATGCCGCGCACCGAACGCAGGTCGGCCGCCTCCCATTCGTCCTTGCGCCGGTGCAGCTCGTGGTACAGGCCGTCATTGGGCAGTCGCGCGGTCACGAATACGACGCTGTCGGCGGGCATGGTGACCTCGTGGCCGGTAAAGGCACAAGTCGTCGTCACACCATCGGCGGTGACCGAGGTGACGGCCCGGTTGACCTGAACCTCGACACCGGCGTTCATCACCCGCTTGCGGATGCGATGCACTTCCATCGTGTTGGTGGTCCACTGCGAGACATGGGCGGCGGGGGTGACCAGGGTGACGTCGAACTTCTCGGTGGCGAGCAGTTCGGCGATCACGCCGCCGAGGTAGTAATGGTCGTCGTCGAAGAGCACGACCTTGCGACCGCGCGGGCGCAGTCCGGCGAAAATGTCGTCGGGAGTGAGGATTTCGGCCCCGGCGGCGATCGGGATCGGGTGGGTGTGCCAGCGGGCGACACCATCGCGCCGCCAGTGCGAACCGGTGGCGATGACCACCTGCTGAAAGTCGTTGTCGAGGATGTCATCGGCGGTCATCGGGCTCTGCCGGAAGACCTCGACATTGTCGAGTCGACGCAGTTGCTGTTCGCGGTAGTCGACCACGCGGATCCACGCGGACAGGCCCGGCAGACTCGATTCGGTGCGGACGCGTCCACCGAGTTCACGCGTCGCCTCGGCCAGGCTGACCGCGTAGCCGCGCTGACCGAGAGCACGCGCGGCCTCCAGCCCTGCCGGGCCCGCGCCGACGACGAGCACCGTCGATTCGCTCGATCGGGGTTTGATCCGCTCGGGATGCCACCCGCGCCGGAATTCCTCACCCATGGTGGGGTTTTGGGTGCAGCGGATCGGCGACATCGTGAAGTCACCGGAGACGCAGATATTGCAGCCGATGCACTCGCGAATGTCCTCGAGGTCGCCGGTCTCGATCTTGCGGGGCAGGAAGGGATCGGCGATCGAGGGCCGGGCCGCGCCGATGAGATCGAGCACGCCGCTCTTGACCTGGTGCACCATCATGTCCGGCGAGGTGAAACGGCCAACGCCCACAACGGGTTTGGTGGTGAGCTGCTTGAGCCCGCGAACATAGGGTTCCTGCTCACCCTCGGGCCCGAAGCGGGAGGTGACCGAATCGTCCTCCCAGCTGCCCAGGACGAAATCCCATAGATCCGGGAGCTCGCCGAGCATTCCGATGACGTCTTCCATCTCCGCCCGGGTGATGCCCGCGTCGCCGAGCAACTCGTCCACCGAGATTCGGCAGGCGACCGCGGCACGGCCCTCGCAGATCTCGCGGGTGTCCTCGAGGATCTCGCGCAGCAGCCGAACCCGGTTCACCAGGCTGCCGCCGTACTCGTCGGTGCGGTTGTTGTAGCGCGGGGACAGGAAGTGATGCAGTCCGCCGATTGCGTGCCCGGCGTAGACGTAGACGATGTCGTACTCCGCGCGCAGGGACCGGCGCACCGCTTCGCGATGCCAATGCCGCAGGTCGGCGATATCGGATCGGGTCATCTCGCGCGCCTGCACCGGATCGTAGTTCCACGAGACCACCGGCAGGTTCTGCGGTCCGAGCGGGGTTTCGCGACTGATCAGGTTGGGGCTGTTGAGTCCGTTGTGGGCGAGCTCGATTCCGGCCAGCGCGCCGCCCTCGTGGATCTTCTCCGAGATCCGGGTGAGGGCGGGCAGGTCCTGGTCGTCCCAGAGCCGCAGTTCGATGAACGGGCCGATATCGGAGGTGGGGTGGATCTCGACCTGCTCGGTGCACACCACCGCCCAGCCGCCCTCGGCTTTGACCTGCCGCATGTACGCCTCGCCGGAGGGGTCGCGGTAGCCCATGCCGTTGCAGTGCGGGACTTGGAAGAAGCGATTGCGGGCGGTCACCGGTCCGATTCGGACCGGTTCGAAGAGGATGTCGTACCGGGGATCACGCACGGCAGGCTCCTGACTGGAGTGGGGATCAGATCGAACCGTTCTTTGCGATTGATCTCAAATAATCGCCCAGTCCGAACCATCTGTCCACTTCAAGAAAGGTCATCTCAGAACTTGTTTTCTGATGCAGTTCATAAATAATGATGAACATGGCGCGTCCGAAGAAGCAGGAGAACAGGCGGCACGAGATGGTGGCCGCCGCGACAGCCGCGATCGCCCAGCGGGGGTTGACCGGGCTGCGCATCAAGGATGTCGCGCAGGAGGCGGGACTGTCGGCGGGGCTGGTCAGCTACTACTACCCCTCGATGGAGGATCTGCTGCTCGAAGTGCACGAAGCTGCGGTGGATCGGTTCTATCGACGCAGGCTCGACGCCGTGCGCGAATGCTCCGATCCGGTCGAGAGGCTGTGCAGGACAGTGCAACTCGGCATCCCCGATTCCGCCGACGATCCGCTGTGCGCGGTGCTGTACGAGCTGCATGTGCACGCCAGCCGCAATCCCCGGCATTCGGTGCTGATGACCACGCTGTTCGATCTGGAAGTGTCGCTGTACACCACCGCGCTGGAGATCGGCCGCAGTCACGGTGCGTTCACCTTCACCGCGTCTGCGGACGAAATCGCCCAGACGGCAGTCGGATTGGAGGATGCGTTCGGGTTGCATATCGTCGCGCGCAACCGCCGGATCAGCGCGATCGGTGCACGGAACAGTGTGCTGCGGTACCTGGAGGCGATGCTCGGGTGTCGCCTAGGTGAGTTCGAGGCGGCCGAGAGCGCGGCAGTGTCGTGAACTCGCAGCGACGACCCGATGTGACCCTCACCCAACTGCGCTATTTCGTCGAGGCGGCCACATTCCTGAGCATGACTCGCGCGGCCGAACGGTTGATGGTGGCGCAATCGGCGATTTCGTCGTCGATCTCGCAGTTGGAGAACCAGATCGGCACTCCCCTGTTCATTCGCCAGCGCTCGCGCGGGTTGGTACTGACCGCCGCGGGTGAGCAGATGCTGCGCGATACCCGCAGCGTGCTCGCGCATCTGGGCGATGTCCTCGATGCCGCGCGCGGTCACGAGGACGCGGTCCGAGGCCGGGTGCGGTTGGCGTCGTTCATCACCCTGACCCCGTTCCTGCTACCCCGGCTCATTTCCGATGTGGGGCAGGCATATCCGGAGCTGGAGATCGATGTCGTCGAGGTGCGGCCGGACACCGTGCGGACGGCCTTGCGTGACGGCAGTAGCGAATTGGCGCTGTGCTACGACCTGGGAATCGCCGACGATCTCGACTGCGAGGTGTTGGCCACGTACGCCCCGCACGTGGTGCTACCCCCGGACCATCGGCTGGCGGGCGCGCCGGCGATTGCGTTGCGGGACCTGGCCGATGACCCGATGGTCCTGCTCGACCTGCCGGTGAGTCGCGACTATTTCCTCGCGATGTTCACCGCTGCGGGCATTACCCCGACCGTCCGGTATCGGACCGGCAGCTACGAAGCCGTGCGTGGGCTGGTGGCACGCGGTCACGGCTTCTCGATCCTCAATCAGCTGCCCGCCTCGGATGTCACCTATGACGGCGGGCGCGTGGTTACCGTCCCGATAGCCGACGATGTCGTGCCGCTATCGGTCGTGCTCGCGAGCCTCAAAGGCGTGCAGAGCACCGCCCGCGTGCGCGCGGTCGCCACCCGGATTCGGGCGACCTTCGCCGCATGAGTGGCGTGGCGAGTCCGCCGGGGCTCACCATTTTCGATGATCTGCATCAAAAAACCATACGACTCGAAATTGGCCGTTCACATGTTCTGAACACGATGGCGTTGTTTGCTGAACATCATTCATCGAGATGAATCTCAAAGAATTCGCGGCACACCGAATCGAGACGGACATGACTGACACCCCGACAGCCCTGGCGACCGAACAATCAGCGCACCTGGTCAAAGCCCTGCGCCGCTTCGACATCGTCTTCCTCATCATCGCCGCTGTCGTCGGCCTGGAAACCCTCGGTCAGGTCTCCACCTTCGGCGCACAAACCTTCACCTGGGCCCTGGTACTCGCGGTGACCTTCCTGCTCCCCTACGGGCTGATCTTCGCCGAAGTCGGCTCGACATTCACCGAGGAAGGCGGCGCGTACACCTGGGTCCGAACCGCCTTCGGTCGAGGAGCCGGGGCCATCGCCGCACTACTCACCTGGGTCACCCAACCGGTATGGGTCGGCGGGTCGATCTCGTTTCTCGCCGCCGCCACCTGGGATGAGCACGTCGGATCCCTGCCCGCCGGATCGGTCGGCGACTACCTGTTCAAACTCGGCTTCATCTGGCTGACCGTGCTCGCGGCGGTCGTCAGCCTGCGCCGGGGCAAATGGATTCCGACCATCGGCGCGATCCTGAAACTGGGACTGCTGCTGTTCTTCGTCGCCACCACCGTCGCGTACGCGATCCAACACGGCGTCGCCGGACTCTCCTTCGACGATTTCAGCCCCACCATGACCGGCCTGCTCGGAGTCACTCCGATCCTGCTGTTCGCCTACCTCGGCTTCGAATCATCCAGCGCGGCAGCGGCGGAGATGGACAATCCGGCCCGCGACGTCCCCATCTCGCTGCTGCGTTCCTGCCTGACCGCCGCCGCGTGCTACCTGATCCCGATCTTCGCGATCCTGGTCGTCGTCCCGAAGGACCAGATCACCGGCATCGGCGGACTTCTCGAAGCCATCGGCACCGTGTTCTCGGTCTACGGTCCGGCCGCCGAACCACTGGCCACCGTCGCGGCAGTGCTGTTCATCCTGATCCTGATGAGCCAGGGCTCGGCATGGATGATCATCAGTGACCGCGTCCAGGCCGTCGCGGCCGCGGACGGCGCGTTCTTCGGCGGGTTCTTCGGCGTCTTCCATCGCCGACTCGGCACGCCGCTGCGCGTGAATCTCCTTTCCGGCGTCGTCGCGACGGTGTTCATGCTCGTGGCGATGCAGGTAACCGGTTCCAGCGCATCGGTTTTCGCGGTCGTACTGAGCATCTCGATCACCACCTTCCTGCTGAGCTACCTGCTGGTGATCCCGGCGGCGATCCGCCTGCGCACCCGATTCCCCGATCAGCCTCGGCCGTTCCAGGTGCCGGTGAGCAATCGTGGTTTCGCCGCCCTGGGCATGATCTGCCTGGCCTGGGTGCTGCTCGGCTCGTTCGTGGCGATCTTCCCCGGCGTTCTGGACAGCCTGTTCGGACTCGACTACGACTTCATGGCGGTCTGGGGCGTGGACCGCACCCAGTTCGAGGTATTCACCCTCGGCACGCTGGCGGTCCTGCTGGTGCTCGGCGGGGTCGGCTACTGGCGCGCGGGCACGGTACGGGGTCAGACCGAAACCGTTCCGGCACAGAACAACCCGGCACTGGTCACCTCCACCGAGTAACTCGTTCGAGCACGCTGAATCGACATGGCGTGCTCACGCTCGCGTCACGGTGTAGTCCGTCGGGTCGAAGCGTGCGGTCATGCGGCGGAGGCGACGGGCGGACCAGGGCCAGGAGAAGCCGTTGCGGCCGTTCTTGTCGAAGTAGTAGCTGCGGCATCCGCCCGAGTTGTAGACCGTGCTCTGGAGCGCGGCTTGGACGTCGTTGTTGAACTGCCGCATCACCGGGGCCCGGACTTCCAGCGCCGTCGCGGCACTGCGCCGCAGATGGGTCAGCGCCTGAACCACTTGCTGCAGTTGGGATTCGATGATCAGGAACCCCGACGCGACGGCCGAGACGTTCGGCCCGAACAGGATGTAGAGGTTCGGGAAGCCCGGCACCGTGGTTCCCAGGTACGCCTGTGGGCTGCCGTCCCAGTGCTCGGACAGACTGCGGCCATCACTGCCCCGGACCTTGCCCGCGATCGGCATGTCGAGGATCTTGAATCCGGTCGCCATGATCACGACATCGACTTCGGTTTTGGAATTGTCTTCGCCGATAAGGGTATTACCGCGAACGGCGGTCAGGCCGGTCGAGATGACCGAGACGTTCGGGCGTGCGAGCGCCGGGTAGTAGTCACTCGACATCAGCAGCCGTTTACAGCCGACCGACCACTCGGGGGTGAGGGCGGCGCGCAACGCGGGGTCCTCGATGGCCGCGTGGATGTTCTGGCGTCCAAGCCATTTGAAGGCCGCCTGCCCCCAGCGATGATTGAACGCGATATTGGTGAATTCGAGAATCAATTCCTCACGGCGACGGTTGAATTGGTGCACCCACCCCAGACGATGCACACCCAGGCGTCGCGTGATCCGGGACGGCGCGGGCTCCATCTTGGGCACCACCCACTGCGGAGTCCGTTGCAGCACATGGAGTTCGGCCACCTGTTCGGCAATGCTCGGCACCACCTGGATCGCGGAGGCTCCGGTTCCGACGATCGCCACCCGCTGTCCGGTCAGATCGACCTCATGATCCCAGCGCGAGGTGTGGAACACCGGCCCCGGGAAGGAGTCGAGACCGTCGATATCGGGCAGGCTCGGCTCATGCCACGGTCCGGCGGCGGCGACGAGCGAACGGGCACGGATCTCACCGTCGCTGGTGTCCAACACCCAGCACTGTTGCGGCTCATCCCATTTCGCCTCGAACACCTCGACCCCGAGCCGCAGATGCTCGCCGACGCCGAAGCGCTCGGCGGTCGCACGCAGATAGGACAGGATCTCCGGCTGCGGCGCGAACTTTCGACTCCAGTCATCATGGGGCGCAAAGGAATACGAGTAGGCGATGGACGGAATGTCGACCGCACACCCCGGATAGGTGTTGTCCCGCCACACACCACCGACACTGTCGGCCTTCTCCAGCACCACGAAGTCGGTGATCCCCGCCTCGCGCAGCGTGATCGCGGTGCCGAGACCGGAGATGCCGGCGCCGATCACGGCAACCTCGAACAGGGGGGTCATGCGTCCTCCAGGATCAATTGGGCGGCGCGCTCGCCGATCATCATCGACGGCGCGTTGGTGTTGCCGCCGGGAATGGACGGCATCACCGATGCGTCGGCGACGCGCAGCCGCTCGATGCCGCGCACCTTCAAGTCGGGGTCGACCACGGCTCGCTCATCCACGCCCATCCGGCAGGTGCCGGTCGGGTGATAGACGCTCGAGATCCGACGGCGCGCGTCCTCGCGGGCGGCCGCGGGCGTGGTGCCGGAGCGGCCGGGCGCGACTTCGGCGCGGACGTAGGACGCGGCCCCCGGGTGTGCCATCGCCTCGCGGACGATCTCGAGCCCCGACATCAGCACGTCGAGATCCGCGGATGCGCTCAGGTAGCGCGGGTCGATCACGGGCGCGGCATGCGGATCGCGCGAGGCCAGGCGCACCGTGCCCGAGCTCTCCGGATAGAGGAGCACCAGATAGACCGTGAAGCAGGCACCGTCGATATCGGGGTGGACCCCCGGGATCGTGGCATCGTCGCCGCGGCGACCGAGCGGGGTCGCGAACAACTGCAGATCGGGAATGGTGTCGGCGAACTCGGACCTGAGGTGGGCGATGCCCTCCATGTACGAGCCGCCCAGGAAGGTCGAGTTCGCCCGAAGGCGTTCCCTGGCCATCGCGGCAACGAACTTCGCCGGACTCAGGATCGGACCTTCGGTCACGTTGTAGACCACCGGGACAACGGCGTGATCCTGCAGGCCCTGCCCCACCGGCAGATCACCGAGTACCGGGATGCCGTGTTCGGCCAGGTGCGCGGCCGGTCCGATGCCCGAGAGCATGAGCAGTTGAGCGGTACGGAACGAACCGGCGGACACGATGACTTCCTGATGTGCGACAACACGTTCCATGCCTCGCTTGGTGGCGATCTCGACGCCGACGGCCACACCTTTGTCGATCAGGATCCGCGAGACCTGCGCACCCGTCCGCACCCGCAGGTTCGGCGGCGCATCACGCAGGTACGCCTCCGCCGAGCTCTGCCGACGCCCGCCGGCCGCGTTCCATTGGGCGACCGAGACGCCCTCCTGTTCGGCGGCGTTGTAGTCGGGGTTGCGGGCGAGTCCTGCGGTCGTGGCGAGCGAGCCTAGGAAGGCGTCGGTCACCGCGGCGAGATCGCGCGCACGGGTGACACCGATCGGGCCCGAGCCGCCGCGGTAGTCGTTCGCGCCGTCCTCGAACGCCTCCATGCGCTTGAAGATCGGCAGCACATCGGCGTGACTCCAGCCGACGCATCCGGCCGCGGCCCAGTCGTCGTAGTTGCTGTGGTGCCCGCGGGACCAGATCATCCCGTTGACGGCGCTGCCGCCACCGAGTCCGCGGCCGTGCATCTGCGATACCCGGCGGTCGGCGGCATGCGGTTGCGGGCTGGTGCGCGGTTGCCAGGTGACACTGCGCTGCAGCGCGCCGACCCCGTGCATCGCCCCGACCATGCCCGGCACCCGGACGAGCCGAGAGTCGTTGCGGCCGCCCGCTTCCAGCAGCAGGACCTCGGCACCGGAATCGGCGATCCGGCGTGCGGCGGCCGCTCCGGCGCTGCCGCCGCCGACCACGATGTAGTCCGCGGATGTGTCACGCGGTAATTCTCGAGCCATGGGTTATCTCTCTTTGTCGGATCGCTCGATGGCGACGGACGGGTAGTTACGGCGAAGTGCGACAAGGGCATTGCTCAGCTCGATCGCGGCCTGTAGACGAGCGTCCTCGAGCTCGGGTCGCGGCAGGACTTCGCGCAGGACGGCCTCGCCGTCGAACATGTGCACCAGCGAGGTGCCCATCAACCGGAGCAC